>JAUISX010000001.1 GCA_030434245.1 Porphyromonadaceae bacterium W3.11
TTCGCACCAATGAGAATGGCGAGATTGGTCTAGCCATCCACAACATCCGCAAGGAACCGAAGCTCGATTACCCATATTTGGGGTACAAATTCACTGATGATGAGAAAGCGACACTTCAGACCACGGGAAACCTTGGTAAGGTAGTAGAACTGACACCCAAGAGCAGTGAGCCATTTGCCGCTTACGTATCCATCGACTCACTGACTAATGAGTTGGTTGCCCTCCGTGCAGATAGAGTCTCCATTCCGAAGGAGATAAAGGGCGTAGAGCTGACCGACCAGCAGTACAAAGACCTCGTGGAGGGAAAGGCGGTGAAAGTAGAAGGGATGCTCTCCAAGAGCAATAAACCTTTTGATGCGACCCTCCAAGTCAATGCGGAGAAGAAAGGCATTGAGTTTATCTTTGACAATACCAAGAGCTACAAACAGCGACACGAGCAGTCACAGGAGCAGCAACAGCCTCGTATTCCCAAGAAGCTATGTGGTTTGGAACTCAGCGATAAACAGCACCAAGCTCTCTCCAATGGTGCCACCCTCTATCTCAAGAATATGGTGGATAAGCAGGGGCAGTCATTCAATGCTTATGTCAAGCTGATGCCCGAGGAGAACCGACTACGCTTCTTCCGCCTCAATCCCGACAAGAAGCAGTCTGCCGATAAGGTGGAGGCGGTAGCCGAAGAGCACAAGACCCAAGTGGCGGTTAATATCGAGGGGAAGACCAACGAAGCGACAAAGAAGTTGGAAGAACCCCTCAAACCTAAGCAGACCCAGCCTACAGAGAAGCAGGCAGAGCAGCAAGCTGAGAAGAAGAAGGTCTCACGAGGTCGTAAACTCTAATCCCCCATAGACTATGACTACATGTATTATTGCAGAGAAGCCCTCTGTGGCTCGTGATATTGCCCGAATCGTTGGGGCAAGCCAAAAGCAGGACGGTTATATGGAGGGGAATGGCTATCTCGTCACTTGGGCATTTGGTCATCTTATCACTCTTGCCATGCCCGAAGTATATGGATTTAAGGAGTACAGAGCAGACGACATGCCGATACTCCCCAATCCACACCAGTTGGTAGTGCGACAAGTCCGCAAGGATAAGGAGTACCACGATGACCCGTCAGCCATCAAGCAGCTCAAGGCTATTCGCCATTGCTTTACCAAGGCAGACCAAATCATCGTTGCCACAGATGCGGGGCGAGAGGGCGAACTTATCTTCCGCTACATCTATAGCTACCTTGGTTGCCAAAAGCCCTTCCAAAGACTTTGGATCTCCTCGCTTACAGATAAAGCTATCAATGAGGGACTTAGTCATCTAAAGCCAGGCTCTCAGTACGACAACCTCTACCTCTCCGCTAAAGCGAGGAGCGAAGCCGACTGGTGCGTAGGTATAAATGCCAGCAGAGCCATGTCTATTGCAAGGCGTGGCGGTTACTCTCTCGGGCGAGTTCAGACACCCACCTTGGCGATGATATGCTCTCGCTACCTCACGAATAGAGCGTTTCAGTCAGTGCCTTACTGGAAGCTATCCACTTCCATCAACCACCCCGACCTCACGCTCCAAGCCAACTCTCTGGAGCAATATGATAATGAAACGGCAGCCGAGAGTATGCTCGCACAGCTCCGCTCTCACGGCTCGCTTACGGTCACTAAGGTCACAAGAAAGGTGACGGAGACACCGCCACCTCTCTTGTACGACCTGACCGCACTCCAAAAGGAAGTCAATAGTCGCCACGGTTTCTCTGCCGACAAGACCTTGTCTATCGCTCAGAGCCTCTACGAGAAGAAGGTAACCACATATCCACGCACGGGTAGTCGCTATATCTCGGAGGATCTCTTTGAGGAAATCCCGAAGCTCATCGCCAAGGTGCTGAAGCAGACGCTTCCTATCCCTCTCAATCGCCAATCTGTGGACGATAGCAAGGTGACTGACCACCACGCTATCATCCCGACCGGCGAGGAGTCCCCGATGCTCTCCGCGGATGAGCAAACCATCTACACGATGATTGCCCATCGCTTTGTCGAGGCATTCCTGCCACCCTCCCAGGAGGAGCGAATGCAGGTAGAGATGACAGAGGGCATACATCATTTCATCTGGAAAGGTCAGCGATCAGTTGCCCTTGGCTGGAAGGTAGTACAACGTAAGAGGGACGATAAAAGGAAAGAGAGTGAAGAAGAAGAGTTGGATAAGCTCCCAGCTATCTTGGAGGGCGAAACTCTATCCCTACAGAGTGCCGAGCTACTGAAGCAAGCCACCAAACCAAAGCCACTCTACACAGAGGCGACCCTGCTTTCAGCAATGGAACATGCTGGTAAAGAGGTCGAGGACACGGAGAGTAAGAAAGCTCTTGCGGAATGTGGTATCGGCACACCAGCAACAAGAGCCAATATCATTGAGACCCTTATCCTTAGAGATTTCATCCGTAGGGAGAAGAAGTCTCTCATCCCTACCGACAAGGGACTTGAGGTATTTGAGTTGGTGAAAGAGATGAAGATCGCCAATGCAGAGATGACAGGCAATTGGGAGCTCTCTCTTGCTGCTATTGAAGCAGGAGCTTTAGATATTGGAGAGTTCGAGGAGGGTATCAAGGAGTACACTCGCCAAATATGTAGTGAGTTATTGGCACTGACTGTACCTACCAAGCAGTACCCAGTTTACAAGTGTCCCAAGTGTGGTAAGGAGAGCTTTGCTATTTACAATAAGGTGGCGAAGTGCAAAGATGAAGCTTGTGGCTTCAAAGTCTTTCGTGAACTCTGTGGTACTTTCCTCTCGGATAGCAATATCCAAGACCTCATCACTAAGGGCAAAACACCCACCCTCAAAGGAATGACCAGTAAGGCTGGTAAGAAATTCAATGCCCGATTAGTGCTAAAAGAGGACTTCTCCGCCGCTTTTGAGTTTGAGGTGAGAGCCAAGAAAAAGTAGGAACACCCCACGGAGATAAGCGGTATGGGCATATAAGGCAACCGAGATAGCTATCACGCATGAGCGTTTAATGCCGAAAGCATGAACCTTTGATATATATTAATTGGCTCAATTAGTATATATTAAAGTAGGTGATTAGTATATATTAAGGGTCATGCCATATAGCTATAAGGTTCAAGGGATATCCTATCAGTCGTTCATGTCTGATACCTATAGCGTTCATTCTATTGAGAAAGTATTGCTCATCTATAGTAAGATTTCGATATGGCATACAATAAGAAAAAGGTATTGCTAGAGAATAGCGAGGCAATACGAGTGATCCTTAGACTGGAAAAAGAGAGGAGACTACCGACTACTGAAGAGCGGGAGCAACTGCTCCGCTATCAAGGCTTCGGAGGGCTAAAGTGTATCCTCAGTCGCACCGACAGCGATGAGGATATCCGTTATTGGGCTATGAGCGAGCAGTCGCTCTTTGAACCGACTCGTCAGCTGAAGCAACTCATCTATCGGGATGCTCTGGATGCGAATATGGCGAAGCGGTATTGGGATAGCATTAAGTCGAGTGTCTTGACCTCCTTTTATACCGACCAGCGGATAGTAGATGCGATTGCTCAGGGGATAGAGAGCAGTGGCATTCGGCTCAATCGTGTGCTCGATCCATCGGCAGGTATGGGAGCTTTCACCACTGCCTTTGCTACTTCACCAACTACCAAGGTGTATGCCTTGGAGAAAGACCTCTTAACCGCTCGTATGATGCAAGCCCTTTACCCGATGGGCGAGGGCAATATACAAGTCTATCAGAAACCCTTTGAGCAGGTGGACGACCTTGGGGCAGAAGGAGGTGGCTTCGAACTCATCACCAGCAATATTCCCTTTGGAGACTTCTTGGTCTATGACCGAAGTTTCATCAAGAGTGATGAGGTCATTAAGCAGGCTTCTACCAAGGCAATTCATAACTATTTTTTTGTCAAAGGGCTTGATGTGCTGAAGGAGGGCGGGTTGCTCGCATTCATTACTTCGCGAGGTGTCTTGGACTCACCTAAAAATGAGCCTATTCGCAAGTATCTAATGGAGCATAGTAACCTTGTCTCTGCACTGAGACTCCCCTCTGGCATGTTTTCAGAAAATGCTGGGACAGAGGTGGGGAGCGACTTGATTATCCTACAGAAGCAGAGTAATAAGCAAGAGCTGACTCCCACGGAGAAGCTCTTTATTGAGAGCTATGCTGTGTCTAAGGGTGATGGCTTTAGTATCGCTTTTACCCACAATGCTCTTTTTGAGGGAGAAGAAGCTCGCCAGCGGATTATTGCTACAGACAAAAGAATAGGAAGCGACCCTTACGGCAAGCCCACTTGGGTTTATACCCACGAAGGCGGTGTAGAGGGGATTGCCAATGAAATTAGGGAGCAACTGACTATAGATATGGGTAAACAATTTGACCTCTCCCTCTATGAGACTGGAGTGCTAGGGCAAAAGAAAGAAGTAAAGCAAGAGGAGCAGGAGGTGGTTCAAAAAGAGGCTGAGAATGCCTACGACCTGATGCCTAAGCCACTGCAAAAGCAGATCCCTAAGCTCTATGCCACGGAGAAGATAAAGCTATTGGGGGATAAGGTCGCCTATGGTCGTTACTTTTTTCCGATGGGTGCCTACACCTCTTATATTCTAGAATATGACCCGAAGGAGGAAATCGGTTTTGGCTTGACCACTATGGGCTATGGCTGGGAGCTAGGCTATATGTCCCTTGCTGAGATGAGAGAGGTAAAGGTGAGAGGACTAGGCATTGAGCGTGACCTTTACTTTGAGCCGAAACCGCTTCATCAGATTGAGGAACTAAAGGAGTACGTCGGGGAGCAATACACACATAAGCAGGAAGTGGAGGAAGAGGTCGCTCCCGAGGGAGTGCCAGTACTCTCACTTCAAAAGCTCTATGAGAAGCAGCAGCATCAGCAGGAGGAGAGGGTTATTCGCACTGACTTTGAAGCACCGAGGGAGATGGGTGGTAAGTTGGTGTACTTTGACGATGATCATCACCCGATAGATGACCCAACGCTGTACGATGAGAGGTCTGAGGCATCCATGCTACCACTTTTTGCTCCAGAGGAATATACCCAATGGACAAAGGAGGTGGATCGGGTCAATAAGGAACTTCAGACTGAGAAGAAAGAGAAGTCAAAACAAAGTGTGGCTAAGCCTGCCTCTCCAAAAAGGAGTGCCAAGAGAGCTACTCCTAAGATGACCCAGCCATCACTCTTCTCTTTTGATGAGGAGGGGGATATTATACCCAATAAGGGTAAGCCCATTAAAGAGGTGAAGAAGGTATTTGATACATCTCCTCGACCTTTTCTCTCACTTCCCGATAGTCACCTGCGTGATGGATCCATTGTGGTTCAGAATGGTCAGGTCGGTTTCTTGTCGGGAGTAAAGAGTAGTCCTCTTTTCAATCCGATGGACTTGTCCTATGGACAGCTCTCGAAGCTAAAGGAGTATGTGGAGATAAGGGACAGCTATCACCGTCTTTATGACTATGAGGCTCACAATCGGGTGGAGGATAAGGAGGAGCGACAGAAGCTCAATCGCCTCTACGATGCTTTTGTAGCACAAAGAGGACACTTCAATGACCGCTCCAATGTGGACCTTATCAAGATGGATGCTACTGGGGTAGAGATGCTCTTCTTGGAGCGAAGCATCGATGGAAAGCTGGTTAAGGCAGATATCTTTGACCACCCTACCGCATTCTCAAATGAGGAGCTTACAGTCGTGGCAAACCCTTTGGAGGCACTCTCGGCTTCGCTCAATAAGTTTGGGGAGGTGGACTTGGGCTATATGGCTTCGCTACTCCCCGAAACAGAAGAGAGCGACCTCGTGACCGAATTAGAAGACCGTATCTTCTATAATCCCGAGGTGGGTAACTACGAGATTGCCGATAAGTACATCTCGGGCAATGTCATTGAGAAAGCGGAGCGATTGGAGTCATGGCTCTTGGAGCATCCCGACGTGGAAGAGGCGAAGCGAAGTCTTTCGGCTCTCAAAGCTGCTATTCCTACGCCTGTCCCTTTTGCCGACTTAGACTTCAACCTAGGGGAGCGATGGATCCCGAGTAAGGTCTATTCGCTCTTTGCATCGGATCTCTTTGGCACGGAGGTGGATGTCTCGTACCACGCCAATATGGATGAGTATGCTGTACAGTGTGAGCGTAAGAATGCCAATATATGGAACAAGTATGCGGTGCAGGGGGAGTTTAGGCGGTATGATGGTATCAAGCTATTGGGACATGCTCTGCAGAACACCATCCCCGAAATCAATAAGAGTAAGGAGGTGCCAGACCCAGTGTCGGGTATGATGAAGACGATTAAGGTAAGGGATGGGGAGAAGATTCAGCAAGCCAACTCCAAGATTGAGGAGATACGGCAAGGCTTTGTCGATTGGTTAGGAAGACAGCCTGAGACCTTTAAGGAACAGATGGCTGAGCGGTACAATAAGCTGTTCAATTGCTTTGTCCGTCCCGACTTTGATGGTACACATCAGACTTTTCCTCATCTTGACCTAAAAGGACTGGGTATCCCTGCACTCTATAAGAGCCAAAAGGATGCGGTCTGGATGCTGAAAACAAATGGTGGAGGTATCTGCGACCACGAGGTGGGAGCTGGCAAGACGCTCATTATGTGCGTAGCTGCTTATGAAATGAAGAGACTAGGGCTAGCTAATAAGCCAATGATTATTGGACTGAAAGCAAATGTCTTTGACATTGCAGATACCTTTCGCAAGGCATACCCCAATGCCAAGGTGCTTTATCCTGGGAAGAATGACTTTACGAAGCAGAACCGCCAACGCATCTTCAACGACATCAAGAATAATGACTGGGACTGTATCATCTTGACACACGAGCAGTTTGGAATGATACCTCAATCCTTGGAGGTGCAGGAGGCTATCCTTCAAAAAGAGTTAGACTCGGTAGAAGAAAACCTTGAGGTGCTTAGGCAACAAGGGGTGGAGGTATCTCGCAGTATGTTACGGGGGTTGGAGAAGCGAAAGGAAAACTTGGAGGTCAAACTGAAGACCATTGCTGATGACCTTACAGAGCGTAAGGATGACGCAGTGGATTTTAAGCTGATGGGTATTGACCACCTCTTTGTGGATGAGAGTCATCGCTTTAAGAATCTACTCTTTAACACCCGTCACAGTCGGGTAAGTGGCTTAGGTAATCCAGATGGTTCACAAAGAGCTCTCAATATGCTCTTTGCATTACGCACTATTCAGGAGCGGTCAGGCAAAGACTTGGGGGCTACATTCTTATCGGGTACTACTATCTCTAATAGTTTGACAGAGCTATATCTACTCTTCAAGTACCTACGCCCACAAGCATTGGAGAAACAAGGTATTAATACCTTTGATGCTTGGGCTGCCGTATTCGCCAAGAAGTCCACGGACTATGAGTTCTCAGTTACCAATGAAATCATCCAGAAGGAACGTTTTAGGACATTTATCAAGGTGCCAGAGCTTGCCTCCTTCTATGCGGAGATCTGCGACTTTCGCACAGCCAAGGACATCGGTATCGACCGACCCGAGAAGGACGAAATACTCCACAACATACCGCCCACACCCGAGCAGGAAGAGTTTATTGGCAAACTGATGGAGTTTGCCAAGACGGGTAATGCGGAACTCTTGGGGCGTGCACCGCTGAGTGAGAGTGAGGAAAAGGCAAAGATGCTCATCGCCACAGACTATGCCCGCAAGATGAGCCTTGATTTGAGGATGATTTCTCAAAAGTACTCAGACCACATTGACAATAAGGCTTCTCACTGCGCAAGGATGATTTGGGAGTACTATCAGAAGTTTGATAAGCAGAAGGGGACTCAGTTTGTATTTTCCGATTTAGGGACTTACAAGCCCAATGAGTGGTCGGTTTACTCAGAGATTAAGAGAAAACTGACGGAGGATCATGGTATCCCATCTTCAGAAGTGCGATTTATCCAAGAGTGTAAGACGGAGCGGGCGAAGAAGGCAATGGTAGAAGCGATGAACCGAGGAGAGGTAAGGGTGCTATTTGGTTCTACTGAGATGCTGGGTACTGGGGTGAATGCACAGCAAAGAGCAGTCGCAGTGCATCACCTCGACACGCCTTGGCGTCCTTCCGATTTGGAACAACGCAATGGGCGTGCCGTCCGTAAGGGTAACGAGGTGGCAAAGCTCCATGCGGCTAACAAGGTGGACATAATTATCTATGCTGTAGAGCGGTCGCTGGATAGCTATAAGTTCAATTTGCTACACAATAAGCAGCTCTTTATCAATCAGCTCAAGAGCAATTCGCTCGGTAGTCGCACGATTGATGAGGGAGCTATGGATGAGGATAGCGGACTAAACTTCTCAGAGTATGTGGCAGTGCTTTCTGGTAATACCGACCTCTTGGAGAAGGCAAAATTAGAGAAGAAGATTACTGCTCTAGAATCGGAGCGAAAGGCTTTTAATCGGGAGCGTGACCAGGCACTGAATACAATTGGAGAGATTGAGTTTAAGGCGAATATCCATAAGAGTAGAATTGCTCAAGCTGAGAATGACTGGAGCAAGTACAACAGTGTGGTCCTACGCGATGAAGCAGGACTGCCACTCAATTCCATCGTGATAAAGGGTGTAGAAGGAGTAGCTGATGAAAAGAGGATAGCTGAACGATTGCACGAGATAGCAGACAAAGCTCGTACAGGCAATGACTATCTAGAGGTAGGGCAGGTGTATGGTTTTCCTATCCTCGTGAAGTCGGAGAGTTCTGCTAAGGATGGACTGTTTGCACTGACGCAAAACCGATTTTTCGTGAAGGGCAAGGGTAATATCTACTACACCTACAACAATGGAGCTTTGGCAACCGACCCGAAGCTCGCTTGTCGCAATTTCGTCAATGCACTAGAGCGTATTCCTAAGGTTATTGAGAGTCATCAGAAGGAACTCACAAAGGTGACTTCCTCAATCTCCACCTACAAGGAGATAGCCAATGGTTCTTGGAAGAAAGAGGAGGAGCTTCGCTCCCTAAAGAGCCAAGCCTCCGAGCTTGACCGCAAAATAGCGCTCTCCCTCGCTCCTGCCTCCGACACTGATGACAGCTCCGAGCAACAGCAGTCAAACCAAATCAGTGAAAGCCCCACACAATCGCGTCAGGTATCAATGCCTGATTCTACAACGCCACAAGAAAGCCAATCACAAAAGCCCAACAAAGACTCACCCAAGAACGGCTACCGTCCCAAGTGGCGATAGATATAATTCTTTTGCGATAAAAATTCGCTTCTCTGTAAATTGCAATATCAAAGCGAATTAGGATGTCTTTCTTGTCGCAAATTTACCGTAAATTTGCGATAAGTAAGGTGTATTTACTCTTGCTGTTCTGTGTTTTTGTGGCATTTCACTCGGTGTTTTTGTGGTGCTTCGTTCAGATTTTTGTAATGTGTCGTAAACTTTCTACTCCACAATAATCTACAATCCCTTTGTGTATGAATATATAATCAGTATATTTGCACATAATCACATATGGTTGATTTTATGCATTATGAATGATTATATCTGTCTGCTAGAAGATTACCTTGGTACGATTGAAGGTAAAATGATAAAGATAAAGCCGATTGATAGAGCCCAATCTGCTAAGCTTCCATTGTACATCTCAAGTAGCTTTAGATTCTTTGAAACTAAGTTGTTAGGCAACGAGGTTGTTCTTGCTTGTATAGAGGATGGGGATGATTTTGCTCCCCTTCAAATGAAGAAGACTTTATCTATAATAGAAGAGAAAATAGGCAAGCCCGTGGTTCTTGCTCCTCAAAGGCTAGCTTCATATAATCAGCTTAGATTGGTAAACCAAAGAGTTGGTTTTGTGATCCCAGGTAAACAACTATTCATCCCAGACCTCTTAGTTAACTTAAAAAAGGAGGAGAATCGGAATGTTGATTTAGGAGATACAATACCCCCTATGGCTCAGTGTATGTTATTGTATCACATACAAGTAAAATCAATCCATGGGAAGAACACCCAAGAGGCTGCAGAAGAGTTTTTTGTCTCCTATGCCACTATCAATAGAGCTATTAGATGGTTGACGAAGCATAAGCTGATAGGGTTACGAGGGGCAAAAACTAAGCATATAGAGATATCCTTGCCGAAACGCGAAATATGGGAACAAGCTCTCCCATATTTAACCTCTCCGGTTGAAAGAGTTTTATTTACGGATGTAACACTAGAAGGAGGAATTAAAAGTGGAATAAATGCTCTTTCGAAGTACACTATGCTGAATCCTGACATGTACGATACATACGCTGTGTTTCGGGCAGGACTCAAAGAATTGGGAGTGGTGACAGATAAACAATTTGGCAAGAATATGATTGAGGTCTGGAGGTATGATCCGACATTGATGAGTCTCAATGGTTATGTAGATAAACTATCTTTATACTTGTCGCTGATAAACGACAAAGACGAACGAGTACAAATAGAATTAGAACACTTGTTAGAAACAATAGAATGGTAGGAGGATTTGAGATATTCAGAGAGTTTTTCCAAGATTATGAAGACAACTATGTTATCATAGGAGGAACTGCCTGTGAGGTACATGAGTATGTCAATGCACAAGTGCCTAGAGCGACCAAAGACATCGATATCATATTGGTTGTAGAGGCTCTGTCAAGGGAGTTCGTAACTCGCTTTTGGGAATTTATTAAATCGGGAGACTATGAGAAAAGAGAAGTAGGAGACAATGTTATCGGAGGAAGAAAACATGAATACTTTAGGTTCTTAAAGCCTAAGCAGGCAGATTTCCCGTATCAACTAGAGTTGTTTTCTAGAAATCTTGGTCTGATTAACTTCCCTGAAGATGCTCACATAACACCTGTTCCTATTTCAGATGACCTTTCGAGTTTGTCCGCTATACTAATGGACGATGATTATTATGGTTATACGATTGAGAATAGTGAGCAAATAGAGGGAGTCCAAGTTGCTAATAAGGAGAGCTTGATATGTCTTAAAGCTAAAGCTTTTCTTGATTTATCTGAGCGGAGAGCTAAAGGATATACAGTTGATAAGAAGAATGTTGACAAGCACAAGAAAGATGTCTTCAGATTGGTCGCAATGCTGGCTCCCTCAGAAAGATTTACTCTACCCAATACACTAAAGGAAGATCTCACCACTTTCTGCGAAATCGTGAGGAATGAATTACCAAATCAAGATTTCTTTAAGTCCATCAAACTCCACAATGTCTCAGGAGAACAATTAGTAGAGTTGTTAGAGATGGTATTTATGCTTCATGACTAAGATTCAATACGCATCTGATCTTCACTTGGAGTTCAGAGACAACAGTCGCTATCTCAAGTATAATCCTCTGACTGTTTCTGGAACTATATTAGTCCTAGCTGGAGACATAGGCTATATAGGTGACGACAAATTTAGTAATCACCCTTTTTGGGATTGGGCTTCGGATAACTACGAACAAGTCATAGTTGTACCTGGGAATCATGAGTTTTATAAAGGGTATGATCTGGATTTGATGAACCGAGGTTGGAGTAGATCTATAAAGAGTAATGTGACTTGCTTCTATAATGCTGTTGTGCCTATAGGAGACAATATTGAACTTATTGTGTCTACTCTATGGGCAAAAATTGATGCTAAAAATGCCTACTTGACTGAACTAGGTGTGTCAGACTTTCGAAAAATCCAAGCAGGTGGTGAGCCACTAACATGGCAACGCTTTAATCAAGAACATAATGAGTGCCTACAGTTTATAAAGGATAGTGTTTCTCAAAGCACGGCAGAACGCATTATTGTAGCAACTCATCATGTCCCATCATTCTCTTTAATGTCCCCTGAGTTTAGTACCAGTAAACTGAATGGGGCGTTTGTATCTGAATTGAGTGATTTCGTTAAAGAGACTTCGATAGCCTATTGGATCTATGGTCATTCTCATAGAAATATTAATGGGGTAATTGGCAGAACACGGTGTGTTACTAACCAGTTGGGGTACATCTCCTTAAATGAACACAATTACTTTGATCCATCAAAACATATTCAAATTTAACTTTGTAGTTACCATTCATCTCTTCTACGAAGCATTTCATCTATTTCGTGCCTCAAGAAGAGGAGACGACCATTAGCTTTGATAAAAGGTATTTTGCCGAGAGACACCCAGTTGTAGATAGTCTTTTGCTCTACTTTCAAGAGCTTTGACACATCAATAATATCTAAGTATTCTGGTCTCATAGGAGGGTGAACAGTCGTTTCTTGGAGGGCAAGCAATTGATTTAGCTTACCCTCCATATTGACAAGCATCTCCTTAAGAAGCTCAAACTCGGATTTGTGCTCAGAAGACTCAGGAGGTTCATTTAAGAAGTATGACATAGCTTCCCTTTTATGTAGTTTCCACTGTTTTCCTGAGATAAGATATCTTGATCTCTCATATAAGCTATGTACTTTTTCGCCGTCCTATCTTTGACATCCATCTCCTCCATCACGGCATCAACCAATTCACTATAGGATATAACCTCACGCCCAGCCATAATCTCCTTGGCAAGAGAGGCTAAATCAACCGTCTTTCTTTTCTCTTTTTCTTCCTTGGACTTCTCACCTCTGTAGGCGAACATGTCCAACTCTTTGTCCCAGCCGAAAAGCATCATCGGTACATCCAAAGGGCTACCATCTCTCACTTTAAGTGCTTTGACTACGGAGAGTTCTGGATTGTCGTCTTTTTCTATTGATAAAATCCCAGCAGCTTTTCGCTGAAGTTCAGAGCCGATATGGCCTCGAAGCTTTACTCCATTTGGAACAAAATGAAGCACACAGATAATACATGTATTGTAGATGCCTGCTAAGCGATATAGTTCTTCAACTACAGCAATACTCTCACTCTCATCATTGGCTGATCTAATTAAGTCTGCAATTCCATCTATAACTACCAAATGGATGCCTCCGTGTTCGTGGTAGAGTAAATCCATACTATCTCTGATTAACCTAAGTCTGTCTTGTCGAGATAAAGAGGCTAAGTAAAGAGAGTGATAGAAAGAAGGAACCTGCACCAGTGATGCTCGTCGCAAGGTCTTTCCAAGATTTTTATATAGCTGTGCTTCTGATTGTTCGGTGTCATAATGTATTACAGCTAAGCCATAGGGATTAGGATTCACCTCCAATCCAAGAGTTTCCTCTGGTACAAGAGCATCATATCTCATTGCTCCAGCAAGAATGGCAGATACAAAGTTGCTTTTACCTGTTCCCTCACCACCCGTTATACAAAACAAATTATCCTGAGTTCCTAGTGGCACATGATTTACTGAAACGATTGCTTTAGACAAGTCTGGAGGATTGTCATAATCTATCTCACATGACTTCATCATCATCAGAGTCTCTGAGTAAATTTCTTGAAGTAAAGAAGCTATAAGACCTCTTAATTCTTCTGATGTATGTCCAAGGGAGAAAAAGTCAGAGACATCCTTTTCAAATTGACCTCCACTCAGTGGCAGTTGAATACTTTTGACCTTGTACTTTTCCAAAGCTACTTTCTGTCTTTCACTCTCTCGAATGCCAGTTTCATCAACATCGTATAGGAGCACAATATGCCTAAAACGAAGTAACAATCCATCAATTAGGCTCTCAGGAATTACTGAAGTCTCACTATTGAAGCAGATTGCATTGAAACCATGTGCTGCAAGTGATAGAACATCTTTTTCTCCTCCAGTGATTAAAAGAACATCACCTTTCGTTGGTATTTGATCAAGCCCAAAACAATAGAGAGAAGGTTTCCTACCTCCATATAAAAAGCGTAGCTTCGTACTATTAGGTCTGTAAATCTTGACATAATCATACCCCTTATAGCCGTAGATTGGCTCCGTGCCAGTCGCTTTTATAGTATAAGCCTCACCTTGAGAATTGATAGACTCAAACTGAGAGATATTGATGACATTGTATCTCTTGAGTGTATTCTCATCTACCCCATACCTTCCCCAAAAGGTAAGAAAGGGCTGCGAGTAGGACATCGTTTGGATTTTATATGGCTTATCATCTATCCTCTCTTCTTCTTGGATAGCTTTAGGTCTAACCCATTTCTTCTGAACATGACGCTTGTTAAAACGTGACGGATAATCATCTGCTACCCTTATCGGGAGCATTAAGTCTTGAACTATCAGTTTGAGAATATCAAGAAAATCTCTCCTCGTATCCAATCCATAAAGCTCTCCAACAAACCAAAAGCAGTCTCCAGAGTAACTCGGTTCTCCATGGTCATGAAACTTGTATGATGTACTTTTAGCATCATAGTAGATATGGCATGAAGGCTTTTTATCGTCATAAAAGGGACTTCTGAAGTTCTTATGAGTGTTCACTTCGAAACCCAAGTAGTGGTTATACACATTCAAACCTCCTTGCGTTAGACTTAATATCTGCTCTTTATCAATCATCACTCTCTTCTGTTATCGATTTTGTTGAACAACAGCTTAATATTATATTGTCTTTGTATTTGATTAATTCTCTTAGGGCATCATCTGAAGTAAGCCCCACAACTGTGAGTCGCTTACTCTTAATAGCATTACATACACTTTTATAAGGATAGCGTACATCACCATTGCCAGTAAATCGGAATGGTATCATTTGTGATTTTCGCCATCGATAGAGTGTGGACTTTGATATGTTTAATACGTTCATCACATCTTTAGAGGTCATCTCAAGCTCTTCGTCTATCTCTTGAAGGAGTGAGGAGCTCCGTTCGACAAAGCCCTCAATCTTCTTAATCCGTTCTAAAAGATCTTGAAAAGCATCACTTTCAAATCCTATTACTTCCATTGGTTTGAATTCTGAATTATAATTATTGATTTTGGATTGCAAGATGACAAATACACCAATAGGTTTTTGTATGCTTCCTCAGTATATATTGACACTGTGATATTTGTGATGGGTGATGATTCTATCAAAGGACTTGCAAGTATTGCATATAGTTTTAATTCATTGCCAAAAAACACACGAGAAATTCTCTCAATTTCACTTGAGGATAGTTCCTTTTCACCTCGTTCCCATCGTGAATAGGTACTAGGTGAAACATTGAGCATTTCAGCGACATCCTCTTGTTTGAGGCTCCTTTGCTCTCTCAATTCTCTCAGAATTATATTTATTCTGTTCATATGTTAAAGTTACCAGCACCTAAGAAATGTACCAACCCGATTATTGCAAGAATATGCACCAATTGCAAGTGTTTTCTCATTAGGTGCATAATTAATAGTTAAGAATACTCTAACTTCCTGCATGCGAATTGATTGCAATGGTAATTGCAAAATTCCTCATTGTTTGCTCAACAACTTGCTTGAGGCAGAAGATTGCAGGTTGATTACTTCTGAGGGGCTCTCAGGTGCAAGGTGCAAGCCTTCTACATATAGAGGCTTGCACCTTGCACCTGTCTCTGTAGCAGAGAATAGGTTAAGAAAGTAATTTACAGAGGTTTGGCTGTTAGTTCAATTTTAGCTATTTTTGCACCACTGAGGAGAGTATAAGCGTATATTCAATAGGTAATCAGAATGGTAGTCAGTAGATATTCAAAATCCTGCTACAATTTTGCTACAGTAGAAAAAGTAGTCACATGGAATTCTGTGGCTTATAACGATTAAGGAGATATAGGTACAAGATCCTCCATCTCCACATGAAGTACTCTGGAGACCTAACAAAAGAGGTTCTAAGGATTTAAGAAGTGCCGTAATTTACAATGAGTTACGGCACTTCTCCTTTATATAGCGACCTCTTCCCAGAGCACGTAATAAGGCAACCTAAACTCTCAAAATACTCTAGTTTGGCTACAATCCCCTTCAGTTTTTGATTTTCAATCCCCTTTGTGCATACATCCCACGCAGTTGGGAACGTAAGCCGAACTGCTTTGCCTCGATTGGAATTGGTGCGAGATATGTTCGTTTTTTCTTGCTTCTCTGGACTCCCTCTCATGAAACGAGATATAAGTCACTAGAAAGGATAAGTAACTAGGAGAAGAATTTCAACACTTTCTAGACAAACTTAGGAAAAGGAAGCGTAATATCTATAGCTTCAAAAGAAGAAGACTAGGCTAAATAAGTATTCACGAGAGACCCCAAAAAGCAGATGGGAAAAAATCTAAAGATTTTGAAATGGAAATCGTCATTAGTGTAGTGCCAGAAGTAAATCCGTACTCCTTACGATTATAGAGAAGCCTACATCAGTCATCTTTATAAAAAAAAGAAAAATACCAAAGAAATATCGATAAGCGTTGTGAGGTTACGATTGCTCGTTAAGGAACACGTAATGTCCGAAGATAGTTGCTCAAGGATTTGGTTATTTCCCCCCATTTTTTTACCTTTGCCAAACGATGTACAACTATAATTATAACTAAGAAGATTAATCGAATGAAAGAGATTGAATTAAATGTGTTGGGATTGGAGCCCATGCAAGAAGATGCATAATCTGTGGCCGGAGGAGAAGGCTCTGTTATAACAGGTACAATTATGGTGGAAAATTGGATATTAGGCGCTTGTGTAGTTGCGGTTGGTACTATGTAGATCTCAATCCCAACAGTACTGCCAAACAGCTTAATGCAGGTTATAATTCGGGTATAAAGTAAAGTAGCACTTGAGTATGAACATATTTAGTAAAGCAATAGAACGTTTCAAAGCGTATACTCCGCGCTCAGAGATTACTTTAATTCTGCTATTGCTTATAATTCACATTTGTATTGTTAAGCTATACAGACCATATGTCTATGCAAATTTTGAAATCAGTGATGGGCTTACGTTTGTAAATAATAATCCAAGTTTCTCTTCTGTGCTTTTAGGGTATTTAGTATTTAAAATCTATTCTTCAGGAGATCCAAAAGTATTTGAGATTTTTGGAGTTAGGTGGAAGTATGTTTTACTAGCATGCATTGTGCTTGGGAATTATTTGTTTGAAGGTTTAGATATGATATTAGGTAAAGGCGATTGGTATGATATGATTGCGATTACACTTGGAGGAATATTTGTTTTCCCACTTATACATTTTAGAAATAGACAAGTATGAACAGGGTTTTTAGGTGGCTTGAAAATGTCCCAGCTCCACTGTTTGTAGGTGTTTTCTGGGCTGTCGGGTGTCTTTGGAATCTTATTTTTAATATGTTGGTTCAGCTTAGTGGGATCCAGCTAGACATATTGCATAACTTTGAGCCTCCTCAAAGTATTTTTGATTATGTTGTTTTTATTCTTATAGCACCATTGGTTGAGACCGCACTTTTTCAAGCACTTCCCTATTATTTATTGAGTAAGATAGAATTCTTTCGAAAACGAATATGGCTTATTATCATTGTTAGTGGTCTTGTATTTGCTTCGCTTCATTTTTACTCAATTATTTATGTTGTATTTGCCTTTTTTCCTGGAATTCTCCTTGCCACTGGCTATCACCTACGACAAGGCAATCATCCATTTGCTTCGATATTTGCTGTACATTTATTTATAAATGCCACTCCCCTTGTTTACGAACTTCTCTTTTCCTAATCTATGAGTGCAATTAAGAAAATTATTGGTGTCCGATAAAACTGTAAAAGTGTATAATGAGGTGTCTCAATCGCAGAAATGATGCGGTTGAGACTCTCATTTTAAAAATCCAAGCTCCCCTAATCAAAAAGAGAGGGCAATGGAGGTTCGTCAGAGACTTAATTGAAATCACATGCTTCCTATTCTTTTCCAGATGATTAAAGAAGCTGTATAAGCCCAAATAGTACATTAGCATTATCTGAACCATAGTTACCAGTCCAGAGAAGCTCCAAGAGTGCGTTAACCCACTTTTCATTACCATCAAAAGCAGATCAGATCCACTATCAGGGTTACCCATATTTGGATCTTGATGGCATCGGCACTCTCGCCATAGAAATGCTTCAAGGGGATGCTTTGAGTTATCGGACACCAATAATTGCTATGTAATGTCATGTATGTGAGGGGTGGGGGATAAATTAAAAGATCGAGGGTGTATCAAAACTGTGTTTGATACACCCTCGATCTTTAATGTAGTGCGGGGTATTAAGATGCGATATTAGTTTTCTTTCGCACGACTTACGTATGCACCTTCGCGAGTATCCACGATAACCTTCTCTCCATTGTCAATGAATAATGGTACACGGATTTCAGCACCGGTTTCTACTGTTGCAGGTTTCATAGCGTTGGTAGCAGTATCTCCTTTAATACCAGGCTCTGTATAGGTGATCTCAAGAACTACGTGTGCAGGTAATTCACAAGTTAATACTTGTTCAGAATCTGCGTGAACCATAGCTTCGACAGTGTCGCCTTCTTTTAGGAACTGTACGCCTTCGATTCTTTCTTCTGGGATATGAATCTGGTCAAATGTCTCTGGGTGCATAAAGACCAAGCCCATATCATCCTTGTATAGGTATTGGTATGGTCGACGCTCTATACGCACTTCATCTACCTTTACCCCAGAGCTCCAAGTCTTCTCGAGGATACGACCAGTTTCGATATTTCTTAGTTTTGAACGTACAAACGCAGGACCCTTACCAGGCTTTACGTGCAAAAATTCCACAATTACATAGTAGTTGCCATCGATATCGAGGCACATGCCATTTCTAAAATCTGCTGTTGATGCCATTATAAATTATATTTTATGATTATCAAATTACCTCTTTAAAAGTTATGATCCTGAAAATTCCATTAAATAGGCTTTAATGAAATCAGATATGTTTCCGTCCATGACACCTGTAACGTCAGATGTCTGATAATTAGTCCGATGATCTTTTACTCTTCTATCATCAAATACGTAGCTTCGTATCTGAGAACCCCATTCGATTTTCTTCTTAGAGCCTTCAATTTCGGCTTGTGCTTTTCTTCTCCGTTGAAGCTCTTTTTCGTACAATTGACTCTTCAGTAGTCGCATAGCATTCTCTCTATTATCTAGCTGACTTCGAGTCTCAGTATTTTCGATAGTGATCTCTTCCGTTTCGCCTGTATCAGGGTCTGTGTAGTTATAACGTAAGCGTACTCCAGTCTCCACCTTATTGACATTTTGTCCTCCAGCACCTCCCGATCTGAAGGTATCCCAAGAAACATCGGCGGGATTAATCGCGATCTCTATGGAGTCGTCAATGAGGGGTACTACAAATACTGAGGCGAATGATGTCATTCGTTTCCCTTGAGCATTATATGGTGATACCCGCACTAGACGGTGAACCCCATTCTCACTTTTAAGAAAACCATAGGCGAGGTCGCCTTCCACCTGTAGGGTAGCTGTCTTTATACCAGCGTCATCACCATCTTGCCAGTTGGTAATAGTAACTTTGTAATTCTGTGATTCACACCACCTCATGTACATACGGAATAGCATTGATGCCCAATCCTGACTTTCTGTACCACCTGCACCTGAGTTGATTTTAAGTACAGCTCCTAGGTGATCCTCTTCTGCACGAAGCATATTCTTAAGCTCCAAATCCTCAATGGTTGCTATGGTCTTAGCATAGAGATCATCAATCTCTTCCTCTGTGACTAGGTCTTCCTTTATGTATTCAAATGCTAATTTGAGCTCTTCAGCGAAGTTATCAACCTCCTCAAAGCCATCAATCCACTTTTTGATACCTTGGACTACCTTCATCTGGAGTTGAGCCTTTTTGGGGTCATCCCAGAAATGTGGGTCCTGAGTTCTTAATTCTTCCTCTTGCAGCTGTATTTTCTTCTCATCGATGTCAAAGGTACCCCCTTAGCGCATCGCGGCGCTCCAATACATTCTGTAATTGGTCTGCTGTTATCATAAGTTAAATAGTTATGATTTGGTTCTACATTCGTTCGTGAATCGTCACGATTTATCACGCAAAGCTACTAAAAAAATGCTATATTTTTTGTAGTTATTTAGCTATTAAGTCTCTGTTTGGTTGCATATTTATCGATTGCCGTCTTACTCTGGGTGTTTTTAGTGCTTGGCTTCCTCTTTACAATTATAGGATACAAAGTGATGTATTGAACTTTATAGATGCTCTTTTGATGTGTATTTTTTTATGTCTCTTAGATGTCAACTAAAAAGGCAGAATAGTTTTTTAGTGATAATAAATGTATATTCTAATTTTCCCAACCATTCGTACACTGTTTTGAAGATAAATTTCGGGATACTATCATGTACTAAGAATAAACCTATAATATGTTGATATAAAAGCTATAAGACGTATGGCAATCATTGAGATGAGATTTTTTTGAGGGAAGGCAAGAGCAGATAAGATTTTAGTTATAATAAACAGAAACGGTTCCTATGTGAAGAATATTTTTTTCATATGAGAAGAAAAAATGTTTCCTATGAGAAGAATTTCATCTTCAATATAGGAGTGTCTTCTCTTGTTTTCTTCTGAAAAAAGTCTATCAATTCGTTGTTTAGAGATTAATGAATAAAGATCGTATGAAAGTTAGTTAAAACCCTTTGAAAAAAAATGGAGGTCATGTTTGTGTGTACTTAAATGATTATGGACCTATTAGGTGTCATAATAACGATGAATAATACTCTTTCTTCTGAGTTCTTCATCGTCATGAACCCATCTTTTTGGGCTTAGGGTGTCCAAAAGAAAAGATATAATTAGTATATTTGCAGGGAGTTGTAGCAATTTTACGGATTGATAATAGTACGAATATATGTCAGAAAAAAAACGAAAGAAGGGATCACCTAACTTTATACACTCTAGGATTATTAGCATCATCAGTATTTCGATGGTACTTTTTCTGCTTGGTGTAGTGACGATGACTGGGTTAGTGGGGAATGGATTGAAGGACTATGTCCGTGAAAGTGTTAACTTTACGATACTGTTATCTCCGGATGCTGAGCCATCAGAGATATCCCTAATGGAGCGTCAGTTACGGAGTGAACCGTTTGTTAAAGATGTCACTTATTATTCTAAAGAGCAAGCCCTTGCCGAGCTTCAGAAAGAGTTAGGTGACAATCCAGAGGATTTTCTTGGATGGAATCCACTATCTCCTACTTTTGAAGTCCAGCTACATGCTGAATATGTATCTAATAGGGATAGTATTAGTATTGTCGAAGATAAATTAGGAGGGTACTTATTGACTGAATCTCTTAGTTATAAAAATGATTTAGTGGATGAGCTCAATAAGAATATCAAAACGATGACCTTAGTGATGATTGTGGTGGCAGCACTGCTCTTGCTTATCTCGATAGTGCTGATTAATAATACTATTAGACTACTTATTTACTCTAAGAGATTCTCTATTTATACGATGAAATTGGTCGGGGCTACGAGTAGTTTTGTTCGTCGTCCCTTTATTCGATACAATGTCTGGAGTGGAATAATTGCGGCCATTATTGCTATTGGTCTATTGGGTTGGGCATGGTATTATATGGTGACTAACTATCCATTAATGCGTGCAGTACTGACCGATACAAATTCAGTAATCGTGGCAGTAGTAGTTCTGATTGCAGGTATTTTAATTTCATGGTTCTCTGCTGCTTCAGCGGTCACTAAATACTTACATATGGATGTGAATAAGCTATATCGAGCTTAATTTACTATAGATACAGATTTGATTTTATGAAAGATAACAACAAAGGAGTGGTCCATAAAACCTATGGCTTTACCCTGAAGAATTTGATTATTTTGCTACTGTCTTTAGTCGTAATTGTAATAGGGTATATACTAATGGGAGGTGGAAAATCCGAAGATGGTGTTAGCTTCAATCCTGAGGTATTCAACACTATGCGGACGAGTGTAGCACCGATAATACTGACGATTGGATATTTAGGCGTATTGGTGGCTGTGATTTGGAAGGATAAATCAAATAAAAGTGATAATTAAGAAGCAAGGATGACCGTTTTCGAAGCAATCATATTAGCTATTGTAGAGGGATTAACAGAGTTTTTACCAGTCTCTAGTACTGGTCACATGGTAATTACCCAGGCGTTAATGGGAATTGAAAGCACAGAGTATGTGAAAGCCTTTACCGTGATGATACAGTTTGGGGCTATCCTTTCAGTAGTGGTTCTCTATCTTAAGCGTTTTTTTCGTTTTGAGCTACCTAGTGATATGTGGCATGGGAATCATTCTAAGATAAGGCGATTTTTGAGCCGATTCCGTTTTTACTTTCAGTTACTAGTCGGGCTTATCCCAGCTGTCGTCTTGGGACTCTTATTTAGTGATTGGGTGGATGAGGCACTAGGCTCTACGTGGATTATAGCTGTTAACCTAGTTGTAGGTGGGGTGATTATGCTTTTTATTGATAAGCTGATTAAGAATAATATGAGCGGTATTGTGACTTACAACAATGCTTTTGTTATTGGACTTTTTCAAACTATTGCAATGTTTTTGCCTGGCATGTCACGCTCCATGTGTACTATAGTTGGAGGGATGGCCGTGGGCCTGAAACGAAAGGTTGCGGCTGAATTCAGCTTCTTTCTTGCGGTGCCTACGATGTTAGGGGCTTCAGTATATCAACTATTGAAGTTTTGGAAAAATGGTAATCTCAGTATATTGAGTGATAATATAGAGACGCTAATCATAGGAAATGTGGTCTCATTTATAGTGGCAATGATAGCGATAAAGTATTTTATCAAGTATTTGCAGAAGCATGGTTTCTTTGCTTTCGGAATTTATCGTATCATTGTCGGTGGTGCCATCATTTTGATGATTCTATTAGGGATGGACTTAGCGATCTTTCAGTAAGGAGTAATGACAGACGATATAAAGAGTAAGAGACTTCTAGTACCGCCACCTAACCCCTTTAGTGAGGGAATGTTTGTGGTCATTGATAAACCTTATGGACGTACTAGTTTTGATGTAGTATATAAGTTTCGTAATCAGCTTAGTCGTGCCTTGAACGTCAAACGTATGAAGGTAGGACATGCGGGGACACTTGACCCATTGGCTACTGGTGTTGTAGTCTTATGTACTGGTAAATACACTAAGAAAATAGAGGAAGTCCAGAAGCAACAAAAGGTCTATTATGCGACCTTGAAACTGGGAGAGACCACACCTTCATATGACTTAGAGAAGGAGGTGGACGCCACATATCCTACGAGTCATATTACAGAGGATAGCGTACGAGATGTACTAGCAACATTTGTGGGTGAGATATCACAGGTGCCACCTGTCTTTTCCGCTGTGAAAGTAGATGGTAAAAGAGCCTATAGTATGGCTCGAAAAGGAGAGGAGGTGACCTTGGCACCCAAGACTATACAGATATATGACATAGAGCTAATTAAGTACAAAATGCCATATGTTGATATCAAAGTAACTTGTGGAAAAGGTACATACATTCGTGCTCTTGCAAGGGATATCGGTGAAGCTCTAGAGAGTGGAGCACACCTCACCCAGCTAAGACGTACACGGGTAGGGGACTTTGATGTAAATGAAGCCATTCAAGTAGAGCAAATTCAGGATTACATCAGAGAAAAATTAGAAGAATACAATTAATTATATAGATATATAGAAGGATAAATGAAGCTTTCACAATTTAATTACAAACTACCAAAGGAGCAGATTGCACTACATCCATCATACCATAGGGATGAGAGCAAGATGTTGGTTCTTAATAAAAAGACGGGGGAGATTACTCATAAGCTGTTCAAGGATCTAACGGAGTATTTCGGAAAGGATGATGTCTTTATCCTAAATAACACCAGAGTATTCCCCGCTAAGCTATTAGGAAACAAGGAGAAAACCAATGCGATGATAGAGGTCTTTCTGTTACGTGAGTTGAAAAAAGAGTCATTACTCTGGGATGTATTGGTGGATCCAGCTCGTAAGATTAGGATTGGCAATAAGCTTTTCTTTGGAGAGGATGATTCTTTGGTAGCTGAAGTTATTGATAATACTACCTCAAGAGGGCGTACCCTAAAGTTTATGTTCGATGGTACGCACGAAGAGTTTAAGGAAGCACTTTTTGCTCTTGGGGAGACTCCACTTCCTGACTATATTGAACGTCCAGTAGTCCCTGAGGATGAAGAACGATACCAAACAATATATGCGACTGAAGAGGGTGCTGTAGTAGGCCCATCTGCTGGTTTTCACTTTAGTAGAGAGCTATTTAAGCGACTCGAGTTGCAGGATTGTCGTTTTGCATATCTAACCCTACATGCAAGCAGGGTTATGTACTCTGAGATTGATGTCGATGACTTATCTAAGTTTAAGATGGGGTCAGAGCGAATGATAGTGAATGAGGATTGCTGTGATCTAGTGAATAATGCGATTCGAAGCTCTAAAAGAGTATGTGCTGTTGGTACCACTTCCATGAAAGCTGTCGAAACATGTGTGAGCACAGACGGCTTTATCAAGCCTTATGATGGCTGGACTGGAAAGTTTATATTCCCTGAGTATCATTTTGAGGTGGCAGATTCTATGATTACAGGTTTCCATATGCCATATTCATCGTTACTGATGATGGTGGCTGCTTTTGGAGGTTACGACAATGTAATGAATGCTTATAAGGTGGCCATTGAAGAAGGGTATCGCTTTGGTGCCTATGGAGATGCAATGCTCATCATCTGATTAATAAAAAGAAGTGACTACAGTATATTTAGCACTAGGTGCAAATCTGGGGGATAGACGCCAGCAGTTGGAAAAGGCTCGCCAACTAATTAATGAGAGAGTAGGGCAGATAGAGCGATGCTCTGAGGAGTATGAAACAGAGCCTGTGGGCTTTGTTTCAGAACACCCATTTATTAATCAAGCGATTAAAGTGGTAACAGATTTAGAGCCATTTGAGTTATTGAGGGTGACTCAGGAAATAGAGTTGGATCTAGGAAGAGATAGAAAAAGTGAGAATGGACAGCACTTTGACCGAACTTGTGATATAGATATCATTTTGTACGGAGATCTTATTCTTGATAATGAGAAATTACAAATTCCTCATCCTCACTTTAGGGAGCGGCGTTTTGTATTACGTCCGATGCTCGATATAGCTGCTAACGTTATCGATCCTGTCACTCATAAGAGCATCATGGAGCTAGAGGGAAAGCAAAATGGGTAGGATTTTAGGTCTTGACATAGGTCGAAAAAGGTGTGGTATAGCTGTGACTGATCCATTGAGGATCATTCCTGGTGGCTTAGGTTATCAGCCTACACATCTTTTACCCGACTGGGTCAAGGATTATTGTGCCAAAGAGCCAGTTGATATGATCGTCATAGGACTACCGAAGCAGGCCAATAATACGGAGTCCGAGAGTATGCAGTACATTAGACCCGTGGTGAATAGGTTGAAGAAATTATTACCAGATATGGAGATTATCCCTTACGATGAGCGATATACCTCCGTATTGGCTCATAGAGCAGTTATAGAGGGGGGGATTAAGAAGATGGCTAGAAGGGAAAAAGGACTAATTGATGAGGTCAGTGCTGTAATCATTCTTCAGGATTTTATGGAAAGTAAAGTGTATAAAGATAGCTACAAATAGATATGACATTACCGATATACATATATGGAACAGATGTTCTAAGAGAGGAGACAAAAGAGATAGAAGCTGATTATCCAGGTCTTGAGAAGCTTATTGCAAATATGTTTGAGACCATGTACCAGTCGGATGGAGTAGGTTTGGCTGCTCCCCAAGTGGGAAAGTCCATTCGTTTATTTGTCATTGATGCCTCTCCAGTTGCAGAAGACTTTGAGGATAGTAAGGACTTTAAGAGGGTTGTGATTAACCCAGAGATTATCTCTAGTAGTGAAGAGGTTGTGAGTATGTGGGAGGGATGCTTGAGTTTACCTGGTCTTTCTGAAAAGGTGGAGCGACCAGCCTCTGTCACGGTTAAGTACTTGAATGAACGTTTCGAACTAGTAGAGGAGACATTGCATAACTTCAATGCTCGGGTGTTCCAACATGAATATGACCATCTGGAGGAAACTTTATTTACTGATAAAATTAGCCCAATGCGTAAGCAAATGGTTAAGAAAAAACTTCAGAAAATGAGTCGTGGCAATGTGTCGGCGAGCTATAAGATGGTAACAAAGTAGAATATAATTGTCATGAAAAAGGCTTGGAGTATCTGGATATTATACATTCTATTACTGGGCGGATTAGCAACTCCACTCAAAGCACAGATTGATACTGATAGAGTGATATCAATCGGTTTGAATGCCATATACTTCAAGGATTACGTATTAGCCATTCAGTATTTTAACTCAGCGATTCAGAATGATTCGAATAGAGCTGAGCCCTATTACTATAGGGGCTTGGCAAAATTTAGTTTGGATGACTATTTGGGAGCAGAGATTGACTCAGACGCATGTATTGAGAGAAATCCATATATTGGTGAAGCCTATTATCTGAGAGCAATCTCTAGGCACTCCTTGGGTAAGGATTCATTAGCTATTGAGGATTATAAGGTAGTGCTTAATAGTAATCCAGATCATAAGGGGGCACTCCATAACTCCGCTCTACTGAATGTTGCTATGAATGATACGATATCAGCAAGGAAAGCCCTGGATCATCTTCAACGTTTTTTCCCATCTTATGCTCCTGGATATATGATTGATGGGGGACTTCATCTTGAACAAAATGATACCATCACAGCGATCAATTTATTCGAAAAAGCGATAGAAATCTCTCCAGATCTGACTGGTGCTTACATCGCTATGGCAGGAATCGCGTATGATCAGTCTAAATATCAGAAAGCGGAGCAATACATGGATGAAGCCATTCACTATGATAATAAAGTGCCAGAGCTATTCATCAATCGTGGATTGATTAGATATCAAAGGAAGAATATTAGAGGTGCTATGACTGACTATTCTAAGGCAGTAGATTTAGCCCCCAATAACTCATTAGCCTTATATAATAGGGCACTATTACGCACACAGGTAGGGGAGAGAAATGCAGCACAGGAGGACTTCAATAGGGTGCTTCAGCTGGATCCCGAAAATTATTTTGCACTATTCAATAGAGCTATTATTTCTAATGAAATAGGTGATTATCGTTTGGCTATTTCAGACCTCAATAAGATTATTGAGAGGTACCCAACCTTTGTACCAGCTTATGTTCAAAGAGCCGAAGCAAAAGAGAAGATGGGATTAGCCCATGACTCAAAACAAGATTTATATCAGGCCTCTAAACTCATGTACGACTCCAACACTCTTAGCAAAGCTGCTGACTTGCAGGCCAAAGCCGACAAAGAGGCGTCTGAGATGAACGATGTTCGAGATGATCGTGACAAGAATATCAAAAAGTTCAAGATGTTGGTCTATAATAGTCAGCAGAAAGGATATAATGACTTATATAAGGAGGACGGCATCAGAGGTCGTGTTCAGGATAGAGATGTAGCTATATCTCCTGAACCTATGTATCAGCTCTCTTACTATGTGGTCGTTGGTGAGCAGATTAGGAGCGAAGCCGTTAGTAAGTATGCCAGTAAGTTGGAGTTACCAGAGAGCGAATATGCTATTCAGGTGGTAAGACATGTTCCTCAATTAAGTCAGGATATGGTAGACATGCATTTACAGCGGGTCCAAGAATTCAACCCTAATGAATTGATGAGTGCTGATAAACTATTAAAGTACGCTATGGATCAGGTAACGCTTAGAGATCACGAGATGGCTATAGCGACATTCTCATTAATTTTAGACTCCATGCCAGATGATCCAGCCTCTCTATTTCAGAGAGCGGTGTCAAGGTATCTGGCTTACGAAGCAACTCTGAAGGAAGTTGATTTTGAGAATAAACAAAAGAGCAATACCCCTGATCTCGTACAAGATCCTAACCACTCAAAAGAGTATTTGCTAAAAAAAGCAAAAGCTCAAGACTCGATTAAAGACTTAGAGACCGTACTTAAGCTAGTTCCAGATTATGCTCCAGCACTATACAATATAGGATATATTTATGCATCTCTAGGACAGTATATAGAAGCAATTGAGTACTATGATCGAGCTATATCTGTTGAGCCCAAGATGGGAGCTGCATATTACAATCGAGGACTTGCACATTACTCTATTGGTGAGAAGAATAAAGGAGATTCCGATCTAAGTGCCGCAGGTAACTTAGGATTCTACAAAGCCTATTCTATCATCCGTAGAATGAAATAAAGCGGTTAAGCCTCTATAAAAGTCGGTAAGTCTCAATGGTATTTGTTTACCTTTTATCTTGAAATTCATACAAGATGGCATTTCTTGGATGATACACTTTGAGGTATCTTATCCCCAGAATAGGGTATCCTTCTGTCCTCAACTTTTATCAAACGAACTATAATAAAAAAGAGCTCTATGGAAATTTCCACAGAGCTCTTTTAAGCTTGTATGTTGTAATTAAATTACTGAGCTACAATAGCGCCGGTTGGGCAAGCTTCTGCACATGCACCACAGTCGATGCAAACATCAGCGTCAATTACATAGATATCGCCTTCAGAGATTGCGTCAACTGGGCATTCTGGTTGGCAAGTGCCACAAGCGATACAAGAGTCTTCAATAAAGTGTGCCATAACGTTTAATTCAAATTATTTAGTGTATAAATTAATTATTACTTTTAGTTTCCACTGCAAATATACACTTTTATTTGAAAATAATACCTACTTATAGGTATCTATTATGGCTAATCCTTTACTTCGCTTTATCTAATTCAATAGTAAAGTGTCTCATTACTGGTAACTCTCGCTTAATAACATATCCTTTCGTAATCTCTTCTCTGCGATCAAATACATTTTTACACGCAGCAGCGACTACATTCATATGATTGTCTGTATAGGTTCTTCGAGGGATAGCAAGCCTTAGCAGCTCTAGCTTAGGATATCTATTCTCTCCAGTTTTTGGATCTCTGTCTGCTAATAGAGAACCAATTTCTACGCCTCTTATACCTGCTTCTAGGTAGAGTTCGATACCTAGTGTCTGAGCTATAAATTCTTCTTTAGGAACATGAGTTAGTATTTTCTTAGCATCCAAGAAGATGGCATGTCCTCCAGCAGGTCTTTGGTATGGAATACCATACTCGTCAAGTTTTTGTCCTAAGTAAGCTACTTGCTTGATGCGAGAGTCAAGAGTGTCAAACTCAGTACCCTCATCAAGTCCGATAGCGAGAGCATTCATATCTCTACCACTCATACCACCATAGGTAAGAAATCCTTCATTCATGATGCTATACATCTGGCACTTATGGTATAGTTCTTCATCACGCATCGCTAAGAAACCGCCCATATTGACGATAGCATCTTTCTTACTTGACATGGTCATGATATCACCATAGCTAAGCATTTCTTTTACGATTTCCTTAATGGATTTACTGCTGTACCCTTCTTCTCTCATCTTTATGAAGTATGCATTTTCAGCAAATCTTGCTCCATCTATCTGAAGTTTGATGCCGTATTTCTTGCAAAGTTCGGCTGTCTCACGAATGTTTTTCATGGATACAGGTTGTCCTCCAGCTGTATTATTTGTAATGGTAAGGACACACATAGGTATTTTTTCTTTAGGATTATTTTTAAAGCAATCCTCCAGTTTATTAAGGTCCATTTCACCCTTGAAGGGCATTTCCTTTTCGGTGTCAGCTGCATCATCAATGGTACAATCTAGTGCAACAGCTTTTCTGAATTCGATGTGTCCCTTAGTGGTATCAAAGTGAGAATTTCCGGGTAGGATGTCTCCTTCTTTTATAGTAGCAGAATACAATACATTTTCAGCAGCTCTTCCTTGGTGCGTTGGTAGAAAATAAGGGAAGCCTAATATGTTATTAATCGCTTCCTTCATGTTGTAAAAAGAGCTTGCTCCTGCGTAACTTTCGTCTCCTAACATTATTCCTGACCATTGCCTATCACTCATCGCTCCTGTACCAGAGTCGGTAAGGAGGTCGATAAAGACATGTTGACTCTTGAGACCAAAAAGATTATAGTTCGCTTCCTTTATCCAATGAGCACGTTCTTCGTAAGTGCTTTTATGAATAGGTTCAACCATCTTAATACGATAGGATTCCGAAAAAGGTAGTTTCATAAGTAAATTGTGTTTTTTTATGTTTTAATATTACAGTTATGCTCCAAATATAGAGTGTATATCAAATATACATATATTCTCTAAGTGGAATAAATAAATCCCTTATTATCACTTTTGTTAACAAATCTATCGTGTAACATCTCTAAATGTTACTTCACTAATAGAATAAATTACTTGTGATCAGAAATGTTGAGTTGACAGGAATTTAGACCTCTTATCCAACTAATAATCTTATAAGAGTGGTAGTTGTAGGAATTATATTTAGATAAATATCGATTTGAAAATCGTTTGGTTTAGGGAAATATTCTTCAATCGAAATGCAGCAAGCAAATGTGAAAGCTTGGGGGGTGGTATAGAATCAAATAAAGTATTAAATTTGCAGGTAATATGTGGGTGATTGCCACATTCTTGATGATGACAACTTTTGATTAAAAAATAGATAGATTATGAATGTTTCGTATTCTTGGTTAAAAAAATATGTTGATTTTGACCAAACACCTAGTGAAGTGGCTGAAATCCTAACCTCAATTGGGTTGGAGGTGGCTGCTGTCGAGGAGCATGAATCGATACGTGGTGGTTTGGAAGGTCTGGTTATTGGTAAGGTGCTTACCTGTGTGGAGCACTCTAATTCGGATCATCTCCATGTCACTACAGTAGATTTAGGCAGTAAATTTTCTCCTGATGGTCCAGTACAAATAGTATGCGGTGCACCTAACATTGCAGCTGGGCAGACTGTAGTGGTTGCCACTATTGGGACCACCCTTTACTCTGGTGAGGAATCATTCGTTATTAAGAAAGGTAAGATTCGTGGTGAAGAGTCCTTTGGTATGATATGCTCGGAAGTTGAAATTGGTGTTGGTACTGATGCGAGTGGTATTATGGTACTCCCTTCAGATATACCAGCTGGGACTCTGGCAAAGGATTATTTTGAGGTGATTTCTGATCATATCATTGAGGTAGAGATTACACCTAACCGTGTCGATGGTACTAGTCATTATGGCGTAGCTAGAGATCTGTATGCTTATCTCAAGACTCATGGTTATGAAACAGCCTTGAGGAAACCTGAGCTTCCTGAAGTCAAAGCAATCGAAGAAGAGCCTGTTACATTATCTCTCCTTGCTCCTGAAGCTTGTCGAAGGTACTCTGGTATTGTCATCAAGGATATGACAGTGGGGGATAGCCCTAAGTGGCTTAGAAATGCCTTGGAGATTATTGGGCAAAAGTCTATCAATAATGTGGTGGACGTTGCTAATTATGTCTTATTCGAATTAGGACAGCCGCTACATACCTTTGATCTGGATAAGATTACAGGGGATGAAATTCAGGTACGACTGGCTAAAAATGGTGAGACCTTAACGACTCTGGATGGCAATGAGATTAAATTAATGGAGCGAGACTTGGTCATTGCTGACGCTGAAAAGCCAATGTGCTTGGCTGGTGTTATGGGAGGCTTAGATTCGGGAGTGACGAAGGATACTAAAAATATGTTCCTAGAGATAGCTACATTTGATCCTACTTTCATTCGAAAAAGTGTTCGTCGTTATGGATTTAATACTGATGCCTCATTCCGATTTGAAAGAGGTTTGGATCCTGAGCAGATACCAGATGCCATGAGGAGAGCTATTTCGCTAATCCTTGAAGTGACAGGAGGACATATTGCTAGCCGTGTATATGATGAATACCCTGAGGTGTTAGAGCCATACAAGGTTGATCTGACCATTCAAAACGTTCAAAGCCTCACAGGACTCCCCATCTCAGAGGAAAAAATCATCGAAATTCTTGAAGCTTTAGATATAAAGGTTAAGGAAAATAATAATGGAGCTCTAAAGTTGGAGGTGCCAAGATATAGATTCGATGTCACTAGAGATATAGATGTGATTGAGGATATTCTTAGGATCTATGGTTACAACGAGTACCCCGAAAGTAAGAGGTTAACAAGTACCATTAGTGTAAATACACCTACTGACATTAGTATTCAGATGCAGCAAAAAGTTAGTGAACAACTAGTTGGTGCTGGATTTAATGAGATTCTGAATAACTCACTATCTAAGGCAGTCTACTATCTTGATGAGATAGAAAAGGGGAAAGCTGTACAAGTAATGAATCCGCTCTCTAGTGATCTATCCACTATGCGAATGACACTCATTCATGGTGGCTTAGAGACCATTAATTTCAACCTTAACCGTCAAGCCCACAACTTAAGATTATTTGAGTTTGGTAATTGCTATCGCAGAGCTGAAGAGGGTGAACAATCGCCACTTGCTGGGTTTGTCGAAAACTTTAGGTTAGGGTTATGGATGACAGGAGATGCTGCTCCAATGCATTGGGCTAGAAAAGAGTATGAAGCTATTTCTTACGAATTGAAAGCTGTCTTGATGAACGTGCTGACACGTCTTGGGCTTAACCAGTCGGAGCTTTTAATTGAGAAGAGTGGTGACTCCGCAGTTTACGAAGCGGCAGAGATTATTACACTAAGAGGGGGCGATGCTATCGCTAAGTGGGGATTGGTTAGCCGAGAGCTATTAAAGAAGCATGATATCTCTACGCCAGTCTATTTTGCTGAGATTGAGTGGAATCCTATCATGGATCGCGTTTTGAATAGAGAAGTGAAGTTCACTCCTATCCCTAAGTTCTTTGCCGTTAAGCGTGATTTTGCTTTACTTGTAGATAAGCATGTTACCTTTGCTGCTATTGAACAAGTAGCACGAAAGGCAGGAGGCAAATTGCTTAAGAGCATCGTTCTTTTTGATGTGTATGAAGATTCAAATCACTTACCAGAAGGCAAGAAGAGCTATGCTGTAAACTTCGAACTACAAGATCCAGAGAAAACACTTTCTGACAAAGTGATTGATAAAACAATGAATAAAATATATGACGCACTAAACAAATCACTTGGTGCTGAATTAAGATAATTAGATTAAAACCGTAAGATGGGAAGAGCATTTGAATATCGGAAAGCCCGTAAAATGAAAAGATGGGGCAATATGGCTAGAGTCTTTACTAAGCTAGGTAAAGAAATCACGATTGCAGCTAAGGCTGGTGGTCCTGATCCTGATACTAACCCACGTCTGCGTGTCCTGATCCAGACCTCCAAAAAGGAGAATATGCCTAAGGAAAATGTGGAACGAGCCATAAAGAAAGCTACAGATAAGGAATATACGGACTATAAAGAGATTAACTATGAGGGATATGGACCTCATGGCATAGCTGTCTTTGTAGAAACAGCAACGGACAATCACCAGAGAACAGTTGCAAATGTTCGTAGTTACTTTAATAAAGTTGGTGGTACTCTTGGGACCACAGGTAGCTTAGAGTTTTTGTTTGAACACAAGGTGATATTCCATGCAAAACCACCAGAGAATAAGGAAATAGACCTCGAGGAATTGACTTTGGAGCTCATTGACTTTGATGTTGATGAGGTGGATCAAGATGAAGATGAGGGCGAAATCGTAATCTCTGGAGAATTCGCATCAAACTCTGCCATTCAGAATTATTTAGAAGAACAAGGCTTTGAAGTTAGTAGTGCCGAATTTGTACGTATTCCAATGGATTACAAGGATGTGACACCAGAGCAGCGAGCCGATATTGATAAGCTGATAGGCCTTCTAGAAGACGACGACGATGTACAGAATGTCTTCCATAATATGGCGGATGACGAATCGGATAAGGAATAATCAAAAACAGTTATAAAGATAAGTGAAGGTTACTGGAGTCAAATTACTGACTGCAGTAACCTTTATTAATGGTATTGAGTATGGAATTAAATGATTTAGTTAAGAGATTTGAGGGTAGTAAAGCCTATAAATCTCTATTACGTAACTTAGATCTAGGGATAGATAAAATAGCATTATCAGAACTTCAAGGATCTGCTCCGGCTTTATTATTGAACGCCCTCTCTCTAACTAATTCAGTTCCTATGCTCGGTATAGCTAAGGATTTGGAGGATGCCGCTTATCTTCAAAATGATCTTCAGGTCTTATTAGGGGACGAAGTAGAGGTCCTCTTCTTCCCCTCTCTCTATAAGAGAGCCATTAGATATGGTCAGAAGGATCTTGCTAATGAGGTTATACGGACAGAACTTCTGGAATTAGTCAGAGAAGAAAAGTATCCCAAGTTTATCATTACATATCCCGAGGCTCTTATTGAAGGCGTTGTAGATAAGGATGTGTATGATGCTGGACGAATGCAGCTCAAGGTGGGCGAAGAGATAAATAGATCAGAGCTACGAGAGAATTTATGGGAGATGGGCTTTGAGGAAGTTGATTATGTTTATTCTCCTGGCGATTTTGCAATCCGGGGAAGCTTGATAGATATCTATTCCTTTGCAGCAGAAAGTCCAATGAGGCTTGACTTCTTTGATGATGAGTTAGAAAGTATCCGAAGCTTTGATCCTGAAACGCAACTTTCAAATAAGCAGTATAAGGAGATCACAATTCTGGCCGCTTTTGATACAGATGAAAGAGCCGGTCACTCTTTACTTTCAATATTACCTAAGGAGACTCTCATTTATGTAGATCAGGTTGCTTTTCTTGAAGCATCACTTAAGGAAGTTTACAATTTAGGACCAATCCATCCCCAGGATAATATCTTCACTACTCTTGAAGAGATACAGAAAGTTTTGGTCAAGCCTGAGGTGCTTTTAGGTGAAGTCTGGGATCATATAGTTATTGGAACGAACTTTCCATCCAATTCAAAAGCAGTTGAGATTAGTTTTGGACAAAAGGTAGAGCCACTATTTCATAAAAATTTCGAGCTCTTGTCGGATGCACTTTTGAAATACCAAACTAAAGGGTATGATACAATCATCATGAGCGATCAAGAGGGGCAAATAAGCCGCCTAAGATCTGTCTTTGATGAACAAGGCAAAGGTGTGACCTTTCAGCCACTTATCCCAACTCTCCATGGAGGGTTTATCGATGATGAATTGCAGCTGACCCTCTTCACTGACCACTCTATCTTCGAACGCTTCCATAATTTCAAACTGAAGAGTGATCGTATTCGTCGGAATAGGGCGGTAATGACTCTGAAGGATATCCAAGCTTTTGAGTACGGAGACTATGTGGTACATATGACTCACGGTATTGCAACTTTTGGTGGGCTCTTTACGATCAATCAGAATGGCAAACAACAGGAGACTGTACGCTTAAATTTCAAGGGTGGCGATAGTGTATATGTCAGCATTCACTCACTTCATCATATCTCTAAATATAAGAGCAAGGATAATGAGGAGCCGCCTCAATTGAGTAAATTGGGGGGATCTGCCTGGGATAAGCTCAAGGAGAAAACGAAAAAGAAGGTCAAGGATATAGCTCGGGACCTTATAAAGCTGTATGCAGAACGACTAAAGGTTAAGGGCTTTGCTTTCTCTCCAGATACATACATGCAGAAGGAACTTGAATCATCCTTTATGTATGAGGATACACCTGATCAAGAGCAGGCAACAATTGATGTCAAAGCAGATATGGAAAAGCCAATTCCTATGGATAGACTTATCTGTGGAGATGTAGGGTTTGGAAAAACAGAGATAGCCATACGAGCAGCATTCAAAGCTGTTGCCGACAGTAAGCAAGTAGCGGTGATGGTACCCACAACAGTACTTGCCTACCAACATTATCGTACATTCACGAAGAGGCTTCAAGACTTTCCGTGTAGGATTGAGTATTTGAGTCAAGCTAAGAATCCCAAGGAACGAAAGGAGATACTCCAGGACTTAAAGGAAGGGAAGATAGATATCATTATTGGCACACATGCATTAGCGGGTAAGTCTGTTGAATATAAGGATTTAGGCTTATTGGTGATTGATGAAGAGCAGAAATTCGGTGTCGCCATCAAGGAGAGGCTACGACGGTTTAGAACCCATATAGATACGCTTACGATGACCGCAACACCAATACCGAGGACGTTGCAGTTTTCATTGATGGGGGCTCGTGATTTATCCAATATCCAGACACCTCCCCCTAATCGCTATCCCATTCGTACTGAACACATGATCTATGATGTGGAGGTCTTGGGTGAGATAATAAATAGCGAGTTAGCTCGAGATGGTCAGATCTATTTCATTCATAATCGGATCCATAATATGAATGACATCGCTCGTGATCTCCAGCGAGCAGTCCCAGGATTAAGAGTAGGGATAGGCCATGGACAGATGCCCCCAAAAGAATTAGAGAGGGTACTGATGGATTATGTAAATCACGAGTATGATCTCTTGCTAGCGACTACGATAGTAGAGAATGGTATAGATGTGCCTAATGCTAATACTATTATCATTAATGATGCTCAACGATTTGGATTAAGCGACTTACACCAATTACGTGGTAGAGTAGGGCGTGGTAATCGTAAAGCCTATTGCTATCTCCTAACGCCACCTATAGAATCGCTGACACCCAATGCTAAACGTCGATTACAGTCACTTACCTCATTTTCTGAGTTGGGCAGTGGTATTCATATAGCAATGCAGGATTTGGATATCCGTGGTGCAGGAAATCTGCTAGGTGCAGAGCAAAGCGGCTTTATTGCAGATCTAGGATATGAAGCATATAAGAGAATTCTTGAAGAGGCTGTTTTGGAACTAAAGGTACAGGAGTTTTCAAATATCTTAGATGACACTTCAGAAAATGATGATGAGGTAGATAATAGGGGTGTACGCGAAGAGCAATACGTGTATGAGACCGTCATAGAGACCGATGCAGAGGCCTACTTCCCTCAGATATATGTGCCTGGAGATAATGAACGAATATCGCTGTATCGGGAGTTGGATACGATTGAAAAGGAAAGAGAGATTGAGGCTTATAAGGAGAGACTACAAGACCGTTTTGGGGAGTTACCTGACGAAGCTGAAGAGTTGCTGAAGGTAGTACAACTCAGATTATTAGGCAAGCGTGCTGGAATAGAAAGGATCTTGCACAGACAGGGTCTCCTTAAGCTCTTTTTTGTGAGTGATTCCAATAGTCCCTATTATCGTAGTAAAACCTTTGCAACGATCCTATCGAACGCAGCACGAATGACCAAGGATTTGCAATTCAAAGAGGAAGATGGAGGACGTCGCTCAATTGTTGTAAAAAATGTCTCGACCATATCGCATGCTTACGATATCCTGGTTCGGCTTTTGTCATAAGATCGCTTAAGATACTAGCATCAATAAATCTCCGTGGATGTAAACTGAGTTAAACAACATTTATCTTAAAGCTCTCAAAATCTGAAATTTAACCCAAGGGACAGACTAAATTTAAGAGGAGCTTCAGTATATATGCTTTCAGGCATTCCACTGTGAGTAAAGTGATAACTCAGACCAGGCTCTAGATATAGTCCTATGTTTGAGTATATGTTATAACGAATACCTAGAGATCCTCTTACAGACCAAATATAGTAATTCGGATCGTTTGGGTGATTGAACGTTCTGAGTGTATTCTTATCAACGATAAATTTGCTACTACTTGTTACAGATAGTGTCCTCTCAATAGCACCTCCTAGCGATCCATATAAATCAAGGTTGCGACTCTTCCAGAAATTGTATTTTAGGGCAATTGGCAATCCAATTAGGTGCTGTTGACGCCTAATCTCTTGAAAGTTATCCATAGTCCCCTGCTTTGTCTTACTTGATAAATATGTGTAAGTAAGTCCAGCTTCTATCGCAAGTTTATTGCTGATCATATAGGATCCAGTTATCCCAATCGTTATAGGCAAGTCATGAAATGTCTCTTTTTTTATCTCCTTATTTTGATTAAAGAAGTCCACCTCTCTCTTCGCTGTATAAGATTCTTTACTCCCGACGTCATTAGGACTAGAGGAAGCCATTTGAATGTAATCTCTGCCATATCCAGATTGACTATCATGGTGTTTCGATGCGTTCTGAGCAAAAATGTTGAGTGAAAGGTGAGATACATTATCATTTACCTTTAACCTTCTTATTGGTGAGGCTGCTGTAGGCTCTTTTGGGTTAGGAGTGATATTGTTGTTATTAGCATTCTTAGAGAGCTCATTCTTACTATCTGATGCCAACTCATTTGATGAGTCTTGATACTGATTGATGCTGTCAGTGACGATGACACTTATTATATTCGTTGAGTCTGCTACGGATAGACTCTCACTCTCGTCAAGGTTAAGATTATTATTAGTCACCACTTTCTGAGGTGTCTTTTGCATAGCTCGTATGTGATCCTTATCGATGCTTTCTGAAGGCGTTACTATCTTCCATTGTGAAAGAGTGTCTAGTAACGCTATCTCACGATCATCTGTACTAAGGATTATCTCAGATTGTTTAGAAAATCTTTGTGTGATAAGTAGTGCAATAATAGTAATAGCAGCAGCTGTCAAAAGAGCTTTACTCCATATCGGAAATAGGGGACGAGGGGTACTAATCTTCTCTGTATCGAGTCGCTCCTCTATCGCCTCCCAAAGATCCTTTGGAGGTTCTTCTTCATAAAGCTTTAGCTTTTCGCGTAAGTTATCTATCCACTCTTTTTTCATAATTTACCTTGATGATGACTTATTCATCATGATGCTTTTTTCGATATTCATTAATCCAAGAAGCCAATAGTTTTTTTGCCCTAAAGTATTGAGACGCAGAGGTGTTTTCCTTTATATTCAATGTCTCTGCTATTTCTCTATGACTTTTGCCCTCTATAGCATATAGGTTGAAAACTATTCGATATCCGTCTGGTAGCTCGCTGATAAATTTGTGGATCACCTCAATAGGGATCTCCTCAATCTCCACATCCTCCCTTTCGTCTGCTAGTTCGAAATTTGGATCAAGTAAACTGATGTTACTCGTCTTTCTTATGAAAGAAATCGATTCATTTATGACGATTCGGGTAGCCCATGCCCTGAATGACCCTTCCCCTTGGTATGTAAAGCGGCTTATTTCTTTGAAAATCTTGATGAAACTATCTTGGAGAATGTCTTTTGCATCTTCTCTATTTCTGATATAGCGGGTACAAACACCCATTAGATAACCGATATGTAAGTCATAGATAGACTTCATAGCTTTGTTATCTCCAGCTTTGATCTTACTGATGATTCGCTGTTCGTTTGTCACGTTATTATCAATTATAATAGATGTTTTATGCCCCAAAGTTACATAACTTTGGGACATAAGCACATACTACAGTGGGAGAGATTGATTATTTTTCTTTGGTTTTATAATCAATTAATGTGTGTTTCTCGCCATAAAATGACCTCCAAACTAACTTTATCTTAACAGTCTCACCTTTAGTGTCAGGAAGAGACTTTAGATTAAATGCTACATATGCGTCAGCTGGACGACCATAAATATCACCGAAAGCATTATGTCTCAGTTCCAACTCATACGGTTCATCAGGATTTTTACCTGATACTAGATTGAGCATATGTCGTTTAGTACTTTGGCTCCAAACAGTTCTAATCTTAAGATTCAGGTAGCCGTCTTCAATGGCTTTCTTTGGGTCGTTTAGGATCTCTAACTGATCATTCCCATATTTTTTTTCATCGGCTATAACGTATGGGATGGTCTGTTTGGTTAAGATACTATCGATCCAATTCACCTTGACGGCCTTGGTATAACCTTCATGTTTTTCCTGAACCTCTTCAAAGTTCAGTAACGCTCTTACTTCTTTTCCTTCGAATGGATGTTTCTTAATATTGACAGGCAATAAGGTCGTTTGATCATCTAGTTGTAAGAAAATCGTGTTGTCAGGACTTGTCTTTACAGTTACAATCCCATTTGGATAATATTTGTTGTCAGGTTCATGCCCATTATTCTTAAGGCATGATTGAGTAAAAATAGCAGTTAAAAGTACTGCTAGCGAGTAAAAAATTTTTCTTGTTTTCATAATCGTTTTTGTTTAATGATTGAACTCTACTTAGTAAACGCGAGACTACGATAAATCTTGCATCCTTTTCTCAAAAATATTTGAACTCACCCATAAAAAGCTTCGCCTCTCCCCAAAAATTTAGTTCTATGTGATAGAGATATGTTTCCAATAGGAACGATGATTATTTTATGCAAAGTTTTATTTGGTCGTTTTTATTGAGAATAATACAAAAAAGGGATATATTTGAAAAAATAACTTAAATAAAAAGATAATATGATGAAACAATTTAATGACTTTACTAATCTCTATCCAGTGAGTAAGACACTGCGCTTTGAATTAAAACCAATTGGAAAAACTTTAGATAATATCAAGAATGTCGATATTATCAAAAAAGACAACCATCGTGCCGATAGCTACCAAAAGGTGAAGAAAATTATCGATGAATATCATAAAGTATTTATTGACACAGCACTGAATCGTTTTGGACGCGCTGAAATAAGGCAAGATATGACTGAGCTACTAAGGTCGTACTATAATCTATATTTGAATGGCAATAAGACTAAGGAAGAAGATAAGAAGTTTGAAAAAATCCAAACAGATCTTCGTGAACTAATCGTTAGTGTCTTAACTGGAGCTAAAGGAAAACATAAAGATAAAGACCAAAATGGTCGATATAAAAATCTTTTCAAAGAAGAATTGATAAGAGATATACTACCCCCTTTTGTCAGCAGTGAGGAGGACCGAAAGCTCTTATCCGAGTTTAAAGGTTTCACTACTTATTTTGTAGGGTTTCATGAAAACAGGAAAAATATATATTCGGATCAAGCTCATTCTACCGCTATTAGTTATAGGCTTATTCACGAAAATCTCCCAAAGTTTATAGATAATCTATTGATTTTCGAAAAAATAAAAGATCCACTTTCACACGAACTTTCAGACCTCTATACAACCTTTACAGATGGAGGTTACATTAATGTACCACGGCTTAATGATATTTTCACATTAGAGCATTATACCCATGTGCTATCTCAGAAAGGAATTGAATCCTATAATGCTGTTATCGGAAAAGTTGTAGGAGAAGACGGAACAGAATACAAAGGACTAAATGAGCGCATAAACCTATATAATCAAAGGCAAAATAGGAATAGAAGATCGACTACCATTATTTAAGCCGCTCTACAAGCAAATACTAAGTGATAGGGAACAACTCTCTTGGCTACCAGAGACTTATGCTGATGATGATGAGTTGCTCGAGTCCATCAAGACTTTTTGTGAATACCTTGATTCTGACGTACTCGATCGTACCCGTGTATTTATGAGATCTATCTCAGATTATGACTTATCTAAGATTTATATAAGAAATGATGCACAGCTAACAGATATATCTAAGTGGATTTTTGGAGATTGGAACCTAATCAATAAAGCTAGAGAGCTGGCTTACGATCTTACCACGACTGCTAAGAAAGGTACTGCTAGGTATGAGGACAACCGTAAGAAAGCACTGAATGCAGAAAAGAGTGTTACAATCGCCACCCTCAATGAGTGCATTAAACTATTACCAGAGGAATATTGTGAAAAACAAATTGATAAATACTTCTCAGAATTGAGAAAAGTTGATCATAATGAGGGAGATGCCTTAGATCTGATAGAGGTAATTAAGCTATCCAACACTAATACAAAACAACTATTGACCACCCCATATCCTGAAGATTACAACCTAATACAAGATAAAGCGAACGTTGCCCTCATTAAGAGTTTATTAGATTCTGTTAGTAACCTACAGAGATTCCTAAAGCCATTAATAGGTTATGGCGATGAGTCCGATAAAGATCAGAAGTTTTATGGTGAACTAAATTATATATGGGAAGCACTTAATCAGATTATTCCGCTATATAATATGGTGCGTAATTATCTTACTCGAAAGCCATATTCTACAGAGAAGATTAAGCTCAACTTCGGTAATTCTCAGTTACTAAATGGGTGGGACAGAAATAAGGAAAGAGATAATACCAGCATTATATTACGCAAAGATGGTAATTACTATCTAGCTATTATGGACAAAAAGCATAATAAGAGTTTTGATGCTAATCCATTGCCTAACGATGGGGACTGTTATGAGAAAATGGACTATAAACTCTTGCCTGGTCCTAATAAGATGCTCCCCAAAGTATTTTTGTCTAAGAAAGGAATAGAAACATTCAAGCCTAGTAAAGAACTACTAGAAAAATACGCATTAGGCACTCATAAGAAAGGAGAAAACTTCAATATTCAGTATACACACAAACTAATTGATTTTTTTAAAGAATCAATCAATGCTCATGTGGATTGGCGTCACTTCGACTTTGACTTTTCAGAGACATCCACCTACAGTGACATCTCAGGCTTTTATCGAGAGGTCGAACATCAAGGATATAAGGTGACCTTCCGTAATGTATCTGTAGCTTATGTTGATTCTTTGGTCAATGATGGTAAGTTATACCTGTTTCAGATATACAATAAAGACTTCTCTCCATATAGCAAAGGGACGCCTAACCTTCATACCCTCTATTGGAAGATGCTCTTTGACGAACGTAATTTGGCCGATGTAGTCTATAAGCTTAATGGGCAAGCCGAAGTCTTTTTCCGTAAAAGGAGCCTCCGTTATGAGCAACCTACACATCCGGCACATCAGCCCATCAAAAAGAAAAATGCCATTAATAAGGGAGAAGAGAGTCTCTTTGAATATGACCTAATTAAGGACAGACGATATACGCTTGATAAGTTTCAATTTCATGTTCCTATAACGATGAACTTCAAGAGTGTTCAAGGAGATCGAGTCAACCAACTTGTACAAGATTATATTAGGTCCAATAAGGACATCCATGTTATTGGTATTGATAGAGGGGAGAGACATCTATTATATATCTCTGTGATAGATGGAAGGGGTAATATCGTAGAGCAATTCTCATTAAATGAGATTATTAATCATCATAATGGAAATGAGTACAAAACGGATTATCACGGCCTACTAGAGACACGAAATGCACAGCGTCAGAAGGAACGCCAAAACTGGCAGACTATTGAAGGTATAAAGGATCTTAAGCAAGGATACCTGAGTCAAGTCGTCCACAAAGTATCTCAGCTAATGATAAAGTATAATGCTATCGTGGCACTAGAAGACTTAAATATGGGTTTCAAGAGAGGTCGCCAAAAGGTGGAAAGCTCCGTTTACCAACAATTCGAAAAGCAACTAATAGACAAATTAAACTATCTAGTGGATAAGAAGCTGGATCCACATAAAGAGGGCGGATTACTAAAAGCTTACCAGCTTACCAGTCCATTCAAAAGCATTAGAGAGATGGGTAAGCAGAATGGTTTTCTCTTTTATATCCCAGCATGGAATACGAGTAAGATAGACCCCGTGACAGGTTTTGTCAATCTCTTCAATACCCGATATGAGAGTGTAGATAATTCAAAAGCCTTTTTCGAAAAATTTGATTCGATTAATTATCATCAAGGTCATGATTGGTTTGAGTTCAAGTTTGACTATAATAAATTTAATCGCAGGGCAGAAGGAACTCAAACGAAATGGGTCTTATGTACCCATGGCGATCGGATTATGGCATTTAGAAATTCACAAAAGAATAGCCAATGGGATTACAAAGACATCTGTCTTACTAATGAATTTAAAGCACTCTTTGAAGAGTACCAAATAGACTATCATGCTAAAGATAGCATACAAGACGATATCATTAAGGTAAATGATAAAGACTTTTTTGTGAGGCTACTTATTCTATTCAGACTGTTAGTGCAGATGCGTAATAGTAGGAAAGAGACAGATGAGGACTACCTAATTTCTCCTATCGCTGACGCAAACGGAAACTTCTATGACAGCCGAGACTGTGGTCAAAATCTGCCCAAAAACGCTGACGCTAATGGGGCATACAATATTGCACTCAAAGGATTATGGGCCTTACAGACGATTCGTGATACCGAAGAGGAGAAGAAACCAAAGCTAGGAATCTCTAATAAGGAGTGGTTGAATTTTATTCAGAAAAAGCCTTTTCAGAACAGGTAATGAATGATTATATTCTCATCTCAACCCTAAATGACTTTATCTTTTGTCCGTACTCTATATACCTACATAACGTATATATGAGTACGGATGAAGACCTTTACCATGCTGTGCCACAAGTAAGAGGTACGGTAGCACACAAAGCCACTGACAGTAAGTCATCTTCAACTCAAAAAGATGTAATACTAGCCTTACCAGTTTTTTCAGAACGCTTTCATTTAATGGGAAAGATAGATGTATATAAACGAAAAGAGAAAAAGCTAGTAGAGCGTAAATACCAACTTAAGGGAATTTTTCAAGGGCAGATCTATCAATTATGGGCACAATTCTTCTGTATGAGAGAGATGGGATATATCGTAGAATCTTTTGCATTTTACGAGATTTCGACCAATAGGATGATACCTATATCTCTACCATCTTCTGAGAAGGAGTGCCAATTTGAGAAGTTTGTTTCTGACTTTTTGAATTATGATCCATCTAGTCCCATTAAAATAAATCCTAATAAGTGTAGTCACTGTATCTATTGTAACTTATGCGATAAGACTGATTTAGAAAATGTTTACTCATAAAGACATTGAATATAGAACCATTTTTGTCATTAATTGTATTCAAAAGCGGCATCTCCGCTTGCTTAATGGCGAGTTACTCTTAGAAGAGGAAGTTGATGATGAGGGAAGGGTTAAGACACTAACAAAGTTACCTTTCCAAAAGATTTTCGCCCTTTTTGTGGTGGGACATATTACCATCACCTCTGCTCTTATCGAAAAGTGTCAGAAGTATGGTGTGGCATTAGTTGTGATGAAACCCAATCTACGACCTATCTTCTTTTGGAGCAACCCAGCGGAAGCCAATTATCTTCTTCGTCAGCGTCAGCACCTAATGGCCAAAGAAGATTTATCCATCGCAAAGATTATCGTAAATAATAAGATAAGAAATCAGATTAAGTCTCTAAAAAATACCCGAAAGAAAGACGATATAACTTTATCAGCGATAGAAAAGTGTATAAGCTACCTGCCTATGGTGAATCAGTGCATTAATTACTCAGAATTGATGGGCATAGAGGGAATTGTAGCAAAGCAGTTCTTTGCAGCGTTTTACCAAATGCACCATTGGGAAGGGCGGCGACCACGTGCTAAGTGTGACGTCATTAATGCTACATTAGATATTGGTTATACCATATTATTCAATTATATTGAGTGTTTCCTTAGATTATTTGGTTTTGATCTATATGTGGGTGTCTATCATCGGTTATGGTTCAAACGCAAATCCTTAGTATGTGATATAATGGAGCCATTTAGATGCGTAATTGATAAGACCGTTAGAAAAGGTCTTAATCGGAACCAAATAAGTGAAAAAGACTTTAATGTTAGGAAAGGAGAGTACTATCTCAAACGTGAAAAAAATAAAGAATACCAGCAGCTTTTCTATGATGCACTCATCCCTTATAAAGGAGACGTTTTTGATTATGTACAATCCTATTATAGATGTTTTATGCAGAAAAAATCAGTATCCGAATACCCTCAATTTCTAATTTGATATGCTTATAATCAGTTATGATATCAGTAATGATAAGCTCCGAAATCGATTTTCAAAGATGCTAACCAAAAATGGAGCTATACGCTTACAGTATTCTGTATATGAAGTCAATAACACCAATAGACTTCTTGAAAATCTCATCATAAAAATTGAGGAGCAGTTTGCCAAAAAGTTTGACGGTGGTGATAGTGTCATTATCTTTGATGTATCTTCTGTAAAGTTGAGAAAGTATGGTAATGCTATTCATCGGGATGAAGATATTGTATATTTTTAATCTGCAAACCGTTGTCGATATTTTTTGTTGGTAAAATTATAATGTTCTGAATATTAAGGGTATAAAGGACACTCTCAACAAAAATAAAATAGGAGGGGGAGAAATGAGTTCTTAGACATACATGCCTAAAACATTGGTATTTAGTTAATTATATGCTATATTTGTGGTGTTACTGTTTATAAGCAGTATATAATTTCTACTATTGTAGATATTTCATTACCCCAATGTTGAAAATACGTAGGTTTATAAGCAGTATATAATTTCTACTATTGTAGATCCACTATCGGTGGTGGCCTCACAGTGGACGTTTATAAGCAGTATATAATTTCTACTATTGTAGATAGAATCTTTTATTAACTGAAACGTCTAAATGTTTATAAGCAGTATATAATTTCTACTATTGTAGATTCACAAGCACTCTCTGGAACACACTAAACGTTTATAAGCAGTATATAATTTCTACTATTGTAGATAGAACTTGATGAACGGGTGGAGATACGCAGTTTATAAGCAGTATATAATTTCTACTATTGTAGATCAACGGCCGTATGGTCATACGCACCAGCAAGTTTATAAGCAGTATATAATTTCTACTATTGTAGATCAACCTCGTACTTCACACCCTCCACACGGTTTATAAGCAGTATATAATTTCTACTATTGTAGATTGAGTAGCTCCATCAGCGACTCGAACTCTGTTTATAAGCAGTATATAATTTCTACTATTGTAGATCCACCGGGTAACTAGCATTGCTCACAATTGGCGTTTATAAGCAGTATATAATTTCTACTATTGTAGATAATAGCTTTGTCAAAAGTAGCACGAGGGTGTTTATAAGCAGTATATAATTTCTACTATTGTAGATGGGATTGTCTCCTCTTAAGACACAGTGCTACTGTTTATAAGCAGTATATAATTTCTACTTTTGTAATAGTACTCAGTAAAAAAGAAATTGGAAGGGTTAAGTAATTACATTAATCTGATTACATTCAATGTATTCATGTCGATTTTTAGGCTATTTGTAATGAGCTCACAAAATATAAAGAAATGCAATCTAAGTCTAAAAAGACACACTTATATAGCTGCAAAAATCTTCCTATAGGAAAGCTTTCTTCTTGATATATAGAAAAAATGAGGGTGTGTCAAAACTAATTTTTTTGACGCACCCTATTATTTTGCGACAAAAGCCCCAACTTTCACAAGCTGGGGCTTTTCTATATCATAAAGATTTTGTATCTTTATGTATATCAATAAATTAACTATGACAAAGATACAATTTCGTCCATACATACACAATAGGTCAATGCTTTTTCCTCAAAGGCTTGACGAGGATATTTGTGCTAATGATCCAGTGAGAGTGGTCAATGCCATTATCGATGCTATTGAGATTGAGAATATTAAGGGCTTGTACAGTAAGATAGGTCGCCACCCCTACCACCCCAAGATGATGCTCAAGGTGATTATCTACGCCTACATGAATAACATCTACTCGTGCAGGAAGATTGAGCAAGCCCTCAAAAGAGATGTCCACTTCATCTGGCTTGCAGGGTATGAAAAACCAGATTTTATCACCATCAATAGGTTTCGTAATCGTGTAAAAGGAGAGATCAATAAGGTCTTCTCACAGATGGTATTGTTACTTGCAGAGAGAGGTTTTATCAGTCTTGATGTGGAGTATATCGATGGCACTAAGATAGAATCCAAAGCCAATAAATACACCTTTGTGTGGCGGAAGAGCGTGGAACGAAATCGAGCCAAACTTCAGGAAAAGCTAAAGGCATTGCTCTCTCAAATCGATGATTGTATTGCTCAAGAGAATAGCGAGGGTAGCGAAGAAGTAGAGATTACAGCGGAACAACTTTCAGAGCTGGTGACCACCTTCAAAGCAGAACTAGAGAGAACCCCGGAACCAGTCAACAAGGAGGAGAAAAAGAAAATAAGAGAGAGGAAGAAGCAGATCAAGCAACTAGAAGAGCATAAGGCTAAACTTATGGAGTATGACGAGAAGCTGGAAAAACTCGAGGATCGCAACTCCTACTCCAAGACCGACCCCTCTGCCACCTTTATGCGTATGAAGGAGGATGCCATGAGAAATGGTCAAACCAAGCCAGGTTACAATTTACAAATAGCTACGAATCAGCAATTTATTACCAACTTTGGACTCTTCTACAATCCTACTGACACCCTCACATTTATCCCTTTTCTTCAATTCCACCAAGACCGTTATGGTGATTTGCCCTCTACTGTTGTAGCCGACTCTGGCTATGGCTCGGAAGAGAACTATCGTTTTATGGAAGAGTCTGGTACAACACCCTTTGTCAAATACAATCGCTTCCATATTGAGCATCGTCCTCGCTATAAGCCCGACCCATTTCAGCCCTCATCGCTATACTACAGCAAAGAAGGAGATTACTATGTCTGCCCGATGGGACAAAGGATGAGGCGTATCGGGACAAAGAGAGGCAAGACAGCAAGCGGATACACTACTGAGAGTGCGAGATATAAGGCTGCGAGGTGCAAAGGATGTCCACTCAGAGGACTATGTTTTAAGGCAAAAGGCAATCGAATCATAGAGGTCAATCACAGACTCAATGAGTACAAAAAGAAAGCAAACCAACTCCTTACCTCCGAAGAAGGACTAAGACATCGAGGACGACGATGTGTAGAGCCAGAATCAGTATTCGGTCAAATGAAATACAATATGAGCTACAAACGCTTTCGACACTTCGGTCAAGACAAGGTCACTATGGACTTTGCCTTCTTTGCCATAGCATTCAATGTCAAGAAACTATGCTCTATGATGGCGAAAAACCCAAAAAACATGGATAATACACCTCATTCTTGCCCAAATCATCCATTTTTAGTCACTAACAACCTACTTTTAGAGGAAAACCAAATTCTAAAACATCTCGTAGCTGCTTAGGACACACCCTATCAAAAAAATTGAGGATGCATCAAAACTAGGTTTTGACACACCCTCTTCTCTTTTATATAACTAAAAATAGACTGGTCTTTAGCTAAGATAATCAGTGTTATTTGAAACGTATTGACATATTCTATTAATCGCTTTATTTCAGACAGTTATCTACTTAATATTCTCTTTTGGAGCTGAGTTTTAGATTTTGGCTTGAAATTAGTTACGAATTACAACGTCTACTTTCCAACGTATTTTTAGGTGATGCTCAACCTGATAATTATGTTATGAGTAGATGAAGAGCCACATTGAATACCTTTTCGGAAAATATCTAATGGTTATCGTGAGCAATTACTGGGGTTATTATCTCTCTTTTCAATTAAATTAGCTAATAGTTCTCGCATAATCCAGAGGTGCCTGTGATTATATTGTAATATTATTTTCAAATAAAATTAGATTATTAATTAATGACATCAATCTGAAAATATGAAGTGATAAAAAACATAAAAAAGAAGATTGTGACAAAGAAAATGGTTACATTTAGGCTGTTGATGAGTTCTTGCATATCATAAGATTAATACCCCTACAAGATTCTATTTTTAGAGTCTTATTAAATATGATACTTGTATCGATAGATTAACCATTCATGATATGGATATTACTATTGGGAGTAGGGGATTATAAACATCATTACTGTAAGTAAAAGAGGGTAGAAAGAACGAACTGTCAATGTTTTTTTAATTATAAATTTAGGAGGAATTACTATGAAAGGTTTTGCAATGTTAGGAGTCGGTGATACTGGATGGATCGAAAAGGATAAGCCTAAGTGTGGTCCACTAGATGCCTTGGTGCGTCCATTAGCCATATCACCTTGTACATCAGATATTCACACAGTATGGGAGGGAGCTATAGGTGAGCGAGAAGATATGATCCTCGGACATGAAGCATGTGGTGTCGTAGAGGAAGTAGGGTCTCATGTTAAGGATTTTAAGGTCGGCGATAGGGTCATGGTAGCTGCTATTACCCCTGATTGGAGCTCTCTCGAAGCCCAAGCTGGTTACCCAATGCACTCTGGCGGTATGTTGGCTGGATGGAAATTTTCAAACTTCAAGGACGGTGTCTTTGCTGAACTCTTTCATGTGAATGATGCTGATGGTAACTTAGCTCACTTACCAGAGAGTGTTTCTATCGAAGAAGCTTGTATGATGTCTGACATGGTCCCAACAGGATTTCATGGTGTAGAGCTTGCAGATATTCAGTTTGGCGATACAGTCTTAGTCGTAGGTATAGGTCCTGTGGGGCTTATGTCTGTTGCTGCAGCTAATATGCGTGGAGCGTCTAGGATTATCTGTGTCGGGACTAGGCAGATCTGTAGAGATGTAGCCAAGCTATATGGAGCAACAGACTTTATCGGTTATAAGGGGGCCTCTATTGATGAGCAGGTCTTGAGTATGACTAATGGAAAAGGGGTGGATAAGGCCATCATTGCTGGAGGTGGTGTCGAAACCTTTGAACCTGTAATTAAGTGTCTGAAACCAGGTGGAAAGATTGGTAATGTGAATTACTTAGGTAGTGGTGAGTACGTCAATATTCCTCGTGTAGAGTGGGGAGTAGGAATGGGGCACAAACAGATCGTCGGTGGCTTGATGCCTGGTGGACGGTTGAGACTGGAAAAGCTAGCTTCTCTACTTGAGTATGGTAAGCTTGATGTAAAACCTCTAATCACTCATAGATTTCATGGCTTTGACAAGATCGAAGAGGCTCTTATGCTCATGAAGGATAAGCCTAAAGACTTGATCAAGCCAGTAGTGACATTATGATCATCTAGCCATGGTATTGGATAGATGACTCTATAATAAGTTGGTAATAATAATATTAATAACAATTGATATATAATAATGAATAATATAAAAAAAGAAGAGAGAAGGGAATTATTTCTCTCTGAATGTACTACTATCTTAGTCGGAAGAAAGATGACTGCAGACGGATCAATGATGGTCGCTCGCTCGGAAGACTGGGATGCACTGGAAGCAAAAAACTTAGAAATCTATGAAGATACCACTGAGGGTAATGAAGAGTTTGTCGCGAAGGATAGCCCCTTCCGCTGCGAATTACCTAAGGAGGCCCTTGGATATACTGCCTTAGCACCATATGCGTTGCCTAACCATTGGGGGAGTGCGGGGTTCAATACAGCTGGTGTAGGAATGAGTGCTACGGAGAGTATCTTTAGTAGTGAAAAAGCATTGGAGGCTGATCCTCTAGTGGAAGATGGTGTGGCAGAAAACTCAGTATTTAATATCGTCCTCCCCTATGTCAAATCTGCCAAAGAAGGCGTTAAGAGGCTAGGGTCCTTGATTGAAAAATATGGAGTGGCAGAGGGCTTTGGTATCGGTTTTGTTGATAATGATGAGATTTGGTACTTAGAAACAGCTTCTGGACACCGTTGGCTAGCCTGTCGCCTTCCAGAGAATGTCTATTTCGTAACGGGTAATCAGAGTCGTTTCCGTGAATATGACCCTAAGGATAAAAAGAATTATATGGCTTCAAAGGATCTATTAGAGTTTGCGGAAAAGCACAATCTATATAATCCTAAGAAAGAGAAGTTTGACTTTCATGAGGCATACATTCGTGATGAGAAGTTGGATACAACATACAACTACCCACGTGTATGGGGACTACAAGCGATGTTTAGCCCCAAGATCAAAAATGATGTGACTAAGAATACATTCCCTGTGTATGCCAAAGCTGAACAGCCTATTAGTCTCTCAGACATGAGGAAGGCTTTCCGCTTCCATTACAATGGAACGGATCATGACCCTTACATGAATAGCAACCCTAAGGAGGAGTATCGTCCAGTATCAATATTCCGTACGACTCAGACTCATATCCTTCAGGTTCGCCCTGATCTGCCTAAAGCTATTGGCGAGGTAAATTATGTCGCTATGGGTATGGCTGCACTTGGTGTCTTTATTCCGTTCTATCAAGGGATGAGTGAATATGTCGAAGCATATACTAAGGGAACCGATAAGTCTAGTGCTGACTCCGCTTACTGGAAGTTCCGTAAGGTACAGGTCTTGGGAATGGTGAACTACAATAAGTATGCTCCAGTCATTCAGAAGGTGTATAAGGACTTTGAGGAAGAGACTGATCAACGTCAGAGAGAAATGGAGGAGGAGTATCTCAGAATCTATAAGACTCAGCCACTTCGTGCTAAAGATTTAGTCCAGGAATTTTCAGAGAAAGTGATGCAAGCAGCTCTAGATGTGACTGATGAACTTATCGAAGACCTATTTACTCGCTTAACCATTGACATTCAGGATGAGTATCGCTTCGCTGGTGCATGATAGTATCCTATTCTATCCGTATTGATTCTTAAGTCATAGACGAATAGAAGGAGTGAAGAATGAATGAGGCCCTTGCATTGGTAGATTAATAACGTACTGGTGCTTAAAAGATATATTATAAGCTTTTTTGACGGCCAAGAAGCAATCCCCCATTACTTTATACAGAGTGATGGGGGATTGACTTTTTTGATACCTTAAAATTTGATTATTTGGAAGGTATAGGTACACTCTTTTATGAGTACCTATAGAATAATTACAGGAAATGGATACAATCTTTTGAAAGTACACATGAACGTATAGTTAGGAGGAATAGTCTCAAATGGGAGTGGGGCATCAATGTAATACGTCCTGTCAGCTCTGTGATAGAGGGATAGTCCGGCGACTCCTAGTTATATATTTCGTACCTTTGTATTATACCCTAGTGACATTTTCAAAGTTAATAATTAATTATGAGCAAGGATTCATTGGTATTAGACAGAAACGAAGTCAAAAATCTTATCAAAGCGAAGAAAATAGTTGAGCTTCGAAATCACCTCGAAGCAATGTACGATGCTGACATTGCTGAGCTGATGGATGATTTGAACGATCAGGTATTAGCACTGCTTATTTTCAGAATGCTTCCTAAGGTAAAAGCGGTAGAGGTATTCTCCTTCCTGAGTGTAGAATCCCAACGAGAGATCATCAATGCCATAGGCGAAAATGAACTTCCTGACCTTGTTGATAATATTTTCTTCGATGATGTTATAGACATGATAGAGGAGATGCCTGCTGAGTTTGTTAATAAAGTCTTGATTAATATCCCTCCAGAAAAAAGGAACTTAGTCAATCAATTTCTGAACTATCCTCAAGACTCTGCTGGCACCTTGATGACCATTGAGTATGTACGACTCAATGAAAAAATGACTGTAAAAGATGCTCTTGATCACATAAGGGAAACGGGTCTAAAAAAGGAAACGGTATACACCTGTTACGTAACCACCATTCATGAACGATTGATGGGCATCATCTCGCTTCGTGAGTTGGTAACAGAGGATCCAAGTAAGATGATTACGGAGATAATGGATAGGGATATCATCGTCGTAAATACTCATGATGACCAAGAGTTGGTGGCTGAAAAATTTAAGCACTATGACTTACTTGCCATCCCTGTAGTGGATAGTCAGGAACGACTAACGGGTATCATTACTGTAGATGATATTTTGGATGTGATGGAGCTGGAAGCGACTGAGGACTTCCATATAATGGCAGCGATGACTCCTTCGGAAGACGAATACCTTAATGCCAATGTATTTAAGTTGGCAAAGAATAGGATTATCTGGCTCTTAGTGCTTTTAATTTCGGCTACCTTCACAGGATCTATCATGAAGAATTTCTCTGACACGCTAGAGTCCCTCATACTTCTTGGGATGTTTATTCCGATGCTCATGGATACTGGTGGTAACGCTGGTAGCCAAAGTTCTACTTTGATTATTCGTGGTCTAGCAACTGGTGATATCAAGCTTACGGATACAATTCGCGTCCTTCGTAAAGAATTTTCAATTAGTATTATCTGTGGATTTGTATTGTCTCTCATTAACCTGTTGCGAATTCTTATATTTGAGCCACAAGTGCCTGTGTCTATTGCTCTAACGGTATCCATAACCCTGATATGCACAGTTATCATGGCTAAGATGATAGGAGGGTTGCTCCCAATACTTGCAAAAAAACTGAAGTTAGACCCAGCTATCATGGCGGGGCCGCTTATTACTACGATAGTGGATGCAATGAGCTTAATTATCTACTTTAATATAGCACAGGCTATTTTAAAAATCTAAACAGAGTAAGAAAGATCTAAGCATACTGAATACGGGGAAGGACTACCTGGAGATTATTTTTTCTTATCCAAGTGAATAAACATAACTTGAATGTAATCATTAGGTCTTAGCGATGGAAAATAAAAGCATTCTTAAGATTTATGACAGACTTTTGGTAGGACAGAATGCCATTACATCCTAAGCTATATAATTTCGATACCGAAGATTCAAAACATAAAAGCGAATAATAGTGATATTTTATGTAGTTTTGTAAACGTAAAAAATTTGTTTGCTCATTATTAGTAATTATGAAAAATAAGTTAGGCAATAAAGAGAAATCCATCTGGATCGGTATCACAACCGTAGCTACACTTTTGATGTTTTATTTTGGCTTTAATTTCTTAAAAGGAATTAAGATTTTTGATAAAGCTGAGATGTATTATGTGACGTTTAAGGATCTGCAAGGAATAGATCTCTCGTCAAAGGTTACTCTTAATGGCTACAAAGTGGGTAATGTCAGGACTATTGACTTTGATTATACTGGAATGGATGGGGCTGTCCTAACGGTTGCCCTTGATAAGAGTTTGGAGCTGCCTAAAGGCGTTAAGGCTTCAATTACCGCAAATCCGCTTGGGGGGGCTGTAATAGTACTGAAGCTACCAAAGGACGTTCAGGAGGGGATTGTTAATCCACATGATACCATTACAGGTATTCCATCAGAAGATTTGATGGGTAAGCTGAATAATCAGCTGTTGCCTAACCTTAATAAGGCAACTCTCTCATTAGACACCCTGATATATAATCTTAATCTATTTGCTACTGATCCAGCGATCAAAGAAACGGTGGTGGCTGTTAAGCAATCTGCTAATGCTATTCAAACTTCGACACAGAAGATTGATAAGATGATTGCTCAGGAAATACCAACTATCCTTGATAATATTGATGCCAGCACTAAGTCAATTGCCGAAATGACAGGTAAGCTCAATGAATCAGACTTAGAACTAGTGGTTGCGGATCTCTCTACTACAGTTAAGGACCTTAAGGGATTTATTTCAAAGCTTAATAGCGATCAGGGTAGCATAGGACAATTGATTAATGATCCACAGCTTTATAACAGATTGATAAAGACGACTGAATCTGCGGATAGTTTGTTGCTGGATATTCAATCTAACCCTAAGAAGTATGTTCACTTCTCTATATTCTAACTTTTAACGGAGATATAACTATGAGTTACCAAAGCTCTCAAGACCTATACCAACAAAGAGGAGTTTCGGCTGATAAGGAAGATGTACACGCAGCCATCAAGAAAATAGATAAAGGACTTTATCCTCAAGCATTTTGTAAGATATTGCCCGATATGTTGGGTAATGATCCTGATTACTGTAGCTTGATGCATGCTGATGGTGCTGGGACTAAGAGTTCTCTAGCATACACTTATTGGCGTGAGACGGGTGACTTATCTGTCTGGAAGGGGATTGCTCAGGATGCTATAGTGATGAATCTCGACGATCTCATATGTGTAGGTGCTGTCGATAATATCCTTATATCTAGCACTATCGGCCGTAATAAGCGACTAATACCAGGTGAGGTTATTAGTGCTATCATTAACGGAACAGAGGAGATTCTAGAGCAATTGAGAGAACTTGGGGTAGGGATCTACTCAACAGGTGGTGAGACTGCAGATGTTGGTGACTTGGTGCGTACAATAATTGTCGATAGTACCGTTACCTGCAGGATGAAACGGACTGATGTAGTTAATAATGCTAATATCCAAGCGGGGGATGTCATCGTGGGGCTCGCCTCATATGGACAAGCCTCCTACGAGAGTAGCTATAATGGGGGAATGGGGAGCAATGGTTTGACTTCCGCACGTCATGACCTTTTTGATCATGAATTAGCAAGTAAGTACCCAGAATCCTTTGATAACGCATTGCCTGATGAGGTTGTGTACGTTGGGAAGAAGAGACTCACAGAACCAGTAGAAGGACTAGGTGTTGATTACGGTCATTTAGTTTTATCACCTACTCGTACTTATGCACCTATCATTGCTAAGGCACTGAAACAGATGCGTGGCTCTATCCATGGGATGATTCATTGCACTGGAGGTGCTCAGACGAAGGTACTACATTTTGTAGAAGGTAAGCGGGTCATCAAAGATGATTGGCACCCTATACCACCGCTTTTTCAAACCATCATTGAGAATGGTAAGACACCAGCAAGAGAACTATACAAAGTCTTTAATATGGGACATCGTATGGAGCTGTATGTACCAGAGGCAGCAGCGGCTGACGTCATCGCACTATCTGAGAGCTTTAACGTGCCAGCGAAAGTTATAGGTCGTGTAGAGGCTGCAGAACAAAATGAACTGATCTTGGATACCCCACTAGGAAGATTTGAGTATTAATGTCCGACACTTTTGATATCCTTGCTCGTACCTCTGGGCTGAAAGAACGCTTTCAGGAGGTACAGCTTATGATTACAGATCCTGAGGTTATTAATGACCAAAAAAGATTCAGAAAACTCAGTAAGGAGTATTCTGAATTGGAGAAAGTTGTGGCCAAAAGTGAAGAATATGCTAGACTTAAGCATCAGTTGGACGAGGTCGTATCGATGGCCGACACAGAGCGTGATCCAGAGATGCGTAAGATGATCTATGACGAGATAGAAGAACTGCGTGAGCAGGTGCCTGGACTTGAAAATGAGATTAAACTACTACTAATCCCAGCGGATCCTGAAGATGATAAAAATGCTATTATCGAGATTCGTGGCGGAACAGGTGGCGATGAAGCAGCCTTATTTGCAGGAGATCTATATAAAATGTATAGTAGATACTGTGAAAGTCAAGGATGGAAGACATCCATTACGTCATTCAATGAGGGGACGATGGGGGGATTCAAAGAGATTGTTTTCTCTGTAGAGGGGGACGGAGTATATGGTAAACTAAAGTATGAATCAGGTGTCCATCGTGTGCAGCGTGTCCCTCAAACTGAGACTCAAGGGCGTATTCATACTTCTGCTGCAACCGTAGCAGTCTTGCCTGAGGCAGATGAATTTGACGTAGAGGTTCGTGAGCAAGATATCAGAGTGGATACCTACAACTCTTCGGGTGCTGGTGGTCAGTCCGTGAATACGACCTATTCTGCGGTTAGACTGACACACATCCCGACTGGGATAGTGGTACAGAGTCAGGACGAAAGGTCTCAGATAAAAAATAAAGCACGAGCCATGACAGAATTGCGTACTCGTATCTATAATATGGAGTACCAGAAGTATATTGATGAGATTGCCTCGAAGCGAAAGACCCTCGTCAGTACGGGCGATCGCTCGGCTAAGATTCGTACCTATCACTTTCCTCAAGGCCGTGTGACTGATCATAGGATTGGTCTCACCCTACATCAGTTGGATGACGTCTTGAATGGAGATATACAGCCATTCATTGATGCTCTTACTGTAGCGGAGAATGCCGAGCGTATGAATACCGCTCAGCTGTAATCTTCATCGCTGAGAATTGGTATACAAAACGTATCGTCTCTTAACCCTTACTATATGCCGTATAGTGGTTTCAGACTTTTGAAGCTCGAGTATCTATTACAACTCGAGTAACTCTTCAGGGAAGTCGAGGGTTAGCCTTCGACTTTGTGAATTAATATCTACAACCCATTCGTCCACCATTGGTATCATTATAGAGCTACCATCAGGTGTCTCAATCGTAAGCAGTAAATTAGACGTACTATCATCTAAGTGTAGAATAGTACCAACCTTCTGAAGTGTAGGGTGGTACAAGTCATATCCGATTAGGTCACTAATAGATTCTGAATCATCTATCCCAGATAACTCATCTTCATGAATAAGGACCTTATACCCGACCAATTTTTCGGCTTTTGTCAGTGTGTCAATATCCTTGAAGGTCGTGATCAACTGTTCTTTACTTCCTCTCATCTCCTCAACTTCAAAAGGGATGGGAATTTCATCAATGACGATGAATAAAAACTGAGGATCTAACTGAAATAGAGATTCACCAAGAACGCTAATAATAACATTGCCTTGATGTCCATGAGTTCTCCTAATGACACCATACGGATGTAGGGCATTGAAGTCAATTGATGGGTAAGGATTCTGAATCATAAAAATTTAGATTCTGGATATGTCAGCACCTAGGGCGTTCAACCTTTGGTCTATGTACTGATAACCCCGGTCTATCTGATCAATATTGTGAATGCGGCTTCTTCCTTCGGCAGACATCGCAGCAATGAGCAGTGCAATGCCAGCACGAATATCAGGAGAAACCATAGTATTACTTCTGAGAGGGAACTTTCGATCAAGCCCAATCACTGTAGCTCTGTGAGGGTCGCATAAAATAATTTGTGCTCCCATATCAATGAGCTTATCCACAAAGAAGAGCCGACTCTCAAACATCTTTTGATGAATTAGGACGCTGCCACGTGCTTGAGTAGCTGTCACCAAAATAACACTGAGTAGGTCTGGCGTTAAGCCTGGCCATGGAGCATCTGAGATAGTGAGGATAGAACCATCCATAAAGTTCTCAATCTCATAGTGGTCCTGAGCAGGGATATATAGATCATCCCCACGCTCCTCTACCTTAATACCAAGTCGTCTAAAAGCTGTAGGGATAATTCCTAATTCATGGATATTGGTATCCTTAATAGAGATTTCTGACTGTGTCATGGCAGCCATACCGATGAAGCTACCGACTTCAATCATATCCGGTAATAGTCGATGAGTAGTTCCGCCTAACTTTTCTACCCCGTGGATTGTAAGTAGGTTACTTCCAATACCTTCAATTTTGGCCCCCATACGTACCAACATCTTACATAGTTGTTGGATATAGGGCTCACAAGCTGCATGATATATGGTAGTGGTACCTTCTGCAAGAACAGCAGCCATAATAATATTAGCCGTTCCTGTGACAGATGCTTCCTCGAGTAGCATATATGTACCTTTGAGACGCCTATCACTCTCTATAGTGAAGAGCTGAGTTTGCTCATCGTACTTCATATCTGCACCGAGGTTAATAAAGCCGATAAAGTGGGTGTCCAACCTTCTACGACCTATCTTATCTCCTCCAGGCTTGCTAATGGTCGCTTTTCCAAATCTAGAGAGTAGGGGGCCGATAACTAGGACTGACCCTCGTAGCTTACCACTATGAATAAGAAAATCCTGGGAATAAGCAAAGTCAAGATTGACATCATCAGCCTTAAAGCTATAGGTATCCTCACTTAACCTCTTCACTTTAACGCCTAGGTCTATAAGTAATTGGATCAAATTATTGACATCCAATATATCCGGAATGTTACTAACGATGACTTCTTGATCCGTTAGAAGGACTGCAGAGATAATCTGCAAGGCCTCATTCTTAGCTCCTTGTGGGATTATATCCCCCTTTAGCCTATGTCCACCCTCAACTACAAATGCTCCCATAGATATTCTTTATTATTTTTTTGTCCTTCGCCTCACGTTAATCTTCCTCGACTTATTATTCGAGTTATGGTTATTGTGATTGTTTGGTCCGTTTGAGGAAAACCCAAACATCTCCTTCTCATCGGGTAGATTACAGGTCATCTCATCAAGGTAGATCTCTCCCTTTGATAGCTCAAAAAGGTCAGCAAAAATTTTAGAGTTAGCTACACTCTCATTATTCCACTGCATGTAATTCCTTTTCATCTGAAGTGCTGTCAACTTAGCCAGCTGATCCCTTTTTTCTTCATCGGTTTCGGCTAAAGTAGCAGCTATCATTCGCTCAATGGTATGACCGTAATGGCGATAGCTAGGCTTTTTTTGATGGTCATTATCCAAATGCCGCTCTAGCTTCTCCTCATATTCTTCTCGGGTCGTTACCTGGACTGGGAAGTCTATATCTAGCTTAAAGTCAGACATGATATGAAGGTGATCCCAAAGCACTTGCCAATAATCCTCACGTTCCTTTTGTTTATTGGAAAAAAAGCTCATGGTCTGGATGATGACTTCAGCACATTTCTGCCGCTCTGCTCTATCTTCGATTGTAAGGCAGTAATCCACCATGTTCTGAACATGTCTCCCATATTCTGGAAGTATTAAGGGCTTCACCTTGGTATTATAACTATATTTCATCTTTTATCTATTCTTACTTTATTTCATTGAGTCTTCTCTTAATATCAATCGAGGCTTTCTCAAACCCCGGTTTATCCAAAAGAGCAAACATATTTTTCTTATAGGCTTCTACACCAGGTTGATCAAAAGGATTCACATCATTAAGGTATCCTGCTATGGCTACTCCCTTTTCAAAAAAGTAGAAGAGCTGCCCAATATAATATTCATTCAGTAGAGGCATTGATATATGCATGTTAGGAACATTGCCATCTAAATGAGCTAATAAGGTCCCTTTTTCAGCCATTTTATTGACAAAGTCTACTCGCTTTCCAGCAATAAAGTTAAGACCATCAAGATTTAGTTCGTCTTGGGGAATTATGACCTCATGCTTTGGCTCGTCTATGCTAATGACGGTCTCGAATATAATTCGCTCACCATCCTGTATCCATTGTCCCATTGAGTGCAGGTCAGTTGTAAAGTTTACACCCGTAGGGAATATTCCTTTGCTATCCTTACCCTCACTTTCTCCATACAACTGCTTCCACCATTCTGTGATATAGTGCATTTTAGGATGATAGTTAGCTAAGATTTCTATTTTCTTACCTTCACTGTATAGAGCTAATCGAGCAGCAGCATACTTTTCAGCACTATTGGCTTCGCTGTCACCATCGTATGTGAGCTCCTGCTCCATTTCTTTCGCTCCTTGCACCAATGCCTTGATGTCAAATCCAGCCACGGCAATGGGTAATAGACCCACTGGAGTAAGAACACTAAAACGACCACCAACGTCATCAGGAATAACATAGGTCTTGTAACCTTGCTTATCAGCCAAAGTACGAAGAGCTCCCTTACTAGCATCCGTAATAGCAACGATATGCTTTTGGGCAAAATCATCGCCCTCTTGTTGCTCAAGCATATTTCGTAACAAGCGGAATGCTATAGCTGGCTCAGTAGTTGTACCACTCTTAGAGATATTGATGAGTCCAAATTTGCGTCCCTTGAGTAACTGCATCAATTCGTATAGATAGTCTTCAGAGATATGATTCCCAGCATATAAGACCCGAGCGTCTCCCTCTAATGGCTTATGGTCAGAAAAGGTGTCCTTTAGGGCCTCTATCACTGCCTTCGTCCCTAGGTAAGATCCTCCGATGCCTATAGCGACTACAAAATCGCAATCCTTACGCAATAGATCTGCTGTAGCTTGAATATCCTCTAAGAATGTATCTGTGATAGATGATGGTAGATTAACCCATCCTAAGAAGTCATTACCTTTGCCCTCCTTAGAGTGAACCAAATGGTTGCACTTCTTGGCTTCTAATAAGAGTTGTTCATATTGCTTTCTAACCTTATCCTCTCTAAGAGCATTATCTACGTTAATTGATATCTTCTTCATTGATTTTATTTTTGACTGATATGATTTTTATAAACACCAGATTATTATATGAGTTTCTTACTCAGTTCAGCAAAACTATCTATAGCACTAGCACGCTCGTATAAAACCATGTAGATAGTCTCTGCTATAGGCAAATCGACTTTATATTTCTTATTAACTTCGTAGATACACTTGGCACCATAATAGCCTTCAGAAATCATCTCCATTTCGCTCTGAGCTTGTTTGACCGAATAACCTTTTCCCAAAAGCGTTCCAAAAGTACGATTCCTACTATAGCGTGAGTATGCTGTTACCAATAGGTCTCCTAGATAGACATGGTCGGTGATATTTCTATTCTTTTTGAGTGCTTTTTTAAGAAAACGCTGCATCTCGTCAGCAGCATTTGCCAATAGCACTGCCTGAAAATTATCGCCAAGTCGTAACCCTTGAGAAATACCAGCTGCGATAGCGTAAATATTCTTAAGCACACTCCCATACTCAATCCCTGCTACATCATTACTAACCTTACAGAAGACAAACTCATTGGTCATTACCTCTTTTATTTTCTGTGCTTTCTCAATATCTTCACAAGCAACAGTCAGATACGATAGCCTATCAAGAGCCACCTCTTCTGCATGGGTAGGCCCGCTAATTACACCTATCTGATCGATAGGCATACCATACTGCTCTTGGAGAAACTCAGAAATGATCATGTAATCATCAGTGATAATCCCCTTAACAGCATTTAGGATAAACTTATCCGCTAAACTATTTTCTTTGGTCTTCTCTAAGATATTCTTAATATATGGAGAGGGAGTTACCAAAATTAACGTATCGGATGCTTCGATAATTGATGGGATGTCATTATAAAAATTGATACGATCAGTATCAAACATCTGCGAGGTCAGATAGGACGGATTATGTCCAAAACGCTTGAATTGGCGAACAGTCTCACCAAATCTAAAGTACCAATTAATAGACTCTTCATGAGCTAGGACGATCTTAGCAAGAGCTGTTCCCCAGCTCCCACTACCTATGATCCCAATTCTTCCAGGAGACCATGCCTGGTCCATCTCCTCTTTATTCGTCTTCATTTTTATTACTCTGCTTTACCTCGGGCTTCATTTGTGGGAATAATAGGACCTCCTGAATGCTCTCCTGTCCTGTAAGAAGCATTACGAAACGATCCATCCCAATACCCATACCACTTGTAGGTGGCATACCATACTCAAGAGCTCTGACGAAGTCTTGGTCTATAAACATAGCTTCATCATCACCTTTCTCGGAGAGTCTCACCTGCTCTTGGAAACGCTCTAATTGATCTATAGGATCATTAAGCTCAGAATATGCATTCAGCAATTCCTTGCCATTGACCATCAATTCAAAACGCTCTGTAATACCAGGCTCCACTCTGTGCATCTTAGTTAGCGGAGACATCTCAACAGGGTAGTCAATGATGTAGGTAGGCTGGATATAGTTCTTTTCACACTTTTCACCGAATATTTCATCTATCAGCTTACCTTTCCCCATGGTCTTGTCCACAGGTATATCCATCTTTTTACAAGCCTCAAATAGCTCTTCTTCGCTCTTGCCGTAGATATCAAAGCCAGTGTACTCTAGGATGGCATCTCTCATCGTTACTCTAGGGTAAGGAGCCTTGAAGTCTATTTCAGTATTACCAATCTTTGTTTTAGTAGAGCCATTAACCTCAATAGCAACATACTCAAGCATTTGCTCTGTCATCTCCATCATCCACTTATAGTCTGTGTAGGCCACATAAACTTCCATGGCTGTGAATTCAGGATTATGAGTTCGGTCCATACCTTCATTTCTGAAGTTTTTGCTAAACTCATACACGCCATCAAAACCGCCCACAATAAGCCTTTTAAGGTAGAGCTCATTTGCGATTCTTAAATATAAAGGAATATCCAGTGCATTGTGATGAGTGATAAATGGTCTCGCTGCTGCACCGCCAGGAATACCCTGAAGAATAGGAGTCTCTACCTCTAGATAACCACGATTATCAAGGAAGTCTCTCATTGCCTTGAAGGTCTTAGTCCTTTTCTTGAAAATCTCACGTTTCTCAGGATTAACTACAAGGTCCACATATCTCATCCTATATCTCTGCTCAGGATCAGTAAACGCATCATATGCGACACCATCCTTCATCTTAACAATAGGAAGAGGACGAAGTGACTTCGTAAGTATAGTCAATTCCTGAACGTGAATAGATATTTCTCCCATCTTTGTGCGGAAGACAAACCCCTTGACACCGATAATGTCACCAATATCCAGAAGTTTCTTAAAGACTGTATTGTACAGTGTTTTATCCTCTCCTGGTGCTATATCATCTCTAGTGACATATAGCTGGATTCTCCCGGTGGTATCCTGCAATTCACAGAATGCAGCTTTTCCCATGATTCGACGTGTCATGATACGGCCTGCCACAGTCACTTCCCTCTGTGGAGCATCGTCCTCAAAGGTCTTTTTAATTTCTTCTGCGTGTGCGGTTACCTTATATTCTGCTGCAGGATATGGATTTATCCCCAGTTCTCTTAGTTTATTTAAACTCTCTCGACGAAGTAATTCCTGTTCGCTTAGTACTCTGGTACTCATTCTTTTTTATCAAAATATTGTAAGTATGCCCAAAAGGGGAGGCATCCAAGTCTATTGAATACTCCCAAAATATCTTTGTACAAACTTACCAAAAAAAGGGGAGTTAATTCCCTGAATAGACGACAGGCGAACCATACTCTGGATTTTTTGAAAGAAATAGGGTGATGTTTTTAAATTTTCATCAATAATCCTTCTTTAATATATGAATGTTGGGAGAGCAGTTCCCTACGTATAATGTGTGGGTATGTGTAGCATGATAGTCTCCTATAAGAACAATTTTTTTTCCTATAGGAGACTTTTCGTTTTCTTACAACTATTTTTCCTCCAAACTATTAGCTTTAAACATAGATACCTCCTATTAAGATCGACGTACTTTGCCTATCCGTTGTTTTTAATGTAGGGAGCACATGAGGGATTCTTTTACCTAAGGTTATAATATTTCTACTTTAATAGGTTCATATGGCTCTCTACTTCGAAGGAAAACATCATCTAAGAAGAGAGCGTTAAAGCCAAAGATGACTTCAACGCTCTCCTAAGAAATAAATCTTTTATATTACGATTGACTTTACTGGATATAGAGTGAGTAATCCTCTACTTCGCCATAATCAAAGATTTCATTAGAAGTAGGATAGCCGTCATTCATCTTCATAGAGACTCTGACTCTATAGAATCCTTCATCCATCTGGAATGGCAAGCTAAACCAGCCACTAACATATTGCCATCCATATTTACTGACAACTTGTTCGTTGGACTCAAAATACCCATTGCGGTTATAGTCAATCCATACTCTCCAATAGCACCAATAACCTTGTGAGGTACCGAAGCCAGGAGTTAACTTATAGGTAATCGAACTACCAGAAGATGACTTGATGTAATATTTGGATTTTGCAGAGTAGTTACTATACTTATCTCCAGAATTAGACTCATTAGTCATACTACCTAGTTGAACAGATTTAATATATCCATAATGTGAATCTAAGGCATACGACTCTGGGTATTTAATTGGATCGGGAGTAGGATCCACAGGATTTGGAGTCGGATCTACTGGATCAGGTGTAGGATCAATAGGATCAGGAGTAGGGGAAGGTTCGCGATTTGTAAAAAGAATAGGGTAATCCTCGACCTCACCATGATCAAAAGTTTCACAAACGCTTGGATAACTACCCCACTTCATGGAGACTCTCATTCGAGTGGCCTCCTTTGTGGTATTGTTAGGGATGGATATCTTTTTAGTGACCGCTTGGTTGGCACTGTTGGTTATAAATTCAAGTGCCATCTCGTCTTGTGAGAATTGCTTGTCTCCATCAAGGTCAATCCACACTCTCCAATACTCGTAGTAGCTTCCCGCTGTAGATCCAGGTACTACGGTAAAGTCATATGTATTACCATTCTTTAGATATACTTTCTGGTCTTCGAAGTAGTTGTACCCTCCAGCATTGCTATACGTTTTATTATCTACATTAGAAAATTTAACCCTACCGATAAAAGTGCTCTTGGCATAACGACCTGATGATTCGCAGTAATTATTATCAGGATCAGGTGTAGGATTAGGCTCTGGATCTGGTGTAGGATCAGGTTGATTAGCTGGCTGAATACCAATAACGATATCTTGTCCGTAATTGAAGCCACCTGATCCACCACCTGTACCTAAGCTACCTGGATTCAGTGCGTGGAGAAGGAAGTAACCATTACTCATACCTCCCCATCCCCAATTGATGTGGAAATAACCATTGTTATATCCATCACAAACAAAAGAGTGGCCACCACCACTGCCAGAACCAGCATACTGAACTGGACGACCATTAGCTAACTCTTGATAAACAATGCTTTCCCACTGTGATGTATTATAATTACTTCTGTATATATCTTGTACCGTATTCTTGTAATAATAGTGCTTAACCAAAAGATCGGGTACGTAGTATTGCCATGTGCCGCTACCACTTCTACTAAACATCATATTCAATCCTACCGCAACATCATAACAGAATAGTGCTACATCGTCATTACGTCCTCTAAGTGTGTACGCTGGCATATTATCCCAATTGAGTCTATGTTCAAAATTTGCAACCTGTCCATCGTGGGTAGAGCGGTGTGAACCAGTACCATAATCAGGGTATTCCCAGTACTTCATAATCTGGCAGGTGGCTGTTGCGACACATCCCACTGGAGTGCCTGAAGGGCAGTATGCGTTATAGTAAGGGGATTGATTCCAATTAATATTTCCCAGCAATGGGGAGATACTCCGATAGGCTCTGGTAGTCTGTGTCGTTACCGAGCCGCGAAGTGCCGACTCTCTATTGAGCTTGAGGTTTTCATCAACGACGGTATTAAGTCTGATGGAGTCAATACAACTAGCATAAGCCCCTAGGAAACTAATGACATTTGAGGATTCATTAGGATACTTTTCAGCATATTCTTGGGTAAAGAAATTACCTTCGTCAGAATATGCTAAAATAGGAATAGTTGCATCCCATGCTGACACAATGATGTATCCTTCCTCACCGATGTTAAATACATAATATGCTGGTAATTGAGATGACTTATCATTGGAATTAGTGGATCTTAATGTCACACTTGAAGTGGGCTCTTGAAAAGCGAGTGAAAGAGAAGCATCTTTCATTGACCTAAGATCTGAATCAATTGCCTCATTCTCTTGGAGAAATATATAGGCCAAAGCCTTTGCTTCTTCGACAGTTAGATGCTTTGATGCCTCTGAAGAACTTTTAGCTTCCTCTGGGGTCCTAACATCCTCAGGCGTACATGAAATGACAAGAAAGATGGTTAGTAAACCAGCTATAAATGCCAAGAATAGTTTTAGTTTTGATGTCTGTTTCATAAGTCTTAAATTATAGAATAAATAAAGTGAAAGAACAACACTGGGATAGGGGGGAGAGCCTCCTATCCACAGTGTTAGTTGTGTATTTACTAAAAGTTAAGGGACTTATTAGTAACTATATTTGTTACCTACTTTCTTAACACCCTTAGACTCAAGCGTAAAATCAGGCTCCGTAGAGTAAGCATCAAGTTAATAAGCTGGCTGAATGCCAATAACAATGTCTTGTCCATAATTGAAGCCACCAGATCCACCACCTGTACCTAGGTTACCTGGATTCAGTGCGTGGAGTAGGAAGTAACCATTACTCATACCTCCCCATCCCCAATTGATGTGGAAATAACCATTATTATATCCATCACAAACAAAAGAGTGACCACCGCCACTGCCAGAACCAGCGTACTGAACTGGACGACCATTAGCTAACTCTTGATAAACAATGCTTTCCCACTGTGATGTATTATAATTACGTCTGTATATATCTTGTACCGTATTTTTGTAGTAATAGTGCTTTACGAGCAGGTCTGGTACATAATATTGATATGTGCCACTACCATTTCTATCAAACTGCATATTCAATCCTACCGCAACATCATAACAGAATAGAGCTACATCATCATTACGTCCTCTAAGTGTGTATGCTGGCATATTATCCCAATTGAGTCTGTGTTCAAAATTTGCAACCTGTCCATCGTGGGTAGAGCGGTGTGAACCAGTACCATAATCAGGGTATTCCCAGTACTTCATAATCTGGCAGGTTGCTGTTGCGACACAACCCACTGGCGTGCCTGAAGGGCAGTATGCATTATAGTAAGGGGATTGGTTCCAATTAATATTTCCCAGCAATGGGGAAATACTCCGATAGGCTCTGGTAGTCTGTGTCGTTACCGAGCCGCGAAGTGCCGACTCTCTATTGAGTTTGAGGTTTTCATCAACGACGGTATTAAGTCTGATGGAGTCAATACAACTAGCATAAGCCCCTAGGAAACTAATGACATTTGAGGATTCATTAGGATACTTTTCGGCATACTCTTGGGTAAAGAAATTACCTTCGTCAGAATATCCTAAAATAGGAATAGTTGCATCCCATGCCGAGACAATGATATACCCTTCATCTCCTATATTAAACACATAATAAGCGGGCAATTGAGATGACCTGTCATTGGAATTGGTAGATCTTAATGTCACACTTGAAGTTGGCTCTTGAAAAGCAAGTGACAGAGAGGTCTCTTTCATTGACCTAAGATCTGAATCAATGGCCTCATTCTCTTGGAGAAATATATAGGCCAAATCTTTTGCTTCTTCGACAGTTAGATGCTTTGATGCCTCTGAAGAACTTTTAGCTTCCTCTGGGGTCCTAACATTTTTGGACGTACATGAGCTGACAAGAAAGATGGTTAGTAAACCAGCTATAAATGCCAAGAATAGCTTTAGTTTTGATGTCTGTTTCATAAGTTTTTTTAATGTAAAATTATAAAATAACAAAGCGAGAGAACAACACTGGGATAGGGGGAGATCCTCCTATCCACAGTGTTAGTTATGTATTTACTGATAGTTAAGGGACTTATTAGTAACTATATTTGTTACCTACTTTCTTAACACCCTTAGACTCAAGTGTAGGTTGGAAAATAATATTGGCTTCATACTCAAGGTTGTTGTAAGTTTTTCTTTTAGTATAAACATTCATTGAGCCCTTGAGTGAGCCAAAAATAAGGTCACGAATGGTCAGATCCAAACTTGTACTACCAAGGTCGTCCAGTTTCACACGACCATTGATATCGGAGTTATAAAAAGCAGCGTCAACAGTAACTTTTATAGCTAAAAACTCTTTCATAGTCATGCCAGAAGGGCGTTTGATGACTAATTCTGTAACAGGTTCGTTAGCTAGGCTGGCAATTGTCTCACCATCTTCTATGCGGATGTAATCACTCATACTCTTACTAAACATAGTTTGCCATTTAGCTCCTGGAAGATCCGCTTTCATATTAACTTCACCATATAAGCAGATTGGTTTTCTTGGACCTGACTTAGCACGAGCAGATTCAGGCTGAAGACTAATCTTAATCTCATCCATATCAGGAATAAAGTAACTCTCGTTTAATACATAATCACTAGTTAACACTACTCTAGCTACAGAATTGTCATTTACATAGCGAAGAGTGTAAGCGATTGGTTTTGCAGAGAATGGAGAGAGCGGTGCGGCTAGTGCTTTTTTAAAACCTTCCCAACCATTTGATAGACCTTGTCCGTGTTCCTGACTTGTACCACCTATGAGATAACTCTTGCTCACTGAGGCGTCTAAAATCTCTTTATACTTAGTAGAGAGATCAATGTCAATTTTCTCTTCTCCATTTGGGAAGTTCAGATTAAGGGCAGCCACAACTTCGTGATACTCATGGTTACTAGAGATGACTGCATAACCTAGACGACCATAGAATACCTCACTAACGTAAACTGGCATTACACCATCCATATCCTCAACGTCTGCGGTCTTGAGGATAGAGTTTTTAGAATTCGGTACGTCAAGAGCTACGCTATATGCTTTTTGTACAGCTTTGACGAGGACGTGTGTCTTCATCTTTTCATGTTTTCCAGTAAGATTTAGCTTTGCTTTCAAGTCGTCAGAGTCGTAACCTATCCCAATTTGTATCCCAATTTCTTGAGAGTTTGATACCTCATTAACTTCAAAAGTAGTAGTTGCGGCAAGAGGTAGGGCAGGGATAGATCCCCAACCTTGCATAGTCCCATTATAGTCACTACTCTTAGGATCCACGACGTTTCTAACGTAGCTATCTCCGGGATTCTGAGGATAGAGCCCATTAGCTGACCATGTAATCATTCCTATAGTGCTCTTCAAATTCATAAACTTTCCATTGGTAATTGAACTACCGACGAAGACACTACCTGGATAGATTTGGTTACTGGATGGATTAAAAATACTCATCTGATCAAATGCAAATCCAGCATTATATACTTTCTTTTGATTGATAATAACTCCATGGATATTATCATAAATAGCATCGATTACGGCAGTCCCATCTACTGGAGGCTCTATCGGGCTTAGTGGGGGAATGATAACGCCATCTTCATCACCATTTGCACGAGTCATACCATCGGCTAATGGTAACGATAGCTTCGAAAAATCAGTGATTTCGTTGTCAGATTCTGTAACACTAGAATTATCAGAATCTCGAGGTTGTCCATCTGTATTACTGCATGCTCCAAAAAGCAGACTTAAGGACATAAAAACCAGAACAGCTTTAACGCTTGAAATAATGTTCTTTTTCATAATTCTTTTGTTATTTATGTAGTTATTTATTTTTATTTGATTGAGTAAACTGGGAGAAAAGTGTCTGTCCATTTCTTCCAATGGCACGTGTCGATGTTCCTTGAGGTCCATCGGTCTCTACAATTGTGCTAGGAACTTCTTGGACACCTTCAACATCATGGAATAATTCAAAGACAATACTACCACTATAGTCTAGGCGTGTATTACGACGAGTGTTAAATATATACTGTCCATGCATTGCATTGAAAAGCAAGTCTTGAATTTTTACAGAGACAGTTCGCTTTCCTAGATCTTGACCTACAATCGTACCTGCAGGATTTGTATTGTGAAATTCAGACTCTATCTCTACACGTTTGTCTAAGAAGTCGTGCATGCTCATTCCTTCTGGTCTTATCAACTTTACTTGATATTCTTCAGGGTTGTCAAAAGGAGAACTTTGATCCTTCTTAACTTTCACATAGTGCTCTTTAGGTATAGAAATTAATGGATATTCTTGAACCTCATTAGTTCCTGTTAGTTCTGAAGGAACCTTAAGTGTAGTATTTCCCCAGACATATATATCTTCTCTATTTCCAGCTTTAGCTGATATTGAAGATGACCTAAACGAAAAAGTTATGGACTCACAATCTTTCACAAAGTAGCTTTCAGTGACTGGATATTCACCAGTCAAAAGTACACGTGCGACTGAATTATCGTCAGCATACCTCATGGTCATAGCTATCGGCACAGCATCATAAGAGTGCAATGGCTCAGACAGAGCCTTCTTAAAACCTTCCCATCCTTCTGTAACAAATTGGCCATGTGAGCCTGATTCTCCTCCAATGATTACAAATTGAGTAAGAGAAGTATCTAGAATTTTTTTGTACTTCGAGCTAATTTCTAATGAGTACTTAGGAACTAAGATCTCTAAAGCAGCTAAGAGTTCTAAGTAATCATGATCTGTCGAAATCAAAGCATAGCCTAGTCGTCCGTAGAAAATATCCGAAATATACACGGGTAGGACACCATCCATAGAAGCTACGTTTGCTTTCTGTAAAATCGGCCTTCTGGGGATATCCATAGATATCGAATAAGCCTTTTGGATAAATTTTACTAAGATGTGAGTTTTCAGTTCACCTACTTTTCCGGATAAACTGAACCCAGCCTTAATTTCTTCAGTATCGATACCAATTCCAAACTTTGAGCTAAATTCTTTTAGACTGTTCACTTCAGTCACCTCAAAAGTAGTAGTAGTAGCAGTTGGATTTTTTGGAACTGAGTTCCACTCCTGAAGTACACCTGTATAATCACTGAAGTTAGGATTCAGAGTCTTAGCAACAAATTTATAACCCGTATTTTTAGGCGACAAATCTGGAGAGGACCATGTGATATCACCTACTTCTTGTTCCTTGACTGGTATATACCTACCATTTGAGATAGAGTTCCCAACCAATACATTGCCAGGAAATATCAAGTTACTCATTGGGTTAAAAAGCAGATATTCATTAAATGTTACACCAGCCCTGTACATTGAACTGCGGCTAATAATAACTCCTTTTATACCATTTAGTATAGTAGGGGTTATATCTTCACCCTCGGATGGTTCCCCAATAGGTACTGGATCTGGAACATTTTCATTGGCTCGAATCATGCCAGCCCCAGCCGGTAATCCCTCAAGGCTTACACCTTTACCAGCTTGATAGCTATCAATGGAGTCAATTTCCGCTGATTTGTTTTGACAACCGAAAGTTGTCATCGAAAGAGCTATAAAAAGCAAAGAAAACTTTTTGATAACTCCTTCTTTTTTGTAGCAAGTTTTTTGACAAATTCTCATAGTCTTTGTTTTTTAAGAAATATGTTATCTAAATAATGTGTATAATCATACAATATAAGTTCAGCTTATATGAATAAATACAAATAATTCATCTCGTGACAATATTACATAAAATTTATTGTTTTTATGTTGTTTTTATGTTAAATGATATCTTAATAATGTTTCGTACATGATAAATTACTATGAATTCAAGCTTAAACTGATGATACATATCCAAGAAATGGAGCTAACACTATGTCTAGTTATAAAAAAATGCTCCATTATATGAAAATTGTTTTGATCAAGGTGATTACTAAACGATGTTTTTACTGGCAATATAATATCGTCATTAGACCAGAGTAGGTGACTATCTACAATATTCATATGATCGTTCTTCTTTGATATCATTATGAACTTAACATAACCCCTATTATAACCGCATGGATATATTAAGGACAGGAATAGTCAGCTCTATATATTATTGTTATATTTGATGTCAGTTATCAATACAAGAAAATTTCAAATCGTATGAATCAAAATAGAATTACAGAATTACTTGGCATCGAATATCCTATTGTCCAAGGAGGTATGGTGTGGTGCAGCGGACATAATCTAGTAGCTGCCGTTAGTAATGAAGGTGGTCTAGGAGTATTGGGATCAGGATCTATGTATCCAGATCAACTCCGGGAAGAAATCAGAAACACTAGAAAACTAACAGACAAGCCGTTTGCCGTTAATTTACCTCTAGTATATCCAGATATTGCTCAGCACATTGATATAATTATCGAGGAAAACGTACCAATAGTTATAACTTCAGCTGGTAATCCTAAAAGCTGGACCAAACATCTTCACGACCATGGTATCAAGGTTATGCATGTCGTAAGTAGCTCTAAATTTGCTCGTAAAGCGGAGTTGGCTGGTGTTGATGCCATTATAGTAGAGGGGTTTGAAGCTGGCGGTCACAATGGAAGAGAAGAGACAACAACAATGTGCCTAATCCCAGCGGTAGTTGATTCTGTCAATGTCCCAGTTATAGCCGCAGGCGGTATAGCTTCTGGTCGTGCTATGGCAGCAGCCTTTGCTCTCGGTGCAGAAGGGATTCAGATCGGAACTGCTTTTGCTCTAAGTGAAGAGAGTTCGGCTCACGAAGACTTTAAAAATCATTGCTTAACCCTAGAAGAAGGTGATACTAAGTTGCTTCTTAAGAAATTGGTCCCCACTCGACTTGCAAATGGTAAATTTTTAGAAGAAGTAGAGACCGCTGAATCTAGAGGTGCTTCAAAGGAAGAACTTCAAATACTTCTTGGAAAAGGGCGAGCAAAAAAAGGTATATTTCTTGGTGATTTAGATGAAGGTGAGTTAGAAATTGGACAAATCAGCTCTACCGTAAAGGAAATAAAGTCTGTAAGAGATATTATGGAGGGTATCCTCAAAGAATTTAGATCAATATTGAGGGAAGTAGAAAAAATATCAATCTAATCTTTCGTTTGTAATAAAGCAAAAGAGAGGCATGATCCAGTATCTCTGATGAGTTGTTGAATCATGCCTCTCTTCTTATGCTTAATAATAAAAAACCACTTAGATCTTCAACGCACCGATAATTTCATTAACATCAGAAATAGAATGTCGATCCATATAATCACTCATCTCCTCCAACATCTTTAAGGTGCATAATGGATCAACAAAATTGTAAGTCCCGACCTGAACTGCAGTAGCCCCTGCTAGCATAAACTCAATGGCATCTATACCATTAGTAATACCCCCTATTCCTATCACTGGTATCTTTACCGCGTTCGCTACTTGCCACACCATTCGGAGGGCAATAGGCTTAATCGCTGGTCCCGACAAACCGCCAGTCACGGTAGAAAGTATAGGGCGTTGACGCTCAGCATCTATAGCCATTCCTAGAAATGTATTAACAAGGGACAACGCATCAGCCCCATGATCCTCTGCAATTGAGGCCATACGAGCTATGTTTGTAACGTTAGGTGAAAGTTTTACTATTAAAGTCTTGTGATAAACAGCACGAATCTCCCTAACAATTTCTGCAATACCCTTTTCCGAAACCCCGAAGGCCATGCCTCCTTCTTTAACATTGGGGCACGAGATATTGAGCTCGATAGCGTTAATCCGCTCCAGCTCGTTCATCTTATGAGCAACAGCCACATAATCCTCTATTTTAGAGCCATTAATATTGGGTATAATTTCGGTCCCTAGCTGAATAATTTCAGGATATATTTCATTTACATAATAATCCAACCCATTATTCTGCAATCCCACAGCATTAAGCATACCACTTGCTGTCTCTGCCATTCTCTGAGGAGCATTACCCTGACGAGGCTCCAAAGTAGTACCCTTAGTAAAAATGGCACCGAGTTCACCAACATCATATATCCTATTCATTAGGAGCCCATCACCAAAGGTTCCAGATGCAGTAGTAATTGGATTCTTAAGCTCCAGATTATTAATTTTTACAGAAAAGTTCTTCATACCCATTTACCACATCAATTTATTAACATCGAACACCGGTCCATCTGTACACACTGATTTATACCCATCTATGGTTGGTTCTGTACAACAGAGACAAACTCCGACTCCACAAGCCATATGATTCTCGAGAGAAGCCTCACAGTGAATATTTTTTTCTCTAGCTATTTTTGCCACAGCCTTCATCATTGGGGTCGGTCCACATGTATATATACAGTTATAAGCATTGGGCTCATTAATAATATGATGTTCTGTAACAAACCCCTTTTCGCCCCATGACTCATCTTCAGTGGAAATATGTAGCGTTCCACATTTTTGAAAAGAGCTTAGATCTGGAAATAAAGTCTTCGTTTTAGCCCCGAATAGAAATGTTGGCTTTATCCCATTCTCTTTCAAACTCTTACCTAACATTAATAAAGGAGCAATTCCCACACCTCCACCAATAAGCAGAGGTTTGATATTTTGCTTAGGCTCTTCTGGAAACCAAAGCACGGGAGACGTAAAGCTATTACCTAAAGGAATAATGATACTGAAAACGTCTCCTATACGGGCTTTACTCAATGCTTGAGTACCTTTTCCTACATTTAATATGAGTAAGCCTAACGAATTATCATCTACATTATATATGGATATAGGACGGCGGAGAAAAGCGCCGCATCCACTTGGCACCTGTATTTGTACAAATTGCCCAGGTCTGCAATTAGGAATTTTCACCTTCTCATCCAGGGGAGAAAGTACCATTAGGTATAACGTTGGAGAGTAAAACTGCATTTTATCTACTTTAAAGTCAATGACTTTAATAGCTCTACCTGAATAATTCAGCTTATTATATTCACTCACAGTATTCATATAATATCAGTCGTTAATCAATGTGCACGATATTTCTTTCCCGCAAAAGTAATTAAAATTATGCCTATTTACTCTCTTTCTCAGGAATAAAGCTTTCAAATGTATTATCATCATAATAAACGATAATTCTTTTGACACTAGCCTTGGGTGGTACCATTTTTTGTTCTGAATAGCTTTTGCTTGGAGATTCAGAAAGACCAATCCGCTGAATAGCATTAGGATTATGATGAGAAGCATCTACATCAGCAGATGAATCTTGCTGTATTTGACTGGCATTTATATACTTTTCTTCTTCACCTGCAAAGGGCGTCTCTTGATGTTCCTCGAATAAACTCTTGTGAGATGTAAACGCCTTGTTATTAGGATAATCATTAAGTGGACTGAGAGAATTGTTATCCATAGATTCTTGTGAATCTCTGAGAGGATGTCCTTCACCATTAATTAACCAATGACTACTATATCTTGTATAGGCACTTAAAATCTTATTGACAACCTCCATGCTTGGATTATTACGCCCCGTCAATACATGGCTTAAAGTAGAAGTATTTATCCCAGTGATTCTTGAAAACTCTGCCTGAGAAATATCCTCCATTTCTATTATTTTTTTGATTCTATCCTTTACATCCATATGTGAATTAGAACGAAACTATACATATACACAAAGTACACATAATAAATATAAATACATACACACAAATATACCTAATATAATTCACTTATATACGTAGATACATACTTAATAATAATCGAATCCATTTCTATCCTCATCTGTTAAACATTCATTCATTTAAATTATCTTTGTAATGCGCTGGTTTACAACAGCATAAATATATGTAAACACGTGTTGTATAAAGAATTATCGAAGTATTTATGATTGTTTTGTCTTGAGTTGCTAAATACTGATTAGTTTACACCTATATATGATTGATTTTCTGATTATTATGATTTAGGATAAGAGGAGTATCACCTCATAACAATCAAGGAACTAGCATTAGCAATTATTTACACTTCATGTATGTATCGAAAATTCTTATATACATAAACAAAGTATATATATGTATTCCCCTACTCTTTTATTAATATTTTATATATGGTTATACATACACATGTATATATTTCCAGATAAAAACAATATATATATACATACCTTGCCTAAATTGTAGATATTATAATTGTCAAAATATTGACAGAAGAGTATTTTCTATATATCATTCTGATTTAGCTAAGAAAGTTATGGGAATTCCATTTTCATGACAAAACGGCTCTTTATAGAGATTATTAATTTTGAGAATGATTCACACCACCTTCACGTGGCTATGAATGCTTAGAAATAGAAAGATCCTATTCTAGAAATAATCACTATTTGAGGAGTTCAAATTCTTCCTATAGGAAGCAGTCTTTCTTCTTGTATGAAAAAATAATTCTTCCTATAGGAAACTTTTCTGCATCATATAACTAAAAAATAGCTTGTGTTTATGCTTGTCTTCTTTTGAAAAAAAGTTTCTTGCAATGACGTTATTCCAAATCCTACGTAGTGTTGCCCTTCATATTAATCTATTCATAATATATGCTTCTAATTTCTAGTGGCATTTCTAGTTTCTTCCTAAAATCGCTTACAATTGGGACGAATGATTAATCTGATCTAAACCTATTATTATGTAGATAACTCTATAAAAAAGTAGTCAAAATAATTTCTTGGGTATTAAATAAGTGTAATGAAATATATCACACCTTGTATTCAGGGATAAAATGGGTATTTTTGTATTTTATAAAAAGAAACATTAAGGAGATAGATATTATAAAATATGGCTGAAAATAAGCTGACAAGAAAAGATTTTGAGATTATGGCTCCTGTAGGGAGTTGGGAATCTCTGCATGCCGCGATACAAGGTGGAGCCGACTCTATTTACTTTGGAATAGAGGGCTTGAACATGAGAGCACGCTCTGCAAAGACCTTTGATACCGAGGATATGCGTCAGATCGTGAGGATCTGTAATGAACATAGTATCAAGACCTATCTTACGGTTAATACTATTATATATGATAATGATATGTCTCTATTGCATAACATTATAGACTCGGCAAAGGATGCAGGTGTATCTGCGATAATTGCATCTGATATAGCAGCCATGAATTACGCATTTACTCAAGGCGTTGAGGTGCATCTAAGCACTCAGCTTAATATCACGAACGTAGAGGCATTGAAGTTTTACTCACGCTTTGCAGACGTCGTGGTATTAGCTAGGGAGCTAAATCTTGATCAGGTAGAAGTGATTCACAATGCTATTGAGAAAGAGCATATAACCGGTCCACTAGGAGAACTAGTGCGTATTGAGATGTTTGCACACGGAGCCTTATGTATGGCGGTTAGTGGTAAATGCTACCTTAGCCTTCACGAAATGAACTCTAGTGCTAATAGGGGTGCGTGCAATCAAATTTGCCGACGTAGTTATTTGGTACAGGATACTAGTAGTAACTCGTCCCTAGAGGTTGAAAATCAATATATCATGTCGCCAAAAGACCTCAAAACGATTCACTTCATGAATAAAATGATGGATGCTGGGGTGCGTGTATTTAAAATAGAAGGCCGTGCTAGAGGCCCTGAATATGTACGTACCGTCTGCGAGTGCTATAATGAAGCCATTCTTGCACATTTAGAGAATACATATACTGAAGAAAAGATTAGGGATTGGGATGAGCGATTAGCGAAAGTCTTTAATAGAGGATTCTGGGACGGTTATTACTTGGGACAAAGACTTGGGGAATGGACTCATAAGTATGGTTCTTCGGCAACAAGGGTAAAGACTGCTGTCGGAAAGGTCATCAAGTATTTCTCAAACATTGAGGTGGCGGAATTTGAGTTAACGAATGACGTTGTAAAAAATGGAGATGAACTTTTAGTCACAGGACCCACCTCTGGAGCAGTCTTTTTCATAGCCAATGATATGAGGCTAGATGACGGCCCAGTTGATGAGGTACACGACAAAGGGGTACGATTTAGTATCAAAGTACCAGAGAAAGTACGACCTGGTGATACATTGTACATAATGAAGATGGTTGAAAATAAAAATAAGAGTAAATATTTATAAGACGTTGATAATGATGATGAAAGATCAAGTATTCCAACTACAAACACTGCCTAAAAAAGAATATCTTTTTTTGTTAGAAATGAAGGTTAGAGATTATGAATGTGACCTTCAAGGAGTTGTAAATAACTCTAACTATCAGCGATATATGGAGCATGCTCGTCATGAGTTTCTGGAATCAATAGGAGATAATTTTTCTAAAATGCATGATGAGGGATATGATGCCATGGTCTCTAAAGTTGAGATTTCATTTAAGCAACCACTTAGGAGTGGTGACAGGTTCTGGGTGGGCGTTAATTGTAGGAAAGAGGGTGTACGCTTCATTTTTGATGAGGATGTGATCAAGATAAAGGACCAGCAGCTAGCCGCCTCTGGAAGTGTCCATACTGTAGTGTTGAAGGATGGCGTCCTTACAAGGGGTGAATATATTGACGAATTACTTAATAAGATCTTAGGTTAATGCCCTTATTTACATCTCCTAGCTCTATAACTGAGGAGCAGTTATCACTGCTCCGATTAAGCTGCATTGATGGAATAGGCCCTGTAACAGGAAGGGGCTTAATAGAGCATTTCAAAACAGCCAAAGCTATATTGAGTGCTTCCAAGCAAGAGTTGGCGAAGGTTTCTGGAGTAAAAAGTAAGCTAATAGATCTAATTCATGGAAGGAGTGGATATGAAAAAGCAGACCAAGAGATGGAGATTCTCAAAACATTGGCTGATAATAACCATCCTTTGCGACTCTACTTCTTAGGAGATGAAGATTACTCACCATACCTATCACACTGCTATGATGCTCCTTTGGTATTATATGTAAGAGGAGAGATACCAGTAGATGGTCCCATGATTTCTATCGTTGGGACAAGACGTAATACTTATTATGCCGAAGAGTCATTAAGGTACATTATATCAGGTCTAGCAGAAGCTAGACCTGATATAATTATCGTTAGTGGGCTAGCATACGGCGTTGATCGGTTGGCACATGAATTAGCTCTTGAATATGGTCTTCGCTCTTTAGCTGTGGTTGCTCATGGGCACTATACACTTTATCCATCGGCTCACATACGACTTGCCCACCAAATCATTGAGACTGGAGGTGGGATTATCACTGAATACAGATATAATACTAGAGCTTTACCACAGAGATTTGTGGCCAGAAATAGAATAGTGGCAGGGCTAAGTCAAGCAACAATTATAGCTGAGAGTGCTATGAAAGGGGGTGCCTTAATCACAGGAAATTTAGCCTTTGACTACGGACGTCAGCTATATGCTATTCCTGGAAGGATATTTGATAAAGCATCCGAGGGATGCAATAAGATGATAGCGTTACAAAAAGCGAGTATCCTTACATCCCCTGAATATTTGCTCAGGGAATTGAATCTAATACAAAATCAACCTAAGCAAAAACCACTTCCTTTTATCGAAGATATACCCGAAGAAGAGAATCCCATCTTAAGACTTCTCAGAGAGGTTGGAGAATTATCCATTGAAGATTTATCTCTTAGGCTGGGTAAGGAACTAACTACGATTTCGGCAGAATTATTCGATCTCGAATTAGATAATAAGATTAGAGCCTTACCAGGAGGAAAGTATTCTATAAGAAATATCTAACACGGATTAAGCTCTCGTTATGAATGCATTGTGCTGTTGCTGTGTATGCTTCATTTATCTCACTCAACGACAGACTCGTCTTGCTGCAATGAGTCCACTACTTCTAACCTATCCTCAGGTTCATTTATAGCTAAAGTATCGGGCTCTGCTGTTTGGAGTTTACCTACGAACTCTCTCTTCTTCATATCAAATCGATCAATAAAGATAGATTTGGCTGACTTTTGGAGTATGAAATACAATGTTGCACTTCCATTAGCAGGCAGAGAATCTGGGAGTGATATGAGATGCCTAAGCGAATGAATACTATCAGGTGCAAGAACTGATTGGTGACGAGAATAATAGTGAGCCTTTTCATCTAATATCAGTAGATATACTCTCAAATCTAACGAATCTATAAGTTCGTTAGGTCTAACCGATGCATACCACTCAATTGTATCACTAGGAGAAAATGCCCCATCGAGATCAAGGGATTGATCAAAGTAATAAAGGTTTTGCTTCTCTGATAGGAATAATCGACCAGGTCCCTTCCAAAGAGTTTCCTTAGGAGTAAACCTTATACGTTCCATGGCTATGGAATCACTATATAGGGTATCAAGCTCCAATTTATTCGCAATCAAATCCTTTTCAATCTCTTCATATATCCTATCCAGGCGGTGAGAGTGCTCTCCATACCATACAAGAGAAGAGTCATACTTTTCCTTAGATACACCATGCTTATCTAATACACTTTCATAGTATAACATGGCAATCGAATCAGGCTGATATTGATTACGAAGATAGGCCTCTGTGAGTATCATATCCTTAGTAATAGCCAACATTTGATCCCTACTAAGGACATTCATCGGCTTCTGACATTGTGTAAAGAACAACAATATCAGACAGACCAAACCTAGACGATTCCCCCACCCTTTACTCATCACTTTTTGAATCATCCTTAGTTGTTACACTACCCCCAATCAAATCAGTAAATGAATGAGAGTAAAAAAGCAGTAACAGTACTACTCCAACGGAGATACAAGAATCAGCAAAGTTAAAGATGGGACGGAAAAAGACTAATTCCTCTCCTCCTACCCATGGTATCCAACTAGGCCATGTGGACTGGATAATCGGGAAATAAAACATATCCACGACCTTACCCTGAAGCCATCCAGCATATCCACCGCCCTCAGGAAATAGAGTAGCGATCTGACCATAACTATGGCTGAAAATCTGCCCATAAAAGACGGAGTCTATTATATTACCGATGGCACCTGAAAAGATAGCGACCAAGCATAATAAAAAACCGTTAGAGTATTTTCCATGGACAGCCTTATATATAAGCCACCCTATCAGTATGGAAGCTAGTAACCTGAAGATGGTAAGAAAAGCCTTATCAAAAAGCTCCCATCCGAAAGCCATTCCTGGATTTTCAGTGAAGTATATGTAAAACCAATCAGTGACCTTTAAGTCATCACCAAGCTTAAAGTTCAGCTTAACAGCAAACTTTATAGCCTGGTCGATAACCAAAAGGAGCAGTGCTACTCCAATAACCATCCAACCTCGACGTTTGGTATTGGAGCTTAAAATGTTCTCTGCACCCTCTTCTTGTGTAAGAGGGGCCTCATTTATCTCACTCAAGATTCTATTTCAACTAATTATTTATGTCCAGCCTCTTTTGCCTCAATACTAAGTGTGGCATGAGGAACAGCACGCAAACGTTCCTTAGGAATCAACTTACCTGTTACCCTACAGATGCCATAAGTACCGTTCTCGATACGAACCAAAGCGGCTTCTAGATTTTGGATAAACTTTTTCTGACGTAATGCCTGTGCTGCCGTTTCTTGTCTAGAAAGCAGCACTGCACTCTCCCCTAAATTTTTGTATGTCGGCATTGTGTCGGTGATGTCATTTCCATCATTCATATCCATAGTAGAGACAAGGATGTCGTAATTACGCCTAGCCTTATCTAACTTTTTCTGAATAATCTCTTTGAACTCAACCAACTCCTCATCACTATATCTATTCTTCTCTGTCATTAGACTTTCCTCCAAATTTTATATACGTTTAACAACTACATGTACGTTTAGCCCCTCCTCTATATCGAGTAATTCTCCATCTTCCAATCCTTTGCGTAACTCTATTTTTAGTGCTTGCACTTGAGTGGAAATATAATCCTTGTGCACCTTTAGTGCTTTAGAGATATCATCTAAATCTTCTATCAGGACTTCTATCTTATCAGATACCTCAAATTCCTGAGACTTACGTATATTCTGAATGCGATTAACTAATTCTCGTGCAATTCCTTCTAATCTCAACTCATCTGTGATAGTTGAATCCAAAGCAACAGTTATAGCACCATCATTCTGAACAAGCCATCCCGGAACATCCTCAGAAATAACCTCAACATGCTCTAGTTGAATTTCAACCCCGTTGAAATCGATTTTTCCATTATTCTCAAAATCAATAATCTCGGACTTGCTCAGATTGGTAAGGAATGCAGCCGCTGACTTCATATCCTTGCCAAAAATTGGACCCAAAGCTTTGAAGTTTGGTTTAATTCTTTTGACTACAACATCAGCAGATGTATCTGCAAATATCATATCTTTGACATTGACCTCATTAAGGATTAAGTCCTTAACATGACCAATAGACTCAATAACTGACTTATCATTTGTCAAGATCAAAAATTTAGCCAATGGTTGACGAACCTTAATATTCATTCTTCTACGAAGTGCTAGAACCATACTTGATATTCTCTGAGCATAGTCCATAGAGTCCTCCAAGGCCTTATCTATCAAGCTCTCGTTAGCTTCAGGGAAATCAGTTAGATGAACACTTTCATCACTTCCTGTAAGATCACGATACAACCTATCCGAATAAAATGGTGCAAATGGTGCAGACAATTTCGCAATCGTCTCAAGAGCTAAGTAGAGAGTCTGATAAGCCGAAAGCTTATCATCACTCATTCCACCACCCCAGAACCTCTTACGACCTAAGCGTACATACCAGTTACTTAGCTGATCATTTACAAAGTCAGAAATAGCTCTTACAGCCTTTGTTGGCTCATAGTCATCCAGAGATTCTGAAACAAACTTCACTAAACTATTAAGTTTGGAAATGATCCATCTGTCTAGTTCAGGACGTTGATTATAAGGCATATCCTCAGATGAAGATGGGTCAAAATTGTCTAGATTAGCATAAAGAGCAAAGAAAGAATAGGTGTTATAAAGCGTTCCAAAATACTTTCGCTGTACCTCATCAACACCCTCTAGGTCAAACCTTAGGTTATCCCTTGGAGAGGAATTAGAGATCATGTACCAGCGTAATGGATCTGACCCTTTTTCGTCAATTGTAGAGAAAGGATCGACGCTATTACCCAATCGCTTCGACATCTTATTACCATGCTTATCAAGTACCAAACCATTTGAGATGACGTTCTTAAAGGCCACCCCATCAAAGATCATTGTAGCTAAGGCATGAAGCGTAAAGAACCAACCCCTAGTCTGGTCCACACCTTCAGCAATAAAGTCAGCTGGAAAAAATTTATGTTCATCTATCAGCTCCTTATTTTCAAATGGATAATGTAGCTGAGCATAAGGCATTGCACCTGAGTCAAACCAGACGTCTATCAAATCAGGCTCACGATACATTGGTTTACCTGAATCACTGACGAGTATGATTTCATCTACATAAGGACGGTGCAATTCAATAGCAGAGTAATTCTCGCTACTATTATCACCTACTTTGAAGTTAGCATACGGATTTTGCTCCATAAGCCCTGCCTTTACGGCTTTGTCCACTTCATTTTTAAGCTCTTCTACCGAACCAATACAGATAAGTTCTTGACCATCTTCTGTTCTCCATATTGGCAGTGGGGTTCCCCAATATCGGCTCCTACTAAGGTTCCAATCTTGAAGATTTTTCAACCACATTCCAAAACGACCAGTACCCGTACTAGTTGGTTTCCATTGAATAGTATCATTAAGCTCTATCATACGGTCTCTGCAAGCAGTACTTCTGATAAACCAACTATCTAATGGATAGTATAAAACGGGCTTATCTGTCCTCCAACAGTGGGGATAACTATGGGTCATCTTCTCTATTCTGAAGACTTGTCCTCGCTCTTTGAGCACTACACTTAATTCAATATCAAGAGTATCTTCACCTTCTGAAAGTGCATGATCATATTGATTCTTGACAAATCTACCACTGTACTTACCGTATTCATCTATATCAATACGATTAGCAACAAAATCCTCATCAAGATCTTCAAGTAAAAAGTACTTACCTGCTAGATCTACCATAGGACGCTCTTTGCCATCTTTATCAAGAAGCAACAAACCAGGAACACCATTCGCTTTTCCGACTCTCTGGTCATCAGCTCCAAATGTAGGTGCTATATGTACTATACCTGTACCATCTTCGGTAGTAACGAAATCGCCTATGATTACTCTAAAGGCCCCTTTACCAGGATCTACCCATTGGAATAATTGGATATACTCCATGCCCTCAAGGTCCCTACCCTTGTATTCTTTGATAATACGGTATGGAAGTACTTTATCCCCTTTTTGAGGTTGTTCCATTGGTAGTTCAGCACCTTCTGGCTTTAGGTACGAGCTTAATAAGTTTTTCGCCAAAAGAACAGTTATAGGATCAAGAGTATATGGATTATAAGTCTGAACTGCTAAGTAGTCAATACCTGCACCTACAGCTAAGGCTGTATTAGATGGTAAAGTCCATGGAGTAGTAGTCCAAGCCAAAAAATAAGCTTTCCCAAAGGCTGTAAGCTCAGAGGATGGATTCTTAATCTCGAACATAGCAGTACAGGTCGTATCCTTGACATCACGATAGGTACCTGGCTGATTTAATTCATGTGAGCTGAGCCCTGTACCAGCAGCTGGAGAATAGGGCTGAATAGTATATCCCTTATATAGCAGATCTTTATCGTAAAGTCGCTTCAGTAGATACCATAATGTCTCAATATATCTATTATCATATGTAATATATGGATTATCCATATCCACCCAATATCCCATCTTGTGGGTTAGGTCTTCCCATTCGCCAGTGTATTTCATTACCTCTTTTCGGCAAGCGGCATTATAATCAGCCACAGAAATCTTACTACCGATATCAGCTTTAGTAATGCCAAGATTTTTCTCTACACCTAGCTCCACAGGCAATCCATGAGTATCCCAGCCAGCCTTACGCTCCACCAAAAAACCTTTCATGGTTTTGTAGCGGCAGAATATATCTTTGATGGTTCTTGCCATGACGTGATGTATGCCAGGCATACCATTAGCAGAGGGTGGTCCTTCATAAAATACATACCTAGGGGCACCTTCTCTTAAGGAGAGGGACGCATCAAATAGCTGCTCTTTTTGCCACTTATCTAGCATCTCCTTATTAATCTCAGCAAGGCTTAGTCCATTATATTCCTTAAATCTCTTGTCTGTATTCATCATTATTTCCTTCAGATACCCTGTATAATTCCATTTTGGCAATGGTTTAATACATATGATCAGTGTTTATACTAAATTATTTGCAAAGATAACACTTTTAAGTGAGATTTGAGCTTCAATAATCAGTAAATTCCTGATTTGACGTCTAGGCTGCTACAATAATTTGACATCTTATTTCTAGTCCTTTCACACTAGCACAGATAAGAGTTACGTGACTTGTAAAAACGACACAACAAAAAAAAAGGTGTCTTAGAAGAATTCTTCTAAGACACCTAACTCATGAGCCTCTTGCCGGAGTCGAACCAGCGACCGTCTGATTACAAATCAGGTGCTCTACCAACTGAGCTAAAGAGGCGGGTGGGTAAGCGATCTACATCGCGCCGCTACAACCAGCTACCCTTGCTGCGGTCAAGCCCTGGGGGATTTCACCAGGAGCTGGCCGTGTAGGACTTACCCCTTTCGCTGTTTGCTCTGCAAAGATACAAAGAATATTGAAACCACCAAAACTTTTTCGTGAAAAATAATCTGTTCACTAAATAAAAAATAGGGAAATTAGGTCAATCACAGAATGTGAAAAGGGCTAATCATCTTATTTATAATGACATAAACAAGTGAGAGATTTTTCTTCATCGTATAAAAAAAATCTACAAGAAAAAAATGGATGAGGCACCTTTCTTCATAGTTGAGCCCCATCCACAAAAAACACGATTTTTTGATTATCTATTTCTACCTCCTAGAAAGAGTATGAAATGTTGAACATAAAGCTGCGTCCAGGCATGTTATAACCATCTTTTTCGGTATAGTTATCATCGAAAATATTCAGCACGTTCACTCCTGCTCTTAACTCTTCAGTAAAGTTATAGTAAATAGAACCATTAAATATCAATGACTCTGGATGCTTCAGATATTTTTCCTCCCAATAATCTGGATTCTCCTTCTCTAGAATTTCAGTAAGGTTAGGACGGAGGTCTGGCTTAAACCAGTTGTCTTCAAAACGTTGGCCACTAAAACGACCATTCAAGGCAAGTTCAAAACCATTTCTCTGGTACTCTACCCCAAAAGTAATGTTCTGCTTACGGACATACTTCATATCTTCCCAGTTACTATCCTTTTCTGACTTAAGCACTTTATAATCAAACATAAAGGTTGCATTCATAAAGGCTCGTAGAGAAAAACTGTAGTCCCATAGACTACCGAGGTCATAGGAAAGAACAGTTTCAAGACCACTCATTTTTGCTTTATCAGCATTCTCAAATGTTTTGATAGTCTTATCACCCTCTTGGATACGAGCATTGACAATAAAATCCTTGTGAGCAGTATTAAAATAAGTTACATCAGCATAGATGCCAGCCTCATGATTGTCATAACCAACTCCAAAGTCAATAGTACTAGATCGCTCAGGCTTCAAATCATTATTACCTCTAGTATATCCCAATGGTCCTTCGTACTCTCCTGACTTCTGGTAAGCATCAGGAGCTGAGAAGCCCATACCAAAGCTAGAGTGTACTCTAAACCCTTCAAATATCTCATACTTCAAACCAATATTAGGGCTTATCGTGAAATAGTTCTCTTTCTTGGCTTCATTCTTAAGATACGAATCTGCGGCCAAATCAAATAAGAGATAGTCAAATCTAGCACCCGCAGAGAGGTTAAGCCTATCTTGTAAAAAGTTAAGGCTACCTTGAGCAAATCCCGCAACATTTAGGGTACCATAAGCTGGCTTATATGGATCAATTCTCTTATCCTTTGCTTCATATCGCTTTGCATCTTGATTGAATGCCTTTACATCTAAGCCATAGACTAATTGGTGGTAACCAAAGTTAATATTATCCTGAGCCATCATCCCATAAGTGAGATCTCTTATTGCACTTGTTACAAATGCATCATCACTATCTTCATTATAGGTATTGGAGTTTTGAATATTGTAATATGGAGTAATATGCATCTCGTGCATTCCAAGATTTCCGATAACTTCTAATGAACCAGAGTAGCGGTTGAGATCTTTTCTTTTTTCTCCATTAACACCCCAGATACTACCACCTGTTGGAATACTGTTTCCTCCAAAATAGGCATTATATAGGTTGACACTCCATGCTGGTGAAAAATCATACCCTAGCCGTATGCGTCCTGAGAAAATACCATTTCGGCTTCCTTGCATCCGTATACCATAGGTACTAGGATCTATAATCTCTTTCTCCATCTCAGATAGCTTTAGGAGATTGTGACGACCAGTTTCATAATTTTGAGCCTGAGCTACAAATGAAAGGTTTGCATCAAAAGAAAGGCCACCTACGATGCGACCTCCAAGAGCTACAGACCCATTGGACTGTGAAAAGCTTCCGCCACCTAAGACAAAGCGACCTTTCAAATCTCCTTTGCTTTTTTCTGAAATCATATTGATGACGCCCCCCATTGCATTAGTGCCATACACAGCCGAAAATGGACCTTTAAGTACCTCTACTTGGCGAATACCAGATAAACCGAGTGTCGCTATGTTATCAGTACCTGATGGGATACCATCAATCAAAACTGTAACGTACTTCCCAGACGGCTTAAAACCTCTAATACCTACACTAGATAAAAAACCTGGATACTGAATGACATCAACCGAGCTATAGTTCTTAAGTAGGCTGGTCAATTCTGTAAAGCCAGACTTCTGAATATCTGGAGCCTGTATTAGCTCAATCTTCATGGGCAGCTTCTTTACAGGTGTAGCTATTCTTGTAGAATAAACGATGACTTCGGGGATTTTATACTCCCGAACAGAGTCAACCGGATTGGTGTGATCCTCACCTGCAAAAAGCTGCAGGGAGATACACAGTGTTAGAAAAGTCAAAAGAATCTTTCTCATGTTTTGTGATTTAAATATAAATGATTGTTATGTTATGATTTTCTCTTTTTTAGGCTCACTGGTTTATTGATTACCCCACGAAAGAATCTTATTCGGGATTAATCATTTGTTAAGTCTTTTATTTATCTCTTTTGGATCGAGCATGAGCGATGTATGCCAATGACAAGATCGTATCAGAAATGATTTGCTTATATATAGGTGACGATTCCATGAGGTTATGAGGTCTGGAACGTGATATATTGATGTCCTTAGCACCCTCACTTGCTAAGAGATGAGATAGCATCGACTGAATAGTAGTCACCAACATCTCATCTTTAATGATTCCCCACCTATTTTGATCACAGAGATGGGTGATGGCAGCTATAGGCACTAATAGTTTTTGGTCTGTGTCTATTTCTTCAATGGTTTTCCTAATTTCGTCAATGTTATCTGTATCTTTTATTGCATGTTGATAATACATAAATATGCTATCCTTAGTCATTCCATAACGTTTACTCTGCCACTCTATACTGGCTTGTCGAGTAGGATTCATACCGCATTGTAAATCGAGTGCTTTCGTTACCGCTTCCTTAACACTCTCTCCGATCATTTGTCCAAGAAGGACATGCTTGCCAGCATTATAAAGCTGCACATCCGACTCATCATTACATATTACGATGATAGAATCTGTACCTGATCCAGTGGCTATACCTTGTGAGTATCTGCTATTGGCCATTAATTCTTGCACTGCCACACACTTAGCTTCAGTAGCAGTTACGACGGCACGTGTGAGTGTGCCACCATCTAGCTTCGCATTGATGAAGAGAAATATATTAATGGTGCCAGCTGTCGGTTTAATACCTTGTCTTGTAAACTCATCATAGCTAGCTTTATCACCTGCTCTGCCTCCATTAACATCTATTCCTGCGGTAGCAATAGCCATCACCTCTACATTATGCTCAATGCGTCTAGCCATAGCACTATTCTCTATCAATGCAGCGGTCCCCATACCGGTACTTTCCTCTGGGGGCAGTCCTATCTTTATCGCCAAGTTATGATAATGCTCTTGTAGATTTTTACCCATCATTCCAGGACACTTTTTCTGCTTTATCAAAGGATTATTGCCACAACTATTATTGAAGGCATATCGTAGGTCCTGTCTATATCCACCGGATAGATTAGAAGTACTGACAACACCTCTCCTTCCTGAAAAGCGAACTATTAAGCTCTCATTCTCATGAAACATCTCATCGCCCATTGGACTGATGAATTTTAAATTTTCTTTTTCAAACATAATCTATACACTTAATATTGTATCTGAGTCTAATTGATCTAACGTATAGTATTGAGCGTCAATATTATTAGCTAGCTTCTTTGCTAATCCCAGTCGCAAAAAGCCTTCTTCGGTGTCAATGATGATAGTTTTAACAGAATGTGCTTTAAGTTGCTGTCCTATAGCAGATAGTTCAGATTCTGTATTTTCAGACTTGTAACTAGAGGTAGCTCGCCCATCTGTTAATAATACAATAACTGGAGCAGCCTTTTGCTCTCTTCTTTTAAGAGCTTGGACTACTTCAGTAGCTTTTCTCATTCCGAGATATAGAGGGGTCCGTCCTCCTGTGCGAACCTCTTTTAATAACTCCTGTGCCTTGGACACACTCTTGGTAAAGGGCAATATCAATTCACAGCTTTCGCCCCTAAAAGCTAACATTCCTACTCTATCACGCTTAACGTATGAGTTCTTCAGTAGCTCAATAATGAGCCCCTTTACCTTCTTCATCCTTCTCTTCACGCCCATTGATCCACTAGCATCAACAACAAAAAGGATGTGATAACCTGTACGATGTTGCTTGACTTGAAAACGATAATCCATAGGCTGTAACAATACTCTAGGAGCATTCAGAGGAGCCGATTGTCGTCTATGCCTTTGGAAAGGGGCCGCGGTACGAATAGTAGCGGAAAAGGCTAGATGCTCAATATTCCCACGTTCTGGAACAGCTTTTCGAAAGCTCCCTCTAAAATTATTCTGGGTACTCTTAACTCGAGATCCAAACCCAGCATCCAATCTTGTGGACCTACCTAAGTGATCCAAGGGATCATATTCCAAATAAAAATCTATAGGAAGCTCTTGATGCTCCTGTGTACGTGCGGAGTCATCGAAGTTAGGTTTATTATCAGGTGAATCATCTCCATGGGTCGCATCCCTATCTGAACTTTGCCCTGCGTAGGGAGTCAACGAGAGTTTCTGATTATCCTTTGGTTGTGTCTCCTCTGTTTGCTGCCCATCATTCGAGGACTTATTATCCCTGCCGTCCTCCTGCTGCTCATGAGACTCATCGTTATTATCATCAGTAGAAGTTTCAGGCGGTTCATGAGCAGGATTCAGACGACGATGCAACAATGCAAGATCCTGAACCGCTTTGACATCTCCCTTCTCCACCCTACTCTTTCCCATCCAGGCAGCATGAGCAATAGCCGCATTCAGTAAAGCAATGTCACCACGATGACCCAAAACGAAGTAATCCTGGCATGTCTTTGCTATTAATGCCATAAGTTCTTCTTCCAAGTGTACCTTATTGGTCATTAATTGACTTTGCTTTATCGTGGCATACAGCGGGTTTTCTTTGGGTATTCTACTAACTTTGTCAATCGACTTTCTTAATATCTGCCTCCTAACCTCTATATCACGTACAGTTCTTAACTCTACAAAAAGATTAAATTGATCTAATATAGTACTACTTAGCCCCCCTTCATTGGGGTTAATAGTAGCAATGATTTTAAAGCTATTCTTTATAGCACAGGTCGCTTGATAATCTAAGATGCTCTGTAGCACCATCCGATCATGGAGATTGATATTATCTATCAATACTATCTTGCCATTCAGTCTGTTTAGCAACCCAGATTTATACTTAATTGACCCATGCTTTATCAGGAGGTCAGTATCCATGTAATCTGATAGCATCTCTTGGGTAGTAGAACTAGGGATATTAACAATAAGATCATGCCTCTCGTCTCCAAGAACTGAATATAAGCTACGCAGTAACGAGGTCTTTCCCGTTCCCGATTCACCTGAAATAAGAAGGCTACATGAGGAGGGTTGGAGCAGCGTCAAGATTATCGCCAACTGTGCTTGATTGTTGCCCAATATGCTATCGAAAGAGATCATTTCTCCATCAACCTAATTATTTCACTACCATTAAATTGTCTATCCTCGAAGGGTCTTCTCTTTAATCGATGAGGAAGTACCAATTCAGCAGCCTTATATATGTGCTGTTTCTGAATAGACTCATCGCCCTCATAGGCAGCTAAAGCAAGAGCAGTCTTCAGCAGTGTTATATCTGCTCTGTGTCCATCAACTTCTAGCTTGATCCCAATAGCAGCAATTAAGTCAAGGATCTCATCAGAGTATTTGATTTCGTTGAGAATCTGCTTCGCATGACTTACCCTATCTGCCAACTGCTTTTCGTCATGTTCAAAATCTTTTATAAACTTTTCTGGGCTCTGTTCAAATTGAAGCCTACGCTTAAGGATTTCTGTACGTGCTTCTTTCGTAGACTCCCCATGTACCTCCACGGATAATCCGAAACGATCTAAGAGCTGTGGTCTCAGATCACCTTCCTCTGGATTCATGGTACCGACTAGGACAAAACGAGAGGGGTGGGTATGTGAGATACCTTCTCTTTCCACATAATTGACGCCCATCGCGGAGACATCTAATAAGACGTCCACAAGATGATCCTCTAGTAAGTTTACTTCATCAACATACAAGATATGGCCATCTGCTCGGTATAGTATTCCTGGCTCAAAGCGGGTCTCACCTGTCTGGATAGCGTGCTCGACATCAATTGAACCAATCATCTTATCCTCTGTAGTCGAAAGCGGTAACTCTACCACCTTCCTACCGAAGACAAGATTCTCCATAGATCGTACAATTGTGGACTTGGCGGTGCCTTTTTCTCCAAATATTAGTACCCCACCAATTTTTGGATTAATTAGATTTAGGATCAAGGCCAGCTTCATCTGGTCTTGTCCCACAACCGCTGTAAATGGGTATCGCAACTTCTTATTTTCCATATATTTCGAATTATCAATGATTATTCATCGCCCTCCATTAACCCTTCACACTCTAGATATATTGACTGGACCATGTCGAGAGTTTCTTCCTTAGCATTCCACATTCCTCGCTGTGCTGCCTCTAGTAACTTCGCTGCTACTTCACGCAGTGCCCATGGATTAACACCCTGCATCCATTCTTTATTCTCAGGATTTCCAAGGAAGTGATCAGCCAGTGCCTCGTAGTTCCAATCTTCGATGAGGTCAGCTGTAGCATCCCACCCAAAGATATTATCCATATTGTACGCCACATCTTGAGCTCCTTTGTATCCATGTGCTTTCAGACCATTGATCCAGATCGGATTAAGAAGGCGAGAACGAATGACCCGTGCAGACTCTTCCTTGACATTTCTAACCACAGTAAAGTTAGGATCGGAGCTATTTCCGTAGTATGACTCAGGTTTTTTACCACTACACTTCTTCACTGCAGCGATTAACCCTCCGTGGTAAATAAACTCGTCATCCATATCGAAGAGGTCAAAGTCTATTGTATTCTCATTCTTCACGGTTGCTTGTACTTTAGCAAGCTGTCGCTCTAGATTTCCCCTACACTTCTCTCCATGAAATTCTCTTCCGTAAGCATGTGCCGCCCAAGTGATAGCAGCGGTAGCGAGATCTTCATCTGTTTGCCAATTCTTCGCCTCTACAAGGACATCCACACCTCCTCCATACCCCCCTGGAGGACATCCGAATACTCTGACGGCCGCTTCTTGTGTTGCTACTTCTATCGTCGTTCCTTTATCCAAAAGGCTTTGAACATCTTCATCAAAATGCTTTTTGATGAAATTCATATCATAAGGCTCATCTAGAGAAATCAATAATTGAGTAGCATCATCGAGAAGCTGAATTAAGTTTGGAAACGTATCACGCAGTAATCCGGAAATACGTGAGACGATATCAATCCGAGGCCTTCCTAGTTCTTCAAGAGAAATGACCTCCAGTCCGATAACCTTATCTGATGATGGCGATAACCACTTAGGCTTAAGCCCCATCAACCAAAGAATCTCGCCAATATCCTCACCATGAGTCCTCATCTGATCACCAGAGTAGAGAACTATAGCTATACTTTCGGGATAAGTCCCAGAGTTTTCTAAATGCTTGGATAGTAATTGATCTCCTAATGATTTACCCAACTTATATGCGACCTTAGAGGGGACTTCATTAGGAACGATTCCATACATATTCCTACCTGTCGGGAGAATATCTAAGTTGCCTCGGGATGGACTTCCACCCTTTCCTGGTAGTACAAAACCCCCATTTATCCCTTTTCTGAAGTACTCCAATTCATCCGTAGTACGAAGTAACTTTGGAATCACCTCTCTTTCTATCAAAGCCATCATCTGATGAAAGCCAGACAAACTCTTTTTTTCTCCGCCTAGAATATCATATAGAGCCTCATCAGATATCGCATGATAGTCATTCTTTCGAAGTGCTTCTACAAAAGACTTTGCTATCATTACAAAGTCGTCACGTAGCATGATAGAGCTTTTACCAGAAGGCCATATATGATTAGGTTCGTCTATTAAAGTGTGGTAATCACAGCCATAATAACTAGCAATTGTCTCAGGTAATGAGGGGGTATCACCATTTTGTAGCCTCAATAACAGACGAGCAAAACTAGCCAGCCTATCATCTTCAGGAGGCGTGCCAAAAATATGCAACCCTTCCTTTACCATTGAATGCTTGATCACCCCTAACCACTTATGTAATTCAGCAATGTAATCTTCTGCAGAATAATTATGCTCAGTAGCTCTGAGATCGTCATCCAAATTCAATTCCTGAGCAAGTTTGATAATCTGTTCGCCCAGAAGATCTTTTTCCCTAATATTCATAGGAGCAGTTATATACTGAGTAACCAAAGCATCAAGCTCTGAAAGTTCATCATAAGTCCCCGATTCGATAGAAACGGGTTCTAGATGATTAAGAAGAACTGCGGCTGTTCGTCTTTTAGCTTGTATACCCTCTCCAATGACAGTCGTGTGATATGGGTATAGATTAGGTAAATCATCAATATTTATGAGGGGGAAGCAATCTTTTGAGAGCCCTTTTTCCTTACCCGGTAACCACTCAACTGACCCATGTGTACCGACATGAATAACCACATCTGCTTTGAACTGATACCTAATCCACTTATAGATAGCAATGTAGAAGTGTGGACATGAAATATCTGGGCTATGATATATCTTTTCGGACTGTTCTTCAAGTCCTCTAGGAGGTTGCAAGGCGATAAATAGATGCTCATTGAGCACACCTGGTACAGGCATTACACCGTCTATCACTTTAAAATCACCTGGTGCTTCGCCCCAATCTTTTTCAATGAATCTTTTACTTTTTTCTGTCAAAGAATCATACCATCTTTGATAGAGTGAACGTGAGATGTGATCTATCGCACGACTGAGTGTCTCCTCATCCGTTAACCACTCGGTATCATTGCTGACTGTATCAATTATCTCCTTAATAATCTCATCTCCATTCTGATAATGATTGTCAAACCTTATCCCTTCTGACTCTAATACTTTTAGGAGATTAAAAACGGATGCCGGAGTATCTAATCCTGCTGCACACCCTATCATATCATTTCGAGGGGGCATGTTATGAAAGATGATAGCGACTCGCTTCTCGCTATTCTTTTTATGCCTCAACTTAGCCCAATTATAGGCGAGCTTGGAAACAGTCTCGATACCCTCATGAAGAGGTAAAATCTTCGATGGATCTTCTTCATCCGTGACCCCGATAGGATATCCATCAATCTGACCATCAAATTCAGGATAATATATTGCGGATATAAGACTCATCATATCAACCCCCTCTATTCGTTCTCTCCAGATCCTCTCAGTATAATATGTATGATAAGCCTGTATCACAGGTATATTCATCTGTACGAGGATTGAACGCTCCTCCGATTGATCATCATCCATCCATAGAGCTCCTTGGGTCTCAAATACGCCCAAAGAATATGAAATAGTATTGATTAGGACATCTATTAGTAACTCTCCTTCGTGATAAAAGTACTTCCGCATGGCATTAGAGATCCCCTCCTGACCTGTACGACTATCCTCTGCACCAGTCGAAAAAATCGGGATTACAGCAAAGCCTCTACTCCATAAATGTGAGATCAGAGCATCAATATGCTCAAGATTGCGAGAGGAATATAGATAAAAGGGTATCGTAACACCACAGACATATTGTCCTAATGCTCGTGCCTCTCGTGCTTTCTGTATGACCTGAACCGGCCGTTCTCCTTTCCGTAAATAAAGCCCATCCCACTCTGGAATTTTAGGCTCGCCATAAGAGACATCATATCCTCCAAACTCCGAGGCCAAAAAGCGATGTAATTGATTATTATACTCATCACGGCATTTCACATACCGAAGAACTCTAAGATATGTAGGGACTGTAATACGTAATAAAGGACGTACTTCAGACATTTCATCTTCTATGCCAGTCGAGATAAACATATACTTATCTTGGATAAAGAGCTCTTTGAAGCGATCAAACTTTCTAAAGATACCAAGTCCCCCGTGTGTTAATAGCAATATAAAGTCCGCTTCTCTCAATGTGTCCCAAGGAGAACCCACGGCGTCCTCATCAGTATCATCAAGCTGCTTCGTCGTAAGCTTTGTAATCTTTAGCTGAAACTCATCTGTCGCTAACGCTTCGTAGGGTGATAGTCTAGTATGATTATCTAAGAGATAAACAATGTTGTAAACCTTGCTCATAGGATCTTATTTTGATTCATTATGTAGCGTTACTAATGTAATAATGAGGTCTCTTAATGAAGAATACCTTTCGCCCCTAAAGAGCCAATCATCTTCACCTATAATAATTTCATATTGTCCTGCATCTTCACTTGGCATAAAGCCCTTTCGTTCTAAAGCTCTAACGGTCCATGAATATCTGAGTCCGTCACCTATCAGACGAACCGGAATAGTATTACTTTGAATCACCGAAAACTCCCCTCTCTCCTGATCAAACTTCAACTTTTCGTTACCAAATACAGATTCAAAGCGACCACTAAGTACTAAGTCTTCAGGTGACCCACTATAGATTTCTCCAGATTTATTCATCAGCCATACAGTATCCGCCCAATGCAGAGCGAGATCTAGTTCATGGGTCGAAACGATAATGCTACTGCCTGTTTGTTCAGTTAGAGTCTTCAGCATCATAATCACATCCAGACGACTGGGGAGATCTAAGTGTGCAGTGGGTTCGTCCAATAGCATCACGGGGGTCTGCTGTGCAAGAGCACGTGCAATCATCACTCTCTGCTTTTCGCCATCACTTAATTCGCTAAAGTAGCGATGCTCATACCCCTGAAGGTGACATATTCTTATGGCTTGACGTACTATCTCATGATCTTTCTCCATGAGAGAGCCAAAAGCCCCAACGTATGGGTAACGACCTATTTCGATAATATCCTGAACAGAGATGAGAGGAGAATGAATTCTATCAGTCAGGACCAAACTTAGAAGCTTGGCTCTATCCTTTGGCTTTAGCGAGTGTGTAGATTGATTCGTAATCTTTACATCACCGTGAAGCGGAGGCAGAAGTCCTGAAATAGTATTCATCAAAGTAGATTTTCCACACCCATTCGGACCCATGAGTAAGACCAGCTCTCCCTCGCAGACAGAGAGCTGTACTTTTTTAGATACGACTCTAGTCGGATCCTTCTTACTGATATATCCAGTTGTTAACTGTTCTATTTTTATTGTCGTCTTCATTAGAAAACTGATTTACCCCGACTGTTCTTAATAATCCCGATAACCACTACTGGTGCTCCTATAATTGAGGTGATTGCATTAATTGGAAAGACTAAGTCTCCACCCGGAAACTGGGTGATGATATCACAACAAAGCAGCAGAAGTGACCCACAGAGCATATTAGCCACTATTAATATTTTGTTATCTGCAGTGCGAAATAAAATTCGTGTAAAGTGTGGTACTGCAAGTCCTAGAAAAGCAATGGGGCCAACAAAGGCTGTAATCGTACCTGTTATGATACTTGTTATCAATATTAGGGACACCCGAACCTGCTTAACATTAACCCCGACGCTGCGAGCATAATTCTCCCCTAATGCTATAGCATTTAAGTATTTCGGGAGTCCTAGTGTTAGGATCAATGCAACTAAGACGACAGGAACAACCAAGCGTAGCTGCTCCCAAGTGGTACCTGATATACTCCCAAATGACCACAATAGATAGCTACGCAATGCTTCCTCTTCCGAAAAGTACTGTAATATGGTGATTACTGAACTGGCCAAAAAGCCAATCATCACCCCGATAATCAAGACAGATACTATATCTTTGAGGTATGAGACAAATGCAAGTATAATGAGCAAAACAGCTAGCGATCCAACACAAGCAGCAATAGCAATTGCCCAAACATTATAAACGCCTGGACCTCCACCTAAGCCTGGGACTAAGACGAATGACATCGTATAAAGTGCTACACCTACTCCTGCACCGCTATTGATACCTAGAATGGAGGTATCAGCCAACGGATTCTGAAAAAGTGCTTGAAGACAAAGTCCTGCTGTGGCGATACCTGCACCTGCAACTAAAGCTGTGATAGCTTTGGGCAAGCGGAAATTAAGTACAATAAAATCGGAGGTGCTTAATTCGTCTGAGTTAGCTGTGATGCGCTCTAAAGAAGATAGTACCTCTGAAAAACTGAGTGACACGCTACCCCATAGTAACTCCACAAAAAATGCTAGAAGGATAAGAATGGGGAGAATGAGGAAGAGAAATTTCTTGCGATTCATTGCCTTGTTAATTGCTTAAAGTATGTTGTTTCATAATCTGGGAGCAAATAGGGACGAGTAATCTTGATGAGATCTTTAAGAATAAGATCAGGGTGATATGGACCACTCTCCCAGTAGTCATTACCACCATATTCATTAACCCTCTTTTGATCAGTGACGAGTGTTCCTCCTTCCTGAGTCGCTGCAAAAAAACGGTATCGGTCATTCTGAGCAATAAAGTCTTTATAGGTCATCACACTACTCATCATCACGCAGATCCAGACCTTAACATCTCTATTATTCTTAAATATCCGCTCAAAGCTACATGGAAGGCTACTCACTCGCCCTTCTGCGTAATCGAAGCTTAGTTTAGCATCATGAAGCATTGAGGTCACATAGCTGAACTCACCAGGTAGATACCATGTTCCCTTGTAATCCTGCCCATACATCACGGGAATTATCTCTTCCTCATTAGCTACAATCTCTTTGACGGAGTCATACTCCCTGGTTACTTCTCCAAAGACCTCACTAGCCAACTTATTATCTCCAAAGAGCATTCCAATAAACTTGATCCACTCCGCCCTGCCTAATAGACTTTGTTCTTTCCAAGAATTGTATAACAGGATATCAATACCAGAATCCTTAAATTTCTGAGCTTCCTCAGGTGTTCTCGTAAAGTCCATCAATACCACATCAGGCTGAAGAGCCATGATTCGTTCCATATTTTTAGACATTCCCCTACCCACCTCTTGAATACGTCCCTCTTTGGCTAGAGCCCTAAGCTTGAGGTCATTGATATTCTTAATAGATACGACACCGACCAGGTGCTCCTCCCTATTCAGTATAGGCAAAGCTCCAACTTGTACACTAGAGGTACATACTATATTCGTAATTGGAATAGGAATATATGCCGTCACTTTCGCATCGCTGAATTCACTTAATTGAGGACGTTCCATGTGACGCGGATACAAGACATAGGTGTCTATGGTATCTGGAAGATCGGGATGAAAAATATAAACAATTTTATAGTTCTCACCATTCACTACATCTATCCCCTTAGCATTTTGAAATGCAACAGGATAGTTAAAATCGACACTGTCAACTTGATTAACACCACTTTCTGAATCACTACTCGTATGTTTATTTCCACACGAGCTAAAGACCAGAAGAGCAATAGCTACAATACTAACAATTAATGATTTATCAGACATCCCATTAAAGTATTAACTCTCGGGACATAAGAAAAACCAATAAGCTAGCTAATACGAATATCTATGCGAATCATAGATATTTCAGAAAAGAAAACATATGGTCAATTCCTTTCACCCGAAAGAATTAAACAACAAAAGGGTTATGAGGTAGGTCTTCCGACTTAATTCAAAATATCTACACCTTCCCACCTAAATAAAACAGGCAGTGGCACAAAGTAGTATTTTAACAAATATCACGGCTACGGGGATAGTTTTGGATTTGCACCAAATTCCCTTTTAATCGTATCAGAGAAAATAAAACCACATTGATTTTAATACCCTTTACGAACCGATAACTCTTTTTTACACGAATGCAAAGATAGCTAAATTTCCACTCTCACTCAACTAGCTCTGCAAAATAGATATCACAAATAACGATGTTTTGAACCAACCAATAAAAGCGACTCATTTTTTAGTTATATAATAGAGAAAAGTTTCACATAAGAAACAATTTTTCTTCTCATGAGAAAAAAATATTCTTCCTATAGGAACGTTTTGTCGAGTAATATTCTACGCTTCATTAGTTTTTTATTGACGCTAAATGCGTTAAATATACGCTTTAAAACGTGCTTTTGTGAATAATAGATAGATCGCTGGTAATATCACTTATTTCTATCCGTTCCTCTAAAAGTCGGTATATCAATACTTAAATATAGCTCTTCAACAAAACTCTAAAATTGTATAAAGAGGTGTCTTAACCGCATCATTTCTGCGATTGAGACACCTCATTATACTCTTTTATGGTTTTATCGTACACCAATAATTTAGAACCCTTAATATTTAGATTCCCTTTTCGGGAATGTTAGGATAGAGAATTTTAATAATCAACTGCCTTTTCAAACCAAATTAATCGCAGACGAGTAATTTAGAACTTATGAATAGCAGGTGGCTTACCTCTGATAGTGTTAGTATAATGTGTCGATAATATTGTCAATCACATTTACATCTAAAATTTGCAAGTCTCCAGTGGTCGCATTCATAATATCTTTGTAATTTAAATCCTTCGATAAGGATTCCATCGAAGCGGCGCCTACACCCTGAAAAGATTTGATCACGATATTATAGTGTGTATTTCTTACAACAGCATATAATCCTGGGATAGCACTTTTTCCCTTTAATTGTTCTTCTGTAAAGTGTTGTATTGGAATTGAGAAAAAGCTAGTTCCATGCTTGTAATATCTGATTGACTTACTTTGATAGCCATTCTTTGGGTATTGATCACTACTACCTTTTAATTCACGGTATGCTGTAATTATATCAATATCCTCATCTGTTTTAGTCTCTGACTCATTGCTTTTTTTGTAAAGAGCATCAAACTCTGCTTCGGAAAATCCTTTATCCTTGAAATAGACCCAGGAGGGTAGTTTGCTTCTATCTCTAATGGAATTAATATCTGCATCACCTAAATTCATATCCTTGGGGTATATCATAGCCATGACTATTAATCGCGTAACCACCGTTCCCCAATAGTCCTTAGCATCCATTGTATTTTCAGGGATAATCAAATAACTATTTTCCCTATCATCTTTCGATGAATAATAAAACGTGAACTTTTCACTCCCGTCTTGATTATAAAAGGGATGGTACAAAAAATCAGGCTCTAATAAATCCATTTCTTTAGACCCGAAGTTCGAATAGTTTGGATCAATAGGGAAATCAATGCCTAGTTCAGTCTTGACTTGCTGATCATATTTTGGCAATAAAATAAATTTCTTATTTAGAACGTCTGCAAAAACAAGAATGCTATTATTAGAGATAATGAATCTATTATCATGGATCACAGGAGACCAGTTAACTGATGCAAAAGCATTAATTGGAGCTAAGACACACTCATCAAGAGCATATGTATGGTCAGACAACGTGGATATGCTCGGTTCTTTCTCTGAAATAATGAGGGGGTTAGAATTTATATATATACTATTCTTAAGATATCCTTTGGTGTAAAACTCTTTCTCATCTCTTACTATTGCAGATTGCATCAGCTTGAATGGCTGACCTACAGATGTAGCACTCTTAATGGCTTCGGTAGCACCTGCTATAATGTAAATATGATATTACCCCCTATTTATTTTAAATGGTATTTTAATCCTAAATTTTGAGTCTGTGTTATCACTTTGTATAAAGTCTTTCCCACTTAGAACTCCTTTATGAGCATTTATATCACAATCATAGGTATAAGCAACAGTTGAAGACTTTATGTCAGAATCAAGTTGATAGAAAACAATCCTTAAACCCTCGAAATTAATTCTCGCTTTTCTCATTTCATCAACCGTTGAAGGGTATGCCCGTGTTACCACATCAGAAAAAGAAGCGGTTAATAAGATCTCCATTTGCTCCTTTTCGACAATGTTATTTTCTTCAACATCAAGAGAAACACGCTGCACACAACCACTAAGTACAAGCACAGTGGTAATCGCTATTAATAACTTAAGATTTTTCATGATAAACTACAAGAATATAGTCCTATTGTATATATAGTAAATGTGTTTTGATAATATTAACAAGCAAATCTAATAAATATAAATAAACAACACAATTGTTTCTTGCTTTATTGCACTTGGACGAAAGTTTTTACCTGCGAGAGCCAAGCAGTACATTGATTGTATTTCCTTTAATGTGCTATGTGAAATATTAGGAAGATCTGATGATTGCTGATAATTCGATTTCTAGCATGAATACCTTAACCCTTATGGTAGTGTCCCCAAAAGTGTGTACGGCAGAATGCGTCTCTGAAAAGCAAACCTACATATTTTTTCGCTTTGTTTTCCATAAACATTAAAGATAGACCAATAAAGAATTAAGGCAAGGCTGTCGTAGCACCGCGGAGACACCGCCTTGCCGTATTCTTTTAGGTTGATATCTTTGTGTTGGAAAATAAAGCACATTGTTGTTATTTACTTTTCATTGTTCTTCCTAAGTCCAAGAGTTAGATCTCCTATTCTTTTCTTCAGATAGTTTGCATTGATTGCAATACTACCTATCAAGTGTAGAGCGGATTCTACGCTAGGTAATGCACATTTATATCGAGCCCCTTTCTTTACCTGTCTATTGAAGCGTTCTATCCAGTTAGTACTATGAATGTACTTGCGAACACTGACGTCGTATTTTAGGTATGTGAAGTAATACTCTATCCTCTGACCGTTAGCTATTTTTGTGAGAAAAGGATAGCTCTTACGCCATCTGAACGCAAAGTTTTTAAAGCTCTCTAGGCCATCTAAAGGTGAGCTTCTTGAGCCGTCTTTACTAAAGACCTCCTGTAGATCACTTGCGATGGCTGACTTATCTCGAGGGCGTATCTTTCGAGTTATTTCTCGCTGTAGATGCACCGTGCAGAGCTGGACTTCCACTTCTGTAAAGTGCTCACGTGCAACCTCTTCAATGTTATTCAACCCGTCTGAAATGATTAGTCCTACCTCTTCGAGTCCTCGGCTTTTTAGATCCTCAAAAAACTCGCCCCAGATGCCGCTTCCCTCTGTTGGATTATTATAGACACCCACGATGTCTCGACGTCCTTCGCTATCTAAACTCATCACTACAAAAAATGCCTCCTTGCTCACACTTTCTCCTCTCCGTACAGGAAGATATGTAGCATCGATAACAAGTGCCTCTAAAGTCCTCGGTAGACGTCTTTGACGCCACTCTTCTACTGCTTCTTGGGTCGATAAGGAGAGACGATTGATTTGACTCGTACTATAACGTTTACCATACAAACGCTCGAATACTCCAGAGATATCCTCCATCGTATTACCGCAGCTATATAGATAACCTGCTAGTTCTCCCATCTCTTTCTCTTGATCTTTGAGAACGCCTAAAATCAAGGGCATGAAGCCCTGCTGTCGAGTTCGGGGTACTCGTAATTCTAGCATATTACCACTCGCAAAGATGCGACGGGGGCGGTATCCATTGCTCACATCGCCACTATCTTCTTTATACAGTTCCCTCTCCCCTTGCATCGCTATTTCGATGATTAACTCCATTAAACGACCAACTCCATTTGGCTCTGTCATCACGTTTGATAGAATTTCCTTAAATTGCATTTGTGTAAGTCTCATCTTCTTGTTTATCTTTTGTTTTTAACTTTTCAAAGATAACATTCTTGGGACTTACACACTTTTTGGGGACAGTATCACCCTTATATTGACATTCACATTTATGGCGATAGCAGTTTTGGTGTATTCGTTTTTTCGGGTACAATATTTATGCGAGACGAATTCTGGCGTACACACTTTTTAGATCGCACTCACTTTTCGGGACACTACCAAATCGAATTTTTAGTAAATCCCCATAGCCTCTTCAATAAGACTATACTTTTCTTTTATTAAAAAGAGGGTGTGTCAAAACTAATTTTTTTGACGCACCCTATTATTTTGCGACAAAAGCCCCAACTTTCACAAGCTGGGGCTTTTCTATATCATAAAGATTTTGTATCTTTATGTATATCAATAAATTAACTATGACAAAGATACAATTTCGTCCATACATACACAATAGGTCAATGCTTTTTCCTCAAAGGCTTGACGAGGATATTTGTGCTAATGATCCAGTGAGAGTGGTCAATGCCATTATCGATGCTATTGAGATTGAGAATATTAAGGGCTTGTACAGTAAGATAGGTCGCCACCCCTACCACCCCAAGATGATGCTCAAGGTGATTATCTACGCCTACATGAATAACATCTACTCGTGCAGGAAGATTGAGCAAGCCCTCAAAAGAGATGTCCACTTCATCTGGCTTGCAGGGTATGAAAAACCAGATTTTATCACCATCAATAGGTTTCGTAATCGTGTAAAAGGAGAGATCAATAAGGTCTTCTCACAGATGGTATTGTTACTTGCAGAGAGAGGTTTTATCAGTCTTGATGTGGAGTATATCGATGGCACTAAGATAGAATCCAAAGCCAATAAATACACCTTTGTGTGGCGGAAGAGCGTGGAACGAAATCGAGCCAAACTTCAGGAAAAGCTAAAGGCATTGCTCTCTCAAATCGATGATTGTATTGCTCAAGAGAATAGCGAGGGTAGCGAAGAAGTAGAGATTACAGCGGAACAACTTTCAGAGCTGGTGACCACCTTCAAAGCAGAACTAGAGAGAACCCCGGAACCAGTCAACAAGGAGGAGAAAAAGAAAATAAGAGAGAGGAAGAAGCAGATCAAGCAACTAGAAGAGCATAAGGCTAAACTTATGGAGTATGACGAGAAGCTGGAAAAACTCGAGGATCGCAACTCCTACTCCAAGACCGACCCCTCTGCCACCTTTATGCGTATGAAGGAGGATGCCATGAGAAATGGTCAAACCAAGCCAGGTTACAATTTACAAATAGCTACGAATCAGCAATTTATTACCAACTTTGGACTCTTCTACAATCCTACTGACACCCTCACATTTATCCCTTTTCTTCAATTCCACCAAGACCGTTATGGTGATTTGCCCTCTACTGTTGTAGCCGACTCTGGCTATGGCTCGGAAGAGAACTATCGTTTTATGGAAGAGTCTGGTACAACACCCTTTGTCAAATACAATCGCTTCCATATTGAGCATCGTCCTCGCTATAAGCCCGACCCATTTCAGCCCTCATCGCTATACTACAGCAAAGAAGGAGATTACTATGTCTGCCCGATGGGACAAAGGATGAGGCGTATCGGGACAAAGAGAGGCAAGACAGCAAGCGGATACACTACTGAGAGTGCGAGATATAAGGCTGCGAGGTGCAAAGGATGTCCACTCAGAGGACTATGTTTTAAGGCAAAAGGCAATCGAATCATAGAGGTCAATCACAGACTCAATGAGTACAAAAAGAAAGCAAACCAACTCCTTACCTCCGAAGAAGGACTAAGACATCGAGGACGACGATGTGTAGAGCCAGAATCAGTATTCGGTCAAATGAAATACAATATGAGCTACAAACGCTTTCGACACTTCGGTCAAGACAAGGTCACTATGGACTTTGCCTTCTTTGCCATAGCATTCAATGTCAAGAAACTATGCTCTATGATGGCGAAAAACCCAAAAAACATGGATAATACACCTCATTCTTGCCCAAATCATCCATTTTTAGTCACTAACAACCTACTTTTAGAGGAAAACCAAATTCTAAAACATCTCGTAGCTGCTTAGGACACACCCTATCAAAAAAATTGAGGATGCATCAAAACTAGGTTTTGACACACCCTCTTTTAATAACATATGTTGTAGCTAATAACTACAATGAATAACTTATTACATTGTGCTTAGTTTATCTTCGATTTTAGCACGCTCTTCCTCCATACCAAGCACATAGTAGCAATTGCTAAGAGCTCTTAGGAAATCTTGATTATCAGGCTCTAATTCAATCGCTTTCTCAAAGAATGGGATTGATTGTTTGAATAGCTTTTCACTCTTCACTGTAGCTTCTTTATATTTCTCTTGGTCAGAAAGGTCCACGTTATTAATTAATGCGTGTCCAGCGTTAAAGTGACATCTACCAATACCAAAGAAGCCTTGTGCATAAGTTGGATCTATCTCAGTGGCCTTTGTATAGTATTCAATTGCCTTGTCAGTGTCTTGATAACCATTCTCATATAAAAATCCATATGTATAATACAATTGAGCATTGTCCGGATGTTCGCTAATAGCTATGTCTAAGTAGCTCTTAGCTTCATCTAGCTGATTTTGCTTAATGTAAGCATCAATGATATTATTCACATAAAAAGATTCTTCTGGGAATAGTGCGGCACCGTCCTTAAGAGTCTTAATAAAGTTCTCATTGTCCTTAGCATTATAATATTGAAGGGATAGCAACTGATATACATCATTCTGACGATACTCTATATCTTTAATACTCTCAAATGCCTTAATAGCATTTTCTGCATTATCTTCAATTTGTGATGCAGCATAAGCATTAAAGAAGCCAATCTGCATACTTAAAGAATCACTTTGAGATACAGGACTATCTTTGAACATTTCCATCTTCTTTACATCCAAGAATGCTTGAAAATACTCGTTAGCCTCTTTAAACTTTCCATCATCAAGGAAGGTGGCACCACCATTAACGAGTAGTTGATAGTATGTAGAAAGAGGACCAGAGATTTTCTTTTCGAACTTATTACGTGAATCAAGTTCGTTTGTCTTTCTATAAAACTTAACCATGTTCATCAAGTTATTATAGAATACATCCTCTTTGATTTCTTGGCCTAGCTGCATAGCTAGATAATCTTTCTCCACAGCTTTCTCTTCTACAAGACCTGCTACATACCATGCGTATGGGTCATTAGCTGTTTCTTCGTTTGTGAGAGCTGGTTCAATTAATTTACGAGCCTCTACTAAGTCGGCCTTATCTTTTTTTACCATGCGTTCGACAGACTTCACAAGTTTTTGCTGTCCCATTGCAGGAAATGCCATTAGAAAGCTAAGTGCTATTAAAATAATTCCTTTTTTCATATCTTTCACTCTTTGGTTTGATTATTATTATTCTCGTTTAATTAGCTTCAATGCTCCAAATTTAATAATTAAATTTGATTTAGCATTATATTAAAGAGATTGGTACTAATATGATGTGTACAGACACATCAGGTTTAATATTACATTGGCTATTACTCGTCGAGATCAGTCTCCTCCTCACCTTCGAAATCAATGACTCCATCCTCATCTGCCTCTATAACACCTTCGTCAATATCCTCTACCTCAGGCTCCTCTTCATCAGATAAAACACGGCATGTGCTAGCAATCTCATCACCTCTTTTGTCAAGGTCAATCAGTTTTACACCCTGTGTATTACGGCCTAAGACTGAAATATCAGACATACTGGTACGAATAACCACTCCACTCTTATTGATAATCATAATATCATGCTCATCAGTAACATTGTGAAGCGAGATGAGCTCTCCAGTCTTCTCTGTGATCTTTAGAGTAATTACACCCTTACCACCTCTATGGCGGACAGGATAATCCTCTATATCTGATCGTTTGCCATATCCATTCTTTGAGATGACTAAGACAGTTTCAGCCTCCGAATCCTTAATACAGATTGCCCCAATAACCTCATCATCATTGTTTTGCAAGCGAATACCTCTTACACCGGTAGAAGAGCGTCCCATAGACCTCAGATCGCTTTCATGGAATCGAATGGCTCTACCCATGCGTGTCCCGATTACAAAATCACATTTACCGTTAGATAGTCTCACACTAACAACCTTGTCATCATCCTTTAGGTTAATAGCAATGATACCGTTACTACGAGGCCTAGAGAAGTCTTTCAATCTTGACTTCCTAACCGTTCCATCTTTAGTAAAGAAGGTCAGATAGTGGCTTTGTACAAAGTCTTCATCAGTAGTCAGATTCTTTATTCTTATGACGGCTGTAACTCTATTATCGGTATCGATATTAAGTAAGTTCTGGATGGCCCTACCCTTAGAGTTCCTAGCTCCTTCTGGAATCTCAAAGACTCTCAACCAATAACATCTACCCAATTCAGTAAAGAAGAGTAAAGTAGCGTGCATTGATGCTGCATAGATATATTCCACGAAATCATCATCTCTCGTATCAGATCCCTTTGCACCTACGCCACCTCTACCTTGAGCTCTAAAGGCTGCTAGAGGAGTACGCTTAATATATCCGAAGTGTGAAATGGTAATAACCATATCATCATCAGCATAAAAATCCTCAGGATTCATATCGGCAGTAGCATATACGATATCGCTCTTACGCTCGTCGCCATATTTCTCGATAATAGCCTTCAGCTCATCACTAATGATAGAATAGAGGAGATCCTCGTTTGATAGAATTTCCTTGTAATATTTAACCTTACCTTGAACCTCTTCATACTCAGCATGTAGTTTATCAAGCTCCATGCCAGTAAGCTGACCTAGACGCATTTCCACGATAGATCTAGCTTGAATTTGAGAAAGATCAAAACGCTCTATCAGACGCTCCATTGCTTCTGTTTGTTTCTGAGAAGCTTTAATAATTGCGATTACCTCATCGATGTTATCAGCCGCTATTATACGACCTTCAAGTATGTGTAGTCGTTCTTCAGCTTTTCGCAGGTCATACTGAGTACGACGAGTGACAACTTCATGCCTATGCTTTACAAACTCTCCGATCAAGTCCTTTAGGTTAAGCAGTCGAGGACGTCCATCAACAAGAGCAATATTATTTACACTAAAGGAGCTCTCTAGTGTTGTGTATCTATATAGTTTATTTAGGACAACCCCTGCATTCGCATCGCGTTTGATATCAATCACGATACGCATACCTTGTTTGCCACTACTCTCATCTTGTACGTTGCTGATTCCTTCAATTTTCTTGACCGTAGCCAACTCCGCAATAGACTTAACAAGATCTTTCTTAACAACTCCATAAGGAATTTCGGTGATGATGATCTGCTCATGCTGACCCTCCACCTCTATCTCAGCCTTACCACGAATGACGATTCTACCTCTACCTGTAGTAAAGGCATCTTTTACTCCTTGGTAACCATAGATGGTACCACCTGTTGGGAAGTCAGGAGCCTTAACGTAAGTCATAAGCTCCTCAATGGTAATCTCTCCTCTCTTATCGATGTAGGCAAGAGTACCATTTAGAACTTCTGTCAAATTATGAGGGGCCATATTAGTAGCCATCCCAACGGCTATACCTGAGGCACCATTAACTAAGAGGTTTGGAATTCTTGATGGCAAAACACTAGGCTCACTATTAGAGTCATCGTAGTTAGGCACCATATCCACGGTCTCCTTATTAATATCTGCTAACATCTCCATCGCTAGAGGTGCTAAGCGACTCTCGGTATACCTCATAGCAGCAGGTCCATCCCCATCAATGGAGCCAAAGTTTCCGTGAGGATCTACCAAAGTATAACGCATGGACCAATCTTGTGCCAACCTTACTAAGGCCATATATATAGAGCTATCACCATGAGGGTGGTACTTACCCATTACATCACCTACGGTACGAGCACATTTTTTATAAGCTTTGTCTGGCGTATTTCCCAGTTCATTCATCCCATATAGGATTCGTCTGTGTACAGGCTTAAAGCCGTCCCTTACATCTGGCAGGGCACGACTTACGATGACCGACATAGCATAGTCGATGTACGCAGACTTCATCTGTTCCTCCAAGTTCACCTCGATGATCTTGTCGTTACTCTGAAAATCGTCTTGCATTATTATATAAATCTTATTTTTAATACGAGAGAGGCCTTATAGTCGCCTCTCTCGTTTGTAATTTACTTCCTCAAAGATACCTATTTTTGCTCAAAAATACACATTCTCCGATTAGAGAAATCACCTAAAGTTCAGTCTGTACAGGGTTCATTTTCAACCTTGCATTCAGATCTCGCCATATTGGTAGCTTTTCATTCATTGCTGACTTAAAATCTGATCCATGCCCTGGGATAAGAATATGCAAAAGCTCTTGTGCAACAATGTATTCAATACATCCCAATGGATATTTAATTAATTCGATATTAAATGATATGTGCCGAGTGCGTCTGTTACAGCTGCCCCATATAGTTTTTTGTTTTCTAAAAGCATACCCAGATATTTTCACACCCCATATTCCTTCCCATTTAGTTATCAATGGGTCTAGTTCATTCTTAAGTCTTTCGCAATAATAATCATATATGGCACGTTCTCTATCTTCCCTACTACTATTATCAGTAATTTCAAGAATCATAGAGTTACCCTTAAGATAAACGTTTGGTCGCTTTCTAACTTCCTCATTTATTTGCAGTACATAATGTTCACCCAGAAAAGGCAAAAGCTCACCATCAACATATTCCAGAGGATAACCACTTTTTTCAATGATTCTATTAATCGCACGTTGGACAAAGTCCTGTTTAGTCAATACAAAACGACTAATATACTCATCACCACATCCCAAAGGAGCGGAAATAACAACTCTCCCCTCTGGTGGTAATACCCTCAAGTACAACCCTTTGATATTCTTTCTAGTCACATGCACTTGGAAATCCCCTATAGTCAGGCATGATGTCTCTTGACAACTACTCAAAACGAAGAGATTTTGATGGTTTGATATTGGAAATAATAGAGGTTGGGATCAATATAAATAGAAAGACTAGCAAGAACACCAAAATATTGATCAGCAATAAAACTTTTACGTCGATAACAATAGGGACATGAGTCATGTAGTACTGAGAAGGATCAAGCGTAATAGGCTGCCAATATTTCTGAATAAAGGCAATAGATAGAGCTAAAGCATTCCCCCATATTATTCCCTTAAATAGAATTGTAGATGCCATTAGTATAAAGACCTTTCGCAAAGAGGAATTTCTCTGACCTAGAGCCTTCAGAGTAGCAATAGCTCTAACCTTCTCCAGAATGAGTACCACCACACCTGTAATAATAGTCATCCCAGCAACTGCGATCATCAGACCTAATATCAGCAATACATTTGCATCCAATAGGTTGAGCCATCCGAATATACTATAATTCAACTCCTCTACAGTAAACATAGCATACCTCTCAGACTTATTAGCTATATTTCTATCCGCAAGCACGGGATATAACTTATCATAGACCTCCCCACTTGCATCTGTTTTACTAAGCGTAATAGTAATGCCACTAACCTCATCATCTGACCAGTCCTTAACCTGCCTTAGTACACGTTGATCAACGATTGAGATATTTCCATCATAATCATCAAAGCCAGTCTCAAAGAGCCCTACGACAGTAAACTTCCTAACTTTCATACGATTATCTAGGAGAAAAGAGCTAACAAATGTGTCACCACATTTTATATTCAAGTGATCAGCTATTTTCTTTGATATCATTACCTCGTCTGTCACTTCTCCAGAAAAATTGGGCAAGCGTCCTTCCTTAAGGTAAGATTGAAAAAAAAAAGCATCGTAATTAGCATCTAGTCCATGCATCAAAACAGCCTTATAGGCAGAGTCCACTCGGATAAGAGACATTTCATCTATGAAGGTATTGACGAGAGCTTTTGGGTCGATATCCGATGATGCCACACTAATCTGAGAAAGCAGTTCATCGGAAATAGACAATGGTAGATAATATTGATTAAAAACGTTATCAGGGTTTGAAATCCTAACGGTGCCACTAAAGCCATTAATCTTACTTTGGATCTCTTGCTTAAAGCCATGAACAATGAATAATGAAAGGAGGATAAGCATGACCCCTAATCCTATTCCAATAGTGGAGATCCTAACCACAGGACGTAATCTCTTCTTACGTCGCGTCGTGTTACTTTCCTCTTGATAGAGAAAGCGTACTGCTAATATTTTCTCTAATTTCATCTCTGTTATTCAATTTCCTTTAAGCACGTACCCGCTAGACTATACAATCTAGCGGGTACGATACACATTTCCTATATTGATTCCTTAATCATCAATCACAGCTGTCTTCATATAATCAATGTACTCCTTACTATATGCACCCTTATTGTGCTTTTTCTCTTTCTTCAAAATGGTTGAAAGAACGAGTACACCCACTATTCCCGAAACGATCGTACCTGCAAATATACCTAGTTTTGCTTCATTTAAAAGAATTTCACCAGTTTCTCCTAAGCCAGAATATGCTAAAGTTGCAATGAATAAGGAGACCGTAAACCCGATTCCTCCAAAGATTGACACCCCAAAGAGATTCCACTTAGTAATCCCAGGAGATAGATGAATAAGCTTAAGCTTTGAGAAAAGGCAGGTAAAGCCGAAAATACCAATAGTCTTTCCTACAAATAGGCCCAAGAAAATCGCCAACGGCAGACCAAATAATTCACTGGCAGAGACACCACCTAACGCTACACCAGCATTAGCAAATGCAAATAGTGGAAGAACCACATAGTTAACGAACGCATTTGTTTGCTGCTCCATGATCTGAACTGGGCTAATTGATCTGAGGAGTCTCCTTTCCGTTCTAAGTATCTCCTCTATCTCATCGTCACTAAGGAAATCCCTAACCACATGATCTGGCTCACATGCAATCTCCACACGTTCTGTCAATAACTTCAGATCTTCTCTTAGGTCTCGTGGTCGAATAGTTGGTTTATATGGAATACTAAGAGCTAATAATACACCAGCAATGGTAGTGTGAATTCCAGAGTGTAAGAATAGAGACCACACTATAAAGAATATAAAGTAATAAATCCCTGAACGAACAACACCTTTCTGCCCCAGTATATAAGCGATTAAGACGAAACTTAATCCTAAGACTAATGGCACTACATTGATTCCAGATGAATAAAAAATAGCGATAACCAAGATACCGACGATATCATCCACTACGGCCAAAGCCATGAGGAAAATCTTTAGTGTTGCGGGTACTCTCTTCCCAAGCAAACCTAAGACGGCCAAGGCAAAAGCAATATCTGTTGCCATCGGAATAGCCATACCACGCATTACTGGCTCAGTATGGCAAATGGATAGGAAAACCAATACCGGTACGATGATCCCACCGAATGCAGCGACTACAGGCAATAAGGCTTTCTTAAAACTTGATAATGAACCAATGGTCATTTCTCGCTTAATCTCTAATCCGACAGAGAAGAAGAAAATAGCCATCAATGCATCATTAATAAACTCAGCAGCGGTCATCGGACGGCCAGCAATCTTGAAGAAAGAATATCCCCAAACCTCTAATGTTACAGGGGCATTAAGAATATTATCATACAATTCTTTTAGTCCTGTATTTGCAAAAATGATTGCTAGAATAGCAGCCAAAAACAGGAATACCGAGGGGTTTACACTCATTAACCACGTGTAAAACTCTCTCAAAGGGTTACTTTTCTCAGTTGAGACAGACTGTGTCATACTTTATGTATATATGTGTCAATTTGATAATTATAATTGTTTATCTCTCGGTCACTTCCACCTTTTTTGTAGGTGGGAGCTGTTGATTTCTCTTATCTACAGCTGAGATTACATTCTCAGCAAGTTTCCTAAATGACAATCCCATGATGGTCTCATCATTAAGTGCTATCGGAGCCCCCTTATCTGCAGACTCCCGAACACTCTGAACCAATGGAAGTTGTCCCAATAGTGGAACATTCAGCTCTTCTGCCAACTTTTTACCGCCCTCTTCACCAAAGATATAATACTTATTCTGTGGTAACTCAGCTGGAGTAAACCACGACATATTCTCGACAATACCCAGAATAGGGACATTAATCTTATCATCCCTAAACATACTTATCCCCTTTCGTGCATCGTCTAGGGCAACGTTCTGAGGTGTCGTTACTACTATCGCTCCAGTAAGGCCAACCGTCTGTATAATTGTTAGGTGAATATCAGAGGTGCCCGGAGGCAAATCCAATAATAGATAATCTAACTCACCCCAATTACCCTCTGTGATTAACTGACCAAGTGCATTTGATGCCATAGATCCACGCCATACAATAGCACTATCTTTTTGTACAAAAAAACCTATGGAGAGCATCTTTACTCCATAATTCTCAGCAGGCTGGATATAGTCATGACCATCAATAGAAACGACCTCTGGCTGTGCATCCTCGAGGTTAAGCATTCTAGGCATAGACGGACCAAAGATATCGGCATCTAATAGCCCTACTTTATACCCCATTTGAGAGAGAGCTACAGCAAGGTTAGCCGTAACCGTACTCTTGCCTACTCCACCCTTACCGCTACTTACAGCTATTATATTCTTAACCTTAGGTAATACAGATGTATTTTTGGAAGGTACTGGATCTGGAAAGATTGGGGTGATATTACCCTGTATATCGATCTCATCCGAAACAAAGGTAAGGATAGCACTCTCAGCCGCCTTAATAACCGACTTGTGAAGTGGATCTTTAGCCTTTTTAAAACGAATAGAAAATGACACTTTATTGCCATCGATAACAATATCATTTTGCACCATTCCATTCGATACAATATTCCCCTCTTCGCCAGGATATCGTACCGTCTTTAACGCATCTATTATTTCTTGAATTTCTATTTTGCTCATTATATTGGATTTATAAAATACATATCATATGTTCAACTCACTTCTTTGATTCCTACCGTAACTCCGATAGGTGTCATAAGGAATATCAATATCTGGCTCCACCCAACGGTCAGGCAAATCTGCAAGCGAAATCCGCAAGTATTTGATATCAAGACCTCGTGCCAACCACTGTCGTTCGTAATATGTTTGAATTTGCCTCAGGTCACTCCCTCTTTCCACCTCCTTATATACATCTTGATAATCCTCAAGTATCGTAAGGTGATTTGCATCAGCTACCGCCTTTGTATATAAATAGAGAAACGAGCTATCACTCTTAAGATTCAAGATCTTATCTCCACCCAGTATCTCACAATAACTAATCAAAAAGCGTGTACTTGTGAGTCTTTTTCTAGTCTTTTTCATCTGTGGATCCGGAAAAGTCAACCAGATCTCAGACACTTCTTCAGGACCAAAAAAGTGTGGTAAGAACTCTATCTCTGTTCTTAAAAATCGAACATTTGGTAATTGCTCATCTTCGGCTTTCATCGCACCATTCCATATCCTATTCCCCTTGATGTCAATTCCTATGAAATTAACATGTGGATACTTCCGAGCCATGCCAAGGGTGTACTCACCCCTACCGCAGCCCAGTTCTATGACGATCGGATTAGTGTTCATAAATACATCTTCGTTCCAGTGTCCTTTGTAAGGAAATCCATCTTCAGACTTTAATACTGAATATGGGTACTGTAACACAATATCTAACTTATCAAGATCGGCAAATTTAGCAAGTTTATTCTTGGCCATAATTTCTCACTTTTCCCTATTATATCTTCACAAAGATACCCAAAGATAAAGATTATAGCTACACTTCATTTAACTTTTTTCTGCATAATTAATTCTTGAATCCCCAATAATTCACATTACACAAATTAAGCCAATATCGTTATCCAACTAATAAATCATTTTTATCTCAGTTTATGAAATTTGCTTTCAATTTGCAAGCTATTATTTTAAAAAAGCCTATCCAAAGGCTATTATATGATTTATAAATCACTAACACAAAATAGATAATCTAGGTGTGTTAAAACGAAATCATGAATATCATTTTTGAGGGATAAAATCAGTACAATTTTTAGTTATATAATAAAGAAATCTTTCATATGAAAAACAATTCTTCTTCTCATAAGAAACATTTACGTTTCCTATTGGAAGAATTTCCGAGCTAAATAGAGCTTATTTTACAATTGCATACTTTCATTTCGTGATGAATCTTCTTATCAGAATTATGTAATTCAGTACCCCTCTCTCCATTTATGCAGATTCCGATATCTCCTTGAGACGATAAGTTGTCTATTTGATGTTTATGTTGTACTGAGAACATTTACTCATGCGTTCTACTATTAGCTAATATTTAACGGCAAAAAGTCTGTAAAAAAATAAGTAACTTTGCACCCAAGAAAGAAGATTTAGACGGATATTTTTATCATTTTTACGAGAGACAAGGATATTATTAATTCTATTAGGTTATGAATGAACTTTTACAACAAATCGATACGACAGAGATTGCAAGCGTCTTCATGGTACTATTTGCCGTAATTGATATAATTGGAGCTATACCAATTATCATTAGTCTCAGGAATAGAGGGCAGAAAATAGAACCTTTCAAAACATTTTTTATTTCATCCGTCATCCTCGTCGGATTTCTATTCTTTGGAGAGTGGTTACTATCTTTCCTTAGTATCGATGTGAAGAGTTTTGCAGCAGCGGGTGCTATCATTTTATTCTTACTCGCCTTTGAGATGATTTTTGGCATTGAGTTTTTCAAAAATGACAGTCCTGCAGGTGCGGGGACGCTTGTACCTCTAGTATTTCCTTTGATAGCTGGAGCTGCATCATTCACTACTCTACTATCTTTTCAGGCACAATACTATATGATTAATATCATATTAGCAACATTACTTAACATGTTTGTTGTCTGGCTAGTTTTGGCAAAAATTGACGTTGTAGAGAGGATTGTAGGAGCTGGAGGAGTGTATGTCCTGAGGAAGTTCTTTGGCGTCATCTTGATGGCGATGTCCGTTAAGCTATTCACAGAAAATATTTCTGCTCTTTTGGGACAAATATAACAATCCCAATTAAACCAAATATAATACAATGATACTAAAGCAGTTGTCACTTACCAACTTTAAAAACATTGAGGCTACAACACTTCAATTCTCCGATAAACTAAATTGTATTATCGGATCAAATGGGATGGGTAAGACTAATCTGCTTGAAAGTATCTATTACCTTTCCTTTACTCGTACTAATCAATACCTACCGGAATCGATGCTTATTCGTCATGGAGCTGAGTTAGCTGTCGTGGATGCCGAATACGAAATGTTTGAGAAAAAAGAGCATCTATACATTGGTATGAAGCTTGGTAAGAGTAAGGTTTTGAAGAGAAATAAAAAGGAGTATGCCAAGATGTCCGATCACATCGGCATATTTCCTCTCGTCATGATTGCCCCAAGTGATATAGATCTCATCAGGGGGGGGAGTATAGAGCGGAGAAGCTTTATGGATCAAATAATCTGTCAGGAATCAAGAGCATACATGAATGCAGCTCAGGCGTACAAGGGGCTTCTAGAGCAGCGTAATGCGATGCTTAAGATCAACTTTGGCATGGATCTAGGATTGCTTTCTATCCTTAATCATCAGCTAGCAGAGCAGGCTGAAATTATCATGAAGTATAGAGTAGATTGGCTGGATAGAATCTCTCCCCTATTCCTTAAGTATTATCATTTCATATCGGATTCTAACGAGCCTGTGATGCTTGGGTATGCTCCGTCCTTGGAGGGGAGTTCGTTCCTTGCAAATGATTTTGTACAAGCTTGGGAAAATGGGTTACAAAAAGATCTGGCCCTTGGTTATACTTCTATCGGACCACATAGGGATGACTTAGAGATGTTGATTGATGGGGTCTTAATCAGAAAGATTGGCTCTCAGGGTCAGAATAAAACGTTTATGGTAGCTCTTAAATTTGCACAGTACGAGTTACTCCGACTATTACATCCTAATAACTACCCTATCCTAATCCTTGATGATGTCTTTGATAAACTAGATGAGCGTAGGGTGGATAGAATCGTGCAATTGGTTTCTGGAGCAGATTTTGGTCAAATCTTTATGACAGATACTAACCGTAATTATCTTGATCAGATCCTTCAACGACTAGAGAATAAGTCTTACAGTATATTTCATGCTGAAAATGGGAATTTCATGACCACCAAGTAAAGATATGAAGGGATGCGTAAATATACGTCAGATCATATAGGTAAACTTTTGGGTGAAAAACGAGATGAACTTGATCTCCTCAGTATGATCAAGAAGCATCAGGCTCTTAAAATGACTTGGGATAAGATTCCTGACCCTAGACTAAAGAAGATTGATATTGAGTTCATGATAACAAATGAAGGGACATTGACTATTCAATGCCCCTCCAGTGTATTACTCAATTATGTTCGCCGACAACGATCTATGATTACTAATCACCTCTCGTCTTTCATGCGGGAGTATGAAATCAAAAACTTAGAAATAGTACTTGGTTCTTCGTCCAACCATTGACTAAATGTGAATAACCCGTTCCTCGGTTACTATACTGTGCATCCTCTGATCGTATTCATCCATAGGGACTTTATCTAGAATTTGGAGATCATAGCAAATAGCGATACGATCGGTAATCACATCCTTATGCTTGGCAAAGAACCTATCATAGTAACCGCGACCATACCCTACTCGCCCTCCTTCTAAATCAAAGGCCACTCCGGGCACAATCATTATTTGTGGAATACGCTCAGCTGATGGAGCATCTATTGGTTCGAGAATGCCATAATTTGAACACTTTAGCTCCTTATTAGGTAAGTGGGTATAGAAGCACATTGTGGTCTTATCCTCTACTCTAGGAACAACGACTTCATGCTTACCTTGGGCCCATAATAAATCGATAAGGTGACCAGTTCTTACTTCATCTGGCATACTTAAAAAGAGAGAGATAATTGAAGGCTCTCTATATTTGACCATTTCAAAAATCTTCTCACATATCCATGTAGATTTTTCCTTCATTTGGCTCTCGGAAAGACATTTCTTTAGCTCTTTTACCTCTGAGCGAACCTCTTTTTTTGTGAGCATATTATTGATAAATATTGGTTATAAACTATCGGGTATATTTGTAATCAATGAATCAGGCAGAAGTAACTTCTCTTGTGGAATAAACTCTGGCTTTGTGATGCCATCTCCAAATAGCTGAACAGCCTTCAGGACCATAGGATCGCTATATCCGCGAACCATCCATGATGAGTCAGCTCCATAGATATAATCTATAACTAATGGATAGAGAATATTATTCAGCTGATCTTGGGATAAATAGATCAAATAGTTCTTGGGTCTGACACCTTTTTTATTGGCATACTCAGCCAACTGCCATACTAATCCTTGATGTGTAAGAAATGAATAGCATTTTTCTGCAGTCCCTAATTTCTTTAGGATGTTTCGATATCGATCAGCATACTCAAAGGCAAATTGGTGAACAAGACCCTTATTGAGCACTTCCACATAATATGAAGTAATACCATTAGTATCTCTAGGTATAAAGATATCTGGCGTGATCCCACCGCCTCCATACACGGTTCGTCCTCCAATGGTCTTGAAGAGTTGATCAGGGTTTATCTTGATACTATCCGCATGGAACATCTCACCTCTACTATATCTTGTGAGCCAATCATTTGAATACTCTTCATCGCCCCCCATCTTATAATCACGCTGTAATGAACGCCCCGATGCGGTGTGATAGCGAGCTATCGTAAGATGGACAGAAGAGCCATCATAGTATTCAAATGACTTCTGTACTAAACCTTTACCAAAGCTCCTGCGACCTATTACGATAGCAGCATCATTATCTTGCAGTGATCCCGTGACTATCTCAGATGATGAGGCAGAGAGCTCATTTACAAGGACGTAAATCGGTAGATTTTGTAACCGTCCAGTACCATCACTCAAGACATCACGACGCTCTTGATGAGCACCCTCAGTATATATGATTAGACTTTGTGCTGGCAAAATCTCATTGGATATCAATAGTGCTGGCTGTAATAATCCGCCTGGATTATCTCTGAGGTCCAAGACTAAGCCTTTCATACCATCAGACTCTAGCTTTGCAATCTCCTGCATAAAGTCATTATGAGTATTCATCGCAAAATTAGGTATGCGGATATATCCAAGGGTATCATTAATCATAAAAGCCGCATCTATCTGAGGCATATTTACAACTCCTCGCTTGACACTTACATGTTTTTCTGTAGTAGAGTTATATGAATGAATACCCAATCTTACCAAACTGCCCTTATCTCCTTTGAGGAGAGATCTAACAGAGTCCGCTGAAATTTTATGAGCTCCAGCTATCGGTTGTTTATTGATGGATATAATACGATCACCAGCTTTTAGGCCAGCTAGGTCAGAGGGACCATTAGGTATAACACTCACAATAATAGCAGTATCTTTGATGACATTAAATGTCACTCCGATACCATAAAAGAAGCCCTCTAGATTTTCTTTTTCTTTCAGCTTCTGTTCAGCTGTCAGATATGTGGAGTGCGGATCTAATTCGCTCATTAGAGTTGGGATTAGCTCCAAGACGAGATCATTAACATCTACGGTATCAACATAGTTATCTTCGATAAGCTGAACTGTTGCCTTTAGCTTATCAAAAGGGGTAACAGACCTCTGTAAATTTACTTTTGTAGATCTACGTCCCAAATACCATCCTCCTAATAGTGCCATAAGTATTAGTAGGACTATAATAGATATGGTAGTGAGATTTTTTTTCATATTATACAGTAGATAATCCTAAGCCTGATCATTCATCAACTTCGATAGGGATACAATCAACTTTGATCCCTGCTCTTTGGAGCAAATCAATACCTTCGGTCAACCTATAGGTCATCGAATACACCACACGCTTGATTCCTGCTTGTATGATTAACTTAGAGCACTCCAAGCAAGGTGCATGGGTTACATAAATGGTAGCACCGTTACTATTGTTATTGGATGCTGCTACCTTAGTGATAGCATTGGCTTCCGCATGCAGTACGTATGGGAAGGTCTTATTATCATCATCCTCACAAAGATTCTCAAAGCCTGATGGAGTACCATTATATCCATCAGAGATAATCATTTTATCCTTGACTATAAGAGCCCCGACCTGAAGACGTTTACAATACGAGCTTTCGCCCCATATCTTAGCCATTCTTAAGTACCGGACATCTATCTTTTTCTGCTTTTCGTCCATATCGTTACATTCTCTCTGGCATCTCTATGCCCAAAAGCCCTAACGCTGAAGAAAGAACCTTAGAGGTTTGCTCTGATAAGAGTAGTCTAAAGCCCTTAACAGGTGAGCTGACATCTTCACCCAAAATCGAATGATCATGGTAGAACTGATTATATTCCTTACCTAGATCATATGCATAGTTGGCTAATAGTCCTGGGTTCATATCTTTACCAGCTTGCTTAACAATATTAGGGAAATCATTGAGCCTCATGATAAGGGCCATTTCCTTGTCTGAAATAGATAAGGTTTCATCAAAGTCCTTTATCATCTCTACATTCGCCTTTTCTGCTTTTCTCATGACACTCTTAATACGTGCATAAGTGTACTGAATAAAGGGACCTGTATTACCATTAAAGTCTATAGATTCAGCAGGATTAAAGAGCATGTTCTTACGAGGCTCTACCTTTAGTAGAAAATATTTAAGTGCCCCTAAGCCTACACGCCTAGCCATATCTTTTCTCTCCTCTTCATCCATTTCTACAACGTGTCCAAGGCTAGAAGACAGCTCGTAAGCAGAAGAGATCATTTCCTCCATCAGATCATCGGCATCAACGACGGTACCTTCCCTACTCTTCATCTTACCCTGTGGTAATTCAACCATACCATAGGAAAAGTGCTTAAGATCTTTACCAAAAGAGTAACCAAGCTTATCTAGAATAATACTCAAGACTTGGAAGTGGTAGTCCTGTTCATTACCCACGACATAAATCATTTGGTCTATTGGATAATCCTCAAAGCGTAGTTTTGCAGTACCTATATCTTGTGTAATATATACAGAGGTGCCGTCCGCACGAAGAAGTATCTTACGATCATATCCTTCGCTTGTCAGGTCTGCCCAAACCGAACCATCTGGGTCTTTAACAAAGAGACCTTCATCAAGTCCTCTAAGGACTTCCTTCTTACCTACCAAGTAGGTATCACTTTCATAATAAATCTTATCAAAGTCAACACCCATTAACCTGTAGGTTTCATCAAAGCCCTCATATACCCAGCCATTCATGGTTTTCCAAAGCTGAATAACCTCAGGATCACCTTGCTCCCATTTTTTTAGTAGAGCCCTCGCCTCCTTCATTAATGTACTTTGCTTTTCAGCCTCTTCTGCTGATAGTCCCTTTGACTGCAACTCATGTAATTCTTGCTTATAATGCTTGTCGAAAAGAACATAAAAGTCACCAATAAGATGATCCCCTTTCTTACCAGCACTTTGGGGTGTGACATTATCGCCCCATTTTTGCCATGCTAGCATGGATTTACAAATATGGATTCCTCTATCATTAACGATATTGGTCTTTACCACACGATAGCCATTCGCCTCTAGTATTTTCGAAATACTATACCCTAGCAGATTATTCCTGATATGCCCTAAGTGAAGTGGTTTATTGGTATTGGGTGAAGAGTATTCGACCATATAGAGAGGGGCATCACTTTCTACGGTTGTTTTACCATAGTCATCCAGCTTAGAAATTGAAAGTAGCTGATTGATGAAAAGCTCCTCTGTCAGTACTAGATTCAAAAAACCTTTGACCACATTATATGCTTTGAACAAATGAGAATAATGCTCAACGACATATTGACCCACCTCTTCCGCTGTAGCTTCTGGTGACTTACGGCTCTGCTTGAGGTAAGGAAAAACTACAAGTGTATAATGTCCATCAAACTCTTTCTTGGTTGGGGATAGTGAGAGGAAAGTCTTCTCGGAGAACTCTATTCCGTATAGATGTGTCAAAGCCTCTGCTAAGGCAACGCTCATCGCCTCTTCTATCTTTCTATATTGATCCATCGTCTATTCTTATTTATCTAATTTGTTAGTATCTGTATTAGGAAATATCACGGTTGGGGTAAAACTTTTGGCCTCATCTTCATCCATGATAGCGTATGAAATAATAAGAACTATATCATCGCATTGAAAATGACGTGCTGCCGCACCGTTAAGGCATATTGTACCTGACCCACGTTCTCCTTCAATAACGTAGGTCTCAATCCTAGCACCGTTATTATTATTGACCACTTGTACCTTTTCGTTAGGTAAGATATTAGCCGCTTCCATAAGATCCACGTCAATCGTGATACTACCGACGTAGTTAAGGTTAGCATCAGTAACCTTTACTCGGTGGATCTTTGATTTCATCATATGTAATAACATATCAATATTTATTGTTGGTTTACAGAGACATACCAACGGATGCTCTGAGTACAGTTTTCTAATGCAAAGATAACAAAAAAGTACCAGTAATATAGGCGTAGATGGAGATAGCTCCAAGGATAAAACATTTAGATTACACGGGCTTACTACTCTATATAAAAAATCATTATACAACTTTATGATATCTAGGAAAAAGTAATGGATATCAATACAGATTTATTGCATCAATTCTACTAATTACCAAGCTCTTATTTGTTTTTAGCATAAAGAATTAGGCAAAATACTTTTCACATATAACGACAGTATCCAGCCCTACTAGTAACTGCTTTATCTACCCAATTAATTGCAAAGGAAGATTTGAAGCTAAACAAAGACGTCCCCCACCTATTAACTTATGTAGATGAATAACCATCTCGATAGAAAAGTGAAGATATGAGCCAACCAATGCTTTTTGGTAAAAACCTTCATAAAAGATAGATATTGAGTCCAGTAAATGAAACATCAACACAATGATACATAGATAGATCATAAAGCTAGCAGGGGATAGATCATCATATCTATTTTTAGCCTCACATAAGAACTCGTAAAACGAACGTCAATCCTGTCATAATCTATTTATATCAATGATAAGACATAATTAAGTAGCTCACTCTTTAATATTCCACGTCAAGCAATGTAAAGCTCCACCCTCCCGAGCAATATCACTCATTTCGATAGGAATGATTTTGCTGTCTGGAAACGCATCTTGTATATACTGACGTGCTATCTCATTTTCTTTTAGTCCATCGAAATATGGCATAAAAATCTTATCTCCAACCTGTAAGAAATTAATATAAGCCCAATTTAAATCAAAGTTCAGACTATCCAAAGGGACTTGACTAAAATCCATTTCGATGATTTCAAACCCATTATTTGATAATACAGTTTTAATAGCTGATGCTTCCTCTTCGTTTTGCATGTGATGTGCAGACATTAATATGCGATTATCACCAGCATACCTGATAAAGCCATCAGCATGGCCATATACATCTATTTTAGAATCAACATCATTAGTTCCGGGGTTTGACCATGGTATAATTATGACTTTTCGCCCACCAAAAGCCTTCTCTGAGAATGTTGCACGAAAAACCGGCTAAAATTATTGCGTATATCATTGATTATTAGTATCTTTAGTGTGTAATTAAGGGGAGAATATAGTATTGATTTATAGCGACAATAGTTATGGGATTCAAGCAAACGAGCAACAATGCACCCTCATTTACTGAGGTGTTTACCGAATTGAGAAGTTCTAGAGCACGCAATGAGTTTCTAGAGCAAATTGACAAACTCATTGATTGGAGACCATTTCAAACGCTCATAAATAAAAAGCTAAATAAGAGAGCTGAAGCGAAAGGCGAACCTACTTATGATGGAGTCCTAATGTTTAAGATCCTGCTTTTAGAGACGTGGTATAATTTGAGTGACCGAGCCGTTGAAGAACGTATTAACGACTCCATCAGCTTTGGTAAGTTTCTTGACATTGATATGGAACACGTCTCTCCCGATCACAGCACCATTTGTCGTTTTCGCAATGCGATTGTAGAGAAAGGCTTGTGGGATAAACTTTTGAGCCTTCTCAATAAGCAGCTACAACGCCATGGGATTATGAAGATTGAGACGGGAGCATTGGTTGATGCAAGTATAGTTGATAGCCCATATGCCCCCGATGGTTCTGTCAAGATAGAAGTCGCCGAGGATAGAGAGGACACCAGAAGCGAAGAAGCTAAAGAGGAAGAGCGGAGCTATCAAGTAAAAGTGGGTAGCGCGAAACTAGGTGTGGATACTGAAGCTCGCTGGGTGGTAAAATGTAAGAAGTTTAGATATGGGTACAAGAAACATGTCTTGACAGACGGTGAAGGACTTGTGCATACCCTTACCACCACATCTGCCAATGTCTCAGACACCACAGAATTTCCAACTCTCATAGAGAAAGGAGCCCTTCAAAAAGGAGTAATGGTATTAGCCGATAAAGGGTACACCTCCAAGGCCAATAGAGAACATTTATCTGGTCACGGGCTCAAAGATGGGATAATGAGAAAAGCGACAAAGGGGAAGCCACTTAGTGATAAAGATAAAGAATTCAACCGACAGATAAGCCAGTATCGAAATAAAATTGAGCGTACTTTTGGAAGTATCAGGCGCTGGTTTCACGGAGGGAGGTGCCGATATCGAGGGTTAGCTAAGACGCATGCACAAAATATACTTGAAGCCATTTGCTACAACATCAAAAGAGCTCCCCAGTTATACCTCAATACATTATTGAAAAATGAAGAAGCCTCTATAAGAGGAGCACTTGTTATGAGATAAGTACTAGAAATCCTCTGTAAAAGCTCATATTTAGAGCTTTTACAGAGGAGAATAATCAAAAAACAAGGCGATTTTTCAAGAAAGACAAGACGAAAATCTGCAAAAAGTCAGTCAAAAACGTCTAAACTCGAATGTGCAACAGTCTCTCTCTAGCTCGAGTATGAATTCTTTATCATTTTTCTCTTTGCCATTATCTGTAAAGACCTTATCCGTCATCACAATTTTGTTACCACATATCACCACATTTCCTCCTTCCATTTTTATGCTGGTCTCTCTGCATTTTAATTGCAATGTAGCACAGGCTTTATAGCACTTAGATATGGTATCCTTATATTTTCCTATTAGATAATCAGGCTCGTATTTATATTTTAAAAATTCGCCATCAGACAATTGTATTGGCATAAAATCCCTCACCCAATAATCATTTGTATCTTTCTTAGATAATGTGTCATAACTAACACCATTCTCCTTAAACGCTTTTATTAATTCTCTAAAGAAAACTGGATGCCCATGTTTGGAATCCGCTAGCCATTCAGATACGAAGACTATATTTGTATTACGGTCATTCATCATTAATCTAAAATTCCATAGTCTTTGGGCTTCAAATACTTCTTCACTACTACTATTCCTTTTATCCATTCCAATGCGTTTAGAAAAAGAAACATCAGCTGTTGATGAATGACGTTCGGTATCAGACCATCTTATCTGATAACCATCAAAGATTGAGAACTGCCCTAAAAGTGCTTTTATAAAATATGTTGATCGATTATCAGGAGTCTTTATTTCTAGGCTTTCATTACAGCTCCCATCGACTATACGAAAAGCACGTATTAAAGCTGATGCTCGACAAACCCCTTGTGACCCATTAAACTCAAATGCAATGTCAATTCCTGAATTGTGACTGTGCAACATACCCAAATTGAAGCAAGGACGTGATGTAAATTTTTCATTATTACGATGATATACAATATGGTCTTTTATGGAATCATTTTCTTCGTGATAATACATTTCTACAATCGTAGGTATAATTTTGACACTTGCACCCTTAGACTCAATAAGGAAACATCCATCCAGAATTTCCTTTGCGATTTCAACAAACGAAATAGGAGGTTCTTTTCCACTTAAAACAACTTGCCTCTCTTCTTCTGTTAGTCCATATTCTGTAAATTGCCTGAGTCTATTTTCTAATCGTGTCATAATTATAAATACATCGCAAGATTTAACAAATCATTTTAATGTAGCAAATATAATATTTTGTGTCTTGTTATTCCTGAAACGCTAATCATATTGCTCATATCATTCAGAAGTAATTGTTTACATATGATTTTCTAATTTTCAACAATTAACATATTGAAACGACATATTTTGTAATAGCAAAATAGGAATTAATTAAAGTCATACATGAGCTAGTAATACTCTAAGATTCACCTACAGATAGGTAGGAAATAAAGAAGCTCTCCAGAACAGGATTAATCCTGTTCTGGAGAGCTCTCTCGTTTATCTAGTTTAATAGAACTTACTTGCTTTCAGAAGCCTTCTTGATCTCAAGTAACTCACATTTGAAAATCAAAAGACCTGATGGTCGACTACTTTGGGCATTACGTGGACCATAAGCTAATTCGCCTGGTATATATAGCGTAAACTTAGAACCAACTGGCATCAATTGGAAACCTTCAGTCCATCCTTTGATCACACCATTAAGTGGGAATGTAGCTGGCTCGTCGCGTTCGTATGATGAATCAAAGACTTCGCCATTAACCTGTGAACCTTCGTAATGACATACTACAGTATCCTCAGCAGTTGGCTTTTCGCCATCACCTAGTTCTGTAATCTTATACATCAATCCGCTCTCAGTGACCTTAACCTCTGGATCTGCCTTAAGCTTTTCAATATATTCTTCATCAGCCTTTACAAGGTCAGCAACCTCTTCTTGCTCTGCTTTCTGAACATAAGCACTAATGAATTCATTAGCTTCTTCACTAGTCATTTGGACATCAGCATCCTTAAGTGCGTGCACTAAACCCTTGGCTACCAATGCATAATCCAGCTTGCCTCCAGGGAACTTTTCAAGCCCTGACTTAAACTGACTACCCACCTGAGCACCATAAATATAGATGTCCTCCATCTTACCTTTCATGCCCTCATTGAAGCCCTTCAAGAACATATCGATATCCACTTCTTCGGGACTATTCTCAAAGTTCATTTTCAGACCAGAACCATTAGTAACGCCTAAGGCATACGCAGCACTATCAGCTGAATTAGAGAGTGTAGCTTTACTTGAATCAATTCCACCCTTATTACATGATGTAAGGGAGAATGCAAAAGCTGATGCTACACACATCACTGTCATTAATTTTTTCATTACCTTAATATTTAAAATTTTAGTATGTATGTTTTTATCACTTTTCTATGCCTAATAACTCAATATCAAAGATAAGAGTGCTATATGGCTCTATCATCTGTCCTGCACCTTGCTCTCCATAAGCATGTTGGTACGGGATAGTAACACGCCACTTGGAGCCCACGCTCATCATAGGTAAAACCTCTTGCCATCCCATAATGACACCATTAACAGGGAATACAGCAGGCTCACCACGTTGAATAGAGCTATCAAATACGGTACCATTTATCAATGTACCGTGATAGTGACAGCGAACTTTATCAGTAACAGATGGTTTCTGACCATCACCATTTTTCAAGACTTCATACTGAACGCCCGAATCCAATGTAGTTACTCCCCTCTTATTGCCATTTATTAGTAAATACTCAGCACCTGCAGCTTTATTATTCTCAAACTTCTCTTCCTGCAAACGAGTAAAATATTCATTAATAACTGCCTTTGCTTCATCGTATGACATCTCTAGCTCTTTTTTATCAAGCACATCAGATATTCCTTTAGCAAAGTCTTCAACATTTATCTCATTAATCCCCGAAGCAGTGAAGTTATTTCCAATGCTTAGCCCTAATGCGTAGCTAATCTTATCCATTTAATCTTTTTATATTTTTTGTTATCACAATAATTTCACACAAAGGTAGCCAAAATTAGTCATTACACAATATTTAGCCTATGGATAAGGTGGTAAAGAAATAGAAAAAAAATAGTTTAGCTCATATCAGTTTCTTAGAAGTGCTATAATATGAATTATGGATATATAGCTCTTTGAAGCGGTATATGTATTTTCAAATAATAAATAGTCCCCTTTAATTTTAAAATACATGATTGCCCTACCGTAAATCTCAGCTCAATGTATTGAAATAATTCAGAGGAGAAAGAACATAAATATTTACTTCACAGGAGGATTATTTTTGAGATAGATCGACACATTACGTGACATCCCCTCGTACTTAGCTCGGGTACAAGCGGAGCCATAGAAGATATGGGCATACCTCTCTTCTGTAAAGTTTACAAGATCAGAGCGATCCAGTTGGAGTAGTCGGGATGATGGGATAAAATGGCATCCCGAATGAGGGGAGCGATTGTAGGGACATACGTTTTGACATGTATCACAACCATACAAGCGTGTTCCAAACAAAGGACTCAATTCAGCAGGGATTTCACCACGATGCTCAATTGTTAGATAATTGATACACCTTCGGGCATCCATAAGTCCATCTGAAAGAGCTCCCGTGGGACATGCCTCAATACATCTACGGCAAGCACCACATCCCACATGTGTTTGAGTGGTTCCATTTAACTCAAGAGTAGTCAGAAGCTCACCCAAAAAGACAAAGCTCCCTACCCTAGGGATGATTAGGTTATGGTGCCGACCAATGAAGCCTATACCAGACTGTTCAGCCCAATATCTTTCGAAGAACGGTGCGGTATCAACCATCGCTCTATACTCATGAGGGGCTACTTCATCATTGATAGCATCGCCAAAGTTCTTTAGCAGCTTTCGGATAACTTTGTGATAATCCCTACCCAGAGCGTACTTTGCAATCTGAGGAGCGGATATAGGTTGTAGCTTCTGGGGATAATACGAAATGGCGATAACAATAACAGATCTAGCTCCCTCGAGTAGCTTTTGAGGGTTTAGACGTAAGGATAAATGCTCTTCGAGATAACTCATAGAGCCGTGCTTTCCTTGCTCTAGCCACTTGGAATAAATATGTTCGGTGGAAGAGCTAACTCCCCGTGTTAAAGGAACAAATCCAATCGCATCAACATGCAATCGCTGTGCGACATCTGTGATTTGAGATTCAAGAGACATCAAAAGTCTATTTGTAGCCCATCGTATGCAGGCACAACACCTTCTGGACAACGGGCGGCAATCTCTTCATGGCGGCCGATAGTATGTGCAAAGTGTATCAGATATGCTCTACCTGGTTGGATTCGCTCAATCATCTGGAGACTTTCTTGGACTGACATATGAGCTGGATGTTCATATAGACGAAGGGCATTAATCACTAATGTTGGGATGCCTTTGAGAGACATAATGGTTTCCTCGGACAGAGTCTTACAATCTGTTATCCATGCTAAATCTCCAAATCGATACCCAACGATAGGTAATCGTCCGTGCATCACTCTAAATGGCTCTATATAAAAGCCATCTTTCAATTTGATCGGCTGATTTGGAAAGACTTCTTCCACAACCAACTCAGGAACTCCAGGGTACCTATTCTCTGAGAAAGCATAGGGCATCCGAGTCTTAAAAGCACTTAGGACATTAGGCTCCGCATGAATAGGACAAGTATTCATTTTCCAGAATAGCGGACGAATGTCATCTAAGCCACCACAATGATCATAATGCTCGTGTGTGATTAAGATTCTGTCTAAATGATTTACTTTCTCTCGAAGCAATTGGTCCCTGACATCAGGGCCACAATCTAATAAAATGGTCTCACCACCATACTCTACCAACCCTGACGAACGAAATCGCTTATCTCGAGAATCGGTAGATGAGCAAGTATGACAGCTACAACCTATTTCTGGAATACCTGTGGAGGTCCCAGTGCCAAGAAAGGTTAATCGTCCCATATCATATAATAATATTTAATTCTCTAATTGATTGATGTTATATTGTTCAGCAGAGTATATAAAACGTACTTCAGGATGAAGCTGAATGCCAAACTTCTGATATACAGCATGCTGTATTTTCTCTGAAAAATTAACGATGTCACGCCCTATTGTTGTGCCATAATTGACAATAACGAGTGGTTGCTTAGGATAAGTGCCAACCTCCCCATCCTTCACGCCTTTCATTCCGACCTGTTCAATAAGCCACGCAGCAGGAATCTTGAATTCTTGCTCTGAAATAACATAGTGAGGAAGGTCTGGGTACTGATCCAGCATGGTCAAGAAGGTGTGTCCATCAACTATAGGATTCATAAAGAAACTACCCGCATTGGGAAGTTCATCTGGATTGGGAAGTTTTTCTTGACGTATTCTTATCACCTCCTCAGCAACTCTAAGAGAGGTAAGAGCAGGATCATCATGGAGAGTATGGAGTCCTGAATAATTGAGAATAGGATGTGGCTCCTTACTTAATCTTAAATCAACGGCATAAACCATAAAGTGCCGCATTGTTTTTTCTTTGAAAATAGAATAACGATAAGCATAACTAATCTCATTTGGAGACCATACCTGCTCTTCTCCAGTTACCAAATTGATGGTATGAACCGACTCAATAACTTGAGAGATTTCAGCACCATAAGCACCTATATTTTGGACAGCTGCAGCTCCAACATCTCCTGGAATAAGGGCAAGATTTTCAATTCCCCAAAGTCCCTTCTGAGCTGTATCCATAACCAAGTCATGCCAGTTCGTCCCAGCCTCGACTCTCCATACCTGTTGATCAGGAGTATCACGCAGTAAATCAATATTTTTGCCCGAATAATGCAAGACAGCACCCTTAAAGTCGCCAATGAAGAGCATGTTACTACCTCCTCCTAATATAAGAAATGGTAGAGAGCGAAAATATTCGTCTTGATGCAATATCATAGCATCTTCTTTACTTTCTATCTCCATATAGTAACTTGTCTGGCAAGCAATACCGAATGTATTATGAGACTTTAGTTGGTAACTTGGTGAAATTTTCATTGAAATGAGTGATAAATCAGAAACACAAAGAGACCTAGGACACGCTAACGTATCCTAGGATTTCACTTCGTGTCATATTTTCTTAATTATAAATTAGAAGGTTCGCTCTAAAATCCAAGCATCTTGGAACGCTGGAGTGTACATACTCTTAATAGAGTCTCGGCTACGTACGGCATCGACCTTATTATCAAAGCTAGTAACAATTACACGATACATACCTTGTTCATTCTGAGCTAGAATAGGATTAAAACCCTCAGATGCCATACGGTCCTTAAGTGAACGTGCATTAGTAGCATTTAGGAAGCTACCAATAACCACACTGTACATACGAAGACCATCAGCATTTTCCCCTTGAGCCACGACAACCTTCTCAGGTCGAACATCAACATTCTCAGAGGAAACAACAGGAATAATCTCATCCTTTTCTTGATCCTCTTGCATAGCAGCGATTTCACGCTGTTTTTGTGCCTTCTCATACACAGCCTTATAGGCACTTTGTTTTGGCTTACATGAGCTAAAACCTGCAACCATTGCTAGAGCAAATAGCCCTATTACTACTTTCTTCTTCATTGTAAATGTAAATTATTCGTCTTATTACATAAAATATTATGGCTTCGCACCACTTTTCCCACAAATTTAGACTTTTATTTTGTAATTTCGCAATCTAAGAATAGTATATTGAAATAGATAAACATTTTTTACGAACAAATGAGACTAAAATTTAAGGGCATCTTACTAGGGATGCTGATGATTATGCTAGGAACAGCAAATGCAAGTGCACAGGAAGCACACAAGAGCTTTACACCTGAAGTGATGATGCAGCTCTACAGAATTTCGGGACCTGAAGTGTCGCCTGATGGAAAACAATTTCTCTATAGTCGTTCTTTGCCGAACCTAAAAGAGAATAATAGTAAAAGTGAAATCCTAATCGGAAAAATTTCAACCCCCGGAAGTAGCAAGGTAATAGCATCTGGGAATGGATACTCTGCTACATTCTTAGGTAAGGACTTGATTGCCTTCATTGATACCACTGGCGATCATGCACAGTTAGCGGTTATGAATTATGATGGTTCGAATAGGAGAATTATTTCTAACTTTGACTTTGATGTCAATGACTACCGTTTCTCTCCTGATCTTTCAAAGGTAATTATCGTCAGAGCTGTTGATCATGAGTCTATCGCTCATAAGGAGAATCCAGATCTGGATAAAATTTCGGGCGAAATCTTTGACGACCTTATGTACAAGCATTGGGATCATTGGGTAAAGAAACTACCTCAATCTCTAGTCGCAAATGTACAGAAGGATCTTACGGTATCAGAAGAAGTAGTTAATATCTTAGGCGATGAGAAGTATGAGCTTCCGATAGAGCCTTTTGGCGGTATCGAACAATTGGCTTGGAGCCCAGATAGTAAGACTATCGCCTACAGTTGTAAAAAGCTGACAGGTATGGCTTATGCGAAGTCTACTAATACTGATATTTACCTATATAACCTTGAAAATGGTACCACAAAGAATGTCTCTGAGGGAATGATGGGATACGATACTGACCCTCAATTCTCACCTGATGGCAAATATATTTCATGGATCAGCATGGAGCGTGATGGTTACGAAGCAGATCTTAAGCGTCTATTCATCATGGATTTGGCAACAGGTAAGAAAAGCAATGTAACTGAAAAGTGGGAGCACTTCGTGGAGCAGTTCGCTTGGATGGAGGACTCTAAGAGCATTCGCTTCCTTACCAACGACCAGGGGCTAAATAATCTTTTTGACTTAGAGCTGAAAGGTCTGAAGCTAACCAAGATCACAAATTATGATATGGCTGATGTAACATCATTCTCTGGTACAGGTCGTCAGGTAGTCTATGGCTTGCAATCAATGAAGCAGCCAACCGACATCTATACCATGGACCTAAAGAAAGGCAAGGATGTGAAACTGACCACTGAAAATGACGACCTTCTTAAAGACATTCCCAATGTAGAGATTCAAAAACGATGGATCACCACAACGGATGGTAAGAAGATGCTTACATGGGTTATTCTTCCACCTAACTTTGACGAGAACAAGCAGTATCCTGCTATCCTTTATTGCCAAGGTGGGCCACAGAGCACAGTGAGCCAGTTCTGGAGCTACCGTTGGAACCTACGAACCTTTGCCTCTCATGGCTATATCATGGTGGCACCAAATAGACGTGGTGTACCTGGCTTCGGCAAGGAATGGAACGAGCAAATCTCTGGTGATTGGGGAGGTCAGAATATGAAGGACCTTCTGATGGCTATTGATACCGTAGCTAAGGAGCCATACGTTGATGAGAATCGCCTTGGAGCTACTGGAGCTAGCTATGGTGGATTTACTGTTTATTGGCTAGCTGGACACCACGAAGGTCGATTTAAGAGCTTTGCTGCACACGCAGGGATCTTTAATTTTGATTCTCAATACCTAGAGACAGAAGAGAAGTTCTTCGCAGACTGGGATATGGGTGGTGCATATTGGGAAGATAATGAGACCACTCGCCACACTTATGCTAATTCTCCACACCGTCATGTGATTAAGTGGGATACTCCTATCCTCGTTACTCACGGTAATAGAGACTATCGAATCCTAGCTAGTCAGGGGCTTCAAGCCTTTGATGCAGCCAAACTCCGTGGTATTCCAGCTCGTATGCTATATTATCCTGACGAAAGTCACTGGATCCTACAACCACAAAATGGTGTGCTCTTCTATCGCACTTGGTTCGACTGGATGGACCGCTGGCTGAAGAAGTAATTAGAAATTATAAGTGTCAGGTAAAAATTCTTCACCAATAGACACATAATAAAAGAGAAAGTCAGGAGACAAATGTTTCCTGACGTTCTCTTTTAATTAATTATCCATACGCACCAAACGAAAATAATCTTCTTGAGATTAATATCAAAATAGAAGCGAAGGATATTAAATTAGGGATAAATAAAGTGATGGACCCATAGTCTTACCTATTTGTATGGAAACTCAGGTATAACGACTTGATGCACTAAATACCCTTATCTGCTGTAACAGCACATTGAATGAGGCAGAAGAATAAAGAACATTATCACATACCCAATCATCATCATTGCTCTACATAATAACTAGAACAGAATAATTTTTGGTTCTATAAATAAGAACCGATGTTATGATTTATTGTTATTATTCTCAATTAAGCTTTATCAAGACAGTGATTGCATCGCCACCAGATTGGCATACTGCCTATTCAACGCCATAAGCTCTACGTGTGTTCCGACCTCAACGATCCGTCCTTCGTCCAATACAATAATCTTATCCGCATCAGTCACCGTAGATAGTCGGTGAGCGATAACAATGGTAGTTCGATCTTTCATTAGACGCTCCAATGCTTCTTGGACAGCTCTTTCCGAAACCGTATCCAATGCAGAGGTCGCTTCGTCAAGAATTAATATAGAAGGATCCTTCAGCACGGCTCTTGCAATACTGATTCGCTGTCTCTGACCACCACTTAATTTTCCACCTCTATCTCCAATATTTGTATCATATCCATTAGGTAGTTCAGTGATGAACTCATGAGCATTGGCAATCTTAGCCGCTTCAATCACATCATCTCGGCTGGCATCATGGTTACCAAACGCTATATTGTTATGAACGGTCTCATTAAATAAGATAGCTTCTTGATTGACATTACCCATCATCTTTCTAAGATCTAGAGCAGTAACTTCGCGTATATCTATCCCATCTATAGTGATACGACCTTTCTTTACATCGTGAAACCTAGGAAGGAGATCCACCAACGTACTTTTACCCGAGCCACTAGATCCAACAATAGCTACTGTTTCACCCTTATTAATTGTCAAGTTAATATCCTTAAGCACCCATGCTTCTTTGTACCTAAATGAAACATTCTCAAATGCGATTTTGTCTTCAAAAGTTAGCTCTCTAGGATTAGAGGGGTCAGGTAAGTTATTCGTAGCCTTTAGAATCATATCAACTCTATCCAAAGAAGCAAATCCACGCTGAATGGCGTATGTACTTCTAGATAAATCCTTAGCTGGATTAATGATACTATAAAAAATGACTAGATAGTAGATAAAGGTACTAGCATCTAAGCTTTCTGTTCCACCAAGTATAAGCATCCCCCCATACCATAAAACAACTGCAATCGTAGCTGTTCCCAATAGTTCACTAACTGGATGAGCAAGCTGCAATCGACGCTCTACAGAATTCTCTGTCTTACGAAACTCATCATTGATTTTTCGAAAACGCTTGTCTATAACCTTTTCCGCATGAAAAGCTTTAATTATTCTCAGACCACCTAGAGTCTCCTCTATTGAACTAATTAAGCCCCCCCATTGTGTCTGTGCAGTCGTACTCTCTCGCTTCAGTTTCTTTCCAACCCTACCCATCACTAAACCTGCAATCGGTAATACGATCAACACAAAGAGAGTGAGTTGAGGACTAATCATAATCATAGCTGCCAATGAGATAATAATCATCAATGGGTTTTTGATTAATGACTCTAACGAACTAACAATGGAATTCTGTATATTTCCGACATCCCCAGTAAAACGTGCTATAATATCGCCCTTCTGCTCGTCTCCAAAAAAGGCTAATGGTAATTCCATAATCTTTTGATTCATCTGATTACGGATATCACGCACCACTCCGGTACGAACAGGGATCATACATAAGAAGCTAAGGTATGCTGAACCAACTTTTAGGAAAGTAATAAAGACCAGATAAACACCCAAAATGATCAGAGTATTAGAGGTTCCATAATCTGAAATCAATTGCGTAACATAATAGAAAAAATTATTCTTCATCACATCAGCACACCTATCCAAGCCACCCTGAGAAAATAGCTGAATAGAATCCCATGGGATAAAACTATAGACGGTCTTATCCAACTCAAAGAGAATATTCAGAATAGGAATAATCAGAGAAAACGCTAATAAGTTAAGTAGCGGAGTAAAAATATTAAAAATAATATTGCCCACAACATACCATTTGTATGGTGGAATAAATCTCTTAAGGGTATTGAATAGTTGCTTCATTTAATCTTCTATTTATTTTCCGAGCAAAGATAAACAAAATGAATATACTTAAGCTTAACTGATAAGACTAAATATACCACCTTCTAATGTATCTCATATGTAAACCTCATATAAGACATGATAATTACCCATCTTTACCAGTACAAAAAAGTGCGGATGCACACAATGATACATCCGCACTTATATTCATTATAATCATCTGTCCAATGACTCTTAATCATTGTTCAGAAAAGGTGATTCTGTAGAACGCTCACTAGGCTTATCCCCATCCGTATCTGGTATCGTGTTAGATGGCTCTGATGGTGTGTCAACACCCTCTTTTTCACGAGTTTCTTTTTCGCGAGCCTCATTCTCTCTTTTTTGAGCATCTAATACCATATCTGCTCTTGACTTCCACGGACGTTTGCCTAAGACAGCCTCTACATCTTCAGTAAAGATAACCTCTTTAGTGTATAATAGATCCGCAATCGATTTATGCCCTTCTCTATTCTCTATCAGAATTTGCTTAGCTCTTGCATATTGCTTATTAATAATCTCAAGAACCTCTTGATCGATTAACTTAGCCGTCTCCTCACTATATGGCTTAGTAAAGCCATACTCATTCTGATTATCTTCATAATTGATATTAGGTAACTTTTCGCTCATACCGAAATAAGTCACCATGGCCTGTGCCATTCTCGTGGCCTTCATTAGGTCATTTGCAGCACCCGTAGATATCCGCCCAAACGTTACCTCTTCAGCAGCCCTACCACCTAACGTCGCACACATTTCATCCAGTAGCTGTTCTGTTGTGGTAATTTGTCTCTCCTCAGGTAAATACCAAGCTGCACCCAAAGCTCTACCTCTTGGTACAATAGTCACTTTGATAAGAGGATTGGCATACTCTAATAGCCAGCTGATAGTAGCGTGACCTGCTTCATGAACGGCAATCGCACGTTTTTCTTCATCAGTCGTAATCTTGGTTTTCTTTTCCAGACCACCTACGATACGATCAATAGCACTCATAAAGTCGCTCTTCTGAACAAACTTCTTATTAGCTCTAGCTGCATGGAGAGCAGCTTCGTTACAGACATTCGCAATATCAGCACCTGAAAATCCAGGTGTCTGTCTAGCCAATAAATCCTTATCCACAGTTTCGTCCATCTTTAATCGACGCATGTGTACCTCGAAAATCTCCTTTCTCTCATTAATGTCAGGTAGATCCACATGGATTTGTCTATCAAAACGCCCCGCTCTTAAGAGTGCCTTGTCTAGAATGTCAGCTCTATTAGTTGCTGCCAACATAATCACGCCGCTATTGGTATCAAAGCCATCCATCTCAGTCAGCAACTGATTAAGAGTATTCTCTCGCTCGTCATTACCTCCAAACCCTGCATTTTTGCCTCTTGCTCTACCAATCGCATCAATCTCATCAATAAATACAATACATGGAGCTTTTTCTTTCGCTGTTTTAAATAGATCGCGCACCCTACTAGCTCCCACTCCTACGAACATCTCTACGAAGTCCGAACCTGAAAGTGAAAAGAAAGGGACATTAGCCTCTCCCGCTACAGCCTTCGCCAAAAGAGTTTTCCCAGTTCCAGGAGGCCCTACTAAGAGTGCACCCTTAGGGATCTTTCCTCCCAATTGAGTGTATTTCTGAGGCTCCTTAAGAAAGTGAACAATCTCCTCGACCTCTTGCTTGGCTTCAGATAATCCAGCAACGTCCTTGAAAGAGACCTTCACTTTATTCTCGGAGTCAAAGAGCTGTGCCTTTGACTTCCCAACATTAAAGATACCTGAATTACCGCCACCAGTTCCGCCCATACCGCCTGAAAGCCTTCGGGTCATCCACACCCAGAATACGATAATAAGTAGAAAAGGCAATAAATTGACAAGCAACTTCCAGAAGGTTGAGGATTGATTAATATATGACACCTTTGCCGATATAGGTTTATCCCCCTTCATCAGCTCCTGATAAAGATTATTAAAAGCTACAGCACCAGGCATAGCGGTTTCTAACTTGACCACCGTCAGAAGAGTTGGCTTACCATCCCTTCTGGTTGGGAGGGTTACTCCGTAACTTTCCAGCTCCTGCTGCTTATCTTTTTTCACGACAGCGGTGACCTTACCAGTCTCGCTATATACAGTCATCTCTTGGAAAAGATCTTCGCTCATCATCTTCTGAAAACGACTCCACTCAATCTTTTCTACTGCTGCATCATCTGTGAAAAGCCATACACCTGCTAACATTAACAGCATTAGCAGATATATCCAGCTTAGATTTGGCCTTTTATTAAAAGGTTTCTTTAAGGGAGTTCCCCCCTTGTTAGAATTATTTTTATTATTATTAATTGCCATACATCATTTGTTATGAAAGTCAGAAGGTTACTCTTCGTCTGGTAAAAACTGAATATCTGCATCAGACCAAAGACCCTCTATATTGTAGTAGCTTCTTAACTCAGGGATAAAGAGATGCACAATAACATCAGAATAATCCATAGCAATCCACTCCCCTACCCCTTTATGCTCATGAATAGGCTTTTCATTTAGTCTTGAATGAACAATATCCCATATAGAATCCTCTATCGCATCTACTTGTATCGGTGTATTCCCCTCACCTATTACCATATAATCACAGATAGCATCATCCACCCCTCTCATATCAAGGATTGAAATATTCTTGCCTTTCTTTTCTCTTATACCATCCACTATCGCTGCAACCAGCATCTTAGTGTTATCTTCAACTGTAGTTTTCAAATATCTATCTCTTAATATATTATTAGTTCACTAAATTCTTACAAAAATACATAATTAAAGGGAGATCCAATAAATGTACTAACAAAATCTGTGCCTTAAATTATAATCTTCGCTCCAACAATAAAATATTCTCCACATGATGAGTGTGGGGAAACATATCCACAGGTTGGGAAATTAAGACCTTATATTCTTCGCTCATCACTGCAACATCTCGTGCTTGACTAGCTGGATTACAGCTAACATAAACGATCCGCTTAGGAGCTGCATTTAGGATGGTCTTAATGACGTCAGGATGCATACCAGCTCGTGGAGGATCTGTAATTAATAGATCTGGTAGTCCATGTTGACCTATAAAGTCATCAGTAAGAATATCTTTCATGTCTCCAGCATAAAAGTCTAGATTATTCAGACCATTAACCCTCGCATTTTCCCAAGCATCTTCAATTGCTTCAGGAACATATTCAATCCCGATTACTTTCTTAGCATGTCGTGAAACAAAGCTAGCAATAGTACCAGTACCGGTATATAAGTCATAAACCAGTTCATCACCTTTGAGCTGAGCTAAATTTCGCACCTGCTCATACAGCCTATATGCTTGCTCACTATTGGTTTGATAAAAACTCTTAGGGCCAATTTTATATTTTAAACCTTCCATTTCCTCCCAAATGTGATCTTTACCTGAGTACAAATTCACGTCTAAATCACCAAAAGTGTCATTCATCTTCTCATTTATGACATACATCAATGAGGTTATTTCAGGAAACTCGTTTTTAATAGCCTCTAATAATTGGCTTCGAAGTCGTTCCTCATCTTTGGCAAAAACCACCACTAACATCACTTCACCACTCCTGCTAGTACGAACCATCAAGGTCCTCATCAAACCTTCGTGTGTACGTAAATCATAGAAAGAATATCCTTCGTGAGTCAAGCAATACTCTCGAATAAAAAGCCGTATTTTATTACTTGTATTTACTTGTAGATGACAGTGCTTAATATCCAAAACCTTATCAAAACGTCCCGGGATATGAAAGCCTAAGCCAGAGGTCAGAGAGGGATCGTCAAAAGTTTCATTCGATTGGACTTCCCCTTCTGTGAGCCATCTTTTATTCGAAAAAGTAAACTCCAACTTATTGCGATACTCATAGATATGCTCTCCACCAATAATAGGACGCTTTTCTTTTACTTCAAACTTACCAATACGCTCCAATTGATCTAATACTTGCTGCTCCTTTGCTTCAAGTTGTGTCTCGTAAGGAAGATGCTGCCATTTACAACCACCACAGACCCCAAAATGCTCACAACGAGGGACAACGCGAATAGGAGAAGGCTCCACTATTCTCTGCACCACCCCTTCGGCATAAGATTTACGCCTACGCCCCAAACGAATATCGACCACATCACCGGGAGCGGTAAATGGGACAAAGACAATTCTATCATCTGAGAGATGTCCTATACATTTTCCCTCAGCTGCAACTTTCTCTATCTTCACGCCCTCTACAATTACTGGAGCTTTACTTTTTTTTGCCATCTATAATATCTAGATTAATGTTATCCTATACAAGTATTTATTTTAGTCCAAAAGACTCTAGCAACACACTCTCCATGGCCCTACGTATATTTGAGGTACGACCATAAAAATTATTCACCATAATAGCTACAGTATATGTTTTACCGCTTAGCTGCACATACCCTGTATAACAGACCACATTCCGTATTGTTCCACTCTTAAGGAATGCTTTGCCTTCCAAAGGTGTTCTTTTCAGAAATGTATTGACCGTTCCCTCCTTACCAGCACGTGGTAATGTACGCATAAATGTACCTGACGGATCGGCACGATATACCTTACCTAATAATGCTGCGAGGAAGTATGCTGATACTTTATTCTCAGCTGAAAGCCCAGATCCATCCAGCATCTCCAACTCTCTTACATCTAATCCTCGACTACTCCAATACCTTTTGACCTCCATGATGGAAGTTTGCCTTTGGTTATGCCCTGGCATTCCATTTCGGTCTCGTCCAACCAGCTTTAGAAAGCCTTCTGCAAAAAGATTATGACTATACACGTTGGTGATACGTATTAATTCAAGGATTGTTGGGGATTCAAAAAGATAAAGGGTGGCCAGCTCTTCTGGTACAGAAGAAACAACTGTTGGAGTTGCTCCAAATGAGATACCTGATTTACTCATAGTTTCTTGAAGATACTCAGCCATAAAAAGCGGAGGATTGGGTATCGCTCCTTTTATTCTTAGGTTCTTCACATTCGCAGGATACACTCCAGTTATTGGATAACTACCGTCCTCTAAAGGTATCCGAGAGATATACAATGAGTCCCGAGATCGCTCATTCGTTCTATCAAATAGCATGGTTAGCTTTAATCCTGGAATATTAGGCTCTAGGTTATAGCTCTTTCCATAATTTGTGAAGTGAACGGTATATGCATTATCAAATAAATTAAGTCCATATACACCTGCCGCATAATGATTGCCCATATCGTAAAGTGGCCATCGGGGGCTTTCAGCCTGAAAGTCACTCTTATCAGAAAGTGCGACTACACCTCCAGTAACCTGGCGAATGCCTTTATTCTTAATTGCTGTTGTTATTGTCCGAAAGAACTTGTCTGAATCTTCATTCCAAAAATATCGAGATCCAATAGAGGGGTCACCTTCTCCAATGACATAGATATTACCATCCAGGACACCATCAGTGATAATTCCATCCGTTTCTATTCTCGTCTCAAATCTCATCCCAGATGGATTCTGACTCAAAGCAGTGGCTGTACTGACCACTTTCATAGTGCTTGCGGGAGTCATTAGCTGATGAGATCTTATCCCAATAAGCTCTTCCCCTGTTGAGGCATCTTGAATACTCAAGGTCCAGAAGGCGTCTTGCAGAGCTGATATGCTAGATGATGGTACTCTAACTTGCTGTGCATTCACAAGGACTGAGCACGCCAATAATGTAAAAAATAAATAAAGCGGTTTAAATGTTTTTGCTACCATAATTATATCTATATTTGTACGCAAAGTTAAGCAAAAACTCTCACCTTATGTTTGAAGACTTTTTCAGAAAAGAATTTAATCTTAATCGTATTGCAAAAATAATATTTGCTTTACTCATAATAGTGCTCATTTTTTGGGGATTAGGTGCACTGAGTACTATCCTTATCCCTTTTGGTTTGGCTTGGATCTTAGCATATATGCTGATGCCAATCGTCTATTTTTTAGAAGAAAAGGTCAAGATAAAATCTCGCCCTGTTAATATTATTATAGTCTTAACGATCCTAACAGGAATATTAGTAGGTGTATTCGCTATCTTGATCCCATCACTTATTGACGAAAGCAAGAAAGCATGGGAGTTAATCCAGTACTACGACATCGGAGGTTTACTTGTAAGCATTATTCCAGAAGAACTTAGAACAAAGTCAGAGTTCTTCACAAGTTTAGAAGGCTTATTAGCATCTATCAATTTACAAGAATTCATTGCCTATATTCAGAATCTCCTAACAGGTAGTTGGAAAATCGTGCAAAATACGCTTAGCTATCTATCAGGTATGCTGGTAATATTGATCTTTTTAGCTTACCTCATCTTTATTATGTTGGATTATGAGGCACTTGTTAGGGGCTTTTTCTCGATGTGTCCTCGCAGCACACGCCCTTTTATGCATGAGTTAGCTGCGAATGTAGAGTTCTATATTAATAGCTACTTTAAAGGTCAGGCTTTAATCTCCCTAATCTGTGGAGTCATTCTTGCCATAGGATTCGCTCTTATGGGATTGCCACTAGGAATAACCTTTGGGCTTTTTATGGGGTTATTGAATATGATTCCTTACCTACAGTATATAGGTTATTTTCCACTACTTATACTGGTAGGACTACAAGCAGCAGCAACGGGGCAAAACTTCTTTATCATCCTACTCATCGCTGCAGGTGTAATTTTTATCAGTGAAATAGTACAGCAAGTCATCCTAATCCCAACTATTCAGGGAAAATCAATGGGTATGAAACCTGCCATGATCTTATTATCTCTGACAATTTGGGGAAGTCTATTTGGATTCATGGGATTACTATTTGCTTTGCCATTGAGTATGATTATTTATACATTCTATATGAAATACGTCATCGGTGAGCCTATTGCAAATGGAACTCAGATCAGACGGACAACACGAAAAAAACTGAGTGATATCTTTCATCACGAAAACGTATAACCACACCATATCCCACAAAGTCATACCCTCTAGACATTTTAAAGGGATGCCTTTTATTGTGATTGTGTAATGGCATCAATCTCTTAATTAGAGTATTGACCAGATTAGTATCAATGAAGTACCGAGGAGAAGTCTGGCCTAGGCGTCTAAAATCACCTGACGAGTCATTTTCATTAACGCCAAATGGTCACTTACTTTTTCAGTATCTATGGAAGGTAGTATCTTTACGGTAAGTTTTTTAGGCCTTGGGAAGATATCATATCTAGAATAAGCCTCGTAACCGCCAATTATCTTTACTGGGACTATTGGAGTACGCGTGTCAGTAGCGACGCGAAAAGCTCCTTTCCGAAACGGACCTAGTTGACCATCCTTGGTACGTGAACCCTCAGGGAATATAAAGATATGGTATCCTTTTCTGATAGCGGATGTTGTATCTTCAATGACATGAATAGCACCTTCTGGAGTATGGGTCACAAATATAAAGCCACATTTCTCACAAGCCCATCCAACAAAAGGTAACTTTCTTAGAGATCCCTTCATGACCCATTTGAAGCGGACGCCAAGGTATCCGTACAAGAGAAAAATATCTAATGCACTCGTATGATTAGGGGTGACGATACTACATCTGTTTTTTGGAAGATTCTCTCTACCTGTGACATTGACAGGACACAGCAGTAAATACAACGTAAGAATACTCCAGATCTTGCCTGGCCAGTACGAAAAAATTCTCTCTCCTCCGACAATACAACCCACAGCAGAAACGAATGCTGTAAGCAATGTAAGAGGGACAAATAGTGGTATAAAAACCACGATGATATATACCTTATAAAGGAGGTCTAAAATCTTCATTAAATATACTTTAGCCAATAATTACAGCAAAGATAGTATAAAATCCACTATTTCTCCTATCCTGAAACAAATTCCAAAATAACAACCGAACTAAAATACGATTAATTTTAGATTAAGGTCCCTATGGTATTAAAAACTTATATATATATTTGCGATAACAATATACACAAACTAATGAAAGACAATAACTTCATGAAAACAAAAACTAGAAGATCGTACAATTCAAGCATTGCAATAGGGATAGCATTCCTATGGGTTGGAATGGTTATGCTGCTAAACCGAATGGACATTATTCCTTACTCTCTCAAAAAGATATTAATTTCGTGGCCTATACTACTTACTTATATAGGTCTCATAGGTTTATTCAGAAAAGAAAAGGTGGGTGGCTTAATAATGACTATTATAGGATTAGTATTTTTATTCCTTAGAATCGGGAATACCTATCCAGGATTAATCCCCAGTCACTTTTTAAATATTGATCTGTATTTCTGGCCATTAGTCATTATCCTCATTGGTTTTATATTCATTTTCTACTTTGGCATAAGTCAATCCGATAGTGCGACTATGAATAAGGATGGTAATCAATATGTCAAAAGTTCATTCATGAGTGAGTATAGTGAAAATTATGATGGTAAGATATTCGAAGGAGGAAGCTTCAAAAGTACACTATCTAGCACTACGATTGACCTTAGGGGGGCATTAGTCAAAAGTGATACTATTTATATTGATTTGTCTGTGTTTTTAGCAGGAGTTGATCTATACATCCCTAACAACTGTACCATAGAAGATAGGACAAAAGTGCTTCTTGGTGAAGTGGATGACAAACGAAGAGGAACAGATTCATCATTGCTAAAAGAATTCAAACTCATCATCACTGGATCTATAATCCTCGGAGGAGTCGAGATAAGAAACTAACACTTCACAACAATAGTCTAGAGAGTGTTCACGAAGTGATACTTTCTTACAGGTTGGATCAAAAAAATCTACTCACAAAGAGTACTTTGTGATTGGACTAGGTGCATGAGATAGAAGTCTCTAAGGAAAGGCTGTGGGTATAGGGGCGAAAAAGTATAGAGAACCCGAAGAACGTAGTGAATTGGCATAGTGCAACGCTCCTACGTTATATTAAAGAAGAGAGGGTGTGTCACCATTAGTTTGTGACACACCATCTTCCTCAAGATTATAATTCAGGCAAGCTATCGCTCCCTTATATTAATTAGTCTCTATTTCGTTCACGGTCTCCGCCACGACCACGACCATTACGGTCATTACGGTCGTTACGGTCGTTACGGTCGTTACGATCATTGCGATCATTACGATCGCCTCTATTACGATCACCACGGTAGTTATTTCTATCTCCACCGTCTCTACGGAAAGACCTACGCTCTGCTGGCTCCTCATAACCCTCTGGCTTCTCAAGAAGAGATTTACGTGAGAGTCTGAACTTACCAGTCTTTGGATCCACTTCCAAAAGCTGGACATCTAGCTTTTGACCTTCATGAAGACCAGTCTCCTCGATGGTATCAAAGCGTTTCCAATCCCATTCAGAGATATGTAATAAGCCTTCCTTACCTGGTAAGAACTCCACAAATGCACCGTATGGCATGACGCTCTTAACGGTAGCAGGATATACTTTACCTACCTCAGGAATAACGACGATTGAATTAATCATCGATAATGCCTTATCGATAGGCTCTTTACCTGGTGCGGCTATCTCTATGACGCCTTCATTCTCAACTTCTTCAATATTTACAGAAGCTCCACTTTGCTCCTGAATACCCTGAATTATCTTACCTCCAGGGCCTATCACTGCACCGATGAATTCCTTAGGAATTCTCATAGTGACGATACGAGGAGTATGAGCTTTGAAGTCCTCTCTAGGAGCAGAGATAGTCTCTTCAATCTTGCCTAGTATGTGCATACGTCCTTCTTTAGCTTGAGCTAAAGCTTTCTCCAAGATTTCGTAGCTAAGACCATCCACTTTGATATCCATCTGAGTAGCAGTGATACCATCACGGGTACCAGTCACCTTGAAGTCCATATCACCAAGGTGGTCTTCATCTCCAAGAATATCAGATAAGATAGCATACTTCTGTCCCTTATTCTCAGAAATCAAACCCATAGCAATACCACTAACAGGCTTCTTAATCTGGACACCAGCATCCATCAGTGCAAGCGTACCAGCACATACAGTAGCCATAGATGACGAACCATTACTCTCTAAGATATCGCTCATCACACGTATCACATAAGGATAGTTCTCAGGGATCATTCGCTTAAGTGCACGAAGTGCTAGGTTACCATGCCCTATCTCTCTACGCCCTACCCCTCTCTGAGGTCTAGCTTCTCCTGTTGAGAATGGAGGGAAATTGTAATGTAGAAGGAAGCGTTCCTTACCATAGTTAAGGACATCATCCACAAGCTTCTCATCACTCTTAGTTCCCAATGTTACAGTTGTTAGAGATTGTGTCTCCCCTCTAGTAAAGATCGCTGATCCATGAGGACCTGGAAGGCAATCTACTTCAGCCCATATAGGACGAATTGTTTTGGTATCTCTACCATCCAAACGCTTACCATGATCTAGGACAGCTCTACGCATCGCCATTTTTTCCACATCATGATAATATCTATTAATCAGACCCTCGATTTCTGATAATTCTTCTTCCTCAAATTGCTCCTTGAATTCATTAACGATAGCTTCAAAAGCATCTGAGCGAGCATGCTTATCTACACCAGACATCGCCACTTCGAAGACGCGATCATAACAGAAATCATGAACCCTCTGGCGAAGTTCCTCATCATTATCTTCATGAGAATATGCACGCTTCTCTACAGTACCAACAGCCTCCATTAATTCAATTTGGGCTTGACACTGAATCTTAATAGCTTCATGAGCTACCTTGATAGCCTCTAGCATATCGGCTTCCTGCACCTCATCCATCTCACCTTCTACCATCATGATATTATCCATAGTGGCAGCGACCATGATATCAAGGTCAGCATCAGCTAATTGCTCTGCAGTCGGATTTACGATGAACTCACCATCTAAGCGAATAACACGTACCTCAGAAATAGGGCCTTGGAAAGGGATATCACTCACAGCAAGGGCGGCTGAAGCAGCAAGTCCAGCTAACTGATCTGGTAGCTCCTTCTCATCACCACTAAATAGGATGATATTAACGAAAACCTCAGCGTGGTAGTCATCTGGGAAAAGTGGTCTAAGGGCTCTATCTACAAGACGACAAATCAAAATCTCATAATCTGAGGCTCTTCCTTCCCTCCTAGTGAATCCACCAGGGAAACGACCTACAGCCGAAAATTTCTCTTTGTACTCTACTTGTAGTGGCATAAAATCCACTCCTGGGTTTGCGTCCTTAGCCGCAGTCACGGTTGCCAACAATACGGTGTTGCCCATGCGAACCGTTACAGCACCGTCAGCCTGCTTGGCTAATTTACCTGTCTCAACGGTAATAGTGCTTCCATCACCCATTGTGATGGTCTTTGTAATTACGTTCATCATAAAAATTTATTCAATATAAAAACAGCTTTATTTCGTCTAGAAATATCCCTCCCAACCCTTTGGTCTATAAACTAAGACCTCACAAATGTAACTAAAAATACCTAAAAAAAAGTTTACTCACCACTCTTTCAAAGTATTATAGTCGATATTTTTATTACTTGGCAAGCAACTTTTTAACAGCCTGTGAAATCACATTCCCATCAGCTGTAGCTCCAAGCTCCTTAATAGCTACACCCATCACTTTTCCCATCCCTTTCATATCAGTGACGCCTAGGCGGTCTATTATCTCTTTGACCTTCTGTAGCACCTCTTCATCAGATAGCTGAGCTGGCAAGAAACTCTTAAGGATTGCAGCTTGTGCCTCTTCGTCTTCTGCTAGATCCAGACGATCTGCATCACGATACATACTTGCACTCTCCTCTCTTTGCTTTACCAGCTTGGCAATGATTTTAAGTGCTTGGTCATCCTCCAAGGTATGACTCCCACCCTTAGCTGTAACAGCTTCCAAGAACTCCTTCTTAATACCACGCAAAGTCTCTAGACGTACTTTATCACGACTAAGCATCGCTTGCTTTATTCCCTCATTTACTTCTTCAAAAAGTGCCATAATATTTTTTATTCAAATTGTTTTCAATATTTAGAGATCTCCAAATGGGATGGTGAATACATCCTCCTTATTTGATCCATTATCCGTTTCCTTAGTTTCTACGGATGAGTGAGCAGGCCCCTTACGTACAGCCCCTGGATGATAGGAAAGAGAAGCGGTCTGTACGAGAGTATCAGCATACTGCTTAATTCTCTCTTTCTCTGCATCTTTTCTGATCAGTGTAGGAGTAGAGTTTACGAGCGTAATAAATTCGTTATTACCTAATAGTTCATCAGTGAAAAGTACCGTCTCATAAGCACCTACACCTGCGGATGTAGAATACTCTGGATAATACCCCTTAATGATTTCATCCTCCTCATTACGTTTCTTACGCTTTCCTTCCAGCTCCACAGTGGAGGCATCGGCTTTGTATTCACTTAAGCCCATGACCTCTTCCTCATCATTAAATCCAGAAGCCAGCAAAATGAACCCTAGTTCATCCTCCATCTGATCCTCTGGACGCTCACACATACCCCAAATAAATTCATAATCCTTCTTTATTCGAGCATTGATGACATTCAGCTTTTCAGTTAAATCGGTACTTGGTTCACAGTTAGGACGGTGAATAATTTGGTACAATATCCTCGTAGCATACTCAAAGTTAGATGTATTGAGCAGTGGAGAATTGAGAGCCCTTTCGAAAGCGACTGAGATGCCCTCTTTCTGGCTGGCAAATCCCCATGTGATGATAGATACACCTCCATCCTGAAGGGTAGTCCTCACATCGGCCATATCCACATTAATGACCGCATCAATCGTAACCATTTCAGAGATAGATCGGGTACTATTACAGAGGATCTCATCAGCTTTCCTGAAGGCCTCTGTGATCTTCATATTGGGGTAAGCCTTATTGAGTAGCTCATTCTTGACGACCAAGATGGCATCCACATTCTTTTTGAGCTTTTCCACCCCCTCAATAGCTTTCAGGATCTTCATACGCCCTTCGAATAAGAATGGTATAGTCACCACGCCTACCGTTAGGATTCCCATTTCCTTAGCGATACCTGCGATCACTGGAGCAGCACCTGTACCTGTACCGCCACCCATCCCCGCAGTTATGAATACCATCTCGGTACCATCTCGGAGGGCTTGTTTTATCTCCTCCTTACTTTCCTCGGCCGCCAATCTAGCCTTCTCTGGATTATTTCCAGCACCTAAGCCCTTCGTAATGCTTTCACCCAAGCAGATAGTCTCAGGGACATCACATCTATTAAGATGCTGACGATCAGTATTACAGAGTAGATAAGAGACATTCTCTACCCTCTGACTATACATATAATTAACGGCGTTACCTCCACCACCACCGACACCGATGACTTTAATCAGAGTATCCTGGTTCGTTTTATTCCCAGTATTAAATGCTAATAAGTTATCTTCCATTATATTATCATACAGTTTCATCGTCCGAATCCATTTCGTCAAAATCATCAAATGGGAGTAATCCCTTCAATGTATCCCAAAAGCCATTTTTCTTTTTGCGAGTTCGACTACTTTTCCTACGTTTTTCTTGTGGCTGAGTATTGCTACTCTTGACATCTTCACTACTAAAAACGTCTTCTTTTTGATATCCATTGATCTCCGATGACTCTGGATCCAAAGGAGCATCCGGAAAATCATCGTCAACAAATAACGATTCTTGCTTAGGGTTAGGGAGACCAGCTGATGAGTCAGACTCAGGTACTATATCAGTTACAACCGCTTCCGTTGACTCCTCCTCAATTGGTATTTCTGTAAATTCAGTACAGCTAACCGTCCCTCTAATCAGCATTGAGTAGAGAGAAAGGGTGCCATACTTTGATAAGAACTCGATGTTTCTAGAATCTCCACTAACAAAGAAGGAAGCATGCTCCACGGATGTCCCCAACATCTCGATCAGATAGGTTTGAAGTCCTTTGATCAGAGACCCTCCTCCAGTAATTATTATACCTCCATTAAGCTTCTCTGCCCCCACAAATTGCTCAATAATCCTCTTAACATTATCAACAATCTCACGCATACGAGCTTCGATGTACTGATTTACTCGATATCGAGTAACTTCCTTCTTGGTATGCATGTCGGCTGAGAAGACTTGGATGGGATCATTTTCTTTCAGATCTAAGAGTACGGTACCCTCACTTATCTTCAAGCGTTCGGCTTCCTGCGGGCTAATTTGTAGATAGGTTAGATCATTAGTAATCTGTTGGCTACCGATAGGTAACACTCTCAAGCCCTCTAGAAAACCATTTTTATATATCGCAATAGAGGTTGTCTCTGCTCCAAAATCAATGATAGCTGAACCAATCCTCATCTGCTCGTCGGTCAAAAACTTCTCTCCCAACAATGCAGGAGCGACCCAAAATGAGATCACCTCTAGGTCTAGCTTACTCTCCAGTACATCGTATATATTCTCAATAACGTATTGCTCGGTTTGAAAGAACTGAAACTCTCCCCTAAGATTTAGCCCCTTAACCCCCACAGGACGTTCTGCATAGGTCCCTCCCACGTAGAACCGTGCGTAAGGATTCTCAAAATTAAATTTATTCGGCTCTGGAGTAACCAACTTTAGCAACTCCTCGAGGTCACTATTTTTAATCTCCTGAGGCTCTGAAAATTCGAGATTCGCAGAATACAGCTTGCTCTGTAATCCCTGTCCATCCACCAACACATAGAGACTTCTAATGGATACGCCAGTAGCTTCTTCGGCTCTTGTAATTAATCGTTGGACCTTATTTGCTGTGTCGCTTAGATTCCTTATGACACCTCTTAAGATAGCCCCCTCACTAGGTTCGTAATCGTAATAAATGACTTTTATGAAATCCTCAAGAGTGACAGCATTCTCGCCCTCTCCTCGGATCTTTTTTTCAGCTAGTGCTAGTTTTATGGCATTACTCCCAAAATCCAGCACGGCTACCGTAATATTTTTATCTTGCATGCTTAACAAATTATTCTCACAGATATCTACAAAAAATGGCACTGTAGATTAGCCTACCAACGGTTATTCTAAAATCCAGCATCATTTCCTACAAACTTACAACTTTTTCTACAAATAATGATGATGAGAGAAGTATAAGTTTCAGGCAGGTCGTTAATGACCATATCCATTTCGATAATTATTTCAAAACGTCATAAGTGCAATGGTAACAAATTGAAAGGCACTTACTAAAAATCAGGCTCTGCAAGTAGCTAAAATTCTTTCTATATGAAATCATTCTTCTTCCAATAGGAAAAATAATTTTTTCCTATTGAGAACCTATCTCTTTCATATAACTACAAAAACCACCTACTTTTGGCCTTCAAAAAAAGCTCTTGACTACGTTTTGACACCTTACACAAATTCGCTATTTACTAAGACGTTACAAATAATAATCTTAGGTATGTACGGTATCACAAGCCATATTGAGAATAGCTTTTCATCCACATAAATACAAAACGAAAGCTAGCTTACAAATCTTATATCTATAGCTACATCGCTTGATCCATATAGATGGATCAAGCGATGTACTAAAATGACAGCCCTAAATGGATTTTGAGAGCAATATAGGCTCTTTATCTTGTTGCTGTTTGGAAGCCACCCATCCGACCAGCACCACGTGCAGCACCTCCAAAGCCTCCTAGGCCTCCTCGTTGAGACTGATTACGACGTTTCATTTCCTCCTCACGCTCCTTATTAAGGTCTCGCTTCTTTTTCTCCTTTGGCTTATTCTTGATAAGTTCCTTCGGTTTTTGCTTATCAAGAGGGGTCTCTAATGGGTTAAAGCTCTCTTTTACATCCCAGTTCTGCATCAGCTCAAAGATTTTCGGAGCATAATAAACCTGCTCAGGCTGGATTGAATCCTTATAATTCCCGGGATCCCATTTCTTGTTATTATTCCTATCCAGGATAAGACGAAAAGCATACTTATCTGGCTTGAGGTCACGGAACACAAAATTAGGCTTTTCACTCATGAGTACCCTAATGGGCTTATCCTGCATATTGAGAAGCTCTCCAATGAATGGGCCAGAGACGCCCTGTACGGAAATAGTGAGATGTGAAAATTCATCTTTTGGCTTAGTCTTAAAAGCGTCCACCGCTGTCTCATCTAAATGATGCCCAAATGAATCAATAAAGGCTAAGCTATCAAAGTAGAGCTCATAAGAGGTATTATATGAAAGTTGGGCTTCGATGACCCCTACAGTTGTCCTACCAGGCAGGAGGCTTATCTTATCAATCTCTACTGGCTTAAGGATACTATCATTGGCATTAAATAATTCTATGCCCTTGAAGGCTGTGGTATCTATCGGGAGAGAAGTCGAGAAAATAATAGAATCCCTGATTCCTCCGTCACCTTTATGCTCCACCTTGAGAGTAAATGGACTCTTAGGCTTTGGTGTAACTGAATCATTTAGCTCCTCCATACCATTATCCCTGAGATTAGGTTTTGACTTCTTACTATCCTCCTCAGACCTCTTAACCTTGAGAGTAATACTATCTCGAACAATGATAGGCTGTAATAAAGAATCCACAGACTGGTATCTAACTTCAAATTTATTATACGCCTTCCACTTCGGGTCTGAGAAATAAATATTTATCACACCATCACCCTTTCTATCTAAAATGTAACTATCCTTGGTAGAATCCTCCTTAGTAGCAATGGACACATAAAGCGAATCAATAGGCGTAACGACCAGATCTTCAGCGAGAGGGAGATTGAAGGTCAATTCCAACTGCATAGAGTCTGGACGCTCTCGCTTAGAAATATAACGTCGTGGCGTCTCCGTCTCATAGTACATAAGTACTAAGTTATCAGGCGTATATCTAGTATAATTCACCTCCTTGATGGTATCGACTGTAAGGGAGTCAACCCAAAGAGTATCATTACGGACAGCAGGCATAGAGCTCGTCGTAATAATAGAATCCAGAAAAGCAATCCCTTCCGTAGGCATATCATGCTTGTAATTACCATCACTCTCCTTTAGGGCATAAATCCTATAACGCCCTTGCTTTATATTTCTCAGAACAAAAAAAGCATGGCTAGAGGTACGGCTCATTCTCTGAAATATGGTATCTGTAAAGGCATTCCAACCGTCCTCAGCTGGATGAATACCTACAGTGATGCCCTGAACGGGTTCATGATTTCTCATAGATAGGACCTTACCAGAGACTTCCATGGTATCCAATTCTGATCCAGTACTAAAGGCAAAGGAGAAGTTCTCCAGAGGGTTGCCTTCGTTATTATCCACAATAGCATCAGTAAAGTCTATTGTATAGGTAGTACTATCTCTGAGATCATCTTTGAGGTCAACGATAATACGCTTTCCGACAGCCATAACTTTTGGGTTTTTCAACTGCGGCGGAGAGATTATCACTTTATTAGCAACATCTTCTAGCTTTACATACTCATCAAAGTATAGTACCACCTTCTGAGCCTTTGAGTTTAAAGCCTTATTACTAGGCTTACTCTTGATGAGTCTGGGCGGTGTCTCATCGTACGGACCACCTGCTGGTGGTACTTTATTGGCACAACCGTAAAATATGCTTACGAGCAAAACAGCTACAACAGTGAGCTGTAAGATTGAATGATTTATATTTGACCTCTTCACTTTAATGAATTCTCAGATATTATTTTGACAACACAAAGCTAGCAAAAATATTAGAGTCACGTATGTTTCCTTTAGCGATTATAAAATAGATTATTGTGTCCGAGGTCCAAATAAATGGATGCGAGGATTTCTTTTGTGACCTATAATTATGATATTTAATTATGATATTTTTTGTTGGACTTATTTAGATTATGCTATACCAATACATCACCAGAAGTGCGATTAAGTGATGAGACAAGGTTTTTCAGGTAATGGATTGGCTCGTTTCTATACTTTTGTGCCAGAAATTGACACAATAACAAAATGTTTGCATAACTAAGGTTATACGAATTATAGTATATTTGTGGAGATAATACCTTTAATTAATCAAAATAGTATTGTATTATGAATGTTAAGATATATCATTGGATATGTAAGGTTCTATTAAGCCTAGTCCTAGTTTCGTCATTGCTTTTTTCAGCTGGCTGTAACTCTAAGAAGAAGAGTGCGGGCCTCTTTGGAGCTACAGGTAAGCCTTTGGACATGGTAGTAATATTACCTAATAATTATGACAATGATGACGTTAAAGATAGCATTCGAAACATCTTTGAGAAGCCGGTGATGATTCTTCCACAGATTGAGCCAATGCAGAGCCTGATGTTTACCACTCAGCAAAACTTTGTCTCAATGTTTAAGACCATGCGTAATGTACTGTATATAAGCATTGATCCGGAGAAGTATTCACGACCAAAAATCACAATATCAAAGGATGATTACGCAGAAGGACAGATTATAATCCACGCAAAAGCTGAAAGCTTGGAGGCCTTTTACTATCTGCTTCAGCAAAAAGGTGAGTATCTGTCTCAAATGATATATAATGAGGAGCTCTCACGCCTCTCAAAATCGTTAGAAACAACGTATGCAAGTGCGGTGACCAAAATGGTGGAGGACTCGATTGGCGGTGTAACGATCAATCCTCGAGTAGGGCTGGAGTTTGTTACTGGGCAGAAAGATTTTGTATGGGCTTCAGATCAAGGGGGACTAAAAAAGGGAAGGTCTGACATAATCGTGTATTCTTTTCCGTATCGAGATCGTTCGGATGTGACTTTCTCTGTGGAATACTTGGTACACAAGAGGGATAGTGTGATGAAGAGGAATCTCCATGGTCAATACCCAAACTCATACATGACCACAGAAAAAATCGTCACTCCAGTACTTAAGAAATACAAGATGAATGATGAATTCCGTGCGGAGATGCGAGGCCTGTGGGCTATGGAAGGTGATATGATGGGAGGTCCTTTCGTCTCTCACGCCATCCTTGATGCAGATGCTAAGAGAGTCATAGTGGCAGAGGTACTTGTCTTTCACCCACACGATACCAAACGTAATCTGCTACTGTATAATGAAGCAGCTCTATATACATTTAGATTAGAAGGAACAGACTTCACGACCCACTCAGGTCAGGACGAGGATAAGGGTAATAAAGATTTGGATAATGAATAATAATAAGATAAAGATTGGAATTACTCATGGTGACTACAATGGCATAGGCTATGAAGTAATCCTCAAAACACTTTCTGATCAGCGGATACTGGAGTTATTTACTCCGGTTATCTACGGATCAACACAGCTCTTTAACTATCATAAGAAGAGCTTGGGAATTGATATTAATGCACCTCTGAATGTTATTGCTCATACCGATGAGATCACGGATGGGTCCATCAATCTAATCCCTGTAAATGAGTCAGGGATTGAGGTACATGTACAGTATGGAGATGCATCCAGAGCTGCAGGTTGCTTAGCATCACGTGCTCTAATAGATGCTAGACAAGACTTAATGGGTGGTGCTATAGATGCTGTAGTTACGGCTCCTATTAATAAAGATACTATTCAAAGCAAGGACTTTGACTTTAATGGCCATACAGAGTTTTTCTCTGAGCCGTTTAAGGGCTCAAAAGAACCGACAATGATATTTAAATGTGGTGAGCTCAGAGTAGCATTGGTAACGATGCACCATCCCTTTGTAGAGGTCTCTCATCAATTGACACTAGACAGACTTGAAAAGTCTATCTTTGGATTGGAACGTACTTTGCAACAAGATTTTGGTATTCTAAAGCCTCGCATCGCAGTACTAGGGCTAAACCCACATGCTGGCGAAAATGGGTTATTAGGGAATGAAGAGCAAGCCGTTATCACTCCAGCAATTAATAAAGCATGGCATAATGGATCCTTAGTATTTGGCCCATTTCCAGCAGATGGCTTTTGGGGAAGTGGTAGCTATAAGCATTACGATGCTGTCTTGGCGATGTATCATGACCAAGGTCTGATCCCATTCAAGTTACTTGCTATGAACGATGGGGTGAATATTACAGCTGGATTACCCATCATTCGGACTTCTCCGGACCATGGTACAGCATACGACATTGCTGGGAAAGGGATTGCTAATGAGAATTCATTAAGAAATGCAATCTACTCAGCTATTGATATGCACAAAAATAGAGAGATCTATAAAGAAGTAACAGCACATCCACTAAGAAAAAGATATGTGGAGAGAGGTGCGGATAATGTTCGTCTAGATTTCTCGAAGAGTGACGATGATATGCTATGACCTATTGATGGGTATCGGCGTCGTTATTTTTCAAACAAAAATTAAGTTTAATACAATATAAGAATGTGAGTGATTATGTTTAGTGGAAAGCTAATAGTTTATACATCTGGAACATTTGATATGTTTCATTATAATCACCTAAGAATGATTAATTATGCAAGAGCACTTGCAGATATATTAATAGTAGGTGTCAGTACCGATGAATTGGTAAAGAGTTATAAGTCTCCCCCAATCATCCCCTTTGCTGAAAGAATACAAATTATTGAAGGACTGACAGCACCCGACATTGTGATTCCACAGCATTCTCTGGATCATACTGATTTAGTCAAAAAACTAAATGTAGATGCGTTTGTCGTTGGAGATGACTGGACAGGTAAGTATGATTACCTGAAGAATCAAGGTGTAGAGGTTTTCTATTTCCCTTATGGTGATGGGGCTTCAAGTACAAATATAAAGGAGGCGGTTGTTGAGTCTTACAAATCAAAAGTATTACGTGAGAGTGCAGTGAAGCCTAATCCTACCGAAGCAGGAGAAGAACCAATCATTAAAAGTCTTAAGAATATCAAAAATGAATGACTCTGTTCTAATCACTGGAGGCACAAAAGGTATTGGCTATGCAGCAGCTAAGGCTCTAGCTACTTCTCCGAATGTAGAAAGTCTATTTCTGACCTTCCATTCGGATGAGGAGGGTGCGGAGAACGCCATCTCTGAATTATCAAAGTCTTATCCAGAAAAAAAGATATATAAGCTGAGACTGGATGTATCATCGACTTCGGCTCCTGATCTGTTATTGAAAGGTATGCAAGAGGTGGAATTTATTCCCAGCATGGTATGCTTTAATGCCAACCTGACGGATCGCTCACCTTTGGAGGAAATATCGCCTGAGAATTGGTTACGACTATTTCAAGCTAATATCCACTTCCCTGTACAAACCATCCAACTCTTACTCCAATACATGGGACGCAATGGACTGTTTGTATTCACTGGCTCTATGATGGCGATAGAACCCCACTCTGTCTCCCTCGGATATGGAGTAACTAAGAGTGCTATACATGGTATGGTAAAAAACTTAGTGAAGCATCTGGAGCCTTATCAGCATAGAGTGGTAGGTATTGCACCGGGCTTTGTGGATACAGAATGGCAGAAAACCAAGCCTGAAGCTATTCGTAAGAGCATTGAGTCAAAGGTAGCTCTTCATCGCTTTTCTACTCCAGAAGAGGTGGGAGTACTTTTCCTAAATGTATTAGAAAATAAATATTTTAATGGTGACATACTCACAATATCTGGTGGGTATTCATATAGATAATAAGGTTGATGAATCAAATTGAACAAGATAGTGATTATTTAAAGTCTCTAAAGTCCATAGAGACGGAGAATTATATTGATCGTGTTTTTTATAGACCTATTGGATTTAAGATTGCTAGTGCACTCCAACATACTCCGATCACACCAAACATGGTAACGATTATCAGTATTGTTATTGGTATGGCTGGTGCAGCACTCTTCTATTTTGTTGAGCCCATATGGTTAACATTACTAGGTATTTTAGGGTTAGTGACCGCTAATATCTTAGATTGTGTTGATGGACAGCTATCACGACTAACTGGAATAAAATCAAAGTGGGGCCGAATTTTAGACGGTTTTGCTGGCGACCTCTGGTTCCTAACACTCTACATAGCCATATCTATGCGACTATATGAGACCACAGGGAACAGTATATGGTTCGTTGTTGCAGGTATCTCCTTAATAAGCCACTTGAATCAAGCTGCCTTAACCGATCTCTACAAGACCTTTCACCTCCGCTTTATCAGCAAGGAGAAGGGCAAGGAATTTGAAACATACTCTATGGTCAAGGCTCGAGTAGATAATATGGAACCAGGCTTTAGCAAATTTGCAATGAGAGTTTATTCCATGTACACAAAGATGCAGTCACTATATACTCCTAATCTTCAGAAGTTCGTTGACGTAGCCATAGATCATAATATTGAGCATGACGAGGAGATAAAAAGAAATTTCAGGCTGGGGAGTAGGATTGTCATGAAACTTGTTGATTTGATGACATTCAATGGAAGAACTATCCCCCTTTTCATCGTAGCTCTAACTGGCCATATTTGGCTGTATTTCTTATATGAGATTGTTTTCTTATGGATTGTTTTCTTCGTAGCAAGAGATCAACATGAGACACTATGTAAGGCCTTCTCTTGTGAGGTTAAGGAAAAATATGAAAAGACATTCCGATGAGAATTATATGATTCGCACCTCTGACATGGCTGCGACCTACCCTTTTTTTGATACCTATATTGGTAAGGGTGTGGCTCGTTTCCTACTCAGTATAACAGGGGTTAATAAGCTAAATAAAATTCACGCTAAGTATTGTCATCTCGATAAGTTTGAGATGACATCCGCTATTCTTAGCGACCCCTTGGTGAATGTAAAGTACCAGCTACATGGAGAAGAGCACTTACAAAAGATGAAAGAAATGGGGGCTTTCTACACCATTTCAAACCACCCTTTCGGTGGTCTTGATGGAGTTATCTTGATAGATATTATCACCCGTGTAAGACCTGATTTTTGTGTCTTAGTAAATGAAATCCTCACAAAAGTAACAGGACTATCAGATGTTTGGATACCAGTTTCACCACCCGTCAATAAGAAAGATTACGTACACGATCCCTCAAAAAATATTTATGGTGTGAGGAGAGTGGCTGAATGTATCACGAGTGGTCGTCCTGTAGGTATGTTCCCAGCAGGCGGAGTACCCATTTTCAATCACGAGCTAAAGCGTCCTGTAGAGCAGGAATGGCAGATGAATAATGTACGTATTATGCGAAGATCCACTATCCCAATATTTCCTATCGCCTTCGCTGGCGACAATTCACGTATATACTACAGAATAGGAGAAAAAATTGGGTATCATAATGCAGCATTAGGGCTACCAGCTGAAATATTAAAGAAGAAAGGAACTACGATCGATGTATATATTGGGGATCCCATCATGCCTAGTGAGATAAAAGACTTTAATGACCTCAAGTCATTAAGATCATTCCTTAGAAAACGGACTCTCGGAATGCTCCCATCGTATAAAGATCTGGTATAAGTTAAGCTTTTATACTATTGTGAAGGATAAACGATTAAAACGAGAGATAAGTTTTTATGTATTGATGTTATTGGTAGGAATCGGTGTTGTTTTATACATTTCACACCTATCCCAACTTCACTCTCCTACCTCAGATGCCACAGCAGACTCCAACTCTTTTATGGAGGGAGTGGCACATAACTTCAATACTTTCATTGGCTTTATATCAGACCATATAGTTTCGCACTTTGGTCTCCTGTTATTACAAATCATCATCATACTACTTGCAGCACGCTTAGTAGCATGGTTCTTCACTAAAATAGGACAACCCTCAGTCATTGGTGAGATCATTGCAGGTATTATATTAGGGCCGTCCGTTTTCGGACTTATCTTTCCAAGCGGATTTGAATTTTTATTTCCCGAAGAGAGCCTTTATAGCATATCTCTACTAAGTCAGTTTGGTCTGATCCTCTTCATGTTCGTAATAGGCATGGAACTGGATCTAGGACAGATAAAGAAGAACCTCAAAAAAGCCTTTATCATATCACATGCTGGGATTATCTTCCCCTTTATTCTTGGAGCTATCCTAGCGGTATTCCTATTCGAAGATTATGCAGGGGAGAAAAGTGCTATTCTTCCTTTCGCTCTGTTTGTAGGAGTCTCAATGAGTGTAACCGCTTTTCCGGTACTCGCTAGAATTATACAAGAGCAGGGTAAGATGCAAACCCGACTGGGTATGCTCTCTATGGCATCCGCTGCCAATGGAGATATTACCGCGTGGTGTATTGTAGCTGTGATCGTAGCGATCGCACAAGCTGGGTCAGCTGCTAGTGCTATCTTTACAGTCATTGCTGCCATCTTGTACATGCTATTGATGTTCTTTATTGTGAGGCCAGCCTTTAAAGTCGTGGGTAATGTGTATAACACCACTGAGACTGCCAATAAAGGTCTGATAGCCATGATTTTCCTCACGTTACTCATTTCCTCATACCTCACAGAGGTATTAGGATTACATGCTCTGTTTGGTGCATTTATTGCTGGTGTTGTGATGCCAGACGATATTAACTTCCGACATGTCCTGACCGAAAAGGTCGAGGATGTCTCACTTGCACTCTTCCTTCCTCTTTTCTTTGTCTCTAGTGGACTACAAACGGAGATCGGATTGCTGAATACCTCGGCACACTGGCTGATCACTGCAGGCATCACACTTGTAGCGATTCTTGGAAAGGTAGGCGGTACATACGTAGCCTCTAGGGTAGTAGGCGAGCAAAAGCGGGATAGCTTATACATGGGGATTCTAATGAATACACGTGGATTGATGGAGTTAATCATACTAAACATGGGATACCAATTTGGTATTCTTTCTCCAGTAGTGTATGCTATGTTAGTCATCATGACCCTAGTAACTACCTTTATGACGACACCGACCTTAAAGCTCATGGAAAAGCTTTGGCCAAAAATCAAAACGGGCATTTCAGATACCTTCAAAGTCCTCTTTTCATTTGGACGTAGTCGCACTGGTAAAGTGATGCTTAACTTAGTTGAAACATTTTTTGGTGATCGGAAAGAGGTCGTCGATGTTACCGGGATGCACATGACTATCGGAGAATCTGCTAGCTTCTCCGATGCTGAACTATTCAGGAGAAGTAATTTCGAACCCATTGAGAAATATGCTGGTGAATTAGGAATCAGCATTAAAGAGCACTATGAGATCACCGAAAATGCAACCGCCTCTATCATACGAGCCTCAGGTGATCTATATAGCGACTTACTACTCGTAGGAGCAGGATTGGATCTATCTTCACTACCAGAAGATATTGAATTAAATAAGAAACATAACGACTTTAAGTCGCTTTTTAGAGTCTCTTTTTCCAAAGCATCTGGTATCTTCAATATAGCACAGTTCTTTAAGAATAAGACGGAAATATTTGTGAATGATGCTTCCTCTTCCGTTGGGATTGTAGTGAATAGAGGACTTAAAGCTCCAGCACGATCTATCCTTGCAGTGAATTACAAAAAAGAGGCTAGCTATATGAGCTTGCTTGACTTTCTAACTACAGGAATCCGTGAAGGTTCTGAAGTAAAGAGATTAAATTATAAGGATATAACGAATTACACTGCTCAGCAATTTTCAGCACATGATTTATTGATCCTACCATATAACTTATGGAAAGACATTGTTGATAATAATCCAGAATTCATTGCACTGGTACCTACTACACTATTATTACATTCAAGGATGACCCCTGATGAAAGTATAGCGTAAGGTTTATAGAAACAAAAGAAATTAATGAAGTACTTACTGATATGTAACCCCCACTCAGGGACGAAGAAAAACTCTTCAGCCTTGATTAAAAAAGTATGTCATCGAATTGAAAGTGAAGGCCATCAAGTAGAGCTTGTGGAGACTCAATCGGAGGGGCACGGATACGAACTGGCAAAGGCTGCCCTTGATACTGATGTTGATGTTATCGTAGCTGTAGGCGGAGATGGTACCGTTAACGAGGTAGCAAAAGCATTAGTAGGATCTAATAAGATATTAGGAATCCTGCCAAATGGTAGTGGAAATGGTCTTGCTCGTGAATTATGTATCTCACTTGACCCCACGAAGGCAGTCGAGTCTCTTCTTGATCACAAAGTCATGAAGATGGATACCTGCACAGCTAATGACGACCCTTTCTTTGTAACCTGCGGCATCGGTTTTGATGGCAAGGTATCCGAAAATTTCGCAACAAGTGAGACCCGCGGACTGCCTGCTTACGTTAAGGAAGTCCTAAACGTCTTTATGAAGTACGAAGCCAGCGACTTCAAACTCCTCATTGATGGACGTGAAGTAACAGCTAGGGCCCTACTTATAGCCGTCGCAAATGCATCGCAATATGGATTTAATGCTTTTATTGCTCCAGATGCATCAATGGTCGATGGTCTATTGGACGTAACCATTATTAGAGAACTGCCCCAGACGGATGCTCCTAAGGTAGTCGTACAGCTTTTCTCAAAAGATATCACACAGAATGAGTATGTCAGGACATATAGAGGAAAAGAGATCATACTTTCTTCCAATAGACTACTCCCCTACCATATTGATGGTGAACCAAAGAAACCTACTGAACGACTAAAGATCACCGTAGTCCCGGGATCTCTGAATGTCATTCAAGGTAAAGAATCAGATAGAGAAAAAAACCTTTTCGACTTCTTCAATAGTATAACAAATGGATTCCAAGACATTGCTCAAGGGATCAGAAAAATATTTTCATAATGATTATAAATAGTGCAACATTCATAACAAGTAGCTTAGAAGTAGCTCAGTGTCCCACGGATGGGAAGATAGAATTTGCGTTCATAGGCCGCTCTAACGTAGGTAAATCATCCCTTATCAATATGCTAACTGGCGTAAATGGATTAGCTAAAACCTCACAAACGCCAGGTAAAACACAGCTTATTAATCACTTCCTGATTAATAATCAATTCTACATTGTAGACCTCCCTGGATATGGCTATGCCAAAGTGCCAAAGCAAGTGAAACAAACCTTCGGTACCATGATAGCCTCATATATATATGAGAGAAGAGAGTTAGCAAATCTCTTCATCCTAGTAGATATTCGGCATGACCCAATGAAAATAGACCTAGACTTCATCAATGATATGGGTGAGCATGGGGTCCCATTCTCCATTATCTTTACAAAAGCCGACAAACTCAGTAAGAGAGCTCTCTCCGTCAATGTCCAAAAGTACAAAGATAAGCTACTAGAGGTCTGGGAAGAGCTACCCCCTATTTTTGTAACATCATCAGAGAAAGGTTATGGCAGAGAAGAGGTTACAGAGTATATGAACGAGATATTAAATGCATTGTAATACGCTGATGTACGCTTCCGATATCCATTAAGGACGCAGTACCCAAAACGAAAATAAGGTTTCTTGAGAGTAGATCCAGAGGATCTACTCTCATTATTTACAAGCCATTACATTTCGAATAAGGGTTCTCAATATGAACATATATAAGGGGGTATTCTCGCATTTTTTGAGAAAATCTACTGAGCTGTAGTAGATTAAATATCCCGATGCTCTTACCTCATGCAAATCACCCCATGCAAATCAAAAGGAAGACTTTTATGTTATAGGAAGCTCTCATTATTGAGTTAGAAATTAGTGGTAGCAAAACAAAAAAATCTCAAAAGAGATCCTTCATAAGGGTAGTGTCCCCAAAAGTGTGTACGGCAGAATGCGTCTCTGAAAAGCAAACCTACATATTTTTTCGCTTTGTTTTCCATAAACATTAAAGATAGACCAATAAAGAATTAAGGCAAGGCTGTCGTAGCACCGCGGAGACACCGCCTTGCCGTATTCTTTTAGGTTGATATCTTTGTGTTGGAAAATAAAGCACATTGTTGTTATTTACTTTTCATTGTTCTTCCTAAGTCCAAGAGTTAGATCTCCTATTCTTTTCTTCAGATAGTTTGCATTGATTGCAATACTACCTATCAAGTGTAGAGCGGATTCTACGCTAGGTAATGCACATTTATATCGAGCCCCTTTCTTTACCTGTCTATTGAAGCGTTCTATCCAGTTAGTACTATGAATGTACTTGCGAACACTGACGTCGTATTTTAGGTATGTGAAGTAATACTCTATCCTCTGACCGTTAGCTATTTTTGTGAGAAAAGGATAGCTCTTACGCCATCTGAACGCAAAGTTTTTAAAGCTCTCTAGGCCATCTAAAGGTGAGCTTCTTGAGCCGTCTTTACTAAAGACCTCCTGTAGATCACTTGCGATGGCTGACTTATCTCGAGGGCGTATCTTTCGAGTTATTTCTCGCTGTAGATGCACCGTGCAGAGCTGGACTTCCACTTCTGTAAAGTGCTCACGTGCAACCTCTTCAATGTTATTCAACCCGTCTGAAATGATTAGTCCTACCTCTTCGAGTCCTCGGCTTTTTAGATCCTCAAAAAACTCGCCCCAGATGCCGCTTCCCTCTGTTGGATTATTATAGACACCCACGATGTCTCGACGTCCTTCGCTATCTAAACTCATCACTACAAAAAATGCCTCCTTGCTCACACTTTCTCCTCTCCGTACAGGAAGATATGTAGCATCGATAACAAGTGCCTCTAAAGTCCTCGGTAGACGTCTTTGACGCCACTCTTCTACTGCTTCTTGGGTCGATAAGGAGAGACGATTGATTTGACTCGTACTATAACGTTTACCATACAAACGCTCGAATACTCCAGAGATATCCTCCATCGTATTACCGCAGCTATATAGATAACCTGCTAGTTCTCCCATCTCTTTCTCTTGATCTTTGAGAACGCCTAAAATCAAGGGCATGAAGCCCTGCTGTCGAGTTCGGGGTACTCGTAATTCTAGCATATTACCACTCGCAAAGATGCGACGGGGGCGGTATCCATTGCTCACATCGCCACTATCTTCTTTATACAGTTCCCTCTCCCCTTGCATCGCTATTTCGATGATTAACTCCATTAAACGACCAACTCCATTTGGCTCTGTCATCACGTTTGATAGAATTTCCTTAAATTGCATTTGTGTAAGTCTCATCTTCTTGTTTATCTTTTGTTTTTAACTTTTCAAAGATAACATTCTTGGGACTTACACACTTTTTGGGGACAGTATCTTCATAAGTAGAAAACTCTCTTCCTATATGAAAGAAAAATAGCTTCTATATAAAAGATTTCTCTTTCATATAACCAAACTTGTCATTTCGATTAATCATATTGATAGGTAGCATGAGCCACATTTTAGGTCATTACATTTATCACTCTATATCAATAAATTACCTCTTGACTTTATCAATATACTTTTAAGTCTCAGAACTTCTTTCTAATGCAGCTTACGAATAGGCATAAACTTCACTTATTCAACCCAAGATGATGACTTTCATGGAAATAAAACAAATGAGGATCAAAAATAAATTGAACCCATTACCGAAAGTGATCAGGACCCAACACACAACAACCTATATACCAATCTATTATAAATCACAAACAAAACCAAAACAGGAACTTGGACAATATGACCCAAGAAAACTATTAATAAAAGAGTTACATAAAGTTTTTTCTGTATCTTTGTAAGGTCTATAGCAAGACATAAAGGCTGTTATCACGCTACTTGTCCGCGAGATAACTAAAATATATATTATGATATTTACAAGAGACAAACAACTAAAGAATTACTGTTCTCTTTATGACAATTATTTATTGACACACAAATGGAAATTGTATTGAGTGGCATTCGTCCAACAGGAAATTTACACTTAGGGAATTATTTTGGAGCGGTTAGAAGCTTTTTAAAGATGCAGGAAGAGTACAAGTGTTACTTCTTCATTGCAGACTGGCACTCATTAACGACCCATCCACATCCTGATAATATTATAAGGAATACGCATACCATCCTAGCAGAGTATCTAGCATGTGGTATCGATCCTGAGAAGGCAACAATCTATGTACAGAGTGATGTCAAAGATGTCCTAGAGCTCTATTTATATCTTAATATGAATGCTTATCTTGGTGAACTAGAGCGAACAACCTCGTTCAAGGATAAAGCTAGACAACAGCCTAATAACGTGAATGCTGGCTTACTCACCTACCCCACTCTCATGGCAGCGGATATTCTGATGCATAGAGCACATAAGGTCCCTGTAGGTCAGGATCAAGAGCAAAATATGGAAATGGCAAGAAAGTTTGCTCGCCGCTTTAATCAGATATATGATGTTGACTTTTTCCCGGAGCCAAAATCTTTTAGCTTTGGCAAAGAGGCCTTGAAGATACCAGGGCTTGATGGCTCAGGCAAAATGGGTAAGAGTGAAGGCAATGCCATCTACCTTATGGACGATGAAAAGACAATCAAGAAAAAGGTGATGAAGGCTGTCACAGATTCTGGACCTACCGAACCCAATAGTCCTAAGCCGGTAACTATTCAAAATCTATTTACGTTCCTTGACATTGTGTCCACCCCTGATGTGTACCAACATTTCGAGGAGCAGTATAATAACTGTAGCATACGCTATGGAGACTTAAAGAAACAATTGGCAGAGGATATCAATAACTTCTGTGCTCCTATCCGCGAAAAGATTCTTGATCTCAAAGAGAATAAGGAATACCTCGAAAAGGTGGCAAAAATGGGAGCAGAACAGGCCAGAGAAAACGCGAGGAAGACGGTAGAAGAAGTTAGAGAAATCATAGGGTTTCCACCTATGAGATAATAAAAAAACGATAAAGACATTCAGACTTAGTTCGACGTAAGTAAGGCTGAAACAATTTACTGAAACGATTAGAAATTTAGACAGAAGGAAATTAACACAATGAATGACAATTTAGTAATCAGCGGAAAAGTGATAAGGATCATGGATATGATCTCTGGAGAAAGTAAAAGAAATCCAGGAAAGATGTGGCAAAAGCAAGAATATGTCATCGAAACTTATGCCAACTATCCAAGACAAGTATGTTTTGGTATTTTTGGAGAAGATAAGATTAGAAATGCTAACATCCAATTAGGAGAAGATATTACAATTCAATTCGAGATCAATAGCCGCGAATACAACGGAAGATGGTACACCAATATTGACGCTATCAATGTAATGCACGGTGCGGGCTTCCAAGCTCCTCAAGCTGATCCATATGCTCAAGGCAATGGGTATCAAAACCCCTCTAACCCTTACCAACAGCAGCAACAGATGCCATCTACCAATAACAACTTTGGTGGCAAGGATAATGGTGACGACTTGCCATTCTAAATCGGCACTGTCAACTCATTCAAGATACCAAGAGATTGACACCTCTTATATATAATTTGGATATAATGGGAGTATTGTTACGATAAACAGAGTCATGTAGAAATAGAAACACCCTTTATAATATAAATATAGTCCATATTTTTAAGGTCGTTTCTATTCCTACCATGATTTTCCCATTATAAATATGCTTTGTGAAAAGCATAAAAAATAATAAGATGCTATAGCATAACATAAAAACACAAAGAAAGTGATGTAAGCCTTTTTTGACAACATTCATTTTTGACAAATAAATATAATAACAAAGGGAGACTATAAATCGAATATAGAGAGATACATTTCTAAAAAGATGGGATTCAAAGAAGTAATGGCTTTACGCCAAGCAAGAGAACTAGAAAAAGCTCTTATCCTTGCAAGAGAAGACTATAGTAAGAATCAGGATCAATGGTCAGCATCTGCATTGTTTTGGGTGCTTAAAGATTTGGCAGATGATTTAATTGATACTAAGGAAACCAATAAGGCTCTACCATATATCCTTGAGATGGAGTCATTAGTTGGTGAAATGGGGGCGACTGTTAATGTCGCAACGGAGGCACTCGAAAAGTTGCAAAGAATGACTATCCCCCACTATAATGAAATTATAGAGCTAACAAATGAGATAAAAAAGACGACCCGAAGAGACAGAATAAGGGACATCTACGCTACAGTTACGGAGTGGTATAATGAAGATGAAAAAGGTATTCACTCATCCCTACATGACTATTTTTCTGAAATTTTGGTTACCTATCTAGGTAATCAATTGGGATATATAGATTATGAAGAGTTCGAAGAGCTCAATAAACTATATCATTCGCTACAGAATACTCGTCCATCAAAAGTCCATTCTAATTACTTAGAGCTAGCACTGGAAGCGAAGGAAAAGTTTGAGAACAAGATGAATCTGGGTGACTTTCTTGATGATTGGGATCTAGTAAACCTCACCCCTGAGGATTGGAACCGAGAAGAAACAAGATTCACCTCTAGTCGTTCCTTAGCAGAAAGAACACTTAACGCAACGATTACAGAGTTCCTAGATCTTGCGACACCAGGCAAGGAAGTACCTGCACCGATATACCAACTCCTCCTAGATGCGGTTAGCTTTTACCCTGATGATGAATTAGTCCAGCTCACACAAGCTAGGATACAGATGATAGAAGGCAATAGAGAGAGAGCCCTTGAGATGTATCGAAAGCTCTTAATCACACTTGAAGAGCCAAGAGCTTGGATGGAGTTTGCCACCCTTATTGAAGATGTAGATATAAAGATGGGTGGGCTATGTATGGCACTTCGCAAAGAGGATGATGACTATCAAGGCTATTTGATTATTACTCGATTAGAATTAACGAAAATTCTGATCCAGAAGAAACTATATGAAAATGCTCTTCGTGAACTTAATATTATAGCTCAGATTAGTCTAGAAAAAGCATATGAACTACCAGAGGGATATCATGAGTTGTTAAAAAAGATCCCCAACAATACCATTGCGGATAAGAACAATAGGGAGTTTTATTACCCCAACTCTCGTCCTGCTCAGGAGTATATATACGAGCCACTTCCTACACGGACTATGCTCGTACTAGACATCATAGCTATTAAGCTCAAGGATGGTAATCAAGTGGTACCGATGCTTAAATTAATCGACACTGAAGGTTCTACCGCACTGGTATCGCCCAAGGAAAGTGGTATAATACAAGGGGATAACAGAGGTCTATGTTATGAAGTGAAGTTACTAGAGCGTCCCAAACGCTATAATAAAGTGGTACTCATGACACTATCGAAAGAGCAGGAGCCTAAGAAAATATTCCCAACAATGGTAGGGTATATCAATGGATATAGTCAGGTACAATTTGCTCACCACGTGATGGACACGAATAGTCGCCATCATTACTTACCAGGCAGTGAAAGTGATTATATGTTTGGAGAGTTTATAGAGTTCATCCATATTCTTGAATTCCCAGTTCAGAAGAAACGGATAAAGGGGAGAGACAATAACCCATCTCCTAGAGAATATCTCTTACTTCCTAGTCGATTGGATCCTCTTGAAGCTATTAAGGAATTCCCATCAATGTCAGCAGAGGTTGTTAAGGTACGGGAGGAAGATTATATCTTAATCACCGAAAAGAATATCCGTAGCTTCGTCAACCACTCTGTATCTCCTGTCGCTTTAGAAGAGGGAGATACTGTGATGGTAAGAGGTTTCCAACAAAGGCACAAAGATCGCCGTACTGGAGAAATTTCGTACTCTTTTAACACCATCTCCATAGAGCTACCTACCAATAAAGATTAGATATGATCTTTGATCATTATAAGACCTATAATAACGTGAGTTCGGGATAAGAAACAGGAGTAAAAACACTAGGAAAAGTGGTGAATTATTTGTATCTTAGTAATTGATTACCAGCTAATTACAAGAAAATAAAACACCACTTTTATGACAACAAATATACTAGAATCATTTTGTATTATCGACGATTTCTCTATTCAGTTTGATCGTGTTGTTGCTGAGAATGCTATAGAACAAGGAGGTAAGAAGAGAAGAAATAGAAAATCACGTCTTTCTGACAGTGAGGTCATGACAATACTCATACTTTTTCATATGTCAAGATATAGAGACCTCAAGTCCTTCTATCTCAAATATGTTCAGGTTCATCTTAAAAGTGAATTTCCTCAAACAGTCTCCTATAATCGTTTTGTGGAACTTCAAACTAAAGTGGGGCTAAAGCTTGTTATGTTTCTCAATATGTGCTGCTTAGGAAAGTGTACAGGTGTTTCTTTTATTGACTCTACTCCTCTAAGATCTTGTCATATCAAACGGGAAAGAACCCATAAGACTATGAAAGGTTGGGCACAGAAAGGTCGCTCCACAATGGGTTGGTTCTATGGCTTTAAACTGCATCTTGTTATCAATGACAAAGGAGAGATTATCACCTATCAGATCACGCCTGGTAATACAGATGACAGAGCTCCACTAAAGGATGACTCTTTCTCTAAGAAACTCTTTGGTAAGCTCATTGCGGATAGAGGATATATCTCAAAGAGTCTATTTGACAAGCTCTTTATTGATGATATACACTTGATTACAAAACTTAAGAAGAATATGAAGAATGCTCTAATGCATATTCATGATAAAATTCTCCTTCGAAAAAGAGCCATCATAGAAACCGTCAATGATCTCTTAAAGAATGTATGCCAAATAGAACATACGAGACATCGCAGTGTCAATAATTTCGTAGTCAATCTGGTTTCAGGATTACTTGCGTACAACTTGATGCCTAAAAAGCCTTCCTTAAATCTTGAAATTATTGATAAAGAGGCTCTTGCTATAGTTTCTTAAATCGAACTCGCGTTATAATAAGGGGATTGAAGACTCGTAAGGAAGAGTAAAGTAAAAGACCGCAAGTTTACAAAGAAACTTACGGTCTTTTTTTATACAAACACCATCTAAGGAATTACATCTCAAACAAGGCCTCATGAACAATCTCACCAACTGTTGGATGAGGAAACACATGGGTCCTGAACTGCTCTACCGTCAAACCCTCAGTGATAGCAATGCCTATAATCACGATGAGTTCGGAAGATGGATTACCGATCATATGAGCACCTAAGATCTTACCATCCTTAGCATCCACAAGCATCTTAAAGAGGCCATTACCGCTCTCATTCTCTACGACAAAACGACCAGCATAGCTTGCCGCTAGACTTAATGACTTGTATTCTACACCTTCTTTCTTAAGCTCATCCTCTGTCTTACCTACCCCAGCAATCTCAGGATGGGTATAAACGACACCTGGAATTGCCGCATAGGACATAGGATCACCAGTACCCTTGAGGATATGCTTTATAGCCACTTCACCTTCACGTATAGCAGTGTGAGCGAGCAAAGATTTACCATTCACATCACCTATAGCATACACCTGTGGATGAGAAGTCTGAAGATACTCGTTAGTTGGAACTCCTCTATTTGGCTCAATATTCAAGGTCTCTAATCCCAGACCATCTACTACTGATCTACGACCAGCACTTATCATGACTTGATCTCCCTCAAGCTTTTCTTGAGTGCCATCAGAAAGCTCTATAGTCAAGCCATCTTTAGAGGCTCCTATAACCTTAGTATCAAGATAGAACTTCACACCACGCTTTTCATACTCTTCTTGGAGCATTGATGAAATCTCACTATCCATAGGACCAAGGATTTTAGGCATCATCTCAATCACCGATACCTCACATCCCATGCTATTAAAAACACTTACAAACTCCATCCCTATGACGCCACCACCTACTATCAATATACGCTTAGGCAGCTCCTTAGCATCAAGAGCCTCACGGCTAGTCCAGTAATCAATTTCGTCTAGACCTTTAATAGGAGGTACAAATGTGGCTGACCCTGTAGCAAGTATTACATTCTTAGCAAGGTATTCAGTATCATTAGCTGAAACCTTAATAAAGCCGTCCTGCTCACCAGCAAGTTGTGCGTGAGCTTCCACAACTTCCACACCAGCCCCTTGCATCTTCTGCTTAACGCCAGCCACGAGCTTACGAACAATCTTCTGCTTACGAGAGACTATCTTTTTGTAATCAGGAACGAGCTCTCCCTCCACGGTAATCCCATACTTCTTAGACTCTCTCATGCTATCGAGCATATTGGCACTATACAATAGGGCTTTTGTAGGAATACACCCTTCATTAAGACAGACCCCTCCAAGCTTATTCTCTTCAAATAAGATGGTCTTCAATCCATTCTTCGCAGCTAATGCCGCAGCGTTATATCCTCCTGGACCAGCTCCGATTATAGCAACATCGTACTTCATATATAAAAATGCTTTTCTAGTTTTAATAAAAAATAATTTTTCCACCACAAGATAGCCATTTTATCATCAAATCCATAGTAAAGCGTTAATCTTTTTACTAAGTTTGTACGGCATCAACAAACATATAAACAAATCATTTATGATACACCCCAATATACTTTATTTACTCCTTGGAGTTCTTATATCGACCTTTATTTTTTTCATTTACCACTCTAGATATCGCAGAAGGATTTCAATACAATTGGATAAAAAACGAGAGCTAGAAAAAGAAGTGATAACTCTTAAGGAACGTGAGAAGATTCAAATCCAAGAGCTATCCAATGCAGAGCTCCAATTCAAAGAACGACTTGAAGAACAAAAAGCACAGAGTACCCGTTTGCTAGAGATGCATAAAGACTCTTTCAACCTACAAATGAAAACAATGGAAGCTCAGTTCGAATCCTTGTCAGAGAAAATAACAAAGCAAAGAGCTGAAGAACTATCAAGGAGCAACAGCACTTCAATGAATGGAATTATCAACCCCCTGAAAGAAACCATTGAGAAAATGGAGAAAAGCCTTAAGGATAATAACGAAAAAGGGGCTGAGAGGATCGGTTCACTCAGGGAGCAAATAAATAGCCTCGTGAATCACACCACTATGATTGGGAATAAAGCTGATGATCTCTCTAATGCTCTACGAATGAAGAGCAAGATACAAGGTAATTGGGGAGAAACGATTCTCGAAACCTTACTACAGAGTGAAGGACTAGAGGAGTATATTCATTACGAAGCTCAAAAGACTATTAAGGATGATCAAAATAGGACTCTATACCCTGACTTTGTGATAAGGCTACCAGATAGTAGAGTCGTCATCATTGATGCAAAAGTATCACTTAATGCGTACTCCGATTACCACGCAGCTGAAGATGAGACCTCAAAAAGTGCATTCCTGAAAAGTCATATAAATAGTGTGAGACAGCACGTTAAGGAGTTGGCAGATAAGAAATACTATAAACATATGGATAAAGAATTCAGCACGCCTGACTTTGTCATCATGTTTGTCCCTATCCCAGGAGCACTCCAACTGGCACTCGAAAATGATTCAAAGCTTTACCAAGAAGCCACAAAGCAAGGAATATTCCTCTCTAGTACCCAAAGTATCATGCCTATCCTATGGGTTATTAAGGATCTTTGGACTCAAACCAAACAGGAACGAAATATGGAGGAAATCGTTAGAAATGCTCAGCACCTTCTAAATAGACTTGCGAATTTCTTTGATGATTTTGAAAAAATCGAGCTCAGCCTAGAGCAAGCAAAAAAGGCCTACGAGAATGCAGATAAAAAAATGAGAGGACAGCAAAGCATACTTGTCTCTGCTAAGAGAATTAAGGAGGCTGGAATTAAATTACAAAACAATAAAAAACTACCAGATCTTCTAATCGATAACGAAAATGATGGGCTACCAATGATAGAATAAGAGACTGCAGAAGAATCAATCTAAGCACAGCCTCTTAGCTGTAATCAATCCAGGCGAGAATGCCTAGGTTAATTTGAGAATATCTCAGAGCATATTTAAGTCATTAAAGCATATTTCGAACCTTTCTGAATATATTAACAAAAGCTATAGTTAAGCATTAATTCTTGAATGATTGACATCATTAATACGCTTAAGTAAATCATAGAAAAGGGTGGCAATATTTAGGTAACATGAACTATATATAGCACTTAAAATGAATACCGTACCGTACGGTACGCAAGCAGGTATTCTAAACGATTCTAATACACCCTTGCAACGATTGTTGAGAAAACAGAAAAAGTAATCTAGCTTACTTCTAAGAAGCACAAGCCGTTAGCCTTTGTTACTAATTATTTTACTAGAAATATATTTATTAATCAGCACACATATTTAGGAATAATAGTTTTTGAGAATTATGCATAAACAGAAGTAAGACTAAAAAGATACGCTTTTATCAAGAGTAAGATAAATATATCAACGTCCCAGCTCCATTATAAAGCAGTCCCATACAGTGATCACTGTATGGGACTGTCTTGTATGCATCCGATGCATCCTAGCTATGAGCTAGAGAATCAGAATAGAGGAAGTTGATAAATAAATCCTAGTGAAAGACGATGAGTATTAACATTCTTATCTAGCCCATTTATATCATGGGTACGCCCTACATAGGTAAGGAAGAAATGAAGGCCATCGTCCTGGAAAGGATAGTACTCAAGCCCAGCAAAATAACCGTAGCTGGTCATCTGAGTATCGTACTTAAAGAAAGTGGACTTATTATCATCTTCAGAATTTGCTGCACCTGCTGTCTCGTACATCCCTTTGAGGAATACGTTCCAATTAGGATCGATGCGATAATTCATCTTAAGAACAAGAGAAAGGTACTCAACATTTTTGGAGCTGTCAATGATAAACTTACGATTGAGCCCTTCATTAGAGTACATAGCATCGAAGAATCCACCGAATTTACCGAAGTTAAATTGGTTACCTAGCGCGAAATAATGCATATTGTAACTGCGATTATCGTCTTTGGCTTGATTCATAATAGAGTAAGACCATCTAGTGCTCCAGAAAGGTGCGATGGTACCATTCCAGTTAAAAGTGTATACCCATGGAAGCTTAACTTCTCTGATACCGTCAAGTTGCGAATAAGTATCCTCAAAAGCACCATTGCGACCATTAAGTATTTGGAACTGGAGCTGTTGCCCAGGAGCAACTTGATAAGCAATATTCACCCCGGTAAGGAAGTTACTCATGTACTCAATCATATTGCTATACTCATAGATCTCAATAGGGTTGAGGTCAAATTCAATACCTCCGTAGGCAGCACATTGCTTACCAAGAAAGAGTGACCAGCGATCGCTCATCTGTAATCCTATCCCTGCTATATCAATGGAGGTTGGTAAGTTATCAATGTGACCATTACCTGAATTGCCTCTATTGATCCTCTGTCTCCATCTAAATGAAAGCCAGTCTGTCACGTTACCTCTCGCTTCAATGCGTAGCTGGCGACCATTAAAGTTACCATGGTCAAATCCATCGTTATTAAATAAGAAGTCAGCAGACATATTACTATTGAGGTAGAGATTAAAGCGATCTTGCTTCTGCTCTATCAGTCCTACTCTTTCTGCAAGGCTCTTCTCATTAGTGTAGTGCTCTTGCTGTGCCATTACTGTATGGGCTCCAAGTAGGATGAGAGCCGTAGCCGTAATGATTCTAAAGGTTTTCTTCATGATTGACATAAAAGATTAGAATAGATTGAAATACTCTTGTGTTTTTTGCCAGTCTGCACCCGATAGAATAGCAAGCTGCAATAGGATACGAGCCTTTTGTGGATTGAGCGTCTGTGATGCTACAAACTGGTTCGCATTGTCATCGACCTCATTATCTAGTGTAGTAGGTCCTGATGGAAGGCGTGAGCTACGTACTACTAAGATATTATTCTGGCGTGCTTTCTGAAGTACTGGAAATAAGTTTTTGTGGATGTTACCGTTACCCACACCAGCGTGTACAATACCTTGGTAGCCATTCTCTAGCATAGGCTCAACCATATCAGCCTCTACATTAGAGTATGAGTATACAATGCCTACCTTAGGAAGGGTTGTAGCGTTGCTTACGTCAAAGACGATACGCTGCTCTGCCTTTGGTAGCCCGCTATTCATAACATAATGAGCTTCTCTATTATACACATATCCGATAGGACCAGCATTGAGAGCCTTGAAAGTTGCCACATCAAGAGTGTGTGTCTTTGTGATTGTCGCAGCATCGAGGATCTGTCCATTCATCACGACCAAAACGCCTCTACCAGCACTTTCTGGAGAACATGCTGTAACAGCGGCATTGTAGAGATTGAGTGGGCCATCAGCACTCATAGCTGTAGAAGAGCGCATTGATCCTACAAGAACAACGGGCTTAGGCTGGCGAATAGTGAGGCTAAGGAAAAATGCTGTTTCCTCCATGGTATCTGTTCCATGAGTGATAACGACAGCATCTGTCTCATCATTGTCAAAGAGCTCATTAATCCTATGAGCAAGTGTTAGCCAGACCTCGTCAGACATGTCTTGTGAGCCGATATTGACAATCTGCTCTCCAGTAACCTCTGCAAGGTCATTGATCTGTGGTACGGCGTCAAGAAGTGTACCAATAGCTAGCTGACCAGCGGTGTAGTTAGAGGTTGTGGCTGATACGCCTGCACCTGCGATAGTACCACCAGTAGCAAGAATGTGTAAACGTGGCTTCTGAGCCATTGCTGTAAGTGACAAGCATGCCACTAAGCAGAGTAATGAGATTCGATTAAAAAGTTTCATATTGTAATCATTTAATAAGTTAAATAATACTACTTCATATAGTCTAGAATATCTGTATCATTAGCATCCCCATGACAATAGCTGTCATCGTAGCGACGATACCAGGAATCATGAAGGAGTGATTTAGAACGTATTTTCCTATCCTTGTCGTCCCTGTACTGTCAAAGTTGATAGCTGCAACAACGGTAGGATAATTGGGAATAAAGAAATAGCCATTCACTGCTGGGAAAAGAGCTATTAAGTACATAGGACTGAGGCCTAAAGCTATACCAAGAGGCATAATCGCTCTAACAGTGGCAGCTTGGCTAAATAGTAAGATCGACATCACAAATAGAGCTACCCCAAATAACCACGGCATACTCTGTACCATTTCCTGTAATGTAGTGATAAATACATCTAGATTGCCTTGGATAAAGGTGTCCCCCATCCAGGCGATACCAAATATAGCAATAACAGCTTGCATGCCAGCCACAAAGACATTTCCTCTTGCGGCCTTAATACCGTCAGTCTTTGTGACTAGTAGAATGAGAGCTGCTGCTGTGAGCATTAAGATCTCAATGATGGCTGGCATACCCATAGCTATAGTCTCGCCATCGATATTGAAAGTCGGCTTAAGTGATGAAATGGAGCCAAATAGTACGATCAGCACTGTAGCGAGAAGGAATACAATGACACTAAACTTGGGCTTCCAGCCAAATGTAACAGCTTCGCCATCCTTAGGTAGGCTAGACTCAGAAACCAAGCCTTCTTTTAAGCGTCTTTGATACTCTGGATCATCAACAAGCTCCTTACCAACCTTCATGCTAGATAGAGCTCCTACAAGCACTCCGATAAGTGTGGCAGGGATACTGATTTTAAGGATGTCAAAGAGTGTGATGTTAAAGCCAGCTAGGAGACTTAATAATGCTACTGTTGCAGCTGAAATAGGGCTTGCTGTAATAGCCTGTTGTGAAGCAATCACTGATATCCCTAACGGGCGTTCAGGTCTTACCTTTGTCTCCTTAGCAACCTCTGCAATCACGGGCAGGAGTGAATAAGCAACGTGCCCAGTTCCTGCAAGGAAAGTAAAGATATAGCACACAAAAGGTGCAAAAATAGTGATCTGTGCAGGATGCTTACGTAGAAAACGCTCCGCTACTCCCACCATGTAATCAAGACCGCCTGCAGCTTGCATAGAGGCTACAGCTGAGATAACGGCAGCAATCATGAGCATCACATCGATAGGAGGAGAGGTAGGCATCAACCCGAAACCAAAAGTGAGGATCGCTAATCCCGCTCCTCCCATGACACCGAGTCCAATACCACCAAGGCGAGCTCCAATGATAATTGCTAGAAGAACAAATAAAAGTTGTAATAACATATAGAGTACACTCTTTAAGTAAACACATTGATTTTGTTTTGTACCCGCAAATGTACGACAATTTAATGAAACTCTTATGTAATAACAAAGTAATTATGTAGCCGAAGAGAAAGCTAAATAATAGCAATAAGTCTGTTCTTGTGCAGAATTAAGACAATCAGACTTAAGGTTTCTATACCTGGACATGTGATATTGTATGAGAATTTTCAAGACCTCATTACAAGAAAGACGCTACTCTGTAATTCTTCATTTTTACTCTTTAATCAATAGCCTTCTTAGCAATAACACGATTAAACTAGATAGAGAAATCATCTCACAGATAAAACTAATGTATTTGCTATGATATAAGGTAGGTTTTAATTTATCGCAATTAAATGATAATGAATGATTTAATCATAAACAGGTCTTTATGTATTTCCTAATATCTTCTATTTCTTCAGTAGAGCACACATTAGAAGAATCCAGTATTTTTCCTGATTCATGACATACAAATAAAGCGGTCGGAATTATATAATATCCGACCGCTTTATTAATATGTTATGAGATATAATTCTCTATGCTCTCTTAATCAATATCATCTACACCACCCTTAACGTATTGCTCTAGAGCTGTAGCACTCATTCCAGTAGTAGAAAATCCACCATCATTAAAGAGATTTTGCATTGTGACCTTACGAGTAAGATCGCTAAAGAGAGTAACACAGTAATCAGCACAATCATTAGCATCTGCATTTCCTAGAGGTGCTACTTTCTCAGCAAAGTGACGTAACATCATCATACCATCTACGCCACTACCAGCAGTTGTCACTGTAGGCGACTGAGAAACAGTATTGATTCGCACGCCTTTCTCTTTACCATAAATCAAACCAAAGTTACGTGTAATGGACTCTAATAGAGACTTAGCATCTGCCATATCATTGTAGCCAACAAAGCTACGCTGAGCAGCAATATAGGTTAGAGCCACTACAGATCCTCCCTCAGCAATAGCATCTAACTTCTTGGCAACTGATAACATTTTATGAAAAGAAATAGCAGAGATGTCCAGCGTCTTGGTCATATTGGAATAATTAGTGTCATCATAAGGTATTCCCTTACGTACATTAGGACTCATTCCAATTGAGTGAAGCACAAAGTCAATCTTTCCTCCAAGGGCTTTCATACTCTCTTCAAAAACCACCTTTAGGTCATCAACTGAAGTAGCATCAGCAGGTATAACAGCTGCACCAGTCTTCTTCGCTAACTCATTCAGAGTCCCCATCCTGATGGCTACAGGAGTATTAGTCAGGGCTATAGTTGCACCCTCTTCTACACACTTTTCAGCTACCTTCCAAGCGATAGACTGCTCATTAAGAGCTCCAAAAATAATCCCCCTTTTTCCTTTCAATAAACCGTATGACATATTTATTATCACTTAATTATGATTCAAAAATCTTGTAACAAACAAATATACCAATTAATTTATATTCATTCGTGACCCCTAAATGCACAATCTGAATGAAGAGTCTTAGAAAAGCATATTCCATTTTATACATCGGAAAAATGTTCTTCTACCTTCTACCCATTCTACATTTGCCTTAAAAACATTCTACCTATATACTAAAATGAAGAAAGAGAATTACCATCAAGAAGCATAATAGCCGATAATCTGTGGAGACAACAATTAAAAAAGGATAGCCGGTTTTGGCTATCCTTTTTTAATGTGGCTTTTTAATATCAAACCGAGTATTGTCTAGTGATGTGATGTATCACATGACTTTCACCCTCCAAGTCACACCAATGTCGAACATTGAAAATTTATCTCTCACGTAAGCATCTGGCTGAGTATTAGTACCAAAGGAATATGAATAATGGCCATGTATTCGTACACTCTTATCACTTAGTGGGAAGTATTCAAAACCACCTCCCAGCCTAGTAATTTCAGTTCCCTTTAGGACACAGAGGTCGGCATCTGAATCTGTACGATTAACGTCATAGGTCCCCTTAGCATAGAGATTTAGCTTATCGATTGGTTGATAAGAGACCTGTCCGACAAAAGTGTAATCCTTTCCTATAAAGGTTTGGCCAGCTGCAGCACGATTCATGAACTCCAAGTCCATCTGCACCCTATCACTTAAGTAAAATCTATTACCAAGAGAGATATAGTTAATGTACTTATTAGGTGCATATTCCATCATATTAACGGACCAAATAGGAGCAAAGAAACCATGGTGTCCATGCCAAATAAGATTGTATGCATACATATTTGTCGTAGCTCCAGCAACCCTTGAATATCCTACCTGAAAAGGGCTTTGACAGAGCTGAAGGGTAATGTTGTCATTACCTGAAGTTGTAGCATAATCAACACTTACCCCCCATTCATAACAAGGGAAGTGGTAGCAAAAAGAAGACAGGAAAAAGCAATCAATAGGAGCTAAGTCCAACTCCCATCCACCTACAAAGACAGGCATTTTCCCTAGTGTCAACTTAAGATTTTGTACTGGATGATAATTCAAGAAGAGCCAATCTACAGAATCAAAGAATGCTGCATCTCTATTAATAGCATTGAAGCGTTGTCGATAGGCATACGAAAACTTAGAAGTAAGCTCCCCCTTCATAATCAGGTTGAGAATGTTCCCTTTGAAGCCACTTTCTGCTCCTATGACCTCCTTATCCAATAAAGTATGCTGAAAATCACCTCTTGCCTCTACCGAAATAGTCATCGGCATACTCTCCTGTGCCATCAGACGAGCACTCCCCCACAATAATATAAATAAAATCAATATCCTCTTTTTCATGGTCTATCAAAATTACATTATGATTTATCCTCTTGACAATTAGATATTTACTAGCCTCAGACTCTTATCTTGGTCTTTTTATTCCACAAGCCATAAACCTCATTTACAGAGTCTGTAGTAACGAATGAAGGAATCTTATTCTTTCCCAAAAACTCCATCAACTTACCAAACTCATCACGTGCTAACAAGATCTCCAACTGCACACTTTTCTCATTAGTATAGCCACCAATAATTTCATGAAGTGTCACTCCTCGTCCTATCTTGTGGATAACAAAATCTTGTATCTTTTGGTATTCTTTAGAGATAATAAAGACTCGAGTCTTGGAACTCATTCCAGACATAAAATTATTCAAAATGATTCCGTTAAGCCAGGTTCCAATTAAGCCGATCAAAACTAAGTTGACGTCATTAATAGCAAATGCAGTACAGCAAATCAACCCTCCAGCTACGGTCACAGCAGTTCCGATATTAATACCAGTGTACTTATTAATGATCTTAGCTAAGATATCTAACCCTCCAGTTGAGGCGTTAATGCTGAATAGGACACTCTGCGATGCACTTAGAATAACCACGAAGCATAGCAAGTCAAACCACGGATTGAGAATCGTTTCTCCTGCCACTTCAATAGCAAATATAGACTGCTCAAGATGGGCTATTGAAGAGATAAAATCAATCATCGGACCTAGTATCAATGCTGTATAAACGGTTTTAGCTCCGAACTCATTTCCTATCAATACAAAGGCTAAGACCAATAAGATAAAGTTGAGTAGAAAGATCATGCTCCCAACGGACATAATAGGGAAAATCTTTGCTAAGACAATGGACAATCCAGTGATAGACCCTACGATTAATTTACTTGGTAATAAAAAGAAATAGACACCAATAGCACCTATAAACATTCCGACTGTCATGATTACCAGCTCCACCCAAAACTTCTTAGTCTTAAGTAATGCTAAAACTTTCAAAAGACTTTTTTTTGCATTTTCAATAGTAAAAGCATTTTTACTAGGCTTCAGATTGTTCTCCATTATAGTAAACGATTATAAATAATATTTTTTAAGGTATTCAACACACATCTTCTCTATCCCAAAAAACCTTAATTTTAATCAAGCAAAATAAGGTCTTTTATAATTTCTCGCAAATATACAATATTTCGTTTGAGCCTACAAATAAGTTATCATTTTGAAATAAAACATTCTCAACACCATGAAAACAAAATCACAATAATTATATTCGATTGATTTTCACGACATTACACATCAAAAGGACAGGTCTTTTAATCCTTAACGACAGATACTATCCATGCCAAAAGACCACTTTTTCAGGCCATCCACTAACGATTTGAAATAAAAGAAGCTTAAAATAAAGTTTTTTTCAATGATTAAATTTTTAACTCTCTACACCACAGAGGATTTAAATACCTTTTTTATACTTTTCAAAACGTAATGCGTTTTGAAAAGTATAAATGGTACTATTACAAGAATATATTACGACTCATAATGTCTATATGACTCTCTCTACTTTTATCTAACTCTATCATGTCACATTAGAATACTACCTGCAATCACTTCATGCAGAGATATAGTCCAAAACGATCTACAGTGCCGTATCCTTGCACTAGTCCTCATTTTTTTGTATCTTTGGATGTGGTATTGTATCCCTAATTATTTAGATATATGTAACCAAACATTTAAGCTATACACAACCTTAAATAAAAAATTAGGGAGCAAAAAGTAATAAGATAGAATTGTTTTATGTCGAAAAAGAAAGTCCTATACCTAGCCCAAGAGATATATCCATACCTTGAGGAAAGTCAGGTAGGTAAAGAATCAGAGTTGGTGCCACTAGGTATTATGGAGCGTGGCAATGACATCCGTACATTTATGCCAAACTATGGCACAATCAACGAGCGTCGCAATCAACTCCATGAAGTGATTAGATTATCTGGCGTCAATCTTACTGTTAATGATAAAGTACACCAATTGGTCGTAAAGGTAGCCAGCTTAATGCCCCAGCGTATGCAGGTTTATTTCATTGACAATGAAGATTTCTTTGGAAGAAAAGGGGTTTTCAAAAATCCTAAGGACGATACGTTTTACGATGACAATGTAGAGCGTTCGGTGTTTTTTATTAGAGGGGTATTTGAGACTATAAAAAAACTTCGCTGGATCCCCGATATCATCCATTGTCAAGGATGGTTTACAGGATTGGCTCCTCTATACCTTAAAACATTATTTAAGGATGATCCAGCTCTATCCCAAGCAAAAATCGTTTTTTCAACATACGACACAACACCACCTTACCCATTTGCAGAAAATCTCACCGAGGTACTGGCTTATGATGGCATTAAAGACCCATTATTAAATGGTAATCAATTGGATAAGGATATGCTAGCACAGCTCATCCTTAAGTACGTTGATGGGATTGTTGTTGCGACATCCGATGCTAGCAAGTCTCTTATGGATGCTATTACCACGTCTGGAGTTGCCTACCTTGACTATCAAAATAATGAGCAGATCATTGAGTCAATGGCTGAATTTTATGGGAAGCTTGATGCAAGTGATTAAGCTGAAATAACTAAGTAAAACTAATATTCCATAAAACTACTAATAGAGTGGTATTTTATAGAGAAAAATCGGAACTTTGCGAGGTTGTCTCTGATAGTATTATATTGCGACTCAGGACGCCTTACCGTACATTTTTACCAAATAAATAGTCAATCTTGATGAGAAATAAGATATATGCCATCTGTATGATGGTCTTTGCAGCTAGTACTGTCACCCTTTTCAATGCGTGTGACAATGTTGATAATTCAGTTGGTGCTGATTATCTGCCTGATTATACAAAAAGCAGGGCTATAAACCAAGATTTTAAGATAGATCTCGAAACAGTTTCTGCTGATATGTCTAGTACTGGAGCTGATATTAATGGGACCTCATACAATAACATTTACGTTAGCTCCAGCTACGGATTTCTAGGTGCGATCCCAAATAAGGAATTTGGCAGCATTGAGTGCGAATATCTAACCCAATTTCGTTGTCCAGAAGGGTTTAAGTTTTCACTTCCCCCTATTGATAATAAGATTGACTCAGCATTCATTACTATTTATTACAATGGCTACTCTGGTGACCCTATCGCACCTATTGAGATTTCAGCTTATCAACTTAATAAGCCATTGGACTTTAATAAGTATTCGATTACTGATGTTTCTGAATATACCAATAAGGACATCTTACTCGGTAAAGTAACCTTTCAAGCTAAGAAAGGGACACCACTTGGCAAGGACAATAGCATAAAAGCGATTAAGATACCATTGGATCAAAACTTTGGACAGAATATTTATGATCTAACTCGTGCAGATAGCGAACACTTCGCCAACCAGAGTAACTTCGATAAGTTTTTCCCAGGAGTATACCTAACAACGTCTGCTGGTGTGGGTAGCATGATCCGTGTTTATGGTACAGCATTGACCTTTTACTTCCAAATTGAGGAAGAGGTAAAAGATAAGGAAAGCCCATCGGGCAAGAAGATTGTCAACGTAACTAAGACGCAAGAGTTAGTTCACACCTCAGAGGTCCCTCAGCTTTCTCGCTTTGCTAATGGAGACCTTAAAAAGCTAATCAAAAAAGCTGAAAATGACACCGACTATACCTATATCAAGTCACCTGCCGGTGTACTGACCCAAATAACAATACCAACCGAAGGCATTCGCCAACTATTAGAGGGTGCTCCTGAAGGGTATGAACGTATCTTAAATTCAGTACAATTATCAATATTAGGAGAGAACCAACCAAGTCAGGATGAAAATGGAGAGGTCAATAGATATGCTCTTCCAGCACCTGAAGACCTTCTACTTATTCCCGAAGATTCAGTCAAAACATTCTTCAGTAGGGAGCTAACTGATCTCCAAAGACCATACACTGCTTTTTTGAGCCAGAAGAGTATCCAAACATCGATGTCCTTTGACTTTGGGAACATTTCATCTGTTGTGCTTAAGCATATTGAAAATAAAGACAACGTTGGTAAAGATCTAAAGTTATGGGTCGTACCTGTAGACAAAACAGTATCTCAGGCTCAGGGAAGTTCATCAACAACATCTAGCATATCTAACCTCGTCTTTCCAGCTGCCATTAAAATCCGTTCGAATGAAGAAAATCGGACTATTAAGGTATATGTAGTAGAGAGAAAAGTAGGAGCTCCATTCTAGGAAAAAGCTGAGACGTATATGACACCGTTCTTAAAGTCATTGGCCGAAAAATTCATCAGTAATGATGAGTTACGGAATGAACTTTATAGGTATCGTTTCTTTTTTCAGAATAAAAGAGCTGGGAAGTTCTTTCACCACTATCTTAAGGAATTAGCCCCCGAGGATGGATTATTAATCCTTCCTGAAGTCACGACGTTGCCCACGTTTTTGAGGAAAAAGCAACACTTAGTTGAGGACAGTATCAATAATGAACTGTTCTTAATCTATCCCCTCTATACGGTATATAGAGGACTTAATGAAGCTCAGACAAGAACAACACCTGAGGATGGTTCGGATGATAAGTTTCAAGATCTAAATTCTTTTTATCAGTTTGGCAAGCAGATATTGACGGACTTTAATGACCTCGATCTCCAATTGGCAGATCATAAAGTCATCTTTGGGAATCTACAAGACCTCAAAGATTTAGATGCAGCCCCTTCAGAATATCTCAGTGAAAAACAGCTGAATGCACTTAAGCAATTCATTAAGTCCAAGAGAAATGAATCCCCCTTTGATAAGAGTTTTTCGGACTTCTACAATACCCTATCCCACCTTTACGAGAATTATAAGACAAAGCTAAGGGAAGAGAACCTAGCCTATAATGGTATGATCATAAGAGATACCATTGAAAAGATTGAAGCAGGCTCTCTGAACTTATGCTCTGATGAAAAGTATAACGTATTTGTAGGTCTCAATGCCCTATCCAAAGCAGAGAAAGAAATTCTCTCTCACTTCAAAAAGTCAGGTAAGACCACCTTTTACTGGGACTATGATTCAAGTCTATTTGATATTGAACAGCTGGCAGGCTCATTTAAGAATGAAAATCTTAGTTCGTTTCCAGAACCGACAGAATCCGACCCCTTATTCCTAAAACGTAATCCAATTGACAGCTATCCTGAGCTAGAGGTCATAGCTGTTCCGTCCAAGATAGGTCAAGCTGCATATATTGGTACAGAACTAAATAAATTAGCTAGCACGGAAGAAGGACGCCAACAGTTACGAGATATGAAAGTAGCTGTGGTTTTGGCTAATGAACGCCTACTGTCCCCCCTACTCGCTAATCTAGACGCTTCTCTCTTTTTAGAAAGTGGTAATGAGAGCATAAATTCATCTCAACCAGTAGTGAATCTGGCCAATGTCACAATGGGGTATTCTATTAAGGAATTCCCAATGGTTGGGACACTTTTACGGATGCTTGAGATACAAAAGATAAGGCAAAATCGTAATCACAAGTACTGGAGAGGTGACGAAGTTTGTGAAATCTTATCGAATAGTATATTTGACTTATCAAGTCCTCTTCCCAAAATCATTAATGAAAAGAAGCTGATCTTCATTGATGACAAGGGGCTAGAAAAATTGATTGAAGAAAATCATCCTGATCCTGAAGAAAGGCAGCTTCTCAAATTACTTTTTAACGTCCCTGAAAAGGAAGATGGATTACTCACTTACGTCTCAGATATCGTCAACTATTTATTTTCAAAAGAGGAAGAGAGCATAAAGACAGAGATTGATTCATGTGAAGAGCCTGAGGACGAAGGAGTAGAAATAGAGCCAAAAAGCATGGCTGTCCTTCGCATCATTATCGATCTACTAGAGGAGCAGAAGAAGGCACTCTCAGATTATTATCTGAATAAACAAAAAGGGACTCTGATCGAATCTCCATACAACTTTAATACCCTCTATGATATTCTCTCCAGCCTCCTAAAGAATGCACGGGTCCCATTTTCTGGTGAACCACTTCGCGGGTTACAGATCATGGGGATACTAGAGACTAGAGGTCTTGACTTCGAGACGATCTATATAGTAGATGCCACTGATGGGATTCTACCTGCCAATACTAAAGTTATGGGCATCATGCCACATCTGCTACGCGTTGGGCACGAATTACCGACATTCAAATGGCAAGAGCAAACCAGATCCTACAACTTTTTCCGTCTTATAAGCAGAGCTAAGAAAGTAGTAGCACTCTATGACTCAAGGAAAGATGGCTCTTCGAGGGGGGAACCATCTAGATATATCCAACAGCTAGAGTACGTATATAAAATTCCAAATCTAACGAGGACGACGGCCAACTTCAATATCCTTGCCAATAGATCCAATGAGCATCAGTACGTAATTGATCAAAATGCGGTAAGACAATTCAGAGAATCGATCACATCAGCTGGTGATAGGCATATCTCTCCTACCCGCATCAACGATTATATTGAGTGTCCTAGAAAATTTTATTTCAAGTCCATCTTGGGCATAAAAGAGGTGGAAGAGCTAGATGATTTACTAGACGAAAGTGCTTTAGGATCCCTAGTACATGATACCATCAATAGGCTATACACACCGTATATTGGCCAAAAGATGACTCAAAAGCTACTATCATTCTCAGATTATACGATTGAGGATGCCCTACGCCAATCTTATAAAGAATTAAATAGTGGCTCAGAAATGCCAGTGAATGGGATTAATAAGATCAATTATGACACCGCCTTATCATTGGTGCAGAATCTAATCCAGATGGATCTCGAACAGATTCTCCAAGGTATCGCAATCACATACATTGGCGGAGAAGTTGAAATTAGGACCGTACTCAAAGTTTGCAACCAAGAGAACAACGATGAGTCTATTAATATCAATCTTACTGGCTTCATTGATAGAATAGATTACGTTGATGGAGTCTATCGTATTATTGACTACAAAACAGGGGGCGATAGCTATGACTTAGATCTCGAAAAGAGTCTGGACTTAGAAGGAAAATCTAGAATCAATAAAGCCGCTGTACAGCTACTAAATTACTGCTTAATCACATACCACAATGGTCTTTCCGACATGAACGGCAAGATTCTCATCAAGCCTGGATCCACCCTAAAGCCCTTAATGATTAAGCCTAGAAGTAAAGAAAGCTCAGAATTCAAACTGACTCAAGGCGGCAACACATTGGACACTTTCAATAATAGTTCCATAAAGGAAACCTTTGAAGAGTGTATGAATGATATTTTATATAAGATAGCAAAGGCAGATAGTGAGTTTTCGCCCAATCCTGATAGGTCTGGAGTATGCAACTACTGCCCAGCAAGAGACATCTGTCCTGACGCTAAAATCACTAAATACTGATCAGTATGAATATAAAACTAATTGACAATGGAAAAATTCACTATGGTGAATCAATGGCACATCAAAAGGCTCTATTCGATAAGGCTATTGAAGCTAAACATCGTAATGAACCAGTACAGCACCACTTGATATTCAATGAACACTACCCTGTTCTCACTCTGGGAAAGCACGGCGATCATAACAATATATTATACAGCGAAGAATATCTTCATCAACATGGTATTGAGCTCTATAATATAGGAAGAGGAGGAGACGTCACTTACCATGGTCCTGGACAGTGGACCATCTACCCTATCTTCGACCTTGAGGAGCTAGGAATCGGGATAAGGGACTACGTGGATGCTCTGGAGGAAGTAGCCATCAGAGTTGCTGATAAATATGGAGTCAGAGCTGGTCGAATAAAGGGAGCATCTGGAGTATGGATTACTAAGGATAATGGCGACACTAATAAACTCTGTGCTGTAGGTATTCAAGCAAGCCGATACGTTACAATGCATGGTATAGCCTTTAATGTAAGTACAGATCCAAAAGCCTTTAGCATAATCAATCCCTGTGGGTTCACTGATCGGGGTGTAACCAACCTATCTATTGAATCTGGGAGAGTCATTTCGATGAGCGAAGCTAAGGAGGAGCTTATCAAAGCCTTCAGTTCTGTATTCGATAGAGACATAGAGCTATAAGCTCAATGTATAAGTAATGTTATATCCTTACTGATCCACAAAAAGAAGCTTAAAAAACAGTATAAATGGCTGACAATTGTGGTTTTTGAAAAATAATGGCACAAATATTGACCAATAAGTCTTAGACCAACCCGTATAAAGGTGGTCAAAAAATATAATTATACTAACATACATTAGAAAGGAATAACCTATGGAAAAAGGGTATGAGCTGATTGACAATCAGGAGAAAAACCAATATGAATATCATATTGAGGGCCATGTAGCAAAAATAGAATACATTAAGTCGGCAAAAAATGAAATCTTCCTGACACATACAGAAGTGCCAAGAGTATTAGAAGGTCGTGGTATTGGTACAAGCCTAGTTAGAGATGTGCTTGAAGATGTAGAAAAACAAGACCTCCGCCTTGTCCCTCTGTGCCCCTTTGTAGCAATGTACATCAAGAAAAATCCGGAATGGAAGAAGTTAGTTCTTCGTGGGATAAATATCTAATATCTATATAAGTTTAACCATTCAAGAGGATTTAATCATTAAAAGAAAAATGTTATTATGGGAAAGAAAATTGAATATAAGAGTGATGAACTGACGATTATTTGGCAACCTGAACTATGCCAACACGCAGGAATTTGTGTTAAAACACTCCCTAAAGTATATAACCCAGATGCCCGCCCATGGGTAAAAATGGAAAATGCTACTACAGAGGAATTAATCAATCAAATAGATTTATGCCCTTCTGGAGCACTGAGTTATAAGAAAAATAAATAACAAAGAATATAAGCACATAGTCTTATATTCATACCATTAAAAGGAGAAAAAGTATGAAAAAAGTAATAGATAAGTCAGACTCAAGAGGTTATTTCGACCATGGTTGGCTAAAAACACATCACACATTTAGCTTTGCAAATTATCGGAATCCTAATCGTGTGCATTTTGGAGCCCTACGTGTTCTTAATGATGACACAGTACTTCCGACAGAGGGATTTGGGATGCATCCGCATAGAAATATGGAGGTCGTATCCATTCCACTAAAAGGGTACCTAAGACATGGTGACAGCATTGATAATGAGGAAACAATCACACCAGGAGATGTACAAGTAATGAGTACTGGTACAGGTATCTTCCATAAAGAGTATAATGATAGTGATACAGAAGAATTGAAATTCTTGCAGATTTGGATCATTCCAAACGAAGAAGAGACTCCACCTGAATATCACAATTATGACATACGTCCGTTATTGAAGGATAATGAACTAGTAACATTCATATCCCCTAAAGGAGGAGAAGCTGAAGCCCAGTTAAGACAGGAGACTTGGTTCTCCATGGGGACCTTTGATGCTGGTAAGCAAATCTCTTATCAGTTAAAAGGAAAGAACACTGGAGTCTATTTCTTCATCATCGAAGGAGATGTTAATATCGCTGATGAGGAACTATCAGATCGTGATGGTATTGGCGTTTGGGATACAGATGAAGTTTCACTGAAATTCAACTCCAAAGCAAGAGTTCTAGCTATAGAGGTAGCGATGTGATCTTATCTCTGTGCTATTTCAACGCATAGATGATATTGAATAATAATTTAGTACTCGGTAAAAGCCTATCTTCAATTATTGAATGGCTTTTATCGAGTATTATTTTATAGATCCTGATTTCATAGATAGGATGATATGACACCTCCTATGATCTAGAAAGTATTCGTGATAGCAACCTCCTCATTTAGTAAGTTTTATATCACAGATAGACCTATTCTAAATAAGGGCTCATGAACTAGTGTAAAATCTTCCTATTGGAAACTGTTCTTCTTGTCATAGGAAAAAAATATGTTTCATATATGAAACATTTCTCCTTCATATAACTAAAATTTCGCCTGCTTTTACCGATTAGAAATCCCCCCCCCTCGTTACGTTTTGATTTTTTTAATTGGGTCATCCTATTTCAGTCGCATAGAGTTTTTCAGCCATCATCAAACCCCTTAGGTGAGTTACTAATTCATCTGCAAAAATAGCTCTTTACGCAACAATCCATGTAAAGCCCTACACAAACCAGACTCTCATATTTTCAGTATGAAAGCTGAAGTAAGAAAGATAATCATTAAGTTTGTATAATTAATATAGAGAGCTCTCTATCGACTTAATATGTTTTTGGTATCAGTGGCTTTGACTTAGTTCTAAATGCTATGCTCTAAGAGATACGAGGATATTTCGAAGAAGACTGATAGAGTCAGAAAAAGCAAAATGATGCTGATGAAATTAAGGAGATAGGGTCATCAACTAAAAAAATATTCTTTTTTATTCTGATGGAAGAAAAGGTTAGAGAAATACTGAATAAATGGATAGATCCCAACGAACAGATTATAATAGGACTGAGTGGAGGGGCCGATTCCGTAGCTCTTGCCCACATTGTCAGTGATGCCGGATACCCTATAGAGTTTATCCACATAAACTTTCATCTTAGAGATGAAGAAAGTGACCGAGATGAGGCCTTTGTGAGGAACTTACATAAGGAGTATTTCATGAAACACAATCTACAAGTCATCGATGTGGATACCATAGCCTACGCCAAAGAAAAAGGCATCTCAATCGAGATGGCTGCACGAGACCTTCGATATTCTTTATTCAGAGAAATTGCAGGCCGCAAAGGGATTAAGTGGATCTTAGTAGGACATCATGCTGATGACCAAATAGAAACAGCACTGCTGAACTTATCTCGGGGCACCGGAGGAACGGGGATGGCTGGAATGGAGATCACAAATAAGCAAAATATATTCCGTCCTATGCTCGGGATTTGGCGACATGAGATCATTTCATATATGAAGCAGCATGGCTACAAGTTTTGTACGGATTCGACTAATATAGATACTAAGTATAAGCGTAACCTGATTAGGCATAAGGTAATACCCTTGATGGAGAAGCTGAACCCATCTTTTAAGGAGTCTATGCTCAGAAGTATGGAGAACTTCAGAGAAGAAAAGCAAGTGCTGGATTACTTCACAGATGATTATTTCGACTCGATATATGACGCTCCAAGTGCAACCATAGACCTACGGAAACAAGAGCTCCACCCGCAAGCTAAACCATTGCTATCAAGAAAACTAAGGTCTATGAACTTTTCGGACACTCAGGTCCATAATATCCTGACATATCATCAAAATAAGAAGTGTACTTCATATAGTAATATTGAGAAGGATATCTACTTACAAATATATCGAGGTATAGGATTCTTCTACGATAATGATTTTCCCAACCCCTCTCCACTAACGAAGTTAACTGCAGGGATGCACGAACTAGAAGGTATCGGAACTATTGCTATTGGTGGATTTGAGGGTACCCTAAGGATTAGTCATGCGATGATAGAGGGAGGAGGTAGCAATATTAGTTTTCGCACCGCCACTAAGGAAGATTACTTTCAGCCATACGGAATGAGGAAGGGGAAGAAAAAGCTATTCAGATACTTGGGTGAAAAGGGCATCCCTGAATGTTATCGAGAGCTGTGGCCTGTTCTATGCCTTGATGATCATGTTATAGCTGTCCTACCATTTGAGATCAGTGATAATGCAAAGTTATCTTCAGGCGAAAGGGGCATAAACATCGCCTTTTATCCAAGTAAAAATACATTTGGAGAAATTGTAAAGCTTTTCAGCAAGTAAAGTGCTAAGAATTGGTTATTTTTGCATTGGTAAGTATATTATAAATTAGGATCGGAGGTAAATAAAGTGGAACCACTTTTAGAATTAAAGAACATATCCATAAAGCGTGAGGAAAATGCTATTCTTCAGAACGCTTCATTGAACATATATCCAGGTGAATTTGTCTATTTGATTGGACGTGTGGGAGCTGGCAAATCAACTTTGCTCAAATCCATATACGCAGATCTCCCACTCGATTCAGGAGAGGGTAGATTTAGCGAATATGATTTAAAAAAGATAAAAAGAAAGCAGATCCCATTCCTTAGACGTGAGCTAGGCATCATATTCCAGGACTTTCAGCTGCTTCAAGACAGATCGGTAGAGAAGAATCTCGAATTTGTACTAAAAGCAACAGGCTGGAAAGACAAGAAGGAGATTAGAGATAGGATTAAGGAGGTCCTAGACCTTGTAGGCCTAGATCATAAAGCCTATAAGATGCCACATGAATTATCTGGAGGTGAGCAACAACGCGTAGTCATTTCACGTGCTTTGCTGAATAAACCTAAAATGATTTTGGCCGATGAGCCTACTGGGAATCTGGATCCCCAAACGAGTGAACAAATCATCATGCTCCTTCGTGAGATAAAGGAGATGGGGACTACAGTCCTGATGAGTACTCACAATTATTCTCTTGTCAAAAAATATCCTGAGAGGATTGTAAAGGTAGAGAATGGTGGATTAGTAGAGATGCAACTCCGAGACGGTTTATAATAATCAGCTATTAATTAGGATTAGATGACAACAGATTTAAATTACTCCGATGCCCTTGTAATGAAATTTGGGGGTACATCGGTGGGAAATCCAGAGCGTATTCGTAATGTAGCCGATTTAATCACGACAAAAGAGCGAAAGATAGTTGTCCTTTCGGCTATGTCTGGAGTTACGAATAGCTTAGTTGAAATTTGTCAGCTCTACTATTCTGGTAACAAGCAAGGGGCTCTTAATACCATTAGAGCCCTTCAGGATAGATATTCAGAAGCTATCAAAGGGCTGTATGAGACACCTGACAATATTTCTGATGCGGAGGCATTTGTAGCTCAGAAGATGGACTTCATTCGTGAGTTTCAGAAAGAATTTTTCACAGACTTTGAAGAGCGTCAGATATTAGCACAGGGTGAAATAATCTCAATAGAGATGATGCGTCTTTACTTGAAAGAAAGGGGTGTAGAGGCTGTGAAGCTTCCAGCTCTGGACTATATGATTACAAATAAGTATGGCGAACCAAATCAGGAACTTATAAGACAGCAATTATTGGCATTACTACGTAAGTATCCTGATCAAAGGCTATTCTTGACCGAAGGATATATCTGCCGTAATGCTTACCTAGAAATAGACAACCTAAAGCGTGGTGGAAGTGATTACACCGCATCTCTCGTAGGTGCTGCAATTGATGCGAAGGAGATCCAGATATGGACCGATATTGATGGCATGCACAATAATGACCCAAGGGTTGTTGATAAAACAGATCCTGTGCATATTCTTCATTTTGATGAAGCAGCAGAATTGGCCTACTTCGGTGCGAAGATATTACACCCAACCTGTATCCATCCCGCAAAGATGGCTAACATTCCAGTACGGTTGCTTAATTCCATGGAGCCTGATGCCGAAGGAACCCTCATCTCCAATCGGATGATAGAGGGTAAAATAAAGGCTGTAGCAGCTAAGGATGGCATCACCTCGATTAGGATTTTGAGTAGACGGATGCTCCTTGCACATGGCTTTTTCCGTAAGGTCTTTGAGGTCTTTGAGCAACATCAGACCCCTGTGGATATGGTCACGACGAGTGAGGTAGCCGTTTCCCTAACGATTGATAATACGAATCGACTAGAAGAGATTCTAGGAGAACTAAAAAAGTTTAGCACCGTCTATGTCGATAACGATATGACCATCCTAAGCGTTGTAGGGGATCTCAACTGGAAAAATGTAGGCTTCGAAAGTGATATTGTGAAGGCGTTGGAAAAGATTCCTGTACGTATGATTTCATACGGGGGCTCTAACTATAATGTATCTATGCTGATAAGAAGTGAAGATAAGGAAGAATCTCTCAACCTCCTCAGCCAAAATCTCTTCTACAACAATTCATTATAGAGTAAGAATTAAAGTCACATATCATGAATGAGAGTGTGAAGACATGGATTTATGCAACACGGCCCCATACATTGGGTGCGTCCGTGGCACCGATGTTGATAGTATTAGGAGCTCTCATTGCTGATGGAGGGTTGCACTTTGGGCTCTATCTATTGTGCTTCATCGTCGCATTATCGGCACAGATAGCAAGCAACTTTGCAAACGATTACTTTGATTATATCGGGGAGAAGGACACCTCGAAGAGAATAGGCTTTGAACGTCTATTACAAAGTGGTAAGGTGACGCCCAAACAAATGATGCTCGCCCTCATAATAGCATTAGTCATTTGTGCTGCAGCTGGTATCACCCTTGTAGCCATACAGAACTGGGCATTAATAATCATCGGTGTCCTTGTAATCCTGGGGGCGATCTCCTATTCAGCAGGACCTTTCCCCCTATCCCATCAAGCATTGGGCGATATAGCTGTAGTCTTTTTTTATGGGCTAATACCTATCTTAGCTAGTTACTATGCCATCAATGGGATGTTCCTACCCTATCTAATCCCTCTAGCATTCGGGATAGGGATATGGGAAGCCAACATCCTGGTAACTAATAATTATAGGGATTACGATGAAGACGTGACGAGTGGAAAAAGGACCCTTATAGTGAGGATGGGCAAAGCCTCAGGGCCAATTCTTTATTTGATTAACGCAGTACTATCAGTCATTTGCATATTCCTAGGACTATTCCTCTCTGGAAGAACAGTATGGGCTATTATCATAGGAGTGATATGCCTATTCCTCTTCGGTATAGGGGTACTCTCTATTAGACGGCTTCGGCCATCGTCACTGAATAAGTTACTTAAGTACACTAATATAGTATCCTTAATAGTAGGCTTTCTAATACTTATCGCCTTAATTTTTTAGACGTAAGGAATCACGTAACTTCTGTCGATATTTCTTAAGGACTGGCTCAGAGGAAATCTCCCCACTATTAACAAATCTCTCTACCTCTTCAGGATGATTTATATAGAGCTCAGAGAGAGTCCAAGCCACACCCATCTGTACCAAATATTCATGATCCCACTGAAGGCTTTGACATTGAGCTAAAGCATCTTCTATCGGAATTAACTCTAGCTTATTGAGAGGCATTTGCACCACCACCGTAAGCCTTCGTGCAAAAGGGTTGGGTGAAGTCGTATTGGCTTCCACCGAAGAAAGAACTTCTCTTAGCCCACCTCTTATAGCAAAGTCACCCAAAATGCTTTGGTAGAGATCAGGTACAGCCCAGCCATCGCACAAATTATAAAATAGAGGGAGAACATCGCCTACCCTCACCAGTGGGAGAACCCTCTGGACTATCAGCCCAAATAACAGCTTATATTCATACCATTGAATAGCCTTAGGATAAAGTAACTCTAGAGTATCCTCATAAGTTATCAGCTTAGAGAGCGTGCGAGCAAAACGCCTAATCACCCCCATACGAATCCCAAGGATTGTATCAGGATTAGTGGTTACCTTCACTCGCTCAGCAAGGAACAGTCTATAAGAAGACTCGGCAGTAGCCTCAAACTCCTTCATGAGTTCGACTACTGCCGAGCATTTGTCAGTATGAGACATAGATGGATTAGCTCAAGCCATGAATGACACCATCTATAAGATCCATATGATTAGCACTAGGCTCCTTAGGAAGTCCAGGCATACGCATGATATTGCCCATGATGACCACAATCATTTCAGCACCAGAATTGACTACCACATCCTGTACATTAAGACTAAAGTCAGTTGGAGCACCTACAGCTGAAGCATCATCAGAGAAAGAATACTGAGTCTTCGCTATACATACTGGGAAGTGTGCGTATCCCAGCTCCTCAATCTTCTTGATGGCTTTTTCTGCCTTGTTTTCATAATCAACGCGCTTAGCACGATAGATATTAGAGGTAATATACTCTATCTTCTCTTTGATAGACATCTTATCGTCATACAAGAAATCAAGAGGCTTAGAAGGATTCTTCTCAATGGTCTCTACCACTACCCTTGCAAGCTCTGTCGCTCCATTACCACCATCAGAGAATGCAGTATTGACAGCAAATGGTAAGTTGTTTTCCTCACAATGCTGACGGATTAATTCAATCTCTGCATCTGTATCAGTAGGGAATCTATTGATACTCACTACAACACTTTGTCCGAACTTACGAAGGTTCTCAACATGACGATCCATGTTACAGAACCCATTACGAAGGGCATCAAGGTTCTCGCTCTTAAGCTCCTTTGGATTGACCCCACCATGTAACTTTAGAGCTTGAGCAGTAGCTACAAGGACTGATAGCTTAGGAGAAAGTCCTGCCTGACGGCACTTGATATCAAAGAACTTCTCACCACCAAGGTCAGCACCGAAACCAGCCTCTGTAATTGCATAGTCACCATACTTCAGAGCCATTCTTGTCGCCATCACAGAGTTACAACCATGGGCGATATTAGCAAATGGACCTCCATGTATGAACGCTGGTGTATTCTCTGTAGTTTGCACTAAGTTAGGATTAATAGCATCCTTTAGTAGAATAGTAATAGCACCACCTACACCAAGATCTTTGACTGTAAATGGAGCACCATCCTTCTTATACCCAAGGAGAATATTATCAATTCTTCTGCGAAGGTCATCTACATCAGTTGCAAGACATAAAATAGCCATAATCTCAGAAGCAGGTGTGATATCAAAGCCCGTCTCAGTTGGTATGCCATTAGTTACAGCACCTAGGCCAGTAATCACATGACGTAAGCTACGGTCGTTAACATCCTGTACACGTCTCCAGATAATACGGCTTAAGCCATTTTCATTATTTCTATTTTGGTAGGCATAGTTATCAACCAATGCTGCGATAGTATTATTAGCCGATGTGATAGCGTGGAAGTCTCCAGTAAAGTGAAGGTTAATCTGGTCCATTGGCAATACTTGGGCATATCCACCTCCTGCAGCTCCACCCTTCATACCAAAGACAGGGCCAAGTGATGGCTCACGTAGAGCAACATAGGCCTTCTTACCTATTTTATTCAGCCCTAATGCTAGACCGATAGAGACAGTGGTCTTACCAATACCTGCTTTAGTAGGTGTGATGGCAGTAACTAGAATTAGGTTTCCTTGCTTATCATCTTTTTTTAGTTGATCAGCATCTATCTTTGCCATGTATTTTCCATATGGATTAACATGGTCAAGAGGGATACCAGCTTTTTCAGCAATTTGGTTAATCTCGAGAAGCTTTGACTCTCTAGCAATTTCAATATCTGATTTCATAAATCAATAGAATAAATTATTATGTTATTTAATGTATATATTACAACGTTATGTAGGCTCTTATAGAACCACTATTATAAAAACAAGCCTATGACCAATTGGTTCATTAGAAGGGCATAAAAATGACAAATCATACTAAAAACACCACATCTTCAAAAAACAATTAAAGCCAATTCATCCATTCAAAAGAAATTTGCTAAATATGCCCTCTCAAAAAAAATCTATCTGCAAATACAGGTGATCCCCATGATTACTCTGTAACCTTATCCTTCATCCTCATCATCTATCTCTTCCAGTCGTAGTTGATACAGAGCCTCCGCAGCTGCTTCAAACTCATCCACTATAGCGTTTGAAACCCTGACAATCCAAATATGTCCATTGACATCTGCATCATTACCGATGGTCTCTGCATCATGATTCTTCAAGAGCATCATCACAGGATTAATTAAATCAAAGGGGAATTGGAGTTTGAATCGAGTGTATAATATTCTCTCTTCTATAGTATTATTATGAATAGCCTCTGCCGCGGCACTCTTGTATGCCGTAATCAGCCCTCCTGTACCCAACTTGACACCACCAAAGTAACGTATGACAATAATCAATACATCCGTCAGTTCGTGACTGTGTATCTGCCCTAAAATAGGCTTTCCTGCGGTGCTACTGGGCTCGCCATCATCATTGGCACGCTCTTCCATTTCATACTTACCAACTCTATAGGCCCAACAAACATGCCTTGCATCATAATACTTTTTGCGAAACTCATCAATCAATACCATAGCTTCAGATTCGGACGAAACAGGCAAAGCATGAGAGATAAATTTACTTCGCTTCTCGGTGTAGAGTCCCTCTGAAGGAGATGAGATAGTACGATAGCTATGAACTTTCTTCACAAGAGTTACTACTTATCTTATCTATTCAACATCTTATCGAGTACTGGACGCCAATCTTCGCCATTATCTGGACAGTAAGTTACAAATCCTAATGTTCGAGCCATCCGAGTATTTGCTGGTCCATCGTCTATAAAAAGTGTTTCGGACGCTACGATACCTGAATCCTTGATAATATTCTCGAAGATTTCCTTTTCGGGCTTGCACATCTTCATTTCATAAGACTTATAACAGATATCAAAGTAGCTCTCTAAAGAACGGTGATTATCAAGCAACTGCCCCTCTGTCGCCATCTTCCAGATAAAAGGGTTTGTATTACTAATCAACAACAACCGAATATCCTCAGGTAGTCCCTCTTCGAGATAATCAAACTTATAGTCCTGCACCTTATTTACAAACCCATGAATCGCGTGGCGTACCTGATCTGGTGTAAGCTGGACATCATAGAGGCGATTCAGCTCTGCAGTGAAACTCTCCTCGGTATGAACCCCTCTCTCTAGATCTAAAAAAATCCCGCTTTGTAAATAGGGATCTAACATCTGATCGGCATCATGGATACCAAGTTCCTCAAATCGTCTTACACATACCTCTCTAGTATGCTCTATAAAAACCCCTCCAAGGTCAAATAATATGTTCTTAATCATACTTAATCTAATAATTCTACTTCACCCAAAGATAAGCATTTTTCGGCGGGCTAAAAAGTCCACCTTCCCCATTGTTTGCCTACAAGCTATAGGTACACAATTCGCAAAGTATCTATGATTACCTAGCACAGACTCTTTAAGTAAATGAGATGGCACCTCAAAACTAAGATCGTACACTTAGATTCAACATTGACGTCGCTCTGCCTGAGTATATAGGTCTAAGCCTTTACACACACTATCAATGAAGAAGACACCTGCCGCACAAAATGATTGAAGTCAAGACTCTTCACCAGGACAGTATTTTCAGAATAAATACTACCATTGTAAGCTCTTAGTAGGACCTTATAAAAAAAGTACACAGGAGACTTCAGCAGTCCCCTGTGTTCAAAGAAACAAATCAATCTAAAAACATCAAATGATTTACATCATTAAAGAGTTAATATTATTAATTCTTCTATTGTTAATATCTTATAGTGTCGAAATAGGAGCAATAGGAGCATCACTAAGTCTTTGGAAATGTGCACGAGGATGATCACAAGCAGGACATACTACAGGTGGTTCTATTCCCTTCATTATATAACCACATTTACGGCATTGCCATACAATCTCCTCTTCGCTAGTGAACATCTTATTTTCCTTGATACGCTTAGCAAATTCAGTATAAACTTTAGAGTGTTGACCTTCTGCAACAGCGATATGACGGTATGCCTCTGCAATTTCAGGGAAACCTTCCTCCTCTGCCACGTCAGCAAATCCAGGATATAGACTCTCCATCTCCTCCCACTCCAACTTAGCTGAAGCTTCCAAGTTCTCCAAAGTCTTACCAATTACTCCTGCAGGAAAATCCGCATTGACATTAACCATGCCTCCCTCTAAGAACTTGAAGAAACGCTTAGCATGTGCTTTTTCCTGATCCGCAGTCTGCTCAAAGAAAGCCTGTACCTCTACAAAACCGTCTTTCTTAGCTTGACTTGCAAAAAAGCTATAACGGGCGTGTGCCTGGCTTTCATTTGCAAATGACATAATTAGGTTTTTCTCTGTCTGAGTTCCTTTTAGACTCTTTTTTCCCATAACGATATTAATATTTTATTTTTTAATGTTGAACAACCAAGTAATCACCACTAATAGCTACATAATATGTCTATTAGTCTCACCTATCAAAAGCAAATATAAATACATTTAAGTAGATAACCAAAGAAAAATGAGTATAAAATACCTACATATAGGTATTCTATACTCATATAGGGGATACTAAAAACAACCTTTTTTATTGTAACATCGGTATAGCTCTATGAAGTGCTTTGATAAGAAAATCCACCTCCTCTTTGGTATTATAGACCGCAAAACTTACCCTAGCTGTACCATCAATACCATATCTCTCCATCAATGGCTGTGCACAATGGTGACCAGTTCTAATGGCTATGCCTTGTCTATCAAGCAACACACCTAAGTCATATGGGTGAATACCATCAATAAGAAAACTAATGACCGCCTCCTTTTCAGCAGCCGTACCATATATCTTTAGTCCCGAGATCTTCTGTAACTCTTCTGTGGCATACTCTAGTAACGCTTTCTCATGAGCCTGCAAGGCATCAAAACCAATATTCTCAATATATCGCAAGCCTTCCATAAGACCTACAGAACCGAGAAAGTCTGGCGTTCCAGCTTCAAACTTAAAGGGGAGTTCATTAAATGTAGTACCAGCAAAGCTAACGTGCTCAATCATCTCTCCACCTCCTTGATAAGGAGGGAGCTTATCCAGCCATTCTCGTTTGCCATACAGAACACCTACCCCTGTGGGTCCATAAGCTTTATGAGCACTGAATGCTAAGAAGTCAACATCTAGATCCTGCACATCAATCTGACGATGAGCTATAGCTTGTGCAGCATCAATCATCACAGGGACATCGTGCTTATGAGCTTCTTTCACAATATCCTTTATCGGATTAACCGTACCTAATACATTCGAAGCAAAGCAGATGGAGACTAACTTAGTCTTATCGGAAAAGGCCGCCCTATATGCATCTAGATCCAGCTCACCATTATCATGTATCGGGACGACCTTTAGCTTAATCCCCATTCGAGTCTCTGCCATTTGCCAAGGTACAATATTAGAGTGATGCTCCATCTCCGAAATAATCACCTCATCGCCCTCCTTCATGAAGGCAGGACAAAAAGTAGAGGCAATGAGATTGATCCCCTCAGTTGTACCCCTCACAAATAATACCTCTGCCGACTCACGTGCATTAATAAAATTGGCCACATACGTCCTAGCCTCCTCGTGAGCTTCGGTCGCCTTCTGGCTTAGGAAATGGACTCCACGATGAATATTAGCATTACGCCTGTAATAAGCTTCATTCATACGCTCTACCACTTGAGTAGGTCGCTGTGTCGTAGCAGCATTATCTAAATACACCAATGGAATACCATTATAAATCCTCTCCCCTAATGCAGGAAAGTCAGCTCTTATCTTATCTATATTCATAATCGAAAATTATTAATCATTCAAAATTTGATGAAGCATCCCCACATACAGCCCTGCTGTCTCTGTACGAAGGCGCTCCCTACCAAGAGAAACCACCTCATAACCAGCACTTACAGCATCCCTCACCTCCTCTGGAGTGAAATCTCCTTCGGGACCGATCAAATAAGTGGCACTCCGTCCTTTAGTAAAACAATCCTTTAGCTCTTTTCGTTCATATTCAGCACCACAGTAGGCTATAAACTTATCATCACTCTCATCGTTTTTGAGGAATTCGTCTAAGCCCTTTACCATATCAAGCTCTACAGTCCTTAGCTTCTCGGACTGTTTCACGGCAGCTACCATAATACGTTCCATCCGTTCCATATTAACTCGGCTTCGGATCGTACGATCTGTAACGACAAAAGAAACTTTATCAACACCAACCTCTACTAACTTCTCCAAAGTCCACTCTATTCGGTCAGCATTTTTAGTCGGTGCTATAGCCACATGGAGATAGGGTCTGTAGGGTAGCTCCTCACGCACTAAATGTAGATCAGTAACGGTGGCACTTTTAGGATTATTTCCGTCAAGAATCCCTGTGTACAGTCGCCCTTGACCATCAGTGATGTGAATGAGAGTACCTGTCTGCAATCTCAGCACGCGTATTGCATGCTGTGCCTCAGACTCACTTAACATCTTAGTCTCCTTAATATCTGGTACATAGAAGTATGATAGCTCTACTTGTTTATCACCTTTGGATTTAGCCATAACCTCGCACTGTGTAATAATTATTATTTTTACTCTTCTGCTAAGAACTGAGCCCACTCATATTTCTCAAGAGCAACAGCCAGCTCTTTAAGCTCCTCCATATCTTCTTCACTTAGCTCTAAGAGCAAATGATCTCTTGTGGAATAACGTTCAAACTCCGTAGGATTGATATCCCTACTGATAGCAGTCTTAACTTTATCACTCCAAGTCATACTAGAAGAAAAGCCAAATTCCTCTTCCAACTTAGCTCGCTCGCGCTTAGCCACTCTTAGATGATCATTCATGAAGAGCTTTACACTAGTATAGATGGGGATATTCTTATGAGTCAGTGCAAAGGAGATCCCGTCATGAGTCGGAACCCTCAGATATTTACCATCACCAAGCTCATTCATCGAATGGAGGTAACTCAATATCTCTCCAGGGTTATCGTCATCGGGTACTAAAAGCAGTTTTCTGAACCTCACTCCCATGGCATCTTGATAACCATTGATAACATCTGTATCAAATAAGAACTCATATCGGAGCAGCTTGAGAAGCATCATAACTTCATTAGCATACTTCGCGGGTACATTGACCGTCAGTATCGTCTCTTTGCCCCAAAACTCATAAAGCTCCTTATAGAATGGACTAGGGTCATGAGTCGCTATTTTTAAAACAATATCTAAGCCTTGTAGCCGCTTATCCACCCTATACCTATGGACTTTTTCAAAGACCATTTGTACCAACTGTTCGTGAGCAAAATCCCCAGGATCTCTTTCCTCCCAATCTAATATATTATTCATTTTCCTCTCCTTCCTCTAGGTGTCCAATCCACTCCGCCCATTCATACTCCTCATGCTGAATCGCCAATTCAAATAGCTCACTTATCTCATGGGTATTAAGCATAGATCTATTATCCTCTAACTGCTTGTTGTTAAGTTCATCTGGACGGATGCCATCCAATATAAAATTTGATATTAATTCAAAGCCCTTTGCCTCTTGCTGCTGACCATCTGCTATACCGCCATCTAGGTAACTAACCTTTACTGTTTTAGAGGCATCGATAAGTAGTTCAAGCTCAATAAAAATACCTAACCCATGCTTAATAGCCGTATATACTAAGTTTGGTAAGTTGACTTCAAAGTGTCCTCCAGGCATATCATCATCGCGTTTATAATGCATGATTCCCTTTAATTGACCATGGACACTAAAGATGCTAATATGTGTCAGCCGAGATTTAGTAATCTTAGAGTAATAATCAATCAAATCATCCTGAACTGGTCTAAGCTTATAAATACTCGTGATTTTATAAAAATAAAGAGGGCTCAAAACTTTAGGTACCGCGATTGGGAAAACCATCTGTTTGCCATCATTATACTGATCATTAAAGGAATCATCAGAAGGCATCAATAAAATGACAAGAGATTGTTCGCTATGAGACAGGTTGCCCAATCCACTAACTTTCATCTCCACCATTTCAACTTCGCCATGTCCCTCATCCCCTATCTTATTATCCAAATCACTCATTGTATATAGATATATCCTCTTTTCTTCATAATATACAAAGTTACTCAAAAGTTACTGATTGCATATAGTTACGGATGTGGTTCCTCCTTCCTGATAAAAAAGTTAATCGAAGTGAAATGCTCGCTGATTTGGTTACAAAAATGACAAGGACTTGGATGATAAATTAAGAGACACAGAACAAAATCAAAAGCCTCAAAACATGTACTAAGGTAGAGCAACAAACATATATGGCAAAGGCATAGAATATAATTATTGGTGTCCAATGATAGAAAATATTGAATATAGAGTTTAATCATCGCTTTTCTCAAGTTATTTTATCCGAATAGAGTTTTTGCTTCTGTAAATAGGTTTTTATTGGTGTCCTTTGGAACATTTTATGACCTCTTTGGCGAGTTTGAGAACAAGTGACGTAATGAAAGTGCTTCACATATAAAAGTGCCTATTAAGGGTGAATTTTCTTCCTATAGGAAACAGTTCGGCTTCTCATAAGAAAAAATTATTTTTCCTATGAGAAGCGTTTACGTTTCATATAACTAAATTTTTCACCCCACATTTAGCTCGAAATTAACACTTGAGATTACGTTTTGAAAGCCCGTGTTATTCACTTCTCAAATGTGGAAGGATGCGTGATTCTCAAAGGTATGTCAGCTGTGTCTTTGTATTATTAAATTGTCATGAAGTGCATATTTCGGTTTGCATTGCCCCCTATTTGGATGAAGTCGCTTACGAATGGTCATAGGTGGTTCATCATGGACCTACTTGAGATACAGTAAGCTAAATATCTTGTGGTTCTCACCCCTGACCTCATTAGTTATTTGTTTATTAATTGGTATCCGATAAACATGCATAACTGCTTAGTGTGTACAGAAAAAGTAAATCTAGATCAGAATAATAGTTCTCTGATCATCATAATAAAAGAAAAGGGTGCAACTATAAGTAGTTACACCCTTTTCATTATATAGCACAAATATAGCTTAGAGATCTACATCTCCTAGCTTGTAATCAGTCTTTCCGAGGGTCTTAAAGAAACGATAAGTAGATACCTTTAACTCATTGGTGGCATCTTCATCGCAAGCGATAAAAGCGTTGGAATGTAACTGAAGTGCAGAAACAGTCCACATATGATTAACACCACCTTCAATGGCATGTTTTAGAGCATTAGCTTTCTTCGTTCCATTAATCAGAATCATCACTTCATCTGAATCCATAACAGTACCGACACCTACAGTTACCGCCTTAGTGGGGACTTGTGTCTTGTCGTCTTCGAAAAATCTAGCATTATCCATTATTGTCTCATGGGAGAGTTGCTTCACACGAGTACGCGAGGTTAGAGAAGATCCTGGCTCATTGAAAGCAATATGGCCATCGGATCCTACACCACCGATAAAGAGGTGAATCCCTCCATAACTTGCTATCTTATCTTCAAAACGCTGACACTCAGCCATCGGATCAGAGGCATTTCCATCTAAGATGTTTGTATTTTCCTCCTTGATATCAATATGGCTAAAGAAATTATCCCACATGAATGTATAGTAACTCTGCTCATGATTTTTAGGAATACCGATATACTCATCCATATTAAAGGTCACCACATTCTCAAATGAAACCTTTTTTTCACGATTAAGTCTGATTAATTCCGCATACATGCCGAGTGGTGTTGAGCCAGTAGGTAGGCCTAATATAAAAGGCTTATCATTTGTTGGCTTAAATTCATTAATACGGTTCATTACATGGGTTGCAGCCCACTTGGACATTTCATTGTAGTCCTGTAAAATGATTAATCTCATCTCTTTTAATCGTTTAATATATTATAAAAACTATTATTCCCTCCCCCACTCACTATTTTTTCTTTACGGCTCCTGCCATTACACGGCCAAGCTCCCAAGCCTGACTCATAATATCTTCATCCATACTCATGAGCATCTTAATAGGTTCAGCGACCTTGCTCCACTTCATTTTCTCGCAATACTCCTCAATAGGCTTAATCGTATTAGGATTCCATGACCCTGAAGAAATGACAGCATACATACGATTTGGGATATTACGAGCGGCCACAGCATCTAGAGCCTCCTGAATATGAGGCCAAAGCCCATTATTATACGTAGGTGAAGCCCAGATAACCCCCTTGTATCTGAAGATGTCACTGATGACATATGAAGAATTAGACTTACCCATGTGATGGAGCTTGACATTCTTAACTCCATGAGCTGCTATACTTCTACCAATGAGCTCAGCGAGATGCTCAGTATTTCCATACATCGAGCCAAACACAATGACCACTCCCTCCTCTGGTTCGTAGCTTGACAACTTATTATATAGTTCCATCACCTCGGGAATATGCTTACGCCATACAACACCGTGCACCGGACAGATAGTTTGAATATCCCACTTTGCGGCTTTCTCTAATGCCTTAGTAGTAAAACTTCCGTACTTACCAACTATATTGGTATAATACCTCTGTACCTCTGGGAATAACCAATTGAGATCTTGTTGCTCATCAAAAAATCCTCCATCAATGGCACCAAAAGCACCAAAAGCATCAGCACTAAAGAGGGTCTTCTCCAAAGGATCGTAAGTGAACATCACTTCAGGCCAGTGGACCATGGGAGCGAACATAAACTTCAGACTTCGGCTACCAATATTTAATTCACTATCCTCGCCAACTTCAACCAATCCCTCAGTGATATGATGATATCCCTTAAGCATAGCCAAGGACTTCTTATTACCAACGATTTGGACATTAGGATACTTATTTCTCAGAAGGCGAATGGCTCCTGAATGGTCTGGCTCCATGTGCTGAACAATCAAATAGTCCAGATCCGATCCGTCCAAAGCACTCTCCAATTGACCAAAGAATTGCTCACTAAAATTGACATCCACGGTATCAAGGAGTACATTTTTTTCATCCTTGATTAGATAGTTATTGTAGGCCATGCCCCTTGGAACAGGATAAACATGCTCAAACTTATCTATTATTCTATCATTCTGACCAAAGAAATATGTTGAGTCATTAACTTTCAAATTATACTTCATAGATGTTTTAAATTGGAACTAAAAAAAATTAAATTATTGTATATACTAATAAAATACATATTACTTCTTATTTACTTTTACTCTAGGCTTTGGATACACCTTCTCAGGCGTCTTAAGCGCATGCACCATGGCCACAATACCCACAATGATGAATGGTATGCTCAACCACTGCCCCATATTGAGCGTCATACTGGCCTCAAAATCAACCTGGTCGTTCTTAACGAACTCGATGAAAAAACGAGCGACAAAGATCATGACCATAGAAAAGCCGAAGATAAAGCCTTCTTTCTTCTGAGCATCCTTCTTCCAGTACAGCCACATACATATGGCAAAGGTAAGGAGATACCAAAGTCCCTCATATATCTGAGTTGGATGAGATGGGGCTGAAAAAATAGGCTCTGCTCCTGCTCTCCAGGCACTGATATTCTGAATAAAACGGAAGCCCCATGGCATATCTGTGGCATGGCCATATATCTCGTGATTCATAAGATTACCAAAGCGAATCATAGCCGCAACAATACCAGTAGGAACACAAAGGCGGTCAAAACTCCAAAGCATAGATCTCTTAGACACACGCTTAGAGTAAATATACATAGCAATCACTATCCCTAGAACTCCTCCATGACTCGCTAGTCCCCCTTTCCATGTTTTTAAGATCTCTACGGGATGAGCAAGATAGTATTCGGGCTCATAAAAGAGGCAATGTCCTAACCGTGCACCTACTATAACAGCAATTAGAACATAGAGAACCATGGAATTTAGCCAAGACTCTGGCAAATCCTCATGCTTCCACATTTTAGAAAGGATAGTAGCACCAAAGACAAATAGTCCAACGGCAAAGAACACACCATACCATGCTATTCTCAATGGACCAAACTCTACCAAAATAGGATCTACGGTCCAAGTAATTACGTTTAACATATCATTTTATAGTTTATTGTATCAGAAACGCTTACCTATCGAAAGTCCTAGACCTAAATAGATTATCCTAGAGTCTGGACCTGAAAAATTACGTCCAGCCATTAGGCTAGTCTCGACGACCCAATTTCGCCGTGAAATATACTTATATCCTACGCCTACACCCATGCCAAAGCCTGACTTATTTTTTCTAGTCACCTCATTGAGAGTGTAATTTGAGTCTACCGATGGCTCTAACTCATTTATCTTATACAGAGTGTATGCTGTGTTTACTTCAGCAAAAAAGCCACGAAGGGAATGCACATTCTTATTACTCCCAGTATAAAAATGCCATCGAACATACGGCATCAATTGGAATGCTCCCAAATATTCAATTTCGTTATTGAAAGAGAAGCCTAGGCGTCCTCCTACTGAAAGGTCTTGATTAAACGAATACTCATACGCCACCTCAGGGTGTTGAAGAAGGATCGTGCTCAAAGCATTCACTTTAACCTCATGCTTCTTCATTTCTGGAGCATAAAATCCCTCACTCTGTTCTTGAGCCTCTAATGATGAGATATAGCCAAGTGTCAGCCCAAAAAGAAGGATTAACCTAAAAATATAATTCTTTTCCATTCTGATAAAATAAATTATTTTGCCGTGACAAATATACACAAAACTCGCTGATCTCTAGGCTAAACGAAATCAACAAACCTTAATAGCCTCAGTTCGATATGATAAGACTGTTTGATTACCAATGTCTTGTAATTATTGTCGTTATAATTGGTTTTCTAATATCAAATAGAATCACTTTTAAAGCTTTCGTGCACCATCTATGGATTTTATAGAGCACAGAACATAAGACTAATCAGAAATAATAATTTGATATATCAATTGAGAGAGATGGTTTTCCTAGATCGAACTTACATTGTTGATGCACTTATTTTTTCTTTTTCGGCAGGAAGTGTGATAATAGATTATCTGAACTCTCTACTATGGTAAAGTCAAATGTGCTATTCTTAAGATTAGCTATGTTTTGAATCCCCCTATTTACTTCAATGACTACAGGATAGCGATTAAGAGTATCTCGTTTGCTCTCTATGTCTCTCAATCTCACATCCAATTTCTTGGTGTCAAGATGGACTGTAAGAAGAATAGGCTCATCAATATTTGTCAGAGTTTTGTTATTAGCAAAAGAGATATAGGCAGTCGTTGTAGGCTCCGAAATATCGTAAAAGGTAATGGTGCCTGAATAGACTTGCTTATACGGCATAAAATAGGCAATGCCAAATAAGACCATTAAGACGGCAAATAGGATAATAGTCCCGTATCTAACAAGTGCTGGAGGTATCTGTCCTACAATGCTCCGCACCTTTTCGCTTCTTAGTTCGTAGGTTTTCTCTCTGTTTTCCATATCAATTACCTAACTCTAATTGATTTTTTACGAGTTCATAGTACTTACCACGTCTAGCAGTCAAGCTATCGTGGTCGCCAACTTCTACGATCTTTCCCTCATCTAATACTACAATTTGGTCGGCATTGCATACGGTAGATAGACGATGAGCAACGACCACTACCGTTTTACCCTTGTAGAAATTCTCAAGCTTTTCCGTGATAGCTCGCTCATTATTAGCATCAAGTGCATTCGTTGCTTCGTCAAGGAATACAAATGTAGGGTCTTTATAGACCATTCGAGCAATCAGTATTCGCTGTCTCTGTCCTTGACTAATCCCTTGACCATCTTGACCGATCATTGTGTTGTAAGCCAGTGGAAGGCTCTCTATATGGTCAGCTATGTTAGCAATACAGGCAGCAGCTCTTATTCGCTCTATATCTGGGGTGTCATCGCTTATGGCGATATTCCGAGCTATTGTATCACTAAATAGATACCCCTCCTGCATCACTGCTCCACAGTGACTTCTCCACCAGCTTAGATTGTACTCCTCAAGGTCGGTCCCTGAGACCTTTATCTCACCCTCTAGTGGTGAATAATAACCAAGTAGTAGCTTAATCAAAGTGGTCTTTCCGCTTCCACTAGCCCCCACTATGGCTGTTACTTTTCCATTGGGAATGGTGAGATTAAGATTGTCTAGGATAGGAGTTGGACTATAGATATCATACTTAAAGGAAAGATTCTCCACCTTGATATCTAAGTTGTTCTGTGCAAAACTAGTAACATGTCGGTTACTATTCTCTTCGTTCTCTTCTGTATGGATTTCATTCATACGGTCTAGGCTGATGCTGACATCCTGCCAAGAGTAAATGAATTGGATCAATTGCTCTACGGGGCTATTGAGCTGACCGATAATATACTGCACAGCTAGCATCATACCAAGCGTCATATTACCCTGTATTACAGCTGTCGCAGCAAATACGGTAATGAGAATATTTTTCACCTCATTAATCGTGATACTTCCAGCCTGTTGTACTTGTTGGAGATTGAGACTCTGAAGATTGACCTTGAATAGATCAGCCTGCACATCTTCCCACTCCCATCGCTTTCTCTGCTCACACCCTTGTAGCTTAATCTCCTGCATACCATTGATGAGCTGATAGGTGACATTGCGGTTTCTGCCAGCTTGTTCAAAGAACTTGTAGTCAAGTGTTCTTCGCTTTTTGAGAAATAAAGTAATCCAACCAGCATAGAGGAGCGTACCGATGATAAACACTCCAAATATCAGGAGGTTATAGTAAGCTAGAACGATACTAAAGATGATGAAAGTAAAGAAAGAGAATAGCAGATTTAAGCTATTGGAGGTCAAGAATTGCTCCACCCTCCTATGATCCTCTATCCTTTCCAATAAGTCACCTAAGAGCTTGGTATCAAAGAACTTCATCGGTAGCTTCATCAACTTGATAAAGAAGTCGCTAATCAGCGATATATTGATTCTCGTGGAGATATGAAGAAGTAGCTTGGAGCGGATGAAGCTGATGGCAGTACGGCTAAAGAGTAGCATTAGCTGAGCCAGTAATACTAGCCAAATAAAACCGATGTCTCGCCCTCCAATACCGGTATCAACTATTGCTTGGGTGAGGAATGGGAAAACGAGCTGAATCAGCGAACCAAGCAAAAGTCCCAGTATAATCTGTCCTAAGTATCTGCGGTACTTCTTGACATAACTCCATAGGAAAGTCAGACGATTACCTTTCTCTAGCTTTCCACTATCAGCTAGTTCTTGGTTATAAAACTCGTCTGTCGGCTCTAAGAGTAGGACAATACCTTTCTCTTCCCCATTAGTCTTGGTACTCACCCAATGTTCGCAAAACTCCTCTTTGGAGTATGTGAGCAACCCTTTTCCAGGGTCTGCGATATAGACCCTATAATTGCCCTTACGAAGTTTCTTGACCTTATAAACGACTACAAAATGATTCTGATTCCAATGAGCGATACAGGGGAGCGGAGCTTCATTCTCTAGTGTCTCAAAAGTAATACGACCACCCAGTGAGTGCAACCCCCTCTTTTCTGCAGCCTTACTTACGCCCAGCAAAGAGACCCCCTCTTTACCTAAAGCACAATCCTCACAGATTTGCTCCAAGTCTAGATGACGACCATAGTGATTGACCACCATAGCCAAGCAAGCAGGCCCACAATCCATTGCGTCTTTCTGTTTAATAAAGTGCATAAATTAGTATACTGATAAGTGAATTAGATGCATAAAACTAAATGTCAAATCAAAAAAGAGTCTACTTAGTTTGTTATCTCATAAAGTGAGATTCAAAATATCTGAAACCCCGATGTCGTAAGGCAATTTTTCTCCATTTAATATAACGGCAGGAACTTCGTAAATTCAATTTGAAATACACCAATTATTATTTGCTTGTATCTCAGTTAAAGAGTTTTCCGAAAGAGTTTTTTATTGTATTGGTTAATAAACTTTTGATGTCAGTTTTGCTTCGTATCGAATACCACTTAAGAAGAATAGTTCTAAAATCTTGTCCATTCTCAATTGCAGAATAAATACTCTTAACAGATTCAAATTGCAACTGATTACCATATAAAAAAATATATTTAATGTTGCATGTTGATGAAGTGTTTTGGATAAAAAAAGAGGATTGATAATGCTCTCCACATTGCACACAAAACGGATTAATGACAACAATGATTCATGGGAAGCTCCTGTAGTGGAAATAGGCAAACTAGATTGATGTAAGTTCTTATTATGAGATATTCCATTTTTATCCTTCTCGAGATAATTTTTGACTAATCTTGCTTTTAATTTGTTGAGAAGGTATTTAGCGGAGATTAAATCGCTCTGATTTACAAAATGAGGTTTAACAAAAGAACTTAACACTAATGTTATAAGTAAAAAGACAAACGATAACGAAACTATTTCACTAACTTTATATTGATCAACTACTAATAAATTTTGGTGCATTATTTGTTTAATAAAGAAAGCTAATGTAAGCAATTGAACAAAGAGACAAAGAGGACAGAATTTTCTTTTTATGAAAATTTGATAAGAAAACGCCCATACTATAACCATAAAAGAAATTAAAGAAAAGAATATAATACCCGCTTACCCCGCAGTGGACTTACACCACCTAGATTATACACATGCACGGCACTCCAAAGAGGGGGGCTTTTCAATTCGAAAAGGCCCCCAGATATTACAGTACCCTATAACTATTACAAAGCTATTTCTAGCTTTTACTAGACAACAATAATTACAAATACATTATTGTGAACTCACATCCCAAAACGCTCTGTATTCAGCTGTGTAGGTTTCTTGATAGTCTTAAATCCTCCAAATGTATAGCGTATATCTAATGAAATAGAGCGATTGAAATTCATTGGTTCAAAATTGAACTTATGAATGCCATAATCCGCCTTTACCTTTGGGATAGCACTATTCAGCAGGTCATTGGCTTGCAGAGTGACGCTCCACTTCTGGTTTTGACTGGTCCACTTGGCACTAGCTGAGAGGTTAAACATATCAGCAAAGTCATAATAACCTTGCATACCACCTTTTATATATGTACCATTGAGCCCCAGAGAGATATTGTGCTTTTGACTGAGTCTAAAGTCATTGGTCATTGACGCAAAGAGCATTATTTTATTCCTCCTCAGCTTCTCAGCAAATGGCACATCCATCTGAAGCGAATTGAGCTGACCATTGATAGTTAGTTTGCCCTCCCACCACCTCATCTGAGGCAGAGGTAGCACAGCTACAGCTGATAGAGTGTTGTAGTAGTCCCAGTTCCAAGTCCTATAGACAATCTGATTACGTTCTGGGTCTAGGTACATCTGCTGTACAAAGTAATCAGGATTATAGGTATCCTCCAGTATGAATATATATTTTTGCTTATGGATATAGAGCAGCTTCGCATCATAGCTCACAAAAGGTCTCAGCTCAGGATTCCCCTTCCACATCTGATACTCGCTATGAATCATCTCAAATGGCTCCCGCTCATAGTAGGCGGGGTAGCTCTTTTGAGACTGGAGGTTAAATTGCACGATATTGGCGGGATTGATCACATAAGTAAGATTAGCTTGAGGAATCAGTTGGAAATTATCTTCGTGATCAAAGTATTTAGCATAGTCGCCTATCAGCGTAATACCAGCATTAAGTCTAGGCGAAAACTGCTTCTTGACACCTAGATAGAGGTCTGCCAGTAGCTCGCGACTAATCCTCTCGTTCTCAGATTTTATAGGTACAAAGTTGTCTTGCCTATTGACGGTATGAGAGTAGGATAGTTTACTTCCATACTCTAGTCCCCAGCCACTTTGCCAGCGATGACGATTGTCTATATGCGCACCCCACACTTCAGAAGATTGACTCTGAATATAGTGATGAGCTCTAGCCTCTAGGGGTGTTTTATCCATACCGTACTGCAGCTCCCTATCAGTGTTATAACGAGTATAAAAACCACCCACCATCAGACTATTATTATAGACATACTCCAGTGCGGCGTGATGAGTCTGCGTCTTACTCTCTTGATTGCGCTCTAGTGGACTTATATTTTTGATATCGCTCTCGATGTATCGATTGCGAGGATTGATATCGCCGTAATAATTGAGAGAGACTGAGTGCTTATCACAGCTATACGACAGGTCACTAAATAGCGTATGAGCTAAAAACTTTGACACGCCCACATTATTGACAGCAATTCCGCTATTGCCCCCAAATGGCTCTGTCTCAAAGCTCATATCTGTATATGATTTACCACCGCTGCCTTTGTAACCGCCATTAAAAGCCCAGCCACTCTCACCAGCATAGCTAATATTGCCACCGCCAGAATATGTATCGTAGAAGGTATTGTAATACCCAGCAAATAACTGCCCCGAAAGACCGCTCAGCTGCTTATCCTTGGATTGAGTCTTGAGGATCACATTGATAGAAGCCCCCTTTGCTCTGTATCGAGCGATTGGAGCATACGAAATCTCCACATTGGCGACCATCTGCACCGGGATTGTTTTCAGCATCTCCAGCAGCTGTCCCTGAGGGATATCGGACGGTTTGCTATTGAGCACCAGCGTATAACCAGTAGTGCCCATCAGCGTTGGCACACCACCCTCCATCGCCATTCCTGGCAATCTCCCCAGCATCTCGTAGGCTGTAGTGATCGGACTATTCTCAAAGAGCACATCAATGTCATAGTTCGGAATACTACCATCTACCAGTTTCATCAGCGGACGATCTGCTTTCACGACCAGTTCGTCCAGTGATAGGTCACTCTCCTCTAGATAGATCACTTCAGGCAAAGGCTCAGAAAGACTTAGCAAAGCATCCTTATAGGCGAGGTGTGAAATCCTTAAATACTTTGCTCCCTCACCTGTAAGTGAAAAAGTCCCCTCAGAATCGGAAGCCCCTACAGTCAGCACCAACGAATCACCATCCAGCAATACCACGGTAGCAAATTCCACCACCTGCTCTTTCCTATCCTTAATCACCGACTTATAAGTCACCTCCTGCGCCATTACTCCGATGGCACAAAACAAACTTACTACCACTAATTCTATTACTCTCTTTTTCTTCATAAGAATTCTTTTTTTTTAGTTGAAATCTACTTATACTCACTCCAAAAGTCTATTAACAAATTTTACTAGCTTTTTAATTCCAAGATTTATTGCCATCGTAAGATCAATGTAAACTTAAGGATAACGAAGAGAACTCCATATTTCAATCTACCTCATTTCAACTCTGTATTTTTCTATGTTTTGATCTGTAAGCTATAGAAATGTCGGCACAATGCAGGAAATTTTACCCTTGAAGTATCTGATTTTTGAATATAGTGGATTATTTATATTTAAAGAGGTCGCAGGCAAATTTAAGTAGTTATTGATGTAATAGAATCTGAAGTGAGTTTTCATCTATCTTACTAGTCCATCTCCAACAACTCTACTCCTTTAAAGCACCATTGTGGTAGATACTTTCAATTTACAAGTTTATTGATATCTTACCTTTATTTAGTTTGGCAAAATAAGGGTCAAATTCTCCAATGGATTACGAGCGGTCTATAGCAGAATTGAGGAGTTGTGACAGAAGGATGATGTCCTATAGCCACAACTCCAAATTCATTTTAGAATCTTATGCCCACACCTACCTGTATAGATGGGTCATTATTCACAGAAATACGGATTTGATGATTTCCTCCATCTCCAGAAGACGATTGAGTTCCTCCTTTGATTTTCTCCAAATCCATTGCACTTACATCAGCAAAACTTGCTTTCTTCAACTTTCTCATCTTGTTAAAATTTAAATGTTTTGTAAATTAGTATTGACTACACTGACAAACTCCCCTCTAGAGCGAGAATCATAAAGTAATCCTTCTGCAGAAAGAGCATCAAGAATACTCTCTAATGATATTTTATCTAAAGAAAAATAAGTCATTGTTTCTAAATATGACCTAACTTGTTCATTGGCAAAAGCGAGCACTTTCCAATGCATATCTTCAATTAAAAAGTCCAATCTATTTATCTCTTCATAATTACAATACTCATAATATGTGTTTGTGTTACCATTATTGATAATTTTATACTCAAACAGTGAGTTTGTGTAAAATTCATTCAATTTGTCAAACGATGCCCATAAGTCATCTTGTATTAGAATAACCATATGATAAATATAAAACCACCATTTTGAAGGAATGAAGTTTTTAGGAAGTCTTTTTTTAAGAGAGTCATCCAAAACATTCTCATACAAAGGATTGTTAATCAGAGAGTCGTAATAATAAGAAGTGCTAGAAACAGCCAAAGAGGAAACATTATGTTCAATAACCCCTTTCTTTAAGTAAAATCTTAGAAAATGAAGGTTTTGACATGCTTCTGAAATATCTTCTGTGTCTTCTTCTAATAAACCTCGAATGATATTCATTCCTCCCAAAGATATACCATAGCAGTCTGCCCATTTAACAAATAACAAATTGCTAGAAAAACTATTTTTCTTTTGAATTTTTCTGAGAATAGTATCTCCTGGAAATTCATACCCAATCTGGACATGATTAAACCCTGCCAGACTCATCTTTTTAATCAAATTCCTATTTAGCCCTTTCGTTATTATCTCTGCTAAAATTATCTCAAAGTCAGGAAAATTCACTCTTAGCATAATTAACATATCTAAGAGCATTTCAAAACGCTTTAAGTTCCCCCCAATTAAATCATTATCCAAAAAGGAAAACTTGTATATACCATACTTACTGATATAATACTCAAGTTCTCTAATTACCTTTTCAGGACTTTTTGTTCTATATTTATACCCATCATTAAGAAAGCAAAAATGACATTTATTCCAATGACAACCGCGACTCATTTCCAATGGAATAACTATCTTATCTTTATCTATTGTTTTATAGTTAAAAAAATCATCGTATTCAAATGAAAGTTCAGATTGAATGTCGTAATATTTTTTCTTTTGTTCGTTAAACACGATATTATTATATTTGTCTCTGAATGCAATTTGAGAAATACCCTCGAGAGAAAAACTCTTTTTGCACGCTAACACTACATCAATCAGTGACATTTCCCCTTCTCCCCACATTGCAATGTCAAATTGGGGAAAGGTATCTAAAAATGCATTTGCTGTACCTTTTGAACCAATACCTCCAACAGCTATTGGAATTTCCGGATGCTTTCTCCTAATGATTTCAGATATTACAGATGCAGCTACCCATTGATATAAGTGCAGGCAAAACCCAACGAGTAATGCTTCAGAAATGTCACGATCTATAATTTCATTTATTTTATCCTCAAGCTTCTTGATGTGGGTTAATACATGGTCTTTAAAGTCAAATTGGATTGAATCCAAAGAGGGTTTAATGCCTCTGAGGCGTATTTCCTCTCTTAATAGAAGGATGTAATCATTTCTCTTGAACGCTATGTAGCTATAAAATAGAGCCAATCGATCCGAATCACTAAAGCTATATGTGCTTTCAGCGAATAAAAAGCTCGCTAAAATTTCCTCTAGTTCAATATTCCAATATATGACCTTACAATTAATTCCTTCTTTAATAATTGCTTGTTTGAGAATACTGTGTGCTGGTGATGGCCATAAAGTGATAGCTGGCGGGCACCAATTTAATAATACTATACTGTTCTTCTTTTCCATTGTTATATATTAATAATCGTATCAGAATTTTGTGATTTCTAACTGCGATGGTGTTTGCTTTTTAAATTTTCCAAAGCTAATAAGTCAAAGTTATAAGTCGTACGAGACTTCGTAAGTAACACGTGACCGACCAGTTAATGGATTGATAGAGTAATTTGCACCTACACCTATGTTTTGGTAACCTACACCTCCTCCAAAACTTGAGTATCCATTAAACAACGCTTTTGGCGACGAACCATTATATGGCAGATTAGACTTACTTATAGAGCCCTTACCGTAAATAAATATCCCCAAATCTGTTGTATATTTAGCTTTCACACCACCATAGATTGCATTGTAGATTTTACCTCCATGGAGCATCGGGGAGAAGTAAGCTCCACCGTAGAGTGTGAGCTCCCAATTCTGGTTAGGGGTATAGACAAGTTCAGCTACTGGATTATAGTATCTTTCTCCCATTAGCGAACCCATATTGATGCTAGTTGAGAGTACTACGCTAGCAATAGGACTGTAATTGAGACCCAAATATCCAGAATACTGATTTATAGGAATTTGAAGCCATGGCACACTAGTATTTCCAATAGTTGAACCCATAGAAAGTGAGAGATTTTTAAGAATCTTATAGTCCAGTCTTAATGTCTTAGAATTAGAGAATAGCAAACTATGATGAACTCCTACAACAAATCCAGATGAAGCACCACCGCTTACTCTAAAAGGTGATATCTCGGCACTAAGTCTCTCACTATTTTCTGGTGCAAATATGGGCTCAGTAGCTCTATCTAGCTCTATCAATTCATTTATATCTTTCTTCTCTAGAGAATGGCTCCAATTCGGAGACTGCTTGGGAATCTCATGCTTAGGCTGATAATGAAGCCCAATACTATCTCGCATTATTAAGATAGAGTCCTTTGAAGTCTCCTGCGCCATCGCCCTGATAGCACATAACAGACATAGGATTAGTATTGTTACACACCTTTTCATACACTTATATTCTCTCTTTCATTAGTTTTAACTCACACTACAAAGGTCGGGGGAGTTTTAAAGAAAACCAAGCCAATTCTAACTGAAATTCTAACTGAAATCCTAACAAACGGATTTTTGGTGGAGGATCACTCGTAAAATACTATATTTGTGGCACTAATAGACAGTTATGATTATGACCTGGATAACAAAAAGCAAAGCAGGGAGCAGGAAGAGAGCATATCTCTTCCTTACCATTATTGCACTTCTCTTATATGTGGCGGTACAGCTCGCATGGGGCATCAATCTCTACAAAGCCCATGTGGAGAAAGAGAAGCAAGAAGTGGAGGTGATATTTAATGAGGTTCTTGAAATGTATGCATTTTCCTCCTTCAAGGAGAATCTGAAAAACCCTGTAGAGAGTGTAGGACTCAATATTGAGAGGGTTCTTGAAGCAGAGAAAGACTCAGTAGTGAGTGGTGCTATTTTTGAGATTAATTTGGACTCTCGTCAGCAGATGACCAATCTACTGAGTGATATCACGATACTTACAGGTATTATTAAGGATTCAGAGTTTTTGGACCGTGTTACTAGTTTTCTTGAAAGCAAAGTCGTTGGCAGAGATGTCTCATCATTCAAACTAACGCTACTAGCTGGTGATGAAGAGATAGGAAATAGAAAAATAGAGCTGAAGAGAAGTCACTTGTGGAACTATCAGCAAATTGTCTATAAGCACTATGAAACTAATGAACAGCAATATAGACTATACCTAGAGGTAACTTCTTCGCTTCCTTCGTCACTCAGTCTGGTATTTATTCTCTTTATCCTCGGTGTAGTGGTGCTTGTGGCGATACTTATTTTACTAGTTAGGATGAGTAGAGAGCTTAGGCTAGAGCGAGAGAGTACACAGCAGCAAGAGATCTTTTTCTACGGACTGGTACACGACCTCAAGCTCCCCCTATCACTTGCTCACTCTATGCTCTATGGATTGAGAAGCGACCACAGTGCGGAGCTTAGTGACGAACTAGAGAGTGGTCTGACAGAAGCAGACCAGTATATCTTGAAGCTGACAGAGGATGTCAATACTCTACTACTCATCAGGAGAGCAAGAGAGCAACGAAACTTTAGTCGAAGGGCTTTTTACCTCTATGACCTTCTGGAGGATATCATAGGCGAACTAATTTCTCACTATCCAGAAAAGGGGATTACACTAGAGCGGAGATTTGACACTGAGCTACAGCTCTACCAGCCGATAGAGGAGCTAAGACTCATCTTGAGGGTATTGCTCGATAATGCGGTTAAATACAATGACCTCGAACCATCTATCTGCATAGATGCGGTAGAAAAGAATGACTCCATAGCTATCGTCATCTGTGATGAGGCAGAGGGGATAGAAATCGCTATAGAGCAGAAGGAGCAGCTCATCACTCCTGTGTGGATCAAGAGAGTATCACAATCATCCAGCAGCGGTGTGGGACTGATGACTGCTTGGTCGCTGATCTCTGCTATGGGTGGTGAGATGAGATATGAAAAATCACAACCGAGAGGTTCAAAATTTACAATCCTATTACAAAAAACTGATGATGAAAAAGATAATGCTTATAGATGATGTGCTGAAGTATGGCTACGACTTGAAGAGCAAACTGGAGGAGCTGGGCTATGATGTCTATTACTCACCTACAGCACATGGAATTATGGACTTTATCAAGGATTACCAGCCCGAACTCCTCTTCCTAGATATCGAACTGAGAGAGGATAGAAATGGTATCGAGGTGTGTGAGGAGGTGACTCGTACGTATCCCGACCTCCTTGTTATCATCATTAGTAGCCACGCAGACCCGAGTGTCAAGGTGAAAGCGGTCAAAGCTGGTGCGCTCAGCTATGTAGAGAAGCCTCTGACAGCACAGCTACTGGCAGCTTATGCGGAGCGCTACTCCAAAGCTCCTAATGAGCAATATCGTGAGATGGAGATAGATTTTGGTGAGCAGATGATTTACTTTGCTGACGGTAGTATCGTAGGGATTAGTCCCATGCAGAGTCAGATGCTGAAGCTGCTAAATGAGCGTGAGGGTAAAAATGTGACATTTGCTGAGCTCAAGGCACATCTCTGGGGTGAAGAGCAGCTCCCCACCAATGCCGACGGGGTGATTTACAACGCTATCTCCAGTATCCGCCGTATCATCAATCGCTACACCGTCAACTCTTACCTCCGCTCCATCCACGGTATTGGTTACTGCTTCATAAATGGGGAGAGATCCGAAGAAGATTCATAAGTATCTTTTCTCTATACAATAGTCTTGTTGACACTAATAAGGTAGGAAGAAAATAGTGTTTTCTTCCTACCTTATAATTTTAGTTCCTTCTGTTTCACGGTTTTGAAATCGTATTTCCTTAGCGGATATATTTGCTTGGTAATTTGATTGATAACCAAAAGAATATGTCTTATGGAACAGAATGACAATGGACAACAAGAGTATGTGCTGATTTTAGAGGATCGCACGAAAGTTAAGAATGATCAGGAGGCTGGAAAGCTCTCTGTGGTAACAGGAATGGACGAGCAGGGCAAGCTCAAGACGACTGAGCCGATAGATGCCAATCAAGCAGCATTCCTCAAGTTTAATAATAAAGACGGTCTATTCAAGAACTTCATGAGCAACTTCCTCAGGCAGTTCAACAACCCGACCCACTTCGGACTTTACAGAGTAGCTGCCCAAGGAGTGGAAAAGAGCGTGGAGACTCTCAAGACTATGCTTCCTGAGCGTGAAGACCCAAAGATTAAAGCAGAGTTGGAGAAGAGTCAAGTTCGCTTTGAGGACTTCCTCCCTATGCAGAAGAAGACGACGGCCATTCCCGAAAACAAGGTAGATTGGAAGCAGTTGGAAACTATTGGAGTCACTAAGGAGCGATTGGAAGAGAGCGGACAATTGGAAAAACTCCTTAATTGGCAGAAGTCCGACCTTGTTACTATTGCAGTAAAAGCGGGCAAGGAGACCATCTACACAGATGCTCGTCTCGCACTTCGCACCAATGAAGATGGTGAAATCGGTTTGGCGATCCACAACATCCGTAAGGAGCCAAAGTTGGACTACCCATATCTGGGGTATAAGTTCACCGATGAGGAGAAAACCACACTACAGACTACGGGTAACCTAGATAAAGTGGTGCAAGTAACACCAAAGAATGATGAACCATTTTCCGTGACCCCTTCTTACTTAAAGCGAAGCTTCACAGATTTGTTCCACGTCAGGATGCCGACCATAGTGCTTAACCACCATAGCCAAGCACACTGGTCCACAATCCATCGCATCTCTTTGCAAAAAAAACAAATTTCATTTTTACTTTAAGATTGCTGATGAAGCTCCATACTGTTGTCCTACTTCGTTACCATGCTGTACTTTCTTACCGTAGCCAATGGTATAGGTCACAGAGAGATTGATGCGACGATGGAAATTATTACCCTCTAAGTATCTAATCTCAGAATATAGTGGACTATCAAATATCTCTGTCGAGGTCCTCCAGTCGTTTCTAAATAAGTTATTGCCACTTAGACGGATATTCAAGTTGTTCTTACTCCAACCTGCTTTTAATTGCCAGAAGTCCCTATCCTCATAATAGACAGCTCTGTTGCCCTGGATAGTACGGAACTTAGTCTGATAAGCACTTTGGAAGTAAAAGTTATTGAGGTAATAGGTCGCTGAAGCATTAAAATAGAAGGGAGCTTTGGACATATCGTAATAGCCAAGCACACGAAATAGGGTGACCGATGGGGAGGCTGCCAATTGGAGCTTACCATCAAACAACTTATAATTAAAGGAAGCTCCTAGCTGTACACGATGATACTGAGAGTCTGTATCGTACTTCCTTAATAGGACTTTGCCCTCTTTGTAATGCTCATAGATAGGCACATAGAGGTTTAGCTCCCCAAAGTATTGACTGTATAGAGAGGTTGAAAACTTATTATTGGGTATCCAATTATACGAAAGATTAAAATTAAACTGTCTTGAAAGCCTTATATCAGGGTTACCAGTAATATACATCAATTCATTATCCTGCAACACATTAGGAGTCTTCACACTTGCTCCAGGGTAATTAGCTCCAAAGTGGAAATAAGTCCTAAATGAGTGCTTGGACGAAGGAGAAAAGCCAGCTGAGATATTAAAAAGCGGATAAAGCTCCTTAATCGATTCCTTATTGATTCTATTCTCCTCCCACTGAAGCGAAGCATTGGCATTAAAGTTCCACTTATTATTGAAAAAGTTGTAGCCCAGAGTGGCACCACCATATTGCGACATAAATTCATTTTCATAGGGCGAAGTACCGCGGTAACTCACATCGCTCTTGTTCGCTCCATAATATCCCCTAATCAAGATGTTTTGACCATCTGACAGCCTCTTATTAAGCGTCGCAGTCAGCCCATACCTATACTGATCCTCTTCGGCATTATTCTCTATAGCAGTAGAGTTAGGCAAAGTATTAGAGTACAAGCTATTGTCATTCACTTTTCCATAGCTAGCAAAAGGACTAAAGCTAAGTTGAAATCCATTCTGAAGGACAAAGAAGTAAAAACCATTCCAAGTAATCAGTCTATGCTTTGTAGGATTGTCCCTCGTAAATTGATAGTCACTGCCTAGAGTCGGCTCGTAAAAAAGTGTACCTGCATATCTCGCCATCGGCTTTTCGGAGTAAGAGAAGCCTACCGTATTGGTTATTTGGGTCTTGTCAGCTTCATAGAATGCTCTAAATGTGATAGGATAGGTATTCTGTTTATAGTGAGCCTTATCAAATAGCTCTTTCCTAGTGATAGACTTAGGATTTCCACTCTCATCAAGCAGTGAATAAGTGCCAATCGTGGAGGTACCAATATTTCGGAGGTCATAATTAGAAGCACCTACATAGAGATCATAAATCATCTTTTTGTAAGCAAATTTTGAAAAGAGTGAGACATTGCTAGATAGTCCAGTGAGGAAATTCTCATTGACACTCAGCTTGGTGTACCCTCCATACTCATACTTGTGTACAATAAAGTGGATGACATGCTCACTACCCTGAAAGCGAGGATCAATAGGAAAGTCCAGATACTCCACTCGCCTCACGTCAGTCGTCAACAATCCATCAATATCCTGCTGAGAAGCAGGAATGTAATTGATGAATAGTGCTACACCAGCACCTATTGGAGTAGTCACCTTATTATTCATCAGGTTGATATTAATCTGAGGAATCGCCAACTGACGAAGCAAGTCCACAGCACTCTGAGCAGAGATTTTCTGGCTCATCGTTGGTGTAAATACAGAGGACTTGGCAGATGTCCTTTGTAACTGTGCATGAATAGTAACCTCCGGTAAAGTCTCCACCTGAAGCGTGTCCGTGTATTGAGCCCAACCAGTGATAGCGTACAAACCCGAAAATAATAAAAAGGGTATTGTGATTAGACTTCTTAAAAGTGTTTTATTGTTCATAATCTTGATTTCGTTCTATATTACAAATCCTTTTGACCTTGCCCAAAATGATTGAATGAACACCTTGAATTAAATCCTTTATGTGGCACTTCAATCCATTTCCTTCAACACATTTCTGATATATCTAATAAAATTTGAGGAGCTTTTCTTAAAATTTCTTGTGGTGCATTTCTACAACTATAAGCTCGTTATATTGAAGATTGCAACAAAATTATTTTTGTCTAATTAAGTTGTATATGTTTATCCATTGAGAGCGAAGCTCCTCTACAATCAATTCCTCATTTAGGGAATCGCTTATAGACTTTCCTACATATATGTTTCTGAAGTTGAGTGCCAGTTGTTCGACATCCACAGCATCAGTGATTTCATTAGCTTTTATAGACTCGTTAATTACACCTACCCACTTTTCTTGATCATGGTAGCTGGATTCTCTAATCTTTTCCTTTGTATTCGGATAGTTATTACTAAGGTAAAAAACTAAAGCAAAGAGATTCCTAGCTGATACTTCATCACCAAATCTTTCGTGAAATATCTTCATTCTATGCTCTATGTTTTCAAGTATAAGACTTAGAAAAGTTAGTAAAGGAGAGCTAATACTTGTATGGTCTGGCATTGATTCAACGGGCGAAGATTCTAAAAACTCAAAGACAAACTTCCCTATAGACTCAACGAATATGCTTTCTTTGCTTTTGAAGTGGTGGTAAATTCCACCCCGTGAAACTCCGGATGCCTTTTCTATATCAACAAGGCTTACAGCTTCATATCCATGCTTTAGGAAAAGCATGAATGACTCTTTCAATATTTGTTCTTTATTGCTCATTTGTAATCTTCTCAAATGAAAAACCTTGAATTACTTTCAAAAACCGACCGAAAAGTTTCTAAACAAATATATGCACATTAATTGGCATATGAAAATATACTAAACCTGTTAATTATTTTTGTTTTTATTAAATATTATTAGTGTCCGATAAACACACTTAACTCTTTGATAATCAAGATAGTTTTAAGAGACAAGCCCCCTTCTTCTAATTGTAGTGTAATGGACTATTATTCAATTCGTTATAAAAGCTATTAAAATTTTTATCGGACACCAATAATAGAATTTAACACTAACGTGAGATATACTATGCGTCCTAATGCGTTACCCATGGATAGATTCCATGGTGAATGGTCCTATTGGTACTGATAAGGTAGGAAGAAAGTATTGGTTTTCCCACCTAATAATTTTAGCTCCCTCTGTTTCACGATTTTGAAATCGTATTGCCTATACATATATATTCGTGGAGTTATCAGATTGAGAACCGCTAGAATATGTATTAAGAATACATAATGATAAAGAAAGAGAGCTCGTGGTGACATTAGATGATCTCACAGAAATTAAGAATAAGAAAAGTACCTGAAAACCTGCCCTAATTACTTGCGGAATGAGCATAGTGAACTCTAAAAAACAGAGCCGATAGATGCTAACAAAGCGGCACTATCTCTAGCCTTGAAGTCAAGTGGATGTCGTCTATAAACGGATCAGAACGCTAGCTATAGGGAGGAGAAACGCTTCATATAGGAAACATTTTTTCTTCCTATAGGAAGAAGAAATCGTTCTTATAAGAGAATTTTTTTACTCTTCAAGCCTATCATCTAGACACTACAGATTTCAGTTTGTCATGTTTGACTGAATCAAAAATGGACCATAACCTAGTATCATGCTTTATATACAAACGATAAAAAAAGCTCTTAGATTTATACAAACCTAAGAGCTTTCTGATAATCATTCGTGGCGGAGTACAGATATTTATAATGGATCCTTGAGATTGAATGTATCACCATCTTTGATAGTTCCCATTTGATAGCCTTTAGTCAACCATGCCATACGTTGCTTGGAAGTCCCGTGATTAAATGCATCCGGAACTACATAGCCCTGCGCTTCCATCTGTAGCTTGTCGTCTCCTATCGCGTGTGCAGCGTTGATGCCTTCTTCAAGGTCGCCAGGCTCCAGTGAATCGTACATAGCCTTTTCATAATGTGCCCATACTCCTGCATAATAATCTGCCTGGAGCTCTAGACGTACACTCACGGCATTAGCTTCTTTTTTACTCATCTGAGCCATCTTGGAATGAGCTTCATCCAAGGTGCCTAGTAAATACTGCACGTGATGACCTATCTCATGAGCAATGACATAAGCATAAGCAAAATCGCCTCCAGCACCTAACCTATTCTTCATTTCAACAAAGAAAGATAAGTCAATGTAAACGGTCTGATCTGCTGAACAGTAAAAGGGGCCTACTTGTGCCGACGCTGCACCACATCCACTTTCTACTGAATTGGTAAACATAACCAACTTAGGTGCTCTGTATGTCATCCCATTTTCAGCGAAAACGTTTGTCCAGACATCCTCGGTACCGGCTAGGACCTTTTTTACAAATGTAGCCATCTCCTCCTCCTGAGCTGTTGGTACATACTCCTCTGTGGTTGCAGGGGTTGGAATGATCTCAGCACCATTATCTTTTAGGACATCCAATGGATTACCACCTAGGACCCAAGTAATCAATCCAAGAATGATTAGCCCTCCTACTCCTAGGGATGCCTTCCGAGTCCTTTTTCCTCGGCGATCCTCTACATTTTCACTCTCTCTACGTCCATTTAGCTTCATAATTTAATACGGTATAATAATAATTTATTTTGCAGCAAAGATATTAAAAATTCATGATGTTACTTTTAAAATGAATCAAAGATAAGACAAAATAGACCACAATATCGACTCGCACCGAAACAACATTGAGTCATAAAAATAACAATTTCTTAACCAACGGTCAATACATTATACTATTTTATTGATATTTAGTTGATAATATGAATTAATTTCATTTAATTTGTACGAGAGGGAATGAATACCCGACTTAACCCTAAATATAAAAAATAACCCTATGGAAATTTCAAAGAATGCACAGCGGTATATCGCCCAAGAGGAAAAATATGGAGCACATAACTACCACCCACTCCCGGTAGTACTCGCCAAAGGAAAGGGGGCGTATGTATGGGATGTGGATGGCAAAAAGTACTATGACTTTTTATCCGCTTACTCAGCTGTTAATCAAGGACACTGCCACCCCAAAATCATTCAAGCACTTAAGGATCAAGCTGCGCAGCTCTGTCTGACATCAAGGGCATTTTATAACGATGACTTAGGCCCGTATGAGGAGTATATGCATCATTACTTTGGTTATGACAAGGTTCTTCCAATGAATAGTGGTGCGGAGGCAGTCGAGACTGGAGTAAAACTAGCCCGTCGATGGGGATATCGTATAAAGGGCATCCCTAAGGATGAAGCTCTTGTCATTGTCTGTAATGGTAATTTTCATGGTCGTACCATAAGTATTGTAAGCATGAGTAATGATCCATCTGCCTATACTGATTATGGACCATACACACCAGGCTTTGTTAACATCCCTTATAATGATATCGAAGCGTTAGAGACTACCCTTTCGACTCAAGGAACGAAGGTCGCAGCCATGCTTGTGGAGCCAATCCAAGGTGAGGCTGGTGTATATGTCCCTGATGATGGCTACATAAAGAAAGCTTATGATTTGTGTAAAATGCACAATGTCCTATTCATCGCCGATGAGATCCAGACAGGCATCGCCCGAACTGGTAAGATGCTAGCATGCGATCATGAAGGCGTCAGACCAGATATAGTCCTCTTAGGGAAGGCTATAAGTGGTGGAGTTCTTCCGGTATCCGCTGTTCTTGCCGATGACGAAATCATGATGACTATAGGTCCAGGTGAACATGGCAGTACTTACGGTGGATTTCCCCTTGCTTGTAAAGTAGCCATGGCAGCCCTTGATGTGGTCAAGGAAGAAAACATGATGGAGAATGCGGCTAGGCTCGGAAAAATATTCCGTGACGAGATGGAAGCTATTGATACTCCATTTATAGAAATAGTTAGGGGAAAGGGACTTCTAAATGCAGTGGTAATCAGGCCTTATAAAGGCAAAGAAGCCTGGGATGTGTGCCTGAAGATGGCTGAAAATGGATTACTAGCAAAGCCTACTCATGGTCATATTATCCGCTTTGCTCCTCCACTATGTATTACAGAAAATGAACTAAGAGATGCGATATCTATTATTAAAAAGTCTATTCTAGAAATGGTCTAAAATGATACGCAAACAAACAACTGATACAGTACTGATGGTCCGCCCCGCAAGGTTTGGTTTTAATGAGGAAACGGCTGTAACTAATCATTTCCAAGTTCGTTCGGATCAGCAGGTTGATGTTGCGATGGAAGCATTAGCGGAGTTTGATCATTATGTAGATCTACTTCGAAAAAATGGAGTCGAGGTCATCGTGGTGCAGGATACTCTAGAGCCAGCGACTCCGGACTCCATCTTCCCCAATAATTGGTTTAGCACACACTGCACTGGAGAGCTTGTCTTCTATCCTATGTTTGCCGATAATAGGCAACTGGAACGTAAGCTGGAGGCTGTAGATATGCTATCATTGATGCCAGGAGTTACAAAGATCATTGATCTCACGAAATGGGAAGCTGACATGAAAGCTCTTGAGGGAACAGGAAGTATGATCCTGGATCGTGTCAATAAGGTCCTCTTTGCCTGCAGAAGCCCCAGAACAGATGAAGAAATCCTAGCCGAATTCTGTAAGGAACTTGACTACGAGTACATTCTCTTCGATTCAACTGATGACGAAGGGCGGCCTATCTACCACACAAATGTCATGATGTGCATTGCTCCTAAGCAGGTTATCATCTGTATGGATAGTATTAAGTCTGAAAAAGAACAACAAACGCTGAGGGCATGCTTTAGGAGTGCTGGGAGAGAAATTGTCGAAATAACCCAAGAGCAAGTCAAGTCATTTGCAGGGAATATGCTTGCACTGCACAACAAATCGGGAGCTCCCCTACTCGTCATGAGCAAAGCAGCCTATGATAGCCTTACGCCTGATCAGATTAAGAGACTGAGTAACAAGAGCAAATTAATCACACCTAATCTTAACGTCATTGAGAAGAATGGTGGTGGCTCTGCTAGATGTATGATAGCTGAGATCTTCTTGGCTCATAATAAAAAGATTGCAGAAGAAGAACTTATACTAATATTTGAATAAATAATAATTTTAATAGTCAAGATGGATAATATTCTATATAACTTTGAGAGACCAACCAATGAACCGATAAACTCATACGCTCCAGGGACACTCGAACGTGATCGCCTTACAGAAGCATTAAAAAGTGCGGCTGCCACGGAACTAGAAGTGCCACTCATTATCGGTGGCAAAGAGGTGCGTACTGGTGATATGGGAGAGGTAGTAATGCCTCATAATCACAAACACATTCTGGCTAAATATCACAAAGCTGGCCATAAAGAGGTGCAGATGGCAATTGATGCCGCGATGAAGGCTCACCATGAATGGAGTAGACTGCCATGGCTTGAAAGGAGCTCTATTATGCTAAAAGCGGCTGAACTATTTAGCACAAAATATAGATATGAATTAGCTGCGGCTGTAATGCTGGGTCAGAGTAAAAATCCCATGCAGGCAGAGATCGATGCACCGTGCGAATTGATAGACTTCCTACGTTTCTCTGCCTACTATGCTTCAAAAATATACACAGATCAACCCTTAAGTGATCATACTATACTGAACAGAGTGGAATATCGTCCGCTTGAAGGATTTGTCTTTGCTCTCACACCATTTAACTTCACTAGCATCGCACTGAACCTTACTATGGCTCCTGCTATCATGGGTAATGTATCTGTCTGGAAGCCATCATCAACTGCAATATTCTCAAATTATCTATTGCTTAAAGTGATGAAGGAGGCTGGACTACCTGATGGCGTGATTAATTTCATCCCTGGCAAAGGGAGCGTCATCGGAAAGTCCTTAATACCCCATAAAGATCTTGGAGGATTTCACTTTACTGGTAGTTCTGCAACATTCAATACCTTATGGCGACAAATAGGCGAAAATATTTCAGGGTATAAGAGTTATCCAAAGATTGTTGGAGAGACTGGTGGTAAGAATTTCGTGGTCGCTCATCCTACTGCTAATGTGGATGAAGTAGCGGTGGCTTTAGTACGAGGAGCATACGAGTATCAGGGACAAAAGTGCTCAGCTGCATCACGAGCATACATTCCTCAGAGTATGTGGAATGAGCTACGTGAACGCTTAGAGTCCATGATTGGGACCATCAAGATGGGCGATGTAACAGACTTCTCTAACTTCATGAATGCTGTGATAGACGAAACCTCATTCGATAACATCAAGTCCTATATTGATTATGCTAAGAGCTCGTCTGATGTTGAAGTTATCATCGGTGGTGGATGCGACAAGAGTGAAGGTTACTTTGTGGAGCCAACCGTTATCCTCACAACAGATCCTAAGTTTAAGACGATGCAGGAGGAGATATTTGGACCAGTTCTTACCATCTTTGTGTATGATGACTCTAAGTTTGAAGATATACTTGTGCTATGTGATGAAACCTCTCCATATGGATTGACAGGCTCCATCTTCTCACGAGATAGATACGCAATAGAGACGGCACTAGATAAGCTACGTTTCTCAGCTGGCAACTTTTATATAAATGATAAACCGACAGGTGCTGTGGTAGGTCAACAACCATTTGGTGGAAGTCGTGCTAGTGGTACCAATGATAAAGCTGGTGGGGTTCTCAATCTAATACGCTGGACAAATGCCCGCTGTATTAAAGAGACCTTTGTCCCACCTGTAGATTATACATATCCATTCTTGAAGTAATTATTCAATATTTTCACTTTCAAATTATTTTCAAGATTGCGAGGGTGTTGTAGAGTGATCTACGACACCCTTTCTCATAAAAGGGATATAAAGACCTTACGAATTGCTATATAACAATTATATATTCTAAAGCTTTGTGTAACTTTGCCAAAACTTAAGCCAATCAATATTATTTTTAAACATGGACAAAAAACTCTCAGAAGAAGCAAGAGTGTACCACTCATTGCCTCAACCAGGTAAAATTGAAGTAAGACCTACTAAACCCTTTAGCACACAGAAAGACCTAACCCTTGCATACAGCCCAGGTGTAGCTGTTCCTTGCTTAGATATAGATAAAGATCCTGCATGTGCTTACGATTTTACATCAAAAGGAAATCTTGTGGCCGTAATTTCCAATGGTACAGCCGTACTAGGGCTTGGTGATATCGGTGCATTAGCAGGGAAACCTGTGATGGAAGGTAAGGGACTTCTATTCAAAATTTATGCGGGAATAGATGTATTTGATATCGAAATAGATGAAAAAGATCCCGAGAAGTTTATTGAGATCGTCAAGGCTATTGCTCCTACATTTGGAGGAATCAACCTCGAAGATATAAAGGCACCTGAGTGCTTTAGAATCGAACAAGCCCTCAAAGATGAGCTTGATATCCCTGTAATGCATGATGACCAGCATGGTACAGCTATTATTTCTGCCGCTGGATTGCTTAATGCATTGAAAATTGCTGGAAAAAAGATTGAAGATGCACGAATCGTCATAAGTGGTGCTGGGGCTTCAGCATTCTCTTGTACTAAACTATACGAATCCTTCGGTGCTAAACGCTCTAACATCGTCATGATTGACTCTAAGGGTGTCATCAGCAAGGATAGAGAGAATCTAAGCGACCAAAAAGCATATTTTGCTACCGATCGTACTGACCTTCGTACTCTTGCAGATGCTATTGTCGGAGCCGATGTATTCGTAGGCCTATCTAAGCCAGGAGTCTTAACCCAGGACATGGTTCGTCAGATGGCTCCAAATCCTATCGTATTTGCTTTGGCAAACCCTGATCCTGAGATTACATACAATGAAGCCAAAGATGCCAGAGAAGATGTAATGATGGCTACTGGACGTTCTGACTACCCAAATCAGATCAATAACGTAATCGGGTTCCCATACATTTTCCGTGGAGCTCTTGATGTTAGAGCTACTAGTATTAACGAGGAGATGAAAAAAGCGGCCACACTAGCTATTGCGGAATTGGCTCAGGAACCAGTTCCGGATGAAGTCAGTAGTGCCTATGGTAATATTCCTCTTCATTTTGGCCCCGATTACTTTATTCCAAAACCAGTGGACCCTCGCCTCATAGTACGTGTATCTACTGCTGTAGCAAAGGCTGCTATCCAATCAGGAGTTGCACAAAAAGTAATAACTGACTGGAATTCTTATGAGGGAGAATTGATGAATCGTCTCGGAAGGATGAATCACTTCATGCGTCGTATCCACGAATCAGCTCAACAAAACCCTCGCAGAATGGTATATACTGCTGGTGAAAATAGCACCGTCATTAAAGCTGCTGTAGAAGTACTTCACCAAGGCCTAGCAATACCTATTATTCTAGGTGATCCTGATAATATCCAAAGAATTGCGAACGAAAATGATTTGGACCTAAGCGGGATTAAAATCATTAATCATCGTTCTGAAGAGTTTAACGAAAAAAGAAAACAATATGCAGCCCAATATACCAAACAGAATTGGCGTAAGGGTGGTAATATGAACGAGTCATTGGACAAAATGTTTGACCTCAACTTTTTCGGGATGATGATGGTACAATGTGGAGACGCAGATGGCCTACTCACTGGGCTTTACTCTAACTACTCATACCTGTCAAATGTAGCACGTACTACTGTAGGTATTGAAGAAGGACACGATCACTTTGCAACGATGCACATGGTCAACCTAAAGAGCGGTCCTCTATTCCTTGTAGATACTCTAATCAATCAAAATCTAAATGCAGAGACATTAGTTGATATTACTATTCTTGCTGCCGAAAAGGTTAGATGCTTTGGACTAAAGCCTAACATTGCCTTAGTGAACTTCTCAGACTTTGGTAGTGATGATGCTAACTCTTCAATCGAAGCACGTAAAGCGACAGAGATTCTTCATGAAAAGTATCCAGAGCTTAACGTGGATGGTGAAATGCAAGTCCAGACTGCCCTACATATGGAGAAGAGAGACTCTTTATATCCAGATAATAAGTTAAAAGGCGAGCAAGTTAATATACTCGTGTTCCCTCGTCTCTCTGCTGCTAATGCATGCTATCAATTGCTTAAAGCTGTGGGTAATGCTGAAGACGTAGTCGGTCCAATTCAAATTGGATTAGGCAAGCCCATCTTTTTCGTGGACCATGATGCTACAGTTAAGGATATTATTAATATCACGGCTATGGGTTCTTTAGACTGCTCTGCTTACATTATTGAGTAAGTATAAACAACAAAGAATACTAATAGAAGAGCTTGCTACTGTTTAGCAAGCTCTTCTATTTTTCAATATTCGGTTTTCGACTTAGTAACAATACAAAAAGGAAGAATTACCTAGGAGGGAAAGTCTCGAACTATCTTCGATAATTTTTACGAAGTAATGATGGACACTTATATTTTGTTTGAATGAGAGTAATAACACTTTCTTCTGTATCTCTGGACTAGATCTAAAAAAAAGCTTTAATGAGTTGTAATACGAGACCATAACTGATGTTCGTCATCCATAGGGTGAGAGTGTATTAGTCTTCCTTAATAAGCCCCGTAATACTATGAAACTATTACACTCGGAGGGTTGTGGATTTGTGTTCAACCACAAGCTTCTGGAGCATTACACTTTAATTACACCATAAAAGCCATACATTTGTTGTACAACTGACTTAATATTTGTAAAATTGCACTACAATTATTCTTCTATTTGAATGATTTTCACGTTTAATTTTAATAATAACATCTAAAATCTAAAGCTATGAAAGAGAAGCCCCGCCATCAAATATGTTGTATTTATGTCTATTCTTGTTTCTAATGGAATAGCTTTGTTTTACACTTGTAGCAACAGGACTGATCTTTATTAACCATTAACCATTTTTAATTATGACTTGTATTCAGAAGATTTTTCTCTTTTTACTAATTCTTTTTCCAGTAGTTGGTAATTCATTTGCCCAGGAAAGAGGTTTCTCATGGGGAGCATTAGGAAGCTCTGGAAATATGGGCAGAGAGTTTTCATCTGTTAATTTGGAGAGCTACGCAGGCTACAACTTTACACCAAATTTTTCTGCATACCTTAAAGCTGAAACTGATGTCATCCTACTAAAAAAAGAAGAGGTTGAAAAACACTACCCGTCTCAAGCCTTGGGTGTGCTCTTAAAGTACAATGTATATAAATTTAGTTCTGGTATATTTGATTTGAGAGCAGGTACTGGAACTAACTTGCGTAGTGATGATTGGAGATATTTATATTGGGATATGGGCTTTTTTTTACAAGCGACTAGAGAAATCACAAAACCTACGATAGGACTAGTATTTAGATACTATAATACTCTAGAAAAAGGAGAAAAGAATTATCCTTCGGTGTATGTTTCTGTAGGTTTTACCGTAAATTAATGTACTATGTACAATAGAGACCTAAACTTTTTTAGGTTACGGCTTTCGCCATTTTCATTTTGGCTAAACTGCTTTCGACTCTTTTCTTTTCGCGTTTCTAGCGAATTTTCGAAACTCTAGAAAAAAATAAAGAGGATTTAGACCTTAAGAATTTCCGACTCCTCTTAGAATGTATCTTTCATTTTATATTCTTAGATTTATAATGAAAAATATCTGACAAGAGAAATAACACCAAGTATTAGAGACATTGCTCCCACGGTCATAGTAAAAACAAACTTCTTTCCAACCTTCTTTTCTTTATTCTTAGTTTTGGCAGATATAACAAAATAATAAATAGAGAAAATAATGAGAAATAATCCGATAATAAGCCTTTCCATAATTATTAATATTATTCTAACATACATTGTGTGTAAGTCCAACAGTCAATACAGCACTAGCAAAATCAAGACCAGTCTTAATACCTCCCTATATGCTTCAAACCGATAGTTTCTCAAACCTAAAGGAAAATTGAGCACGCTAGGTGCTTTCCTTGCCCATGTGACAAATGCGAGATCTTTTCTCTCAACGTTCAACGAAGTACTTGCGTTGATTGTACCTAACCTCTGCTGCCGTAATTACGTTCATATTCATCTTTCCATGATATGCACATACCACAAATGTAAGTATAATAATCCTAACTATTGCTTCTACATTACAAGTACGTTGAGAAGTAATGTTTACAGGCAGTTAGCAAATTCGCATAGATACATTGCAGCAACTTCTGATGATATATAACCGATTACTATACTCTATTTTTCTTCCACAGCTATAGACATTCTCAACATAATCATCCTTATGCTGTAATATGTAATAGTATATATAAGCACTATTCATAAAGAAAAAGAGACAATGCCATCAGACACTGTCTCTCTCTTTTATACACGTAAGAATCTTCGAAATTGAATTTTTTCTTAAAGGTTTATTCTGCAGGAGTTTCCTCTGCTGCAGGCTCCTCTGCAGATTCTGATTCAGCTTCTGCTTTCGCAGCGGCCTCAGCTTCTGCTTTTGCCTTAGCTTCAGCATCCTTCTTAGCCTGAAGGGCTTCTGCCTTAGCTTTATTCACTTCACGCTCAGCCTCTAATGCCTTCTTAGCTTCTTCACGCTTCTTAGCTTCTACCTTGCTAACTACAGCTTCAGTTTCAGCCTTACGTTCCTTTAGCCAAGCCTCAAACTTAGCCTGAGCTTGTTCTTCTGTAAATGCACCCTTACGTACTCCACCTTGCAAGTGCTTCATCATCATTACTCCCTCACGAGAAAGGATACTGCGAACAGTATCTGATGGTTCTGCTCCTACATTAACCCAGTACAGAGCTCTATCAAAGTTAAGATCAATTGTAGCAGGATGAGTATTAGGGTTATATGTACCTAATGCTTCTACAAACCTACCATCACGTGGTGCTCTACGGTCTGTTACTACAATCTTATAGAAAGGGTAGTTTTTGCGACCGTGTCTTTGCAATCTAATTACTGTTGCCATAACATTATCTATTTATAATAAATGAATTCTTAGCGTCCCACGGTCTCCCGAATCTGGTACTCGACCAAACGGGGTGAAACGCAGGTGCAAAGGTACGTTATTTTACGGAAATAAACAATTTATTCCTCCACGCATTCCTCTACTACATTTATCGCATAATCCCCTAAGACCTCGTATTCGTCTAGCATGTCCAGATAATATACGGATTGTTGGTATGGATATAGCTGTGCATCAAGATCCTTAAGGTTTTTAGAGACCAACCTTTTGTACTTGTTATTCACTTGGCTTTCGAAGTTCTGTGCTTCGATTAGCATATCCTGATGCTTATCTACTTCTTGAAGGACATACATTGTATGCTCCAGAACCTTCTCCAATAGTTCATGAAGATTATCTAACTGCTCTTGGATTACGGGATGGGTATCGACGCCATCCTCTAATCTACGCCGAATAATTCGAGCCATATTATAGCACGAATCGCCCATACTTTCTATCTCACTACCTATCCTCAGATAAGCACTTACATCCCTACGTGAGTCACCACTCAGGTCACCTTCTGAGAGCTTAGTAAGATATTGCACTATCTCTACCTCTACCCTATCACAGATATCTTCATATTTCTGAATACGATCAAAGATGACGTCAAACTCTGACTGGTCTACAACTCTATACATGGACTTAACCATGCCAAACATCTCACTTACCTTATTACCATAACTAGTAATTTCTTTATTTACTTGCAGCAAAGAAAGTTCACTAGTAGAGAGCATACGAGTACTCAAAAACTGTAGATGTGCAAACTCCTTTTTCTGAGCAGCAAGCTTACTAGGCTTGATCACTACTTCACAAATCCTAGCAATGAACGGTACAAACCATATCATCAAAAGGCTGTTAGCGACATTGAATAACGTATGAAATAAAGCCAACCCAACACTAACAGAGCCAGCCATTTCTGAGATATCCTTCTGTATTAGTGCCATCTCTTGATCATAAATGGCTTCTCCACCTGTAATCATCTGAACATCCCCTTTACTATATGTATTATTCAGATCAGCTATAGTCGTGAAGAGTCCTCGTGGATCTGCACCATCACCGCTAACAATTATATTACAGACAAGGTTAACCAATGGGAAAAAGACACAAAGCACCCATATCACACCAAACACATTAAATACAAAATGCGAGAACGCCGCTCTTTTTGCCGCCATATTAGCACTCAGAGCAGCAAGGTTAGCGGTAATAGTAGTACCAATATTCTCCCCTAAGATCATCGCTGCTGCCATCTCAAAAGGCACCCACCCTTGACTACACATAATAAACGTAATAGCCACAGTTGCACTTGAGGACTGCACAATCACAGTCATGATGGCACCTATAAATAAGAAGATTATTACCGATAGGAATCCCATATCAGTGTACTTCTGCAAGAATGCTAAAGCCTCTGGATTAGCCTGCAAGTCAGGCATCGAATCCTTAAGGAACTGTAAGCCAAGGAAGACCAATGAGAATCCAATAATAAACTCCCCTATTGAATTCCACCTAGGCTTCTTCGAAAATACAAATGGTATCGCTAATGCAAGTAATGGTATAGCAAAAGTACTGATATCGACCTTGAAACCTAAGAGAGAAATGATCCAAGCCGTTACGGTAGTACCAATATTGGCCCCCATAATAACACTAATGGCTTGCACCAAATTGAGCAAGCCAGCATTTACGAAACTTACAACCATCAACGTGGTGGCTGAAGAAGATTGGATAAGAGCAGTAACTAATACACCCGTCAGAACACCCAACACTCTGTGGGAAGTCATGGCTGATAAGATTGACCGCATACGGTCACCCGCAATTTTCTGAAGTCCTTCACTCATGATCTTCATCCCATAAAGGAATAGACCAAGCGAACCAATTAGGTAAATAAAGTCAAGAATGGAATAATTCATTTTCCTGTACTAGTAAATTATCTATATAACCTATGTTAATACTCTTCCTTACTCATTCACTTCCCTCATCATCTACCAGATGATCATAGGTCTGAAAAAGGAAGTCATTATATGGGAAACGAGTAATATGTATCTCCTTCACCCTCTCATACAAGATGGATTTTAATTCTTCTACTCCTTCACCTGTTTTGGCGGATATAAAAAGCACATCCAAGACACCATCAGGCTTATTAGCCATCCAGGTCTGCTGCATCTCTTCTAACGTAATATTTTCTTTTGTTCGTGGAGTTAGGTCGTCCTCATCCTTTTCTTCAAAGGTAAAGGCATCTACCTTATTAAAGAGCAAGATAGTCGGTTTCTTCTCATCTCCTATAATATCACTTAGTGTCTCCTTGACCACATTAATCTGATCCTCAAAATTCTCGTGAGAAACATCCACCACATGTATAAGGAGGTCAGCTTCGCGAACCTCATCAAGTGTGGACTTAAAAGATTCGATAAGCTCAGTAGGCAGTTTTCTAATAAACCCTACAGTATCAGAAAGAAGGAAAGGAAGGTTCTTGATAACAACCTTTCGGACTGTGGTGTCAAGTGTAGCGAACAGCTTATTTTCGGCAAAGACATCACTCTTAGAAAGTAGATTAAGGATGGTGGACTTACCCACATTAGTATATCCCACGAGTGCCGCACGAACCATATTCCCCCTATTACTTCTCTGAGTTCGCTTCTGCTTATCTATCTTCTTCAGTTCATCCTTAAGTGCCGAGATCTTATTCAGCACGATTCGCCTATCCGTCTCCAACTGAGTTTCACCAGGGCCTCGCATATTAGTTCCACCTCCACGCTGACGGTCCAAGTGGGACCAAAGCCTCGTAAGCCTAGGCAATAAATAATTGTACTGGGCTAGCTCCACCTGAGTTTTGGCATAAGCGGTCTGAGCACGAGCGGCGAAAATATCTAAAATCAATGCGGTCCGATCTAGGATCCTCACTTTCAATTCTCTCTCAATGTTTCTTAGCTGATTCGGCGATAACTCATCATCAAAAATAACGGTGCCAATCTCATCCTCTTCGATTTGATCAGCAATCTCCTGCAGCTTACCCTTGCCAATAAATGTAGCCGTATTAGGAGTATCCAACTTCTGAGTAAAGGATTTAACTGTCTGAATATTTGCAGTATGTGCCAAAAAAGCCAATTCCTCCAGATACTCTTCTACCTCTGCCTCTTTCACATCGGGAGTAATAATCCCGACAATGTAGGCTCTATCAGTAGCAGCATCTGTCTTAATAAAATCTTTCATCTAACTTTTGCTTTTTATAATTGATGTCAAAGTTACCCAAAAACAACCACTCTATAAAAGATAATTCAGTCAATTTCACACAGATTCTCTCCAACACCAAAATGGTAATGATGAGTTGAGGACGATACAAAAGCAGAAAAACTTTCTTGAAAAGCGTACAATTTGTTCTATCTAAAAAAAAAGATACAGCTAACGAATTGACAGTGACACTTCGAGTAAAGGGTTCACGTGAGTGTCAAAATTCTTCCTATAGGAAACAGATCTTCTTCTCATATAAAAAATATTTTTTTCTTATGAGAACGATTTCTCTTTCATATAACTAAAATTTCCCCCACCTATTATAGGTCAAAGCAAACTCTTTCATTACGTTTTAATATGATCTCCTTACGCCTTTGGATCAGCACCTTACCCCTATTACACACAATTATAGTGCCAGTCCGAACGCCAACATCAAAATAAGCTTACGAATGGGAAGAATTGTAACACTCATGTGGACTGTTATCAATACGTTAGACAAAGCGATTTTGGTACAAATAAGGGCTTACTTAGAAAGACTTTATCTTTACCATGAAGCCCGATAAAAAGTACCAAGAAACCCTTTGATAAAAAATCAATGGATGAGTAGCAGAACATATTCAATATTTTCTGGTACGTCAGCCCTGGATTGATCGGTTTATCATCGTAATGATAAAAAGAAAATGGGTATCTTTGAAGTAAAATATTTTGGATTAAATATGACATAATACATGCATTCATTTAAGGACAAGCATAAACTGGGAAAAGACCCTCATGATTTCTTCCCCTCGCCATTGCCCACTCCTGCCTATGTGCAGGTGGAGTCACAGCTGAGAGCCAATCTTGAACGAATTAAGAGCGTTGCAGATCAGACTGGTGTTGAGATTATACTAGCTTTCAAGGCGTACGCACTATGGAAAGTATTCCCGATCTTCAGAGAGTACATCTCTTGCTCCACAGCCAGCTCTCTTAATGAAGCTCGAATGGGGCTCGAAAAGATGGGAAACCGTACCCATACCTATGCCCCTATATTTAAGGACTCCGAGTTTGATGAGATGATGCGATGTAGCTCTCATATTGTATTTAATACCCCGAAGCAATTTGAGAAGTTTTACCCTCGGGTGAAAGCTTATACAGATTATCCAATAGAATGTGGAATTAGGATAAACCCTGAGTATAGTGAGATAGAGACTGACCTATATAACCCTGCCGCACCTGGCTCTAGAATGGGGACGATTTTATCTCAAATGCCCGAGAAATTGCCTGACGGGGTGACAGGGCTACATTTCCACGTTCACTGTGAGAGCTCCTCCTATGAATTGGAAAGGAGCCTGAGGGTGATTAGCTCAAAGTTTGACCATCTACTTCGCCAGGTCAAGTGGCTTAATATGGGGGGTGGTCACTTGATGACACGTCAGGATTATGATATAGATCACCTTATCAAGGTACTGAATGAGTTCAAATCCAAATACCCTCATCTGCATATCATCCTTGAGCCCGGCAGTGCTTTTGCATGGGAGACGGGATACTTGGTGACTAGGATAGAGGACATAGTGGAGAATCATGGGATTTCCACATTGATGATGGATGCCTCTTTCACCTGTCATATGCCTGATTGTCTAGAGATGCCCTATCAACCAGCTATTCGTGGTGCGTCTAAGGAGAGGACCGAAGATCACAAGTATGGGTATCGCATAGGAGGGAATAGTTGCTTGAGTGGAGATGTCATGGGGGATTGGTATTTCAAAGAAGCACCAGAGATAGGAGACCTACTGATCTTTGAGGATATGGTGCATTATACCACCGTGAAAACAAATATGTTCAATGGCATCCAGCATCCCTCACTATACTTAGAACGGATGGATGGATCAATGGAGCTTATGAGAGAGTATTCCTTTGAGGACTACTTAAATAGAATGTGCTAGAATATAATACAATTTGATATAAAAAGTTAGATATGGGATTTTTCAAAATTTTCTCAAAGGAGAAAAAAGAGACTTTAGATAGTGGTCTTGAAAAGACGAAGCAGTCATTTTTTGACAAGCTATCACGTTCTGTTGCAGGTAAGTCAAAGGTGGACGATGATATACTTGACGAACTAGAGATGATGCTTGTCTCAAGCGATGTGGGAGTAGATACTACACTAAAAGTCATCAAGCGAATAGAGGATCGTGTTGAGCGTGATAAGTACGTGAGTACGAGTGAACTCAATCGAATCCTTCGTGAAGAAATAGCTGCACTCTTAGCTGAAAATAACACCAAAGACGGGACCTCCTTTAGTATAGAGAATGAGAAAAAACCGTATGTCATTATGGTGGTTGGCGTTAACGGAGTGGGTAAAACAACCACCATCGGAAAGTTAGCATACCAATTCAAGGAGAGCGGGTACAAAGTGGTTTTAGGTGCAGCGGACACCTTTAGGGCTGCAGCGGTTGAGCAATTGGTGATATGGGGTGAGCGTGTAGGCGTTCCAGTCATTAAGCAGGATATGGGATCAGATCCAGCATCCGTGGCATTTGATACCGTACAGCATGCAACTGCTACAGGTGCGGACATCGTATTGATTGATACCGCAGGCCGACTCCATAATAAGGTTGGTCTCATGAATGAGCTTACCAAGATTAAGAACGTAATGGCTAAGGTTCATCCTGAAGCTCCTCAGGAGGTCCTCTTGGTACTGGATGGCTCTACGGGGCAAAACGCTTTTGAGCAAGCAAAGCAATTCACTGCCGCAACAGATGTAACCGCTATGGCTATTACCAAACTAGATGGGACTGCTAAGGGTGGTGTGGTGATTGGCATTTCAGACCAATTCAAGATACCGGTAAAGTATATTGGACTGGGCGAGAAAATGACAGATCTACAGCTCTTCAATAAGCAGGAGTTTGTCGAGTCTCTATTTAGTGAAAAGAAATAACGAATGAGAAAAAACAGAGTCAATGTCATTACCATGGGCTGCTCTAAGAATCTTATTGATTCGGAGCTCCTCATGCGTCAATTTGCAAAGCATGGCTATCAGGTAGAGCATGACGCTGATCAGCCAAGTGGTGAGATTGTGGTCATCAATACATGTGGCTTCATAGAGTCAGCACGTGAAGAGTCTATCAATACTATATTAGAACTCGTCGCGGCTAAAAAAAGTGGGGATATCGGTCAGCTCTATGTGATGGGTTGCCTAAGCGAGAGGTACATGTCAGAGCTTCAAGAGGAGATCCCTGAAGTCGATAAATTTTATGGCAAGTTCAATTGGAAAGAGTTACTATCCGATATAGGCAAAGCGTACCACACGATGCCAGCTGATGCACGATTTCTATCGACACCTGAGCATTATGCCTTTGTCAAAGTATCTGAAGGGTGTGATCGCCAATGTGCATACTGCTCCATCCCTCTAATGACAGGGAAGCACGTATCCCGTCCCATGGAGGAAATCGTAGAGGAAGTCAGAGGACTAGCACAGCAGGGGGTCAAGGAGCTACAATTGATCGCACAAGATCTTACCTACTATGGTCGTGAGCTATACAAAAAGCCTATGATCGCAGACTTAGTAAGAGAGTTATGTAAGGTGGAGGGTATAGAGTGGATTAGGTTACATTACGCATACCCCAACTCCTTCCCATTTGAATTACTTACAGTCATTCGCGAGGAACCTAAGGTATGTAAGTATCTTGATATTGCGTTACAGCACATTAGCAATAATGTCTTGGATAAGATGAGAAGACATGTTACGGCAGAAGAGACCTACTCGCTCATCGAACGAATTCGGAGAGAAGTACCTGGAATATACCTGAGGACAACCCTCATGGTAGGCCATCCAGGCGAAACGGAGGAGGATTACCAAGAGCTCTTGGATTTTGTCAGGAAAGTGAGATTCGAGCGGATGGGTGCATTCATGTACTCTCATGAAGAAGGAACCTTTGGCTATAAGCATTACGAAGACGACGTCCCAGCTGAAACAAAGCAAAGGAGGTTGGACGAGCTCATGGCTCTACAAGAAGAAATAGCTTTTAGCCAAGTTGAGTCATTAGTAGGCAGTACTGCCAGAGTGATCATTGATCGAGAGAGCGGTGACTACTTCATTGGTCGAACTGAGCATGACTCACCAGATGTGGACCCTGAAGTTTTGGTAAAGGGAGAGGACCTGGAAATTGGCCAATTTTACAATGTGCGAATAGTAGAAGCACTAGGGTATGACACGGTAGCGGAATTAATATGAAGGGGTTGAATCAGATAGAAAGAGAAGCGAATACACTATTAACATCGGCATTACAGGAGCAGAATAGTGTCACTATCCCAGCTATTGGGAAGTTCCAACCACTCTTCCACCCTGAATATATTCTAATAGATGAGGGAGCTAATGAATCTTCTAGAAAGCTGATTCCACCACATATATCCCTCTCCTATACCCCTTCAGAATACATATTACAGCACAGACATTATACAACGATAGACTTCACTCCTCCGCTTGAATATTTTGATACAGCCTTTATCTCTAATCTTTCCGACCTCTACGAGCATGATGAAGCTGAGGTAACATCATGCCTAACGGATCATCTTAGAGAACTTTTGACAGACTTATTTAGAGGACGGAGAACCACTCTTTTAGAGCTCGGAGACTTATATATAACAGAGGAGGGTGATAACAACCTGCTCATTAATTTTGTAGCCAGTGAGGAGATACTAAAATCTCTAAATTTTGTTTTCTCTGCGTACCAGCCTGTAGAAATCAATCCATCTGTAACCTATCCAGACACAGAAATAAGAACAGAGATTCACGAGGATAAGGTTATTCAAGTATCTATACCAAAAGAAGAGAAAAAAGCTCCTGTAATAGAGCAGCCACTGGAACCGCAGGTAATATCATCTGAGAATGATGAGGATGAGAAAAAGCCAGAAGAGGTATCTCCCCTACCCCAATTATCTTCTGATAGTATCCCCACAGACGCAGAGAACGCTAGAGTGGATGATATGGACTCAAAGAGAGACAAAAAGCGGAGAAAGAGCAGGCTATTTATTTTAGTAGGACTGGGCCTCTGCATTATGTGCATAGGAATATTTCAGTTTTACCAAAATAAAAAGCATAGAGTCATTGAGGATAATCAAACTATTGCGACCATAGAGAAAGAGGACACCGAGTCTGCACCTCTTGTTGATATAGAGACACCAAATGAGGTTCCCCCTCTAGACAAGATTATAGTGGAGCACGGAACCACTCTTGCTAAGCTATCAAGGGCTTACTATGATAATAATAGCTTCTTTTGGGTATATATCTATATTGCTAATCACGATAAGATTGAGGATCCAGATAATTTGGAAATTGGTCAGCAGTTAATAATACCATCTCTAAGTAAGTATAATCTTTATAGTGATCCAAAACGAGCTAACCAAGAAGCTAAGGAATGGGCTTCGTTGATTCTACTGAACACATTTACTTCCTACGAAGAACAGAGGCCGACGTTGCCGATGAATAAAAACGACTAAATCGTATTCTTATGAAACACTATTTACTTCTTTTCTCCTTGCTATTTTTTAGCATTCAATCTCTTGCTCAGACACCTATTATAGGGAGTTGGGAAGGGCAATTAAGTATTACTCCTGCTTATCGTCTTAGGCTGGTAATTCATATTACGGAAGAGGCGGAAAAGCTATCTGCCACTATGGATAGTCCTGATCAAGGAGCGTCAGGAATACCTATAGATGATATTACGTTTGCGAATAAGACGCTAACGTTCACATCCAAGATGTTACAAATAAAATATGAAGGAGTGCTAGAAGATGAAAAAGTCAATGGCACATTTACACAACAAGGTTATACGTTCCCTCTCGTGTTAGAAAGAGTGGTAGAGAAACCAGAAGAGCCTACCAATACCCTGCCATACGACTCAGAAGATATCTCGGTAACCAATACAGAATCGGGACTTAAAATTGCTGGAACAGTGACGAAACCTAAGCAGAAAGGACTATATCCAGCTGTAGTGCTCATAGCGGGCAGTGGTCCTATGAATAGGAATAGCCAAGTAATGCATCACAAACCTTTTGCAGATATTGCTGACTTTCTTACAAGAGAAGGTATCGTAGTCCTACGTTTTGATAAAAGAGGAATTGGGCAAAGCGAGGGGGACTTTGGAAGTGCAACGTTCAAGGAGTTCGCCTCAGATGCTATAGCGATGGTGGAATATCTGAAAGAACAGAACTTTGTGGATCAAAACCAATTGGGTATCATTGGTCATAGTGAAGGAGGAATTATATCCCAAATTATTGGTGAAGAAAGGCCTGAATTAATAGACTTCATCGTATTACTGGCCTCTCCTGGCACCCCAACAATAGATATATTGGTCCATCAAAATATGTCGGTTCTTAAAGATTATATTGAAGAGGAAAAAATAGACGAACTAAGGAGCGGCTGTCATAATCTATTTGAAATGGTGGCGTCAAAAAATGCAACTAGAGAAAGTGATTCACTCCATCTCGTGGCATTTAATGAAAAAGTACTATCCTTAACAAAACCTGAATATAAGCTTGCAGTAGCTCAGACAATCAATAATCCAAAAAATATTCAGAGGAACTTGACTGCGTACCGCACACCCTACTTCCAGGAGTTTCTCAAGTTCATACCCTCTGAACATCTCAAGAAGGTTACTTGTCCAGTATTAGCTATCAATGGACAAAAGGACACTCAAGTCCTTTCAGAAGACAACCTTAGAGCGATTGAAAACGCGTTAGGAAAGAGCGTCGTAATCAAAGAATTCCCTACTCTTAATCACCTTTTCATCCCATCCGAAACTGGTGATGTCACGGAATATTCGACACTAGAGGGTACTTTTTCGAAAGATGTACTCACTTTTATCTCCGACTGGGTTAAAGAAAGACACAGCCTATAGGTAAAAACAATCTTTAGCTTAGAGTTGTTAGGATAAAAAGAGTTCCAAACGTTTAAATGTAAAAATATGAAAGGAAAAAGAAAAGCAACTCAAGTTGTTCGTGGACAAAATGCTGTAGACGGTGCTGGAGTACACCTACGTCGAGTATTAGGAAATAGGACTGTAGAATCCTTTGATCCATTCTTAATGTTAGATGGATTTGATTCTAAAGATCCAAATGACTACATAAAGGGCTTTCCATGGCACCCTCACAGAGGGATTGAGACCGTAACCTATCTAGTATCAGGTGAGATGGAGCATGGTGACAGTCTGGGGAACAAAGGAACAATCAAGGATCACGGATGTCAATGGATGACCGCTGGATCGGGTATTATTCACCAAGAAATGCCTAAAGCTTCGGAACGGATGCTAGGAGCTCAACTTTGGGTAAACCTCCCAAAGAAAGATAAGATGACAGAACCTAGTTACGGTGACATCAAGTCAGAAGATATCCCAGTCGTTAATGAGGAAAATGCAACCATTAGTATTCTTTCGGGTAATTACAAGGGAACCAAAGGTGGGTTTATACCAAAGTATGTTGATGTCACCTACTTTGATGTAGATCTAAAGCCTAATCAAGTATGGGAATATGATGGTATATCTAACAACCAGACCTTATTCACCTATCTTCTTGATGGCACCATGGCTGTCAATGATGACCTTGATGACTTTGAGAGGAGAGGATGTGCAGTGCTATTCACCACATCTAATAGTGATGAATCTCAGCATGACACTCTTGTGGTTAAGGCTGGTGAGGAAGGTGCTCGCTTTCTTTTATTAGCAGCTAAGCCTCTAAAAGAGCCTGTTTCATGGGGTGGACCAATCGTGATGAACACCAAAGAAGAATTAGACCTTGCTTTTATGGAACTAGATGATGATACTTTCATCAAACACAAAATCAGCAAGTAACTAAAGATTCATTGAAATAAAGAAAGGAGGCAAACACGTAAAATTCGTGTTTGCCTCCTTTCTATCAAATAAGAAAAACGAATTAAATGCTTTTTTATCGGACACCAATATTCTTAGATAGTGAAGTGATAGAGTTCATTTCCTTCTTTATCCAGGAGGTACATTGTTAGCTGGCCCGACTTATAAGAGATGAAGCCAAACCCAGTTTCGGGGCTACAGAATTGGGTGCCATCTATAGCCTTTACTTTCCGAGATTTAGATCCAGACGATAGTACCACAAAGTTGGTTTTCACATCAGGCTTTACAATGTGCTGATGATTATGGATATGCCCACAGACGTAGAGATCTACGCTATACTTCTGCAGGAGAGGAAGGACATACCGCTGCATATCAGACCTTTCAGATTCATCCTTAGATGTATCAGCAAAGATAGGATGGTGTCCCACAACGATCTTACGATCAGCTGTGCTCTCGCGAAGTACCTTTTCTAGCCATTGTAGCTGTGCTTCACGGCTCTGCTCACTAGCATCGGAATACTTCTTCTTCGTCCTGTACTTCTCTATCAGGGGCGGTGTGTCAAGAACAAAGATATCAAGCGTGTGTGTCTCATCAGTTTTATAGCTCAGCTTATAATAGCGAGCAGGCATCTGCCAGCGACGGCTGACCTTAGAGTAGTCTATCAATGCCTGCACATTACCCCTATATTCGTGGTTTCCTACTACTGGATACCATGGTATCTGTAGTTCGGGATGGCTATAAACGAGCTCAAAATTAGTCAACCAAAGAGGATCGGAAGAGCTCTCGACGCCTATATAATGGAAGGTGTCACCGAGTGCTAACACAAATTCAGCATCGCCTTCGTCTGCAAGCTCACCCATAGCGTGTGCTACTGTTTTCTGATCGTAGTAGCCATTTCGTCCGAGATCGGTAGCAAGAATAAAGTTAAATCCATCGTCACACGCCTTGGCAATTTCCTCACGTGAAAGTTGAGCCCAGCTTATGCTCGGGATAAGCAGTAGTAGAAAGAGTAATGATAGTTGATTTAGTCTTTTCATATTTTCTTATGGTTTTAAGGGTGTACCGATGTGGTCGCACCAGTTATCAAATAATTTAGAGATTGAATCTTAGTCCAGCCTTGAATGTAGGCTTATAAAACTCGAGTTGCATTAGCCTATCTTTCTGACCTTGGTAGTAGAAGAGAGGTGTATTCAGTAGGTTATTGCAATCAACGAAGAGCTGTAGCTTTTTTCCAAATTTGTAGCTAGCATTGAAGTCTAGGAATGTCTGAGCACCGTAATACGCATCTTCGAAGGCCTCAGATCCGAGCTCGTCAAGATAAGCAGCAGCGAAATTGAATGAGATACGTGCAGTAAGCTTCTTATCTTCGTACGCCAAGGAGGCATTTCCAGTATGTGGTGCAGAACCAGGGAGTGCTACATCTGTACGCTCATCACCATCTTCGGTCGTAATACCTTTAGCGGCTGAATGTGTATAGGTATAATTGAGATAGATGGAGAAGCGACGTAGAAACGTCGAAGAAAGGAAGTCAAGCTGACGATTGAAGGAGATTTCTACACCATACAGATCTACTTTACTACCATTTCGGTAAGTGCTATACTCCCACCGCTCACCATCTGGGATAGGATTAGACATCTGTGGAAATTCCTCAGCAAAGCTCTCTTTAGTGTAACCCTTTGTACGATATTTATAGATGAAGTCATTCATCTTTTTGTAAAAGAGACCAACTGAGAAAGAGCCTACATTGCCTGGATAGTAGGAGGCGATGATATCGAAGTTATGTGCGTAAGTACTCTTCAACTCTGCATTACCGCTCTGAATCTTTGTATCTGAGGTTCCAATATTTAGATAGGGAACGAGCCAGTAATAATTTGGTCGTGCTATAGAGGTAGAGTAAGCAGCACGAAGCACGAGTGGCTTCATGGGCTGGTAGCGGAAGGTAAGATTAGGAAAGAAATTAGTGTAATTGTACGTATCCTCCTGGTCAGGACCTTTCTCGTCATCTATCAGAGTATGTCCAAGATATTTGACTGTAGTATGTTCCATCCGTAAGCCCGCAATAATGAGCAGGTCTTCATTGATATTTTGATCCCAACGCAGATAGGCGGCATAGATATTTTCAGTTGCTTCATAGTTCTTAGTCCAGTACTCTTCGAGAACGTCCTCACGCTCATATTTTGAGCTATTATTAAGATCCATCCCACCAAGATACTTATTACTGACAAAGGCTCCTGGTGTGTAGCCCTTGCTATTAAGGAACTTCGTATCATCCCAGTTGACCTGCTTGAGATTAGCAAACTTAAGGTCTCCCTCAATCGGCTCATACTCATTGTAGCTATTGTTCCTATCTTTATTCTTGATACTCAACTTTGCTCCTAATCTTAAACGCCCTTTCTGTTGGTCAATGATGCTAAGTGGTACCCTAAAGTTAGCAGCTGCACCATACTGATTTTCGTACGTCATCTGCTCCTCCTCAGATATAGTCTTAGACTTGAAGTCATCTAAATTAGCACTGATATCAATGAGCTTAGGGTAAACCCCATCAGAGAGATCCTGCCCTGCTATCACATCTTTGGCACGCATCACGAAGTAGCGTTCATTAGGTCGATGTTCAGAAGCACGTGAGTAGGAACCTTTCCAGTCAAGCTCAACGTTACTACCAAGTAAGTGCTCTCCCCCAAGTGTGATATCATATATTCTTTGGTCTTCAAGACGTCGATTTTTATTGCGGTTACTGTCGATACCGCCCTTGGTCTCGCGATCTATACGCCCCTCGAAAAGTCCTCCACCTATAGGCTTCATCTTATTCATACGAAAGCGATAGCGATTCTCTCGATCATCACGCCAAGTCGCTAGTGTCTTAAGGTAGAGTGTCTGATTCTTATTGAACTGGTAATCAAAGTTAAGAGAAGCACTACGGCGAATACGCTGCACGTCATACTTACGAATCTGGAAGTCCTCCATGTACACTTCGCCATCTTTTTCGACCCATGCTGCTTCGATATTGTCGGAGCCATAGTCTCTATTATGATAGGAGAGGGAAAAGACCATCCCAAGCTGGTCATTAACGAAGCGATTCCCATAGGTAAAGTCCATCTTCCCAGTACCTGTATTACGAATAGGATTGTATCCTCCAGAGATAGAGCCTGAGATCCGTTGATGACGTGGGGCTACTTTAGTCACTAGATTGACAGACCCACCTATCGCATCGGCCTCCATGTCAGGTAGAAGTGTTTTGTTCACTTCGATCATGGAGATCAAGTCACATGGGATGAGGTCCATCTGGACGTTTCGATTATCGCCCTCAGCACTAGGGATACGGCCGCCATTAAGTGTCACAGAGTTCAGGTTCGATGCGAGACCACGAAGTACTATATTACGTGCTTCGCCTTGATCATTTTGCATGGTGATCCCTGGAATACGCTTAAGAGCATCACCGACATTGGAATCAGGAAATCGACCAATGTGATCGGCAGATACCATATTAGTGATATTGGTATTGCTACGCTCAGTATTAAGTGCACGAGCCTGACCTTTGGCCAGCTCACCGATGACGACTACTTCACCAGTAGTAAATACTTTGTCCTTAAGCATAACGTGTATATCCGTTGCTTTGCCTCTCTCCACAGTGACGCTCTTGGTGAAGGTCTCGAAGCCGATATAGTCAACCGTCAGTGTATAGGTGCCTACTGGCACGGCGAGGAAGACAAATTGTCCATTTAGATCTGCTACAGTATAGCGATTTTCTCTATCCAGTCTGAGTACAGCACCAGGCAGTACGCCACCAGACTGGTCTACAACCACACCCGATATGTTGCCCGTGGGCACATTGGTTTCATTGTCTTTTGTCAGGTTCTTGTCACCCTCAGCGAAGGCAGTCATTGGAAGGGCTAATAATGCAGTTAGTGCAAATAGGATAGCCACTAGTTTTCTCTTCGTAATCATGTAATCCTAAGAATCTTTAATCTTTTATAAAAAAGCCATGTTTTGCTCGTGCAATTATAGCCCCCTATTGTTAAGACTGCATGAAGTCAATATCACAATCTTAAGACATCTCAGGTGTACAGTATAATCTCTTATATAAAAGTAGATAAACAAAAGTATCCGTATCTGATAAAGTACGTTTTGGCAATTATACACTTTTTAGAATACAAACTCTTAGCAATGTTGCTTACGAATCTGGAACAATAATATTTAGTGTGAAAAATGCTCAGCAAATGCAAACTCATACTAAGCAAACAATAAAAAACGGAGCAAGACATGAATATATTTCATGCCTTGCTCCATTCTTATCCCACTAAATATGAAACTGAATTTATTTTAGTAACTCTAAAACAGAGTTAGAGATATACATTTGCTCAGTTTTTGGAGAATAAACAGTAGAAATAGGCAATAACTGTTCCTTACCATCCAGCTCCACTATGGTCGTGAATGGCTTAATGACGAGTGTATGCTTATTGTGCTTTACAGTCAGCACCATATCTACAGAATCCTTACCCTTCATCTCATATTTCATCCCCTTGAATAGTTCGCTATGAGGAGCAAAGTACTCCTTTGTTAGGTCCAACATACTTGATTCCAAGCCTAATAACTGACGCATATATTCATGCAACTCTAGATTAGTATTAAAGCCCATCAATCGCTGCTCCTGAGTAGGTGCGTAGGTTGCCAGAAAGACCTCTTCTCCTGTATGCCCTCCGGTAGTAAATTCTAGTCCCATCTGCTTACGATAAAGGCTAGCTATATAGCTGGATAAAGAGGAGAAGTCGCCTTTGTTCCTACTAGCTTCTTCGGTAGAAATACCGAGCTCTCTAAGTTTATCTACGACGACTTGGCGATCTTCACCTTTCTTTCCCTTTAGGTCACTGAGGATACGGATAACATCAGCCTCTTGATCTGTCAATGAGAAGCCTGCATTTTTCTCAAATTCTGAGGCAATATCATCAGCATCTAAAGACTGAATAAACCTCTCCATCCCTACTGAGGTTAATTTAATGTCAGTTAGAGGACCAAAAACTTCAGTGAGAGAAGCACCAGCATAGTTTTTTAGTCTTCGAGTACCGATACTAAGACCACTATTTCCATGATCGCTCGTCACAATGACGACGGTATTACCATCTTTTTTGGCAAAATCAAGAGCGACCCCAATGGCACGGTCAAATGCTAAAAAGTCAGTAGCCATAGCTACCGGGTCATTAGCATGGGCTGCCCAATCGACCTTTGATCCCTCCACCATAAGCATAAAGCCTTCATCAGATCCATCTAATGCTTTAATGGCAGCAGCTGTCATCTCGTCAATCCTTGGATCTGTACCATCTTTGGCATCAAGATCATAGGCGACATCCATTGGACCGAAAAGACTCCAAACCTTCTTACCATTATAATTGGTAAGAGAGGACAGATCATTCTTAAAGACATCATAACCATTCTTCTTTAAGTATTCCACTTGACTATGGTCTAATAACATAGCACCACCACCGAAAACGACGTCGATATTATTATGAACCATTTGTGGGACGATCCACTTGTAATTACTTCTCTTGTAGCTAGAAGCGACACAATCAGCAGGTGTAGCATGTGAGAACTCAGAAGTCATCACCAAGCCAATCTTACGACCTTGTAAAATACTAGTAGCCTGCATAAGAGTCATCAATGGGCGATACTCCATCGATGGATCCAATGGCACTAAGTCGTTCTCGCCATCGCTAAATGGGTATGTCGCCACAAATCCTTGAATACTGGGGACACCAGTCATATAGGTACTGGTGGTCGGAGCTGAATCCCCAATAGGGGCATTAGAGCAGTAGGTCAAGATCGTACCACTCAGATATGGATCTACAAAAAGTTTTTGCTGAGATGGATCTTTCAGCCTTTGATACCAACGAGCTAAAGAAACGGTACTTAAGGATGTCCCATCAGAGATCATCAGGATAACATTTTTAGCTGGGGCTACACTCTGTGCCATTAGCAAGAAGGGCATCATAGCCACCAATGCCGATAAGAGCAATTTGGTTGTAAACTTTGATTTCATGATTATATCTATATTTAATTACAATGATTTCTTATTCCTGAGACTTATTAATGGTACTCTGGTCGTCCAATGGTATCAAATCCATTGCCAACGGAGTAATATTCTCAGGCCCCTCTTTAGTGATGATATAGGTATTCTCTAGTCCTACAGCCCCTACCCTTTCAAATACAAACTTAGGCTCTAGGGCAATCACCATTCCTTCCTCAAACGTTCCTTTCCAACGTGGCGTAAGTACGGGGACTTCGTTTATTTCAATGCCTACTCCATGTCCTACAAACTTTGCTTGGAACTCAGTACCCATAAAATTGGCTTCATAACCCTCCTCTACTGCACGCTGATAACAATGGTTATAGACCTCCGCGATCTCTGCTCCAGGCTGAGCATATTCCATAAACCACTCATGTAACTCAATAGACAATTGATGTGCCTTAATCACATTTTCAGGTAGCTCCCCTAGGAAATAAGTACGAGTGATATCAGTCTGGTACACTCCAAAGTTACCCGACATATCTACCATGACCGTAGTTCCAGGGATGATCTCCACATCCGCAGCACCCATAGGCATGGCAGGGTCGCCAGATCCACCCATCGTAAAGTCATAAGGTGCAGGATTGACCGCATTAGTGCCAGCTAATACGTTACCCATAAAGATCTCCATTCTAGGACCAAAGGCTCTAAATAAACCAATAGAACCTCTGCGTCTCATTTGGTACTCCAATTCATGCTGCAGCTCTGAATCAGTCATTCCTTCCCTATAAAGTTCTGGCACCAGTCGATAAATCTCCATATGAGTAAGTGCGAGACGACGTATCTCCGTTAGCTCTGACGCCGTCTTTATGCTACGGACTTCACGCATCAGTGTAGAAGCATCTACCGAACTAACCACACCCGCATCCGATAATTTCCTCAATCGTTCGTATTCAGTCATCGGAAGATGTCCCAATTCAAGTGCAGTCCGGTCAGTAATTGACAGGCCCAGTCCATCAATAATGTCAGGGATTAGCTCAGGCTTTCTGACCATGAAAATATGATCCTCTGGAAAGCCAATAAGTGCATTGGTAGGGCGTTCTAAGAAAAAAAGAGGTAAGGCTTGGCTTTGGTCCACCAACGTATAACCTTGAATGACACTACCAGTCAAATACAACTGTGAGGGGACACTTCGAAGGATAACATTTTGCACATCCGCTTCACGCATCGCCACTCTAATTTTTTGTACTCTCTCCTCTATTTCTTGTATATTAATATTCATTTCTCTATATATTTTTATGTCTATGTTTTATCAATACAAATATACCACTTTTAGAATTAGCTATAATCACGTCTAAAGTTTCAATCTGGATAAGATTCTCTGAACATATACAATTTCATTACGAACAATAAATATATCCTACTCATTATTTAACTTAAAGCACAATAGAGCTCTATCTTCAATAGGGCATTAGATCCGTGTTTTTTTAGTTGCATCTTTCGTTGTCCCCCATTACAGACACATTAAACTCTCATATCATGACCTGTTTTCTATTTCTTACGTCGAACTCACGTTATCCTAAAGGCATAATCAGGCCCTAATGAGAGGAAAAAGAAAGCGTAATAATGTGAGGGTATGTTATGAGTACCGAAAGAGACGCAAAAAAATGCAAACACGGATCATGCTCTATCTCTTACCTAACAGTTAAAATTTCATAGCTAATAATTGCATATTTCCATAATAATATCTAAATTTACAAATAAAAATTTTCAACATTTTAAATCTTTTAAATTATGAACACAAAAAAAAATTACTTGCTTTTTTTAACATCCATGCTGCTTTCTATTAGCTGTAGTGGAAATCACTCAAATGTTCATGAACGAACCTCGGGATCTAATATAGAGAGTATGACAACATAAAAAAGCCGAACTCTATATAGACAATATTCTGTTAAGAAACAACGAGTCTTCCATTACATCTGACTTGTTAGATGCACATTTACAGGAACTAAAGGGAATTGAGATTAAGACCGACGAAGAACCGATTGTTCGTAGCACACCTTTGTATTCGTTATCTGACCTCTACGAATTAGCAGAAAAAGATGTGGACAAATTCTTAGATGCAGTTGCTATTTCTAAAGACATAATGTTCAAAGAAAAGCACAAGTTCTTGTTATCAAAAAACGAGCTTACTTTAAATGGATATAATACTTTTTTTGACGAGATACTTATATCAGTCAAAAAAAACAAACTTTCTTCATTTGAGGCTGACATTTTAATTTCAGCCAGTAAGCCAATAGTAACCATACAAAACACACAAAATTCCTATCTAAAAAACTAGGATCGTTGACAAGCTGAATGCAAAAACAACAACAAAGATGTAATAAAAAAATACCTTAAAGATGTTCTTATATCTGGTGGTATAAGATTTATTCCAGGAGTTGGGCCAGTATCAGGTGCTATTGGTGTTGAAAAGGCTGTTATTGATATGGTTGAATGCCATTATGACGCAAACGAAGACTATAGCGATTGTCGCAATCAAGTAGAGTAAATAACTATGAAAATTAAATATTTCTCAAAAACAAGAAAAGAATACAGAAGCAGCAACATACCGCTGGAGGCATGGATAATAACCGCCATATTCTTGATAACCTTAATTTTATCCCTTCTGCATACCTTTGTAATTAATAGTCCTATTCTATCTCAAGCAATATACATTATAGCAGGAATACAAGCTTTATACTGTACGATACGATTTATAATGGAGTTATTCAAAGGGAACATTGACTACGCATACCTAATCATGCTTATAGCAGGAGTATCAATCTTTTACGACTACTTTTTCTAAAGTAAAAAGGACAGGGGATAATGCATTAGAAATGCGATCATTTACGGAATAATCCGAATTGTTATGTGTGGATAATAAATTATATCCATCGATGTATTGATGTAAAAAAGCCCCCAAAAAAAACGCCGAAATAAGTATTTATAATGCGTTAGCCATAGTCATGATAAGAACATTTCCAGAGCTTCATCTCCAATCATGACTCTTACAATGGAAACAAAGGTCAAACCCTCCGCTTCTAAATGCACCTCTCTTTTCGGAATTAAGACACCGTTATGATAAAGATGATTATCAGACACCAATAACCCTAATTCTACGAATAAAAGCCTTTGTGCACGTGAAATTGGGCTAAGTCGCCCTACCGTTCATAAGTGGTGAAACAAATAATCTCTTCCAGATTTCAATATAGAAGAGATTATTTATCTTTAAGTCAGTGTTCTAATTATCATTACTGCAAATGGGATTTGTGAAACTGCGGATATTACCAATGCTCTTGACACTATATCGTTAGTAATAAAAAAAGAAATTACTAGTATTAATACTGTGTATATTGATACCATAGCAATTCCAATCTTTTTAACTGCAATCAGTTTTTCTTTTTTTCTAAATCCCATAAGACTTTGTCTAAATACAAAAAGAAAAATCGCAGAAGTAACCAATGCTATGAGAAAAACGGATATGAACATATTCTTAGTTTAACAAGTTACAGTACTTATTGCCGCACTTACGGTTGCCAACGATTACTGACATTCCTCTTATTACTACAGCTGAAGTTGTATCTAATGCCATCGCTATACCTGCCCCCTCTGTTCCCCAAAGAGTCTTGATTCCGCCAGAAAACATATTGCAAACAAAAGTATCCAAACTCCAAGCTCTTAGATTTGAACTTCCCATTTCAAGCCTTTTTAAACATGAAAGAGTTAAGTGCTTGGCTACTACAATAGATTCTATTTCAGACCGTTCTTCCATTGGGAGGACTTCTATCTTTTTCATAAGAAATTTCAACTCTTTTTGACTGTAGATAGAAGTTTGGTCATTATGTTCAAGAACAACCTCTTCAGCTTTGTTTTGACTGCTACAAGAAGATGTTAATAATACAGAGAACGCGGCTAACACCAAGATTAAGTTTTTCATGATTATGTTGTTTAAATCAACCCTCTCGTTAGAAACGATTCAAATATACAAAAGAGATATTTAATACAAGAATAATTACATAATTTAACGCGAGTTCAATGTAAGAAATCAAGGGGAATAGAGTAATAAAAGCAGTGAGTTATATGTATATTAGTAATTGATTAACAGATAATTACAAATAAATAAAACACCACTTTTATGATGAAAAATATACTAGAATTATTTTGTGTTATCGATGATTTCTCTATTCAGTTTGATCGTGTTGTTGTTGAGAATGCTATAGAACAAGGAGGATAGGATAGAAGAGAAGAGAAGAAAAAGAAAATCACGTCTTTCTGACAGTGAGGTCATGACAATACTCATACTTTTTCACATGTCAAGATATAGAGACCTCAAGTCCTTCTACCTCAAATATGTTCAGGTTCATCTTAAAAGTGAATTTCCTCAAATAGTCTCCTATAATCGTTTTGTTAAACTTCAAACTAATGTGGGGCTAAAGCTTGTTATATTCCTCAATATGTGCTACTTAGTAAAGTGTACAGGTGTTTCTATTATTGACTCTACCTCTCTAAGATCTTGTCATATCAAACGGGAAAGAAATCATAAGAATATGAAAGGTTGCGCACAGAAAGGTCGCTCCACAGTTAGTGAGGTTTGTGGGTTGATTCTATAGGTTTAAACTACATCTTGTCATTAATGACAAAGAAGAGATTATTACCTATCAGATTACCCCCGGTAATATAGACAACAGAGAACTATTAAAAGACAACTCCGTCTTCAATAAACTCTTTGGTAAGCTCATAACGGATAGAGGATATATCTCAAAAAGTCTGTTTAATAAGCTTTTTATTGATAATATTCACTTGATTACAAAGCTTATGAAGAATATGAAGAATGCTCTAATGCATATTCATGATAAAAATGCTCTATGTCACAAAAGGGAGAAGAATCTACTCTATACTATTAGTGCCTGGTAAGAATCTCAATGAACCTCATAATAAATAGGGCTATAGTCTATTATACAATAATTAGAAAGAAGAGTATCTATCATAAAACTGTTTTAATTATCAATGAATTAAGGATGTTTATTGTACCCAATAATTTTTTTTACTACTTTTGCTGAATGAAAAAAAATTATTGAACTATAAAATAGACACTAATGAAAAAATTATTTTACACAGCCATTCTACTTTTTTCTTTCAGTTTTGTAGCATTGGCTCAGGAAAGTGGTAAGTTGGAGCTTTCCATCTATGGAGGAGCTAAGATGTATCAAGCCAATAAAAAAGCTTACGAATACCACTTCAAACCGGGTTTTGGTCTGGGTGTAGAGGGAAAATATCAGATTTACAATCAAGTCTATTGGGTCTTCGGGCTAAATGGAGGTACGGATGATGGTACTAGCTTGACTGATAATGACGATCAAGGTGTATCTCACAACATTAGTTACTATCGCCGCGACTACAATGCCCTAACAGGTCTTGGTGTAAATCTATACGAAGCTAAGCAGTTTTCAGTATATGCTCAAGCGATGACTGGTATAGGCTTTGTTCAAGGTTCTACTGGAAGGATCGTTAATAGTAAACCTAGCAATGTTATTAGAGAATCAATCTTAGAAGTTAATTATCTTCTATCCGCTGGCACAGGCCTAGACTATCAGATCGGCGAACGTTGGAAAGTGGGGGCCTTTTATAACTACTCATACCTTGGTGACTTTGATGGATCTCACATGGTAGGTGCAAAAGTTTCGTTTATTATTCCTTAAGGAAAGAGACTAATAATAATCATCTCAAAGATCCCTTATAGTATCTTATTATGATCACTATAAGGGATCTTTCCATATACCTACTGTGGTACAGAAAATCCCTTCACTCTTTAAATCCTAAATTAAACGCTTCCTTCGCCATCAACCTCGCCAACCTATATCCCAAATGCATCATTCAACTTCACTGCAGATTTGCAAACCGATCTGCGTAAATAGCACTTCGTGCAACATCTCTCTACATTTTATAATCGTTAAGTGAAATACCCTGATTCTCTAAAAAGAAACATCAATTATATTATAAATAAATAAAATAAGTACATTTGCAGAACTCTTTATCTAAATTAAGAAAAAAGCGATTATGAATAAACGTTTCTTTGGCTATACAATTTCATTGCTTATATCGATAGCATTACTTTTCAGCACCTCATGCAGTAAAGATAAGAATAATAAGGTGGAGTACTCTCTTAAGATTGGGGCTATGTCCTCATTAGACTACATCCCCTATGTTGTGGCACAAAAAGCAGGGATATACGATTCACTCGGACTGAATATAGAGATTGTAAAATTCTTTAGTGCCAATGAGCGTGACGCAGCTTTTCGTGGTGGTCAGGTAGATGGTACCGTCATTGACTATACTGGGGCTGCCATCCAGCATGCTGGTGGCATGGGATTGGCCATTGTTATGAAACATGATGGAGTCTTTGAGATGATGGCTGTGCCTGAGATAAAGTCCATGGAACAACTCAAGGGCAAAAAGATTGGCGTCAGTAGAAATACCGTCATCGAATATACTACTGACATGATGCTACAATCATACGGAATGACTGAAAGCGATATTGAAAAGCCTGAGGTCAATAAGATCCCCCTTCGTATGGAGATGATGCTGGCCTCTGAATTGGACGCTTCTATCTTCCCCGATCCATTTATTACCATATCCAAGGCCAAAGGCTTCAATTCTCTATGCTCTAATAAAGATCTCGATATTTCTGTAACAGGAACAATGCTTACCCAGAAAGTAATTGAGGAAAAGAGTGATGCCATCAAGCTCCTAATCGAAGGATATAACCTGGGAGTACAATACATGCTAGATCATCCTCGTGAGGAGTGGTCGTACATCTTAGTGGAAGACGCTATGATCCCTGTGAACGTTGCTAACACTGTGGTATTACCAGAATATACATTCGCTGAATTACCTAGTAAGAAGGATATTGACCAAACCATCAAATGGCTTAAGGACAAAAAGCTAGTACCAGCCGACTACAATGGACAAGGATTGGTAAATCCAGACTTTATCCCTGCAAAATAAGTATCACACTTTGAGATGAGTGCTATTATCGTAGAGCATCTAAGCGTCTCCTACCATCGTGGGACACAGGAAACAAAAGCCATTGAGGATATAAGCTTTTCGATTCCCCACGGTGGAATACTAGGCGTCACTGGGCCATCTGGATGTGGTAAGTCCACTCTACTACATGTCCTTGCTGGTATCATCCATGATTATAAGGGTGCCATCAAGATTGATGGTAAAGAACCCAATCCTGGTCAGCACTCCATCTCCCTGGTACCCCAACAATTCGCACTACTACCGTGGAAGAGAGTGAAGGAAAATATCCTTCTCCCTGTAACATTAGGCAAAAAAAGTGCCCAGACAGATCAATTGCAAAGTGTTATTGAATCTCTTGAGATTGATCAACTCTTGACTCGATACCCTGCGGAACTCTCAGGGGGACAGAAACAGAGAGTAGCATTAGCAAGAGCTTTTATACAATCCCCAGACCTACTTCTGATGGACGAGCCTTTCTCTGCACTGGATATTCGGACTGGTAAAAAGAGTCGTGACTTCTTCTTAATGATGCACAAGGCATTAAATATGACTACGATCCTGGTCAGTCACAACCTAGAGGAGATTGTAGATATATGTGATCAAGTGATTGTGATGGGTGGGAGTCCTGGCCGAGTTTTGCTCCATAGTGACGATGTGAACTATAAGAAGATTTCTGAGCAGCTCAAAAACATTATGGAATGAGAGAGTCTCGCAAAATATTTTATCGTTTCATCGTTGGAGCTCTTCTCCTGAACGTGCTATGGTGGTTAGCCTCTATAGTAATAGACGGTAACGCCATGATCTCTCCCATTAAGGTCTATAAGGCATTGCCAGAAGTCTTAGTAGAGGGTAATATGCTACATCATCTAGGTGCTAGCATGAGGCGGTTATTCATAGGCATTCCGATAGCCTTGATACTAGGGGTATTGATCGCCTTACTAATGTTTTATTTTCGTCTGTTTGGTAAAATGATGAGTGCCTTTACCTACCTCGCCTACCCTATTCCTAAGTTAGCACTGCTGCCGATCGTTATGCTTATAGCAGGCTTAGGAGATGGAGGAAAGATTACTATGATCGTACTGATCGTCATTTTCCAAGTGATTGTTAATGTCAGAGATAGCCTCTCGAATATCCCCAAAGAATGTTTCCTCATCAGTACGTCACTCAATGCAAGTCAGATTAAGGTATTCAGGCACATCATATTGCCCGCGACACTGCCCGAAATACTTTCAACCACAAGGGTAGCGATAGGGACGGCCATCTCTGTCCTCTTTGTGACCGAGACATACGGTACAGACAAGGGCATGGGATATTTTATCATAGACTCATGGATGCGATTTAATTACATAGACATGTATAGCGGGATTATCGTCCTTAGTATGGCTGGATTTTTCCTATTCATACTCATAGATATCCTCGAACATGTACTTTGTGGATGGAAAGAGGTGACCAATTACCAACAAAATTAATTTTTATTTCAAATAATATTTTTACAACCATGAAGAGAAGATTTTTTACTTTATTACTTCTAACAACCCTCATCTCATTTGGGGCTAATGCCCAAAAGGGCAAATCATTTGCTGATCGTATAACAGTAATGGGTTATGGACAATTTGGCTACTCAGCAAAATTTGAAGACAACGTTGGGAATAGCAACTCATTCAACATCAACAAGATTGAGGTTCTTGCTATTGGCAAAATCAATCATCGCTGGGATATGGGTATCACGGTACAATTCCACGGGAAACCGATGCTTAAGGATTTATATACACAATACTCCCTTATGCCTGAGCTTCGAGTACGATTAGGTCAATTCAAAACCCCTTTCACTATTGAGAATAACATCGCTCCTTTCCTAAATCCTCTTATCAATGGTGGAAGTATCGCTACTACTTACTTTGCAGGGATAGCAGGAAACCCATATTATTATGGTACTGCGGGTCGTGATATAGGCTTAGAGTTATCTGGAGATCTTTTGGATAATCTATTTAGCTATAAAGCTGTAATCCTCAATGGCATGGGTATGAACTCTATCGCTAGTATTAATCCTAAGTTTTTTGGTGGTGGCCTCTATATTCGCCCACTACGCGAACTTACCTTACATACCTCATACCTGGGTGGTCATGTACAGCCTATGAATGGTATGGAGACACATGATCGCCATCGTGTATCTGCTGGCTTCCAAGTTAAGACACAACCTATCAGCATTAATGGTGAATATATGTGGGGTAAAGATGGTGAACAAAAAGGACAAGGTGCATACCTAACAGCAGCTATCCACTTACCACTTCGTTATGATGTCATAGTAGCAGGTGATTATCTTGACACCAACATGGAGAATAAAGATAGCGATGTATTCACAACCTCAGTAGGCTTAACCAGATGGTTTTACGGTAGTTGCCGCTGGCAGATAGAGTACCAGTACCGCCATCCTCGTAATGGTGCTAGCTTCCTAGATATTTATAATAAGGGACATAAGGTGGCTGCACAAGTTCAGTTTGTATTCTAACAAGGCACTTCTCAGACTACTGTGTCGCTATAAAAAAGCTTCACAGTAACATTGAAAAGACATCAAGAAAAGACAGAGCATCGGTATATCCTATGCTCTGTCTTTTTATATGTTCACACTCTCTAAACTCTAAATGAGTACACCATATAAATCTTTATCTTCTACCGAGCGTCAAATACTGTGCAAATCAGGCTATCCCCTTCTGAGACAAGGATAAATATGGCATCTGTAGACGTATCCCTAAAAGCGTTTTATTAAGGCTAATAGCAGACAAAAAATTTAGTTATAGTAAAGAGAAATGTTTCCTATAGGAAAAATATTTTTTCTATATGAGAAGAATAACTGTTTCATATGAGAAGAATTTTCACCACTCCCAGAGAATACATTTTCGAAAAAGCACCTCCCGTTTAGTTACCTACCGTGAAAGTAATAGTAAGACTCCGAGCGAAGAAAAATGCAGAAAAATAAATTAGTTACATGTCATGCTCATCTCAAAATACGCGTAATATATCCAACTAGAGTTATTGCCTATTAACTACTTAGAAGGCAGGCATAACCGATCAAAAATAACTAGATTATAGATAATCTTAAAAATACCAAATACCCATCAAGTCTCTTTTATTTTTTGTACCTTTCAATACCCAAGAGAATAAATTTACTATACATTGTTAGACTCATGAAAAATAAAAAGATAAGAGTACTTATTACTGGAGCAGGAGGAAATATTGGGCGAGAGCTTGTAAAGATGCTTGCCAGACGAAATAACCAAGTAGAGATTAACGTTTTCGACCTAAATACAGCTGCCAATAGAGAGTTTTTTGACCGCTTTTTAGGGAAAATCAACGTTTACTTCGGAGATATAACAGACCCTTCTAGCCTATCTGGTAATGTCACGAAAGATAAAGACATCATCTTTCACCTAGCATCCATTATACCACCTCTAGCTAACGAAAATCCTAAACTCGCATACGATGTGAATGTTAATGGCACATCTAATCTGGTTAATTCATTACAGGTAGGTTCACCCGATGCTTTTATAGTAATGGCATCTAGCGTCGCTGTCTATGGAGACCGCTTAAAAAATCCATACATCAAGGTGGACGATCCACTACTGCCTATTGAGGACGACTACTATGCTGAGTACAAGGTTCAGATGGAAGAGATTATACAAAAGTGCACCCTTAAGTGGAGTATCTTCCGACTGGCTGCTATCATGGGGGTTACCAACCATGTCAGCCCCGACCTAATGTTCAAGATGCCACTTGAGCAGGTGATAGAGATATGTACACCACGCGACACCGCTAGAGCTCTTCTAAATAGTATAGATCATGTCGATGAGCTAAATGGTAAGATCTTCAATCTCGGTGGCGGTCCATCATGCACCACAATATATGGGGACTTCCTACAAAATAACTTTAAAATATATGGCCTTGGAGCACTAGACTTCCCTCAGCATGCTTTCGCCACACAGAACTTCCACTGTGGGTTCTATGAAGATGGAGATATATTAAATGACATTCTAGACTTCCGTAGAGATACACTTGATGATTACTACCAAGCCCTTAGAGCTAAGACTCCGAGCATACAACGATGGGCTACAAAGGGACTATCTAAGTTGGTAAAAAGTTATCTGCTATCTAAGAGTAAGCCATACGAAGCATGGCTAAATAATGACGAAGAAGAGATGAAAAAATATTTTGGTTAATTCAGCTCTTTATTTCCAAGCTCTTAGAAGATAAATTCACATCTTGTACCACTTTCGATTGGATAAAACCTCAAAGATCGTACTCTATTTGTCGGAAAAGTGGTACCTTTGTCGCCAGCAGGTTGGCGAGGGGGCCACAAAGCAAAAGTATTTATTGTAGCACTAACATTATAGAAAATGATCAATCGTTTACTTATCAGAATAAAGACTCTTCAGATTCTTTATAACTACTACAGAGTCGAGGGAATGTCAATGAATAGTGCTATTGGGACTTTACGTAAAGCTCTTGATCATTCATACAAGTTATATATCTACCTTTGCGGTATTCCTCTGGATATCGCAAATATTGCTGAGGATAGACTAGAGAGGGAAAAAGAGAAGTTTCTGAAGGATACTGAAGTCATCAATATCCTAGAGCACCTATCGGATAATAAGTTAGTAAACATCATCAAGAGTGATGAAACTTTTTGTGAAGAGCGTCAACAGATCGCATCACTACTTCAAACTAGAGGTTTGGAGGATTATCTACAAACCCTAACTACTAGTGCTGTATCATATATTCAGGACGTAGAAAAGCCTATTAACTGGGATGATTTTTCAGAAATACGCTCAATCTGGAGAGGCTTCTATGGCGAAAAAATACTACAAAACGAAGTCTTCTCTGAACTGATAGAAGAGACCAGCACATACCTTAATGATGATATTGGGATAGTCTTTACATTTGTAACAAAGGCTTTCAATGCCATCTCTGAAGAGAAGACCTTCTCTGAGGTTCTGAAACCGCCATTTGTCAATGAAGCGGATGAGGATTTTGGCCCCATCTTAATAGAGCAATCTATCATCAATGGTGACGACTACCGCGAGCTTATCAGTAACTACTTCAAAAACTGGGATAAAGAAAGAGTCAGCGAGATGGATTACATCATTATGCAATTGGCTCTAACCGAAGCGATACACTTCCCTACCATTGCAACGAGGATAACGATTAATGAATATCTTAATCTGGCACACTACTACAGTGCACCTAATAGTTATACCTTTATCAATGGTATCTTACACGAATTATTCACAGACCTTAAAAAAGAGGGTCGAATAATGGGAGAATAAAATACAAAACATTGCATTACAATTATTAAACAAAAAAAATACTTATGGAACTTCTTACTCTTTTACAAACTTCTAATAGTGGATTAGGTGGCATGTCAGGCATCATAATGATAGTCCTGATGATTGTTATTTTCTACTTTTTTATCATCCGTCCACAGAGCAAACAGCAGAAAAGGATTGCAGAAGCGAGAGCAGCTCTAAAACCTGGTGACAAGGTGATGACTGCAGGTGGCATCTACGCTATTCTTAGAGAAATCAACACTAATACTAATCAGGCTGTAATAGAAGTTTGGGAAGGTGTTAAAATGAAGGTAGATCTTAATCAGATTTACTCTATCGAAAGTATCGAAAAGTCTGAGAAAAAGTAATAGGATCATAAGCTGTCCAAGAAGATGAAGGGCATAGGTCGTACACTAAAAGATCTTAGGGTAGTCTCTTATTTTTCAAAAGGTAAGAGATGGTTAATTCTTTGCTTGTGTATGTTTCTGGCCCTCGTCATCTGGTTACTACAGTCACTTAATGACACCTACACAAAGACTATTGAGATAGAGATAGCACCAGTTAGCTTGCCTTCTCGCTACTCAATAGACGACTCTGTGGATCTTCCGTCCACTATAAAGATTGAGATTACTGCTACGGGGAGCAAATTGATGAACTTCACGCTCTCTCACCAGCTCTTTAATAAAGAACCAAAGCTTCATCTCGAAGTAGATTCGCTTCGTCTAGATCCAGAAGGCGGGTTTTGGAGCGTGGCTGACATAGAACTAGTAAGGCAAGTCAGGCACTCATATCCAGAGCTTGACAAGTACTTTAGCTCCAGTGAAGATCGCATATTTGTTCGTCCTGATTACATTGGATTTGGCTATGTTCCAATGGATAAGATCTCTTTACCAATAGTATTCAATAATCAATTTGATTTCGGAGAGTCTAAAAATAGATTTTTGAAATCACTTCAAATGGATGAGGAAGAGGTTGTTGTATATGGACTGAAGACAAAGCTGGACTCTATAAAGGCTACCAGCGGCGTCATCCTAACGGATACTTCGACGATTATGCTAGATCAAATAGGGATCAGCACTCAAAAAGTGGCACTCCTTCATCCTGAAGGTATAAAGCTCTCATTAGATTCTGTTAATGTTCATCTAGATGTCCAAGAACTAAGATATTATACATTCACTAGTAATGAATTATTGGTAAAGAGCTTACCCGAGGATATGTCTATTCGTCTATTTCCGGCTAGTATCAAAGTAACCTACCTAGCTGAAGAAGACTCTAACCTAGACGAAATAAAAAGACAGCTTAAGCTTTACATTGACCTAAATGAGATTAAGGACTTAACTGAGACAAAAAAGTTGAAGGTTAACTTTGATACCTTACCTAGAGAAGTACACATGATTCAGCTCGAACCTGATCAGGTAGAGTTCATACTTGAAGAGAAGGCTCAGAACAGATGAAAGTAATTGGTATCACAGGGCTAATTGGATCAGGGAAAAGTGTGGTCATGAAACTTTTTGGGATCCTATACGATATCCCAACCTTCAATAGTGATCTGAAAGCAAAGGAGATATACTATGACTCAGATATACGAGAGAAGATTATAAGGAAGCTGGGCATTGACCCAATTACCGATGAAGGTTCTCTGAACAAGGATGGGTTACGCCAGCTAGTAACAGGGGACGCTCACATGAAGAATGAGCTAGAAACAATTGTTCACAATGGACTAAAAGAGAAATTTCAGAGTTGGGTAGAACGTCAGACATCCGACTCAGTAATCATAGAGTCTGCCATCCTTTATACATCGGGTTTTCATAGATTCTGTGATCAAATAATTCAAGTTACAGCAAAGGAAACTACAAGAGAGGCACGCGTACTGTCACGAGATAATTCCATGACTATCGAACGTTTCCAGCAAATTGTGGATATACAAAGGGAGGAAGCTATACGACAAGCGAATGAATCTAATTTTACCATCAATAATGATGGTGATATTTCGATTGTACAACAGGTGGAAAACACCTATGAAAAGATATGCAAAAGAAATTTCAAACAATAGATTTACCATTAGACACGATAAATAATATATGAAACTGACAGACATTATTTCCATTTCAGGGAAGCCAGGACTTTATGAATTAATTAATAAGACTAAGAGTCCATTCACAGCAAAAGATCTTGACACTAATAGAAAACTGCCTATCTTCCCCCGAGATAATATTGTATCACTCGCCGATATATCTATCTACACAGAAGATGATGATATGCCACTAGGAGAGGTCTTTGAAAAAATCAAGGAAAAGCATCCGAAAGGTATTGAGGATAGCAAAGCCATAATTTCTAGCTCTGAAAGCTTACATCAATTCATGTCTGACACTTTGCCAATATACGATAAGGAACGAGTCAGAGATAATGATATTAAGAAATTAATAAAATGGTACAATATTCTCATAAAGGCTGGTATGGAGTCATTCTTGACCAGAGAAGAGATAACTGAGGATAATAAGGAAGTATCAGATAATAAATAAGAAACAAGAATATGAACCAGCTACTATATATCGTACTTAATTGTGCCAAATAGTTGCTGGTTCTTTTTTCATAAATAACTTAAATCCAATTTATGGAGCAACTCAAACATGAATGTGGCGTAGCGATGGTAAGACTTAGAAAACCTCTAAGTTATTATCAAGAAAAATATGGTACATGGCGCTATGGACTAAATAAGATGTACCTATTGATGGAAAAGCAGCACAATCGTGGCCAGGATGGAGCAGGTCTAGCTTGTATCAAACTCACAGCCCCTCCAGGTGAAGAATATATGTATCGCCAGCGTGCCTTAGGTAATACAGCAATCACTACTGTATTTTCTGAAGTGGAAAAGCTGATTCAGTCGTATAATCCTGATGAATGCAGAGACTCCAACTTCTCACAAGCACACGTGCCATTTGCAGCAGAATGCTACATGGGGCATCTCAGGTATGCCACTTTTGGAAAGCAAGAGATGCAGTACGTACACCCGATGATGAGACGAAGTAACTGGAGGGCCAAGAGCATGGCACTTTGTGGTAACTTCAATCTCACGTCCGTAGATCAAATATTTGACTCTATTTCATCTGTCGGACAGCATCCTCGTAACACATCTGATACTCATATCATTCTTGAGCAATTGGGACATAGATTAGATCGTGAGATAGAGCATAAATTCAGAGAAAGTAAGGCTAAGGGCCTTACAGGGATGGATATTACTCATGATATTGAGTCACGGATTGATATTTCACAGCCGCTAAAAGACTGTGCTCCACTATGGGATGGTGGATACGTCATGTGTGGAATGAATGGAAGTGGTGAGATGTTTGTTCTCCGAGATCCATGGGGTATTCGTCCAGCCTTCTACTACATCGACGAAGAGATTATCGTCGTGGCATCTGAAAGAGCTGTGATTCAAACCGTCATGAATGTTACTTATGACAACGTTACCGAACTACAGCGTGGAGAAGCTCTAACCATCGACAGAACTAGTACTAAGATCGAGAAACATCAGATACTTGAGCCAAAAGAAGACAAAGCGTGCTCATTTGAACGCATCTACTTCTCGAGGGGTAGTGATATCGATATTTATAAAGAAAGGAAGCATCTAGGTGAGCAATTGGTGCCAGAGATCTTGGAGAACATCAATTATGACATCGAGAATACAGTATTCTCATTTATTCCTAATACAGCAGAGGTAGCGTATTTTGGAATGCTTGAGGGGCTAAATAAGTACCTAAATCAAAGGAAAGTTGATGCCCTTACGGGTAAGAAAGATTTGTCGGAAGATGAGCTTCACAAGATACTAGATACCCACATACGTTCCGAAAAGGTTGTGATTAAGGATATTAAGCTACGCACCTTTATATCCGAGGGCAATAGTCGAAAAGATCTGGCTCAGCATGTTTACGATATCACTTACGGGAGTGTAAGACGCGGGATAGACAACCTTGTTGTCATCGATGATAGTATTGTGAGAGGTACTACACTCAGAGAGAGTATCCTAAGCATACTAGATCGCCTAGGGCCTAAGAAGATTGTCGTGGTCTCCTCAGCCCCTCAGATCAGGTATCCTGACCACTACGGTATTGACATGAATAAGATGCGTGAGTTTGTTGTGTTTGTCGCTGCGATAGAGCTCTTGCTAGAGCGTGGTGAAGCTCACATTATTCATGAGACTTACAATAATATCATCAAAAACTTGAATACTGGCGTATTAAGAGAGCATAACTTCGTGAAAGATATATACAAACCTTTCTCAGTCCATGAACTCAATGAGAAAATCATTGAGATCTTAAAACCAAAAGGTCTCAAGACAGAGATAAGCCTTGTATATCAAAGCATTGAAGGGCTACACAAAGCCATACCTAATCATAAGGGAGATTGGTATTTCACTGGGGACTTCCCAACCCCTGGGGGTACGGAACTGACCAACATAGCATACAAAAACTTTTACGAACAAGACTTTAGAAAATACTAATGACCACTATGCAAAAAAAAGCAGTACTAAGACTAAGTGATGGTACACAATTTGAAGGCTACGCCTTTGGACACACTGGAGTTGCATCCGGTGAGATCTACTTTGACACCACCATGATCGGTTACACAGAAGTCCTTACAGATCCTGTGTACAAAGGAAAATTACTAACACTCACCTACCCTATCATTGGAAATTATGGTATGCCTAAAATGGATCTCTGGGAAAGTGAGACCATACAGCCTGCAGGTATTATCGTACACGATTATACTGAGAAGTATAGCCATTGGAATGCAGTGGAGAGTCTCAGTGATACCATGAAACGTGAGAAAGTAGTAGGTATATATGGGATTGACACTCATATTTTAGCCCAGAAGATAGCCTCTACACCGAACCTTACAGGTCAGATAGTACCTGTTAATAGCAGCGAAAATGCTATTGAAATCGTAAAAGCAGGTCAGCCTAAGGAACCAAAATATATTGATCAAAAAGCGGAGAAAACTATTTTGATGATTGACTTGGGTGCAAATAAAACGTTCGTACAAACTTTCGTGGACTCAGGTATCAATATCATTAAGGTATCAGGGACTGAAGACTTCTCAATGTTAGACTTTGATGGCATTGTCATCAGTAATGGGTATGGAGAAGCTGCAGATTATCCAGAAGTCTTGAATCTAATTAAGGCGTCGATGGAAAAGGATATCCCAGTCTATGGCTGTGGTATTGGATATGACTTGATGGCCGAAGCCGTAGGGATTCATAATACCCCTATCCTTCCCGCTCATCGTTCATTAGGACAGCCAGTAATCCAAAATGGCACCAATAGCTGCTTTATCACTAGGATGTCACATGGCAGTGCTATCGACACCAACAGCTTACCTAGTAACTGGAGAGCTTACTTTACCCACCTAAATAGCAAATGCAACGCTGGTTTTATTCATGAAAATGGCAGATATGTAGCCACCACATTCCAGCCTGACAATGGAGAAACTAGATTTATTATCGATCACTTTATCTCAAATCTATAACCACAGAATATGAAAAAATATAACAAGGTATTAGTACTTGGTTCAGGAGCACTTAAGATCGGGGAAGCAGGAGAATTTGATTACTCAGGTTCTCAGGCCCTCAAAGCTCTTCGTGAAGAAGGAATTGAAACCGTATTAGTTAATCCCAACATCGCCACAGTCCAGACCTCTGCGAATGTAGCTAACCAGGTATATTTCCTACCCGTAACGCCTTACTTCATTGAGAGAGTGATACAGAAGGAACACCCTGATGGCATCTTACTCGCTTTCGGTGGGCAAACAGCCTTGAACTGTGGTGTAGAACTTTATCGAACTGGCATCCTAAAGAAATACAATATTGAGGTATTAGGGACTCCTGTGGATGCCATCATGGCTTCTGAGGATCGCGATATTTTTATCAAAAAGCTTGATGAAATCAATGTCAATACTATCCAGAGTAACGCTGTAGAAAATATTGAGGAGGCTCGAAAATCTGCTAAGGAACTCGGTTACCCTGTCATAGTACGTGCAGCCTATGCTCTTGGGGGTTTGGGTAGTGGCTTTGCAGACAATGAAGAGGAGCTTAATGAGATTGCAGAAAAAGCCTTTTCCTTCTCGCCTCAAGTCTTGATTGAGAAAAGTCTCAAAGGCTGGAAAGAAATAGAATTTGAGGTGGTAAGGGATAAGTATGATAACTGTATTACGATCTGTAGCATGGAGAACTTCGACCCTCTCGGCATCCATACAGGCGAGAGTATCGTAATAGCTCCAGCTCAGACATTAACAAAGTCTGAGGCCACTAAACTCAGAAACATAGCCATCTCGATTGCACGTCATATAGGTATCGTAGGAGAATGTAACATCCAGTTTGCTCTAGATACTGAGAGTGAAGACTACAGAGTCATTGAGATTAATGCTCGTCTTAGCCGCTCTTCTGCTCTAGCATCCAAAGCTACTGGCTATCCACTAGCTGCTGTAGCGGCGAAGATTGGTTTGGGATACGGACTCCACGAGATTCCAAATCCAATGCTCCCCGTAGGTACAGCTTACCATGAACCTACTCTTGATTATGTGGTCTGCAAGATTCCACGCTGGGACTTAAGTAAATTCCATGGGGTTTCACGCGAACTAGGTAGCTCTATGAAGTCTGTCGGCGAGATCATGTCTATCGGTCGCAATATCGAAGAGGTGTTGCAGAAAGGACTGCGAATGATAGGACAAGGGATGCACGGATTTGTTGAGAACAAAGAACTCATCATCCCTGATGTCGATAAGGCGTTAAGACAACCAACAGATAATCGCGTATTTGTTATCAGCAAAGCGTTCAGATTGGGTTACACAATTGACCAGATTTACGAACTGACCAAGATTGATAAATTCTTCCTCAATAAACTAAGAAATATAGTTGATACAGCTGAGGAGCTTGAGAGTCTTTCTGGGGTGAATGAAATTCCGAGCGACCTACTCAAGAAAGCTAAACGTCAAGGGTTCTCTGATTTCCAAATCGCTAGAGCCGTAACGAAGAATGAAGACACTACTTCATTAGAGGATGTCCAAAGTGAGGTTAGAAGATATAGAAAATCATTGGGTATCTTGCCAGTTATTCGACAGATTGACACAATGGCAGGTGAATATCAGGGAACGACTAACTACCTATACCTAACTTACGATGGCAATAAGCATGACATCGAAATTGATCATGAGGAAGAAAGCGTCATCGTACTGGGCTCTGGTGCTTACCGTATTGGTAGCTCAGTAGAGTTTGACTGGTGCGGGGTTAGTGCACTGAATACTATCAGAGAAGAGGGTTATAAGTCTATTATGATAAACTATAACCCAGAGACCGTTAGTACAGACTATGACCTCTCAGATAGACTCTACTTCGACGAACTGACTTTTGAGAGAGTTCAGGATATATTGGATATAGAGCAACCTAAGGGGACCATCTTATCCACAGGGGGACAGATCCCTAATAACCTGGCCATTAAGTTGGATTCTGTTGGAGCAAAAATACTTGGGACTCAGCCTAAGGATATTGACAATGCCGAAGACAGACATAAGTTCTCTGCCATGCTTGATAGTATTGGGGTAGACCAGCCCGCTTGGAAAGAATTAACATCACTGAGTGATGTCCAAGAGTTTGTAAACGAAGTAGGCTATCCTGTATTAGTCCGCCCTTCATACGTTCTAAGTGGTGCTGCGATGAATGTTTGCTCTAATGATGAAGAGCTGGAGCGTTTCTTACAGATGGCAGCTAATGTATCTCAGAAGCATCCCGTGGTGGTCTCTCAATTTATCGAAGAAGGTAAGGAGATTGAACTTGATGCTGTAGCTGATAAGGGAGAAATTATCGCTTACGCGATCAGCGAACACATCGAGTATGCTGGGGTTCACTCTGGCGATGCGACCATTCAATTCCCAGCACAGAAATTATATATCGAGACCATCCGAAGGATTAAACGTATCACACGCAAAATTGCTAAATCGCTAAATATCTCAGGACCTTTCAATATTCAATTTATTGCAAAAGAGAATTCGATTAAGGTTATTGAGTGTAACCTTCGTGCGTCTAGATCTTTCCCATTCGTCAGTAAGGTCTTAAAGTACAATATGATAGACTTAGCGACTAAGATCATGCTGGGTCGTCCGTATGAGGCACCACAAAAGAGTGCCTTTGACCTCGATTACGTGGGTATAAAAGCTTCACAATTCTCCTTCTCACGCCTTCAGAAAGCAGACCCTGTATTAGGTGTTGATATGACCTCTACAGGAGAAGTTGGATGTATTGGCAGCAGTACAGACGAGGCTATCCTTCAGGCTATGTTATCAGTAGGACAGAGGATACCTCAGAAAGCGGTATTAATGTCAACTGGGGGTGCTAAGCAAAAAGTAGCACTCTTAGATGCTGCGAAGCTACTACACAAGAATGGATACACGATCTTTGGCACCGAGGGGACATGTAACTTCCTGAACTATAATAAGGTCCCATGCGAGATATGCTACTGGCCTAGTCAGGAGGGGAAACAGCCTCAAGCATTAGACCTCCTTCATAATAAGGCCGTTGACTTTGTAGTAAATATTAATAAAAACCTTACTGCTGGTGAACTGACTAATGGGTACAAGCTTCGTAGAGCAGCGGTTGACCTTAATATACCAGTCATCACGAATGCTAGACTAGCATCAGCCTTCATCACAGCGTTCAGCAATATCTCACTTGATGATATTAGTATCAAGAGCTGGAGTGATTATAGTAGTCACGAGTAATGTGTGCCAATCCATTTGGATTGAGCCTTAAAGTAAATAAGAGGAGAGTGAGTACTGGTACTCACTCTCCTCAATATTTATAGTCAATCCCCCTTATTCTAAAGCGATTCACACCTATAAGAGGAAAAGAACGTTACTTGCTATAGAAATCTTTAGGACTATCTACCATTTTCGGAATCCGATTCATATCTCTGTAGTTTATATCTATCTGCAACTTTTTCCTACCAAAAATGTAGTCCTGTATGAACTGATATATCTCAGGCAAAAAGTCCACCATTGGGTACTCTGCTACCTCGTGCCCATTGTCCACCATTGGGTACTCTGCTACCTCGTGCCCATTGTCCACCATTGAATAAAATAGATAGGGATAGTTACTTGTCTTGAATTGCTTTGCTACAGATTTGGAGCCAAACATCCCAACTCTGAAAAATCTAATGCTATTATATGGGACCAACTTATCCTTATCACCATGGAACATAAGGGTTGGAGCTGGAGCCATCTCATACTTGAGTGCCCCCTGAGTACTATATATACTACCAGAGAAGGAAATTACTCCTGCGTATTTAAAATCAGAAGGAAGTATTTTAGCGGATTCAAATCCATTACACATCTCATAGTCAGCTTGCAGGACAGTAATAGCACCAGCACTCGAACCACTAATAATGATTTGGTCACTATCAATATTCATTTCATTAGCATTTTCAAGAATGTACTTGGTCGCTCTATATAGATCCTCTACAGCCCACTCAATGGATTTTATCATCGGCTTTTGATTGAAAATAGAAGGAGCTTTCTCTCCTTTCATACCCAAGCGATAATCTATTGAGGCCACCACAAAACCTTTATCTACAAAATAATTAAAGAAATCCTGATACTTTTCAGCGTCCCTACGTCCATCTTTGAACCCACCACCGAATACGAATATTATACAGGGCTGCTTTTCAGCTGACGAAGTTGAATAGATATCCATCTTCATAACGTCTGATGCACCATGGGTTGCATACACATAGGTCTGCTTATTCTGTTCCCCTGCATAGCTAAGCAAAGGGAGCAAGCATAGCACTACGAACAATACTCTCTTATACAATTTCATATACGCTCCAATATTTCATTCAAGATACAGGTAGTCTTTTACTAATTAAGATCTTCTTATTATAAAACAAAATATTTATAACAAAAGTAGTTATCTAAAAATACAACACCAGTTATAGAATAACAGAAAATCATATCATTTATAGCTTTCCTAAGCAAGAGTAAAACGCACTATCTCATGTTATGTTTATAGGACTGCTTGATTAAGCTTAATATATAATCAATATCCTCATCATTGTCTACTTTAATTTCATAATCACCATTACCCCAGTGTCCTGTACTAGAAACATCTCGAGCAATACCCTTAGGATCGTCTAGCTTGCTATGAGAAATATTCACCCACATCTTCAGAGCATTTTTCTGAATATGAATATCTACTACATTTTTGTCTGCTACAAAAGCGATATATAACTTTTTGGGCTTAACTTCTAGATCCCCAATAGTCAATATTTGGGTCCTAAAAGTCTCATATAACTCCTTCGTTTTTTCAGAAGCTCTTACTAAATGGTCTTCTTCAGTATAAGTTCTGATTTCTTCATTAACTTTTTCTATATCTTTATTTTCTCTACTTATGGTTTTAATGCTTTCGCTAGCACCCGACGTCTTGATGCGATTGTATATAATCATATCATTTGAATATCTTTTCACTTCAAAAAGCTCTATCGGAAGGTCCTTAAAATTAATAGCTTCTTTTTGATAAGTTGTAAAGGATGGAGAAATAAAGATCACTCTTGATTGTGACCAATCGACATCATCACGCTTAAGTACTTCAGCTGAGTTCTCATTGTATTCAAGAATAAAATCAGCTTTATTATTAAGCATTAATGAAAGATAAGCATATCCTTGATCTATAACACTAAAGTTTTTATCCCTTTTGTATTCAATAATAACGAATGATTTACTATTATGATCATAAGCCAAAGTATCAAGTCTAAAGTTATTTAAGCTAAACTCCGACTTGACAAAATCAAGTCCAAAAAGCAAGTCTAAATTTAATTCAGTTAAGTTTTGAATCTCCTTTTCAAGCTTAAACGGAGATTCCTTAATGCTTACTAGTTTATTACCACTTTGATCAATTTTATAGAGTGCCATTAAGTATGATTTTTCGATTTTATTATTAATAATAGAGCAAATATATAAAATATAAATCTATCTACTCTTCCTTACCACTTATTAGAAACTAAAACAACCCCTGCTGGAATTAAAATCGTATGTGTATTGTATTAGGAATCAAAATCATCTAGCTTTTTAGTAAGATAATACACGTTTTTCTTAATAAATTCTTAGTGACGGTTAAGTATAGTACAATCTAGCAAAGTAAAAGCAAGAATAGAGGACGAAATACAGGCACTAGAAATAGCGATTTTTTTCCATTGGAAATAATTACTTTTTATACCCTCGTAACCTCAATAAGCAGACTTAAATGTACGTATCGTAATAGATAAGCATATAAAATTCAACCGAAATGATATTTATTGTGAGTTTAAAATATTATATTTGTCTATATAGAAGTTATCACTGATTAAATATTTTGATTATGAATAATACTAAGAAAGTACTCTGGACCATAGGGATTATCCTAGCTGTAATTATTATCGCCTATCTTATAAAGGGTGTTGTGTGGATTTCAAGCATGGCTGTAAAGATAATATGGATATCAGCACTCGTTATCATAGGGCTGATAGCTTTGTACGGTATATGGAAGAGCAAGAAAGACTGATTCAGTATTGATAATCCAGATGTTATAGTAGATGTTCGAAATACGTACAATTATATGCGTTTTTAATAACTGCAACATATCATAAAAATATTTTGCCATAATTATTTTTCTCAGCATATATAATAGATGTATTATCTTGATTACTATTAATCTATCATTATCAATCATTTTATCTACCGTTAATTATACAGACTTTTATAGCTGTTTTAAATCAGGAAAGTCTGATTTAAGACAGCTATGAAACTATATATAGGTTCCCAGAAGTCACTTTAATTTACCTCAATAATAATTAGGTCGTAATATTATTATCATAACTTTGAAAACAAAAAATTCTTAAGTACAACATTTCATAAATAAAAATGAAAGTAAAGGCAGTCATAGCTAGTGATCTACACCTGATGTCAAATGAACTGGTAATAGAAAATGGATCATCTTTCCAAAAAGTTCTTGATGCAGATCGTAAGCTTTTGGTAGAAAGTGAAGTTATCCTTGACCATTTTCTTAACGAAGTAAGGTCAATCAAGCCTGACCTCCTCTTACTGCCAGGAGATCTATCCAAAGATGGTGAAAGAATCAATCATATCCTCTTAAGCAAAAAACTTGACCAACTAAGAGAAGATGTGGGAACCCTCTCATTTGTTGTACCTGGAAATCACGACATCAATAATCCCCACTCTAGGTATTATGTTGGAGATCATTATACCACTGCCGAACGAACATCTCCTGATGAATTCAAGAAGATCTATGCCCATCATGGCTACGCTGGCACTAACCTAATAGAACAAGGACCAGACCTATGCTATGTATCAGAACCATTCAATGGTATTTGGATACTGGGTATTGATTCGTGCATATATGACAATAACCTTGAAGAAAATTACCCTCACACGGGTGGTGCTATTAGTGAGGAGAGACTAAAGTGGATTGAAAAGATAATGAAGCGAGCGATATCTGAGGGAAAACAGGTATTGACTATGATGCACCACGGAATCCTAGAGCACTTTCCAATGCAGTCATACTTGGCTCGAGAGTATCTAGTAGATAACTGGCCACTTACTGCACATCGCCTCTCCAATGCTGGTATAAAAACAATTTTCACAGGTCACTTTCATGCTCAGGATATAGTATCGCTCAGATTTTCTAAAGGACTACTATATGATATTGAGACTGGATCTATCGTCACCTACCCATGTCCATATAGAGTCATAGAGGTCTATGACGATCGGTTAGAAATCAAAAGTAATATGATTCAGCTACAAGGCCCTATCACTAATGGCATGACCTTAGAGGAATTTTCCTACAATCATATTCGTGATGGAATACCTGGGTTGGCAAACTTTTTAATTGGCTACATTCAAAAACGCTATCCTGGAAATCTGAATGATACGCAAGCCATGATGATAAAAGAATTAGTACCTCAGTTTACTCCTCTTATAATGGATATTTACGCGGGACATCTCTCTGGTGACGAGACTGGACTTACTTATAGTGAAGATAACTCAGAAAATTCGGAGAGTACCCCATCTAGCGGAGATCTCATGATACAGCTAAAGCAATTAATTGATATGACAGCTCCCAAATACTCCCCATTACTATCTACTATTGAAGGAGCGTTGCATAGTAGCAGCTTACCTGACAATGATCTAGTAATATGGCTTGATTAAGTCACAAACAGATATCTAATACAGAAAAAAGATACCGATAAATCTTCATGACTTATCGGTATCTTTTTTTCAAAACTATAGATTATCTTGCTTGAATTAACTCAGGCTCTTTGATAACCAGTTTGGATGAATTATCGTCATTATCAATGTCTATATGATATGAGTGACCTTCAGTAATATCACCATCTAACAACCCTTGGGTTATTAGCTCCTCAACGTAAGTAGCAATAGCACGCTTTAGAGGACGAGCACCATACTTAGGATCGAAGCCTTTCTTAGCCAAGAATTCCATAGCCCTATCGGAGTATGTCACATTAAGCTTCAGCTCTTTCAACCTTATATCAAGCTCCTTTAGCTCAATAGCTACGATTTTTCGGATAGCTGCAATAGAGAGAGCATTAAATGTGACTATCTTATCAATACGATTAAGGAACTCAGGAGCAAAGGTCTTCTTCAGCATCTTCTGTATTACCTCCTCTGACAACTTAGAGACATCTTCAGTCTTAGAATCCCGGAACCCAATACCCGTTCCAAACTCATTCAACTGCCTAGTCCCCACATTAGAGGTCATAATGATGATAGTATTCTTAAAGTTTACCTTGCCACCATTACTATCCGTAAGGACACCATCGTCTAATAGCTGCAAAAGAAGGTTATGAACATCTGCATGAGCCTTCTCTATCTCGTCAAATAGAATAACAGAGTAAGGTCTTCTCTTTACCTTCTTTGTCAGCTCGCCACCTTCATCATATCCAACATATCCAGGAGGAGCTCCAACCAATCGAGAGACAGTATGCTTCTCCATAAATTCACTCATATCAATTCGGATCATAGCATCTTCGCTACCAAATAGTTCTTTGGCCAATTTCTTAGACAAATGTGTCTTACCTACACCAGAAGAACCCAAGAATAGGAATGTCCCGATAGGCTTAGATGGATCCCTTAAGCCCACTTTATTCCTCTGAATCGCACTTGCTACCGCCTCTACGACATGATCCTGTCCAATCACTTTTTCTCTAAGTCTATCCCCTAGTTTCGAAAGTGTTTCTAGGTCATCTTTGGTAAAAGACTCAATAGGAACCCCGCTAGATAATGAGACTACTCTCTCTACATCCTCAACTGTCACAATGACATCCTCAGTCATAGATTCACCACTCTCCAGAGCCTCTTTGTATTCTTCTAGCTTCTGGATGCTAGCTTTCTCTTCATCTCTATACTTTGAGGCCATTTCATAATCCCCCTCCTGAACAGCCTTAAGTTTCAATGCTCGCATCTCTTCAATCTCTGCGTCAAACTGAGAGAAGTCAACAGGCTTCTGACCTTTCATAAAAGCATATGCTCCAGCCTCATCAAGAGCATCAATCGCTTTGTCAGGGAAAAAGCGGTCTGTAACATATTGATCCGATAGCTTCACTGCAGCCTCGAGAGCTTCCTCCGAGTACTTCACATGATGATGCTCCTCATATCGAGGGCGGAGCTTCTTAAGGATAGCCAACGTCTCCTTATTATCCGGAGCTGGCACCACTATTTTCTGAAAACGGCGATCCATCGCCCCATCTTTCTCAATAGTTTTACGATACTCCTCTAGTGTGGTAGCTCCAATGCAGCGTATCTCACCTCTAGAAAGTGCAGGCTTGAGAATATTGGCAGCATCTAACCCACCCTGAGTATTCCCACTACCTATGATAGTGTGTATCTCATCAATATAAAGGATAATATCTGGATGACTCTTCAGCTCCTGAATCATACCCTTCATTCTTTCCTCAAACTGTCCACGATACATCGAACCAGCCACAATACTCCCAAGATCCACCTCCACAATCCTCTTATTGAGCAAAAAGATGGGGACCTCATTGCGTACTATTCGCTGGGCTAAGGCTTCTACAATTGCAGTTTTCCCTACCCCCGGCTCACCCAGTAAGAGAGGATTATTTTTCTTTTTTCTAGATAATATCTGGGCTATTCGCTGAAGTTCATCTTCGCGACCATAGATAGGATCTAGCTTATCCTCCTTAGCTTGTTCATTAAGCCATGTGCCAAACTTGTCCAGCGTAGGCGTATCACTTTTCTTCTTGGCACTTCGCTTTGCAGAAGAACTATCACTACTGGTTGAGTTAGAGCTATTCATTAATTCTCCATACTCATCCTTCCCCTTATCTTCATCGTCCTTAAAGGGATTCTCTGTAACAAATTGAATATCTGATTGATTTGTCTGATCTCTATTATTATATAAAATATCTTTATCTTTCTTTTCTAACATATTTCCTCGCTTCATAATTATTTATCTTTGATAAAGCCTTTATGTTTCATTAGCTCCACTATGATATTAACAGCATAATCTGTGCCAATGTCACTTAGTCTCAAACAAAGATCATAATTACAAGCCTCTCCCCAATTTCTTGATGTATAGAATGTATAATATTCCCTTCTCTTCTTATCCGCTTTTTCAATCTCAGATATAGCCTCATCTTCTGACTCTAGAGATAATCTTTCCATAACGTTTTTGACCCTACTTTCAAGCGTATCAGCCACGAAAATAGACAATAGTTGCGGATGATCTCGTAAGACATAATCTGCACATCTACCGACGAAAATTGCAGACTCTTGCTCAGCTAAACGCTCTATAGTCTCCGCCTGCATTGTAAAAAGGTGCTCGTTGGACAAGTAATTATTAGTATATATGAAGAATGAATTAGGGATGCCTAATCCCGCACCATATACTATAGGCATATTAAATTTATTTTCCTCATCAGCTTTCTCAAAGAGTGCTTTTCTGATATTAGCGTCTTCGGCAGCTTTGTCCAAAATATTTTTCTCATACACTTTTATCCCCAATCTCTCTTGAAGTGACATCGCGAGTTTCAAGCCACCACTACCAAAAGAACGACCTATACAAAGTGCAAAATGATTGTGTTTATTCTCAGCCATATCTTTTCCTTTATCGTATCAAAAAGACTCGTTCTTAGTAGATTTCTCTACCAAAAATTTTTCTTGCTTCTTCCTCTAACCCCTCTCTAAAATTAGGGTGTGCTACGCTGATCAGTTGCTTTGCTCTTTCAGCTTCTGTATTCCCAAGAAGCTTTGCCACCCCATACTCAGTAACGATATAATCTACATCATTCCTCATCGTTGTAACCACATTCCCCTTTGATAGGAGTGACTGAATACGAGACACAGTACCTCCCTTAGCGGTTGATTGTGTAGCGATAATACTTTTGCCCCCTTTTGATAACCTTACACCTCTAACGTAGTCAAATTGACCTCCTGATCCGCTAAACAACTTGCCACCAATCTTTTCACTACAGACTTGACCAAAGAGGTCTATCTCTACACATGAATTGATGGAAATCATATTGGGGTTCTGACCTATGACGTATGGGTTATTGACATAATCCACAGGATATTGCTCAAATTCATCATTGTCATCAAGCCAGTCATATAAGGCCTTATCACCAATAGTAAAGGATGCTACCATTTTATTTGGATGTACAGCCTTGTACTTACCCGTAATAGCTCCACTCTTATAGAGATCTAGGACGCCAGGAGTTAGCAATTCTGTATGGACACCAAGATCCTTCCTACCAGACAGACGACTAAGTACGGCATCAGGTAATGCACCGATACCTATTTGCAAGCAGGCTCTATCCGGAATCAAATCAGCACAATATGCAGCAATCTTTTGATCTAAATCACTAGGCTCGACCTTAGGTAAAGTGTATGCTGGAGTACTATCCTCAACAATGACATCAATTTCATCCTCTAACAAAAAGTTATCTCCACCTATATATGGTAATGTTGGATTAACTATGGCCATCACCTTTTTTGCAGATCTAGCGGCGGGCAAGGTGTAATCAGTCGACAAGCTACAACTATATCGCCCCTGAGCATCTGGAGGCGTTACCTGGACCACGGCCCAGTCAGGAGCTACCGAGTTACCTTTCTCAAAAAGCTCAGGAACTCTACTAAAGTGACATGGGATAAAATCAGCACGTCCTTCATTCATAGCAGCTCGCATCTCCTTACCTGACATAAATGGAGAAATAACCCTAAAGTGATCCTTCATCTCTGGAGCCATGTGAAGAGGCTTCCCCATAAATATCAGATGAAAGATAGATAAATTCCTAAAACGATCGGACTGACGAACGAGTTCTTCAACAACACATCCTGGAGAGACAGACCCATGACCAAGTACGATAACCTCATTGTCCTGTATTAGACTCACTGCAGCTTCGAGTGATTTAATTTTATTTGAAACCATAAATAATTGCACGTTACTATTATTATTGTGTAAACATATACCACAAACTTAAGGAAATTTCTCTAACAGAAAAGCTTTTTTTGAGTATCATGCCATAAACAAATCATTCGGGCAGACACATTATACATGAGAAACAACTGATTGAGCTCAAAAATCACAATGAAAAGTCTATAACCTAGGTACTTAATGAACGATATTTATTAAAGCCTCCCAACTTAAGAGCCATGTAGATCAACCAAAAACTCAAAAGTCTCCCACTTTAAACACATCAATACTGAGACCATAATAAAAAATGCTTCAAATTGTAAGTACAAAGACCAATTATAGCCACGTTTTCGTCTAGACATATAGGGGGGAGGGAACGAAGCGTACTTGGATAATATAGGGGTTTAGGGGTCGTATGTGTTTATATGATAGTGGGTTATGATGGAATGATGGAGAGGTGATGGAGAAAACGAAATGTTTATTTTGGTTGATTTTGGGTTAATTTTGGGGGTGGATGGTCGAAGGATGGTCGAGTAAATGTTAATCGGGTGATGCTGGAGCATTGAAATAGCATCGTAATTGTGGGTAAAAAGGGCGGAAAGCTGGCTTGTGGGCTGGCTTTCCGCTTTTGTTGTGTCTGTGGTCGAGGGGTGGTCGAATGGTGGTCGTTTGGGCGAATTTTGAGCACCGATTATTGGCGATTTGAGGGGTGGTCGGAGGATGCTCGAGCGGTGATTTTTACCCTTGGGTGGACAGTAGGGTGGACAGTAGGGTGGACATTTTGAAATGTTAAATCAAAACGAAATGGGATTGTAGGGTGGACGGTAGGGTGGACAGTTGAGCGCACAAAGTGTGTAAGTAGGATATGGACAAATGCACCTTTTGAAGACGTAAACCGGTGAAATATGGTTTTAAGGTACCCACTAAGTACCCCCACAAAATACACACTTTTTCTCGAATAAATGGCTTAACATACTGTATATTAGTTGTATATGCTTTGTTGTGCCTGTTTTTGTGAATTTCCATAGGTACGAGTCGTTTGTATTATGCTATGGTATGAAAGGATACGGATACCTTTACGAGTGCGATGTGCCTCACTTGCTCCAATGATATATACATCGGTTGGTACCTCTCATTTTCCGAAGTTAGTAGGATTCTGCCCTCCTCTCCATCTACCCTTTGTACATACTTAACCACGATCATGGAGTCGCCATCCATATCGAAATCGACGATATACATGTGCCCATACATTATATTATTAATGTCGTGCTCCTTATATAGTAGTATATCTCCGCTCTTGACGGTTGGTGCCATGCTGTCGCCTCGTGCTACAATTGCCCCATCACACCTCGGTGCGTTTGGTATAGAGATGTAGTCAATGATGTGTTGGCTGATGTCACCTTGTGCAAAAAGCCCTGCTGTTGCCTCCAGTTCGTATAGAGGCACCTTTTGCTGCTGTATCTGCTTTTCCTCCACCTTAAAATCACCAATGGTCTTCACCTCTGGCTGATTTCGTTGTGTAGAGTAGTCGAATGAAGCGACGGCAGGCACCTTGCGAAGCATATCGCCTTGTCCTGTTAAGAGCCAATCGGGTGAGACATCACAATAATAGTTGAGAAATCTCATCAGGTTATCTTCACTAATGCCATTGTCTTGCGAAAGAACACCGCGGGTAATGCCAGTGTCCTTATAGCATTGATACTGTGAAATACCCTTGTACTCCAGGTAGCTCAAGATATTTCGCTTAATAATCGAATTAATTTGTTTGTTTTCTTGCATAGTTGAGAAATCTTGCGTATCTTTGTTTGCAGATAAACAATGTTGAATGGCTACAAATATACCGAATATGAAGCAGATTATTGTTACGAACGAAATTCGCGAGCGCTTGATGCAGCTCTTTGAGGTGAACCGAACTACGATTTGGCGTGCCTTAAATTATCGAGGAGAGAGTGCGTTGTACCCCAAGATCCGCACCGCAGCCATCGAGATGGGTGGTGAAGTGGTGGGCAGTGATAAGCTGGAGACCAGCTACCCTGTTGGTCGCATGGTGCAGACCTATGGCGGCCGCCTACGGATAGAGACCGACCTAGGCAATGCCCTCACCATTGTATATGTCGATGGCGAAGAGCAGGAGCGACAGAAGGGTCTCAGTGTGGACCGATACACCCGCCTGCAAGAGAAGTACATTCGAAAAGTTGATGTGCAGTAAGTAGCGAAAGAATATGGAGTACTACCAAGAAGCTACATATAGAAAGGATAACAATATGGAAAATATGATTGGCACATGCGGGCTATTGCCCCAAGAGGAACAGGAGTTATGGGATAATAAGCTGGAGAAGCAAGGACTAAAAGAGATACCTGCAAACCTCGAGGAGCATCTATTAGAAGAGTTGCAAAACATCAAATCCCTCTGCGATGAAGCAATACGAGAAATTAACACAGCAGGTATTACCTCCCGTGTCAGTGATATATTGGCTGAAGAGGTGCCCGAAAAGAGCGAGGGTCTATTTGATTTGATTGTCTATCGGGGTCGTAAGTCTAACTCTGAACTTTACATTGCCACTGAAGATAAAATTAAGCAACGCACACTGTAATGACTCTCTAAAGATGATAGTCTCATGAGCGTAAGCAGTCTGATAAATGAGCAGGTCACGACGAAGTACATCTCCTTTTCTAGCAGATTTGTGCTCTGAGTATCTAACACCAGCACATGCCCAGGAGTCACAAAGCTTTTTAGCGAGCTTGGTTATTTCTAGACATTCAGCGTGATACTCACTTTCTATTCTTAGGTCTATCACAGTTTCATATTTACCATTATACATATTACTACAATCAAAATAGATTAGACAATACAAGTTCTAGTTACAAATATAAGTGTTTATGGAGTATTACCAGGGGCGTATATGTATGAGTTTTGATGACCTTACGACTGGCGAGCCGCCAATCGTAAATTACAGAACTCTTCTGAGTTGGTTGCAACGCAAAACTGCGATCTATGCCCGCAAGGCGTACGGTGAGGGTGTAACTGCCCTCGTTGACTACGATACCCTGCCCAAAAAAGCCAAGGCGGCAATCATCGAGAGGTATGGTGATCCGCACGAGCTCCTCCAGCCAAAAGGCGAGCTGGCTTGGTTGCCAGAGGATTTTGACGCAAAAATATACTTCAATTATGAGTTCCAATATGAGTTGGGTGGGCAAATGGTTGGTCTTGAGGATCACTTCGCGGATGAATATGAACTTAATGCCCGAGTTCTGAATGCGATCATCGCCCGCCAAGCTGAGCTCCAGCAGATGACTAATAAACTCAACAACAGACGCACGAATACTTGGAAATTGCTCCACCAGTATAGCGAGGAGCTACGCCAGGACTACGCCCATACCCTGCCTAAGAGTATGAGCCGCCTACAGAAGAAGGTGAACGAATATAAGCGAGAGGGATACGCGTGCTTGATCAGTGGCAAAATTGGCAACAGCAATACGGCGAAGATCACCCAAGAGGCAGGTGAATACCTCATTGCCCTGATGCGCAATCGTGAGTATGTGCATGACTTCGATAGTGCCCTCTTGGCATACAATCAATTTGCCATCGAAAAGGGATGGGAAACTATCCAGAGTGTCAGTACCATCCGTGATTATCTCAAAGATCCCGCGATTAAGCCCTTGTGGCTCGGCCAGCAGGTGGGCGAGAGCGTTGCGAATGCTAAGTATGGTGCACAGCTTATCGGACTCGAAAAGCCTAGATACGCCAATGCCCTGTGGGCGGCAGACGGCACGAAGTTCAATATCTACTACCTCAATAAAGAGGGTAAAAGGGTCCACACCGATATCTACATGATATTCGACGTCTGTACAGGCTATTGCGTTGGGTGGTCCTTGGGTCAGGAGAGTGCCTTCGGTTCGCAGTACCAAGCGTATCGGATGGCGATGGATGTAGCAGGGGTGAAGCCCTTCCAACTGGTGATGGACAATCAGAGCTCACAGCGTAAGCTTGACAGGGTTGGATTTTTCTCGAAGATGACCGAAGTGGGTGTGCGATTCAAGACCCCTTACCGCAAGCAAGCCAACCCAGCTGAAAGCCTCATTGGGCAATTCCAATCTAGCATCCTCAGGCATTACCCCTACTTTACTGGGTACAACATCACCTCCAAGAGCGAGCTGAGCGCAGCCAACCTTGAGTGGATTAATGCTAATCTCGACAAATTACCCACCTACGACACCCTCAAGGAGTTTACCGCCAACTGCATCCATCAGTGGAATAGCCAAGTGGTAGAGGGCGAGTTTACTCGTGAGCAGCTGTACAAAGTAGAGCGGGTCAATCCAGATCGTATGGAGCTCACCACCGAAGATTATGTGGAACTATTCTGGGAGAAGCGACCAAGGCAAAGCACCTTCCTGCAGGGCGGGCTTACCATCACAGAGGATAATAAGGAGTATTATTACGAAGCCTATACACCCGATGGCGAAATTGATATCGAGTGGCGTATGAGCAACACCCGCCGACAATTTGGCGTGAAGTATGACCCTCTGGACCTTACGAAAATCGCCATCTACCGAGTGGATAAGGGCGATGTGTGGAGGTTTGAGCGTTATCTACACCCAGCCATTAAAGTGGCTATGGCGGCAGAAGACCGCACCGCGAAGGATGATGAACTGACCAAAAAGCTACTGGATGCGGATAAGGAGATGCGGGTGCGTAGAGATGCGATTGGAAAGGCCATAGATATCAAGTATCAGCAGCATGAAAAGAGCAACTACCCCCGTATGCTTGGGGCATCCAAAGCGGACAATGAGCGTGCTGTGGAGCTTGCACAAGAGCTTGCCAAAGTGGATGATGTTACTATTTCGCTTAAGAATGCCACCACATCGCTGGCGGTGATTAAGAAGGTAGAGAGTAAGATGGATTGGTCCGATGTACGACCACTCACCAATCAAGAAATGAAAGGAAAACTAATCGAGAAATTATAATATAAAAACATTACTACTAATTATGAATAAAGAACTTATTAGAACTAAACTTAAAGAGCTGGTGTCCCGACTAGGCTCACAGCGAAAGGCCGCTAACCACCTCGCTATCGGTACCACCACCGTTGGCGACATTATCCGAGGCAATAGAGATGAGGTGATATCGGATGAGATGTGGAGTAGCCTATACGCTAAGCTCTGCACCAAGAGCGATGGATGGGTGGAGGTGGAGACTGCTGCATATCAGGAGATATGTGCCGTCATAAAGGACTCACAAGATAAATCAAGCTGTACTTGGTTGGTGGCTGACGCTGGAGCAGGTAAAAGCACTACTGCCCGCAATTACTCTGCCCGCAATGCCAATGCCGTATATGTGTTGTGTAGCGAAGATATGAAGCGTTCTGATTTTTTGGATGCTTGTCTATCCGCCCTCGGTGAGAAGAGTGTGGAGAGTGGTTTGCGGGCCCGACTTGAATTTTTGATTGAGGTGCTTAGGAATAAAAATAACCCAGTCTTGATACTCGACGAAGCCGACAAGCTGATCGATAGCATCTTGCTCTATTGTGTGACCATTTATAATTACCTCGAGGGGCATTGCGGTATCGTCATGCTCAGCACCGACTACATTGAAAAGCGTATGAATAGCGGGCTAAGACATAACAAACGAGGGTATAACGAACTGCACTCGAGGATCGGTCGGCGATTTTATGTGGTGGACAAAACCACTCCGAGCGATATCTACGGTATCTGCAAGGCGAATGGCATCCTCGATGACTGCACCATCAATAGCGTGATTAGAGATGCCGAGCAATTTGATTTTGACCTGCGACGAGTAAAGAAGTGTGTGTTGAAGTTAAGGGCGTGAGTAACGGTGTGTACAAACGGAGAAATCCGTGTGTACAAACGGATTTACCCGTTTATAGAAACTGATTAACCCGCATTTATAAATGTTGAACTCCAAGAAAAATATAAAACTCTCCGAGAGCGTGAAAAAACTCTCCGAGAAAAAAGAAGTGAATTATGGATATTAAAGTAATACAGACGAACGAAAGAACAGAGGTAAATATATCAGCGATAAGTGCTGATGACTCTAAAACAATTGATTTTATATTGAAGGTAATAGAGGGGTGCCGTCCAATCGCAAGTCCAGATTTGAGACCTCAACATTATCCTTCGGCATGCAATACTGAAGGGACGCGTGTAGCTGCTCCATTAGGGCCGACATTCGATAGGCTTTACTTTGATTCTCGACCTGTATTTCCACATCAATGTCCCAACAATGAAAGTGCGTGCACTCTCTTGAAAAACGTGGATGTATCTCGTCCTCAGGAGCAGAGCGAAAATCAAAAGCCCAGTTCTTGTACCCAACCTGTAGAAGTTCAGGGTCAAAACCAAAGAGCTCAAGGATGTAGCGGAAGCCCTGAAGGGTCTGCTTTAGTAGATGAACATCTTCGGAAGAGAGCTCGGACGCACCTCCTGAGACATAAACCTCTGTAAACATACTTAATTGTACCATGGTGAATTTGTTTTAGTTAATAATGCTACAAAGATAGTGAATTATGAGTAAGCAAGCATTATCGGTGAGTCAGGTGCTCAATCAGAAGCTGGAAACCTTTGAGCTGTCAGAGGAGTGGCAAGCCTTTTTCGGCAAGCCAGAGCAGTGTGGAACTTGGATTATATGGGGAAAGTCAGGAAATGGAATAACAAATGAATCAACTATCAATAATGTGATTAGAGATGCAGAGCAATTTGATTTTGATTTGAGGCGGGTGAAAAAGTGTGTGTTGAAACTTAGGGCGTGATATGGAGTTGGATTGGGGCTTAGCGAAAAAAGAGTTTAATCGGTGCTTTCCAGAGATCGCACACGAGCTAGGAAGTATCAACTATATAGATATACAACTAACAAAAATGCATAAAAGACCAGTCTTTGATATCGTTAAAGTGATAGAAAGGCTTGAAAAGGTGGGTGCCTTAAAAGAGGATGAGAGTCTTGCAGATTATGCAAATAAAAGACCTAACAACGAAGAAAAAATAAAAGAAATACTAGGATTATGATATACGGTTATTTAAGAGTGAGCTCTTCGGAGCAGGATATAAATAGTCAAAAGCAGGGGGTTGATGAATACGCGAAGGATAAGGGGTGGGTTATTGATGAGTATGTAGTGGATGATGGCGTATCAGGTGGTGTTGATTACGCAAAAAGACACTTAGGGGAGCTTCTTAATCAAATGGAGGCGGGTGATATACTCATTTCTAGCGAGATCAGTAGGCTCGGTAGAAATCTCTTAATGGTAATGGAGATCCTGAATAAAGTGATGAAATTGGGAGGGGAAATTCACACTGTAAAGGAGGGGTATCACATGGGTAATGACATTCAATCTAAGGTACTTGCATTTGCGTTTGGATTGGCATCCGAGATTGAGAGACAGCTCATACAGCAAAGAACGCTGGAAGGTTTGGCACTACGAAAAAAGATGGGAGTGTTATTAGGACGCCCTCCACGAAAAAATTCGGGTACGTTTACGAATGCAAAACACGTAGAGGAGAAAAAGGATACGATTGTGACACTCTACAGATATGGGGTGTCTATCAACGAAATATATAGAGTTACAGGAATTGATAGAGCTACGATTTCTCGAAGTCTCGTCCTTTGGAAAGTTCATAAAAATTGGGAACAACTTTATGATGCCCGACAGAAGAGATGGGAGGAGGAGATGGAGCGTAAGCGACTACTCTCAGAGGCTCCAGAGATTGATACTAATAGGCTTAAAGTGCTTATCGAGTCAAATATGACGTTACCTGAGATAGCAGCAACTATGCCAGAGTACACTTACGATCAGGTCTACTATACTGTGCAGGGTTCACGAGAGCTTCATCTACTATATCGCGATCATGGGCATAAGAGATTAGCGAAGGAAGCAAATAAAATAAACAAGTTATTAAAAGATGAGTGGGAAAATGCTAAAGCATCAGTATAGAATGCTGAAATGTATGGTGAATAGCATCAGGAAGGCATCCGCGTCTATTAGCGGATTTATTGGGAAGTACTAACGGATTTATCCGCGACTATAAACGGATAAATCGGACGATATAGGAGAATAATATGGCAAAGCAAGCATTATCGGTGAGTCAGGTGCTCAATCAGAAGCTGGAAACCTTTGAGCTGTCAGAGGAGTGGCAAGCCTTTTTCGGCAAGCCAGAGCAGTGTGGCACTTGGATTATATGGGGCAAGAGTGGCAATGGCAAGAGTTCGTTTACGATGATGCTCGCCAAGGAGCTCTGCAAGTATGGCATTGTGTTATTTAACTCGCTGGAGGAGGGCACAGGCCTCACGATGGCGAACACCCTCAAGCGATTTGGGATGATGGAGGTGAACGGCTCCCTACGAATTATCAGCGAAAGTATGGAGGAGCTCGGAGAGCGACTCGAGAAAAAGCGGAGCCCACGCATCGTGATTATCGACTCCTTTCAATACACCCGCATGAGTTATATCGATTACATCCAGTTCAAGGAGCGTTTCCCGAAGCACCTGCTTATTTTCATCAGCCATGCCAGTGGCAATAACCCAGCAGGCAACGAAGCAGTGAGTGTGATGTACGATGCCTCCTTAAAGATATGGGTGGAAGGGTATAGGGCTTTCAGTAAGGGCCGCTTTATCGGTGAGCGAGGCGAGTTCGACATTTGGAAGGAGAAGGCAGAGATTTATTGGGGAAAAGAGCAATAAAAAAGGAAACGATGAATAGTATAGAAGAAAGAACAGTGTACAACAGCCGTCTGCGGATTATGCACGAGAGAAAGAAAATGAAGTTATCCTTTGCTGAACTAAGAAGTGTGGCGATGGTCACACTGATAGCTGTCTCCTTTTTCGAGGCGAGAAAGGGACTCACTCAGGAAGAGGAGGGAAAATTCTTCAACCTGGTGCAACTATCACAGAGACTCGGGCAACGTCTCCTGAGTCAGAAGGAAAAGTACACTATCAGTATGAATTACTCTGAGGTGGCGACTATGGCGATGGTCTATCGGATGGTGACAGGAGTGATGATGGGGCCTTACGATAGGATGGTGGCCTACACCGTCAGCGAACAACTAAACATAAGAGAGTGACATGAGAGGATATAGCGACATCTGGGCGATGATTAATAAGCTAGCAGGAGAGCTGGAAGCAGAGGAGCTTAAACGTGTGATGTGCGAAAGTGTTTCCGATGGGAGGACAAATAGTTTGCGTGAGCTCACAGGTGGTGAGCTCGTGAAGCTCAGGGCAGAACTGAGAAAGCAGACAGGCTTCAAGCCTTCCAAAGCCAATCCCGAAAAGAGGCGTAAACGCTCGGCTGTGCTTAAGCTACTGAAAAGCTATGGCATCGATACGAGCGACTGGGAGGCAGTGAATCGCTTCGTAAGTCAGTCGCGAATTGCGGGCAAGGAGTTCCACCAGCTCAATGAGGAGGAGCTCGAAAAACTCAGACGAAAGATGTACGCGATCAACCGAAAGAAGAAGAAAGAAAAAGAGGAGGAGGTGACCGTGGTGGAGCCCCAAAAGGATAAAAAGAGGAAGTGCGTCTATTACACGAATGTGACTACGGCACAAATGATAAAAAGAGGTAATTATAATTAACAATCAAATATGATATAACAATGAGTACCATGACAGAGCAAGAGAGAAAAGAATTTGAGGAGTACAAGGCGTGGAAAAAGAAGAAAGAGGAGGAGAACACTCGTCAGCAGAACCGCGACGCCTATCGTGAACTAGTCGATGAGACGTTACAGGCCGTGGTGCCAAGCCTTCAGCAGGTCAGTGATGGGCTAGGCATGAGCAAGGAACGAGTATTTCAGCAGTTCGAGGAGCTGATTCGCATGAAAGGCGATGTACTGGGCTTGGTCAGCGAGGGGCAGCGCTCACACACTTTCACCAATTCCGATAGCACCATGAGGGTAACTCTTGGTTATCACACTATCGACGGATACCGTGACACAGTGGACGACGGTATTCAGATGGTCCGAAAGTACCTAGAGAGCCTAGTGGGCGATGACAAGAGCAAAGCCCTGGTGGATATGGTATTCCGATTACTTTCTAAGGACAGTAAGGGGAATCTCAAAGCTAGTCGAGTGATTCAGCTGAGAAGAATCGCCGAAGAAACTAAATCGGAGGAGTTCCTGGAAGCGGTGAAAATCATCGAGGAGAGCTATTTACCTACCCTTTCGAAGCGATACATTCGCTGCGAAATCAAAGATGACCATAACGGCTGGACAACAGTCCCCTTATCCATGACAGAAGTGGGCGAAGTGAGTGAAATGTAAGGAAAATGTAACTGTTATGGGTAATATTGAAATAAGTAACAATCAGCGTACGACAAGTAGTCATATCGATTCGCCGAAACGTAATAAGAAGGAGTACCTCCTTCATCTGTGGGAAATCAATCGTCCATATTACTCAGCGCAAGAAACTCTTAATTTGATTGCGCCAAGGGCGAAATATCGCAATAGCGAGGCTAAGAAAATCATAAAGGATGAGAATATGTTTTGGTAATTAACATGAGGGGGTGAAATGCAGTGGCATCAACCTAGGGAGCAAAGCAGCAAAAAATCACTCCTGGCACCCCCTCAATATTATAAACGATATGGAAAAAGATAGGAATAGCATAGAAGCGATTAGGGCGGACCTTTCATTTATAAATGATATGCAGACCTCGTTAAGAAATGCGGATTATGAGGCTGTGACGGTCAGCTTAAGCGACTGGAAAAGTGAGTTAAGAGACAGATTGAGAGAGAAACAAAGGGAGGTTGAAGATGAGTATGAGGAAGATGGTAATAGCAGTAGATTTTGATGGCGTAATAAATGCCAGCCCATACCCAGAAGTTGGAGTAGTGGTGAATGGTGCAAGGGATGCCATGCAGGAGCTGAAGAGGCGGGGGCATCATCTTATTATATGGACGTGCAGAGAGGGGCAAGATCAGACCGATGCCATTAACTTTTTGCTGGAGAAGGGTATCCCCTTTGACAACATCAATTGTAACGCTCGAGAGAACTTCGAGCGCTACTCGAATGATTGCCGAAAAGTGTATGCCGACCTCTACATTGATGATCGTAACCTCGGTGGCTTCCCCGGCTGGAAGGAGGCTCTAAGGCTCATCGATGAGGGCACGAACGAGGAAAAATGCAACCCCTATGAGGGATGTTTTGGATATTAATAATTTCTTTTTTTCATAATTGTAAAGTGATTAATGAGGAGTGGGATATGCCGTGAGGCACGTCCCACTCTGCTTTTTGCTGAATAAACGTTATATTTGTGAGAAGAAGGTAGATGGGATGGGAAAAGTACACAGAAATACACGTAAGATGTCGCTGATCATACAAGAGATTGTGGAGGCGAACTATGAGCCAGGTCGGCAAGATCGCTCCAAAGAGTGGGTGTACCGCTCTATTGTCCAACACATCTACCCGATGAGCCGCCGCACCTTCTACCGCCACCTGCAGCGGGCAAAAGAGAGCGAAAGCAATCCACCGATGCCACGCCAACGTTCGCTCTTTGACTAAACTTGAATAAAGGTGGTTTCGAAATCTAATCGATAGACAAATAAACCATTGCTCTGTCGCTCACGCTCCTGACTGATACGAGAGAGAGGACTAAAGGATTCTTTACCTGTAAATCCCTGCAGGCACTCCCGCACCTCCTCCACAAGGTCGTAAATCTGTAGTGATCTCGACCGCTCCGATTGGTGCGCTGCCGTACGCATGTAGGTGTCATCTGCGATGCGGATAGTTACCCTCGCATTGCATAGCTGAGAGACTTCAGTAATGTCCTGCTGGCGGTTCACAGAAATAGTAATAAGTGCGGCTGGGTAGGCGATGGGTGGTCGCTGGGTTTCCGCGAATCCCACTTCGAGCTGCCCCGTATCCATGTCGATGTATTTAAGCTGAGTGATGGTCTGTAGTTGCCCGAGGAGGGCGGTGTAAATTGGTTTCATTTCTTTACGATGTCTAATATTTTACTATATATTTTCTCTTCGATTTTACGCATGAGCACCTTGCTACGCCCTATAAATGGGCGTGTTGGCATGGTGAATGGCTTTTTGCCGTAGATCTTTGCTGGTTGGCCGTACTGATGCACTGCAGCATAAGGAGCACTATTGGAGACACGCACCCCATCAGGGAGGTAGGTGTATCGGATAGAGTCTTTGAGTAAGCCTGTTTCGCCATTCAGGATAGGTGCACTGGTCCGCTCAAGACTAAACTTCCTCGTTTGCCCCGAGTGTCCAAACCAGGGCGATTCGGGCTTCCGTCGCTCCACCTCCTTCCAAGGGTTGAGCGTTTCATCGGTAAAGCCCTCATCCTCGAAGCTTCGCTTGAAGTGTGCTACAGCTTCCGTGCCCACAATATCCTTTACCGCCTGCGAGCGGATAAACTCTTGTAGCTGCTTATTCTTCGTCTCGATTACTACTGCAAACTCCTGAATATCCATTGTTTGTTCATATTAAATTGTTTACGTACCTTTGTGGTGAGAAATCAAAGAAGTGGTGATAACTGCGACCCCTGGCGACGAACAGAGTGGTGACGGGTTATTACCACTTTTCTTTTTATATCAGCTTTATGAAGTGGAAGACTATTTCACCCGTTTCCCGCTCTTCAAATTGCAGTTCAATGTTTCTATCCTTTCCTATCGGATTATTCCCTTTGTATTTAATTGTAAATTTATGGTAGCCTAAGACATAGTTATCCTTGCTTCTCTTTACATTTTTTTTGAACTTGTGCATGTATTCTGCGTTCAAGTACTCATCAATATTTTCAAGAACCTCTTTCTTAATGGGGTACAATTCGCCGTAACGCATATTCTCAGTGACAGAATTTCGCACGAATTTACCGAGTTTTCCCTTAAATTCAGGATAGCGAACCTCCTTGGGTCTAAGGACAGCTAAAAGTCTTTTTGTTGTTTCTTTAGAGTCTAATTTTTGTACATGCTCTTCCCTTGCCTGCTGGTGCATCTGGCAGAGCTCGTCGCCAGAGCCACTTGACACCAGTCCTTGTCGGCGGCACTCGGGGCAGGTGGCTACGCCCTTGCCCTTGAGGTATGGGTGTTCGTTAAGCTTAACGAACTCGGCAGTTTTGCCTGGATTGTTTTGGAATGTTGGAGGTATCATTTGGGTGATCTTAGGCACACCCGTTGCAGGCTTATCTGTAGGGCGGAAGCTGCATTGGCAATTCCAGTCCCACGGCGGAAGGTAGATATCCCAAAATGGGTCCTCTATCGGTAGAATGGTTCCAACTAATTCGAGGTGCTCATCTCGTTTATCACGAGCACTACTGATGAGGTACTCCAGATTAGGATAAGTGTCCTTCGAGCGGAGGGCATCTTGGTAGTTGGCGGCAGAGCGGGCTGAGCGTACGGCGGTATTGTACTCGGTACGCAACCACTGTTCATTCCACTGGATATTGACCGCCTTAACGGCCTTGCGAAACTCTCTAAATGAGCGTAGATTGCCCTCCTCATCAAGGAGCATAGATACCAATAGCTTCTGCTCGGCATGCGCCTTAAAGGCTGCAAAAACGCCCGTATTGTACTTAAACTGGTCGAGGAAGCCCTGCTCAGGCTTTCCAAACTCAGGCGATGCGAATGCAGAGTCCACCGCATGCTGGAGAGGATCATTGGTTACTCTAAAAAGCGATGGAGAGAGGGTCTTCTTGGACTCTTCCACAAGTGCTTCCCCATATACCTCCTTGAGTGCCTCCTCAAAGAGTTTGTCGATATTGATGGAGTAGTCGTCAGCAAGTTGAATGTTCCCCGTAATAGAGTGCTTCAATTTCAGCCACCAAGGCGTCCGAACTTTCTGGGCTTTTTTTTTTGAAGCTGCAAGAGTTACATCATGCAGCTTTTTATCGGGTTGCTCTTCCTTTTTTGGCTCCTTCGGCTCCTCTTCTTCAGGCTTTTCCTCCTCTTGCTTTGGCTCCTCCTTTTTGCCTGTGGTTGGCTCGTCTCCATCTGGTGCAGGTATGCCGTATCGGTCCCGTAGGTAGCTCTCAGGTATCGCCATTAGTGTAGAGAGCTGCACCAAGTCATTCACCGATGTTTGCTCCACGGAGCTTGGGAAGACAAATCGACCTCCACTGACGGGCAATCCTCGCTCCTCAAGGAAAGGTAACACCTGACTATTGAGTATTCGCTGCACATACTTCTGGTCGCTCTTAAATAGCGACTCCTCCACCTCCATGTGCACCTCACCCAGCGAGCGTGCCCCCTTATCCCCTGCAATGGTGGTGAGCGTTTGCCCCAGCAGGCTAATCAATATCTCCTCATTACAAGCCTTGCGGAATTGGTCAAAGCTGATACCATTGGTGGCTTTGGTCTCCCGAATATCTATCTCCGCACCGTCAGGCACCACCATATAGGCAGCAGATCCAGCTTGTTCCAAAGCCTGCTCGAGTACCCGTCGTGAGGCTTGGTCGTAAGAGTTGTATTTACCGATACGCATCGGCATGCCGAATAACTCTATCCACTGTGCCCAGTCGCCAAAGCCCCCTCGCTTAAAGATAGCATACGGGATGCCTTTGAGGATTAGCCCCCAGTAGCGTGGCTTACCGCAAACGATCAGCGAGCGCTCCCCCTCGTAGGGGATTACCTTTTCTTCGTTGGCGAGGTCGATGATGATACCCTTCCGCTCCAAGGAGATGTGCTTGGTAGGGATGGCAGAAGTTACAAGCCCATCGTCATTAAAGCTCAGCTCCGCAGCGGAGCGACCATAAAATCGAGACTTGGCAATCTCCTTGAGTAGATCCTCAAAAGCAATCGTATCCATGAGGTCATCCATCACCTCTACAGGTTTGCCCTTGCTGTCAGCAAATACCAAATCGGAGAGAGCCACCGCATTGGTACGCTTATCCACCCCATGCGATAGGTATGGATCCAGCAGCATATCATCATACATGTCATAGAGGGTAGAGGTGCGTCCGTAGTCAGCACTACGTAGTGCCGAGCGCCAAGCACTCGCCTCCCACACATTTCTACGGATGGGCTTAATCACCAAATCTTGTATCACGGTGCCAGTCTGAGCTGGTTTTTTACTCTTTTTCTTTGCCATATCAATAGTGGTTATTGCGTTTAGGGTTGGATCCAAATAGATAAGTGGTAGGCTGGTCGGGCTCACCATCGCCATCCTCGTCAGGCATCGGGAGGTCTGGGCTTACATCACCCTTTTGCACCGCCTTGAGCCAGTCGATGGCACGGGCATACCTGCCGTGTCTAAAATCGAGGTCGCTTCCCACATTGCAGAGCGTTAGGAAGTGCCAAGCCGCAATATCTTTTGCGAAGGTCAAAAGTAGTGCATTACGCTCCTTGCCTTCCGCACTGAAGATGGCTTCTCGGTCATATTTCCCGAGGTAGCTCCGTATCTCTGCCGTGGCGGTATCGATCGCCGCCAGCATGATGGTGTCATCACCACCACTGATTAGGTCCACATCCTCCTTATAGAGGTGTGTTTTCATCTCTTCGATTGTTATATACATCTCAATACCTTTTACTATTTCTGCGAGCTCCTCCGATGATGATAGCATCGGTCGATACACTCGATAATTTTACATTGGTTTGGAAAATCGCACCCTCCAAGCAGTCGGGTCCATCGGCAGGGGCGGGAAGACCTGGCGATACTGCCAGCATCTGCTCTTCGAGTCGCTGCATGTTGGGATTACCCGATTCGTCGATATTAAATACCAACCTCGATTGTCTATTGAGAGGCTCCAGCGTCGCCTCGATGCGGGCATACTTATCTCCCTTACGGGTGCTGTCGGTGATAATCGGTATCATTCCGCCTTGATTCTCACCGAGCTTCACGGCTAGCGGCTGAAGCACTTGCTCCCACACAGGATCCTGCAGGGAGTTATTCTCGATGAAATAATAGACCACCGTTTTACCCCCATACTTTGCCCGCATATCGTAGTACCATTGGATAAAGTCGCTGTTCTTCGTTTGTTCGAGGCAAGCATCATAGACGTAATATTTACCCGCTTGATAACCTACAGCGATGACTGCCTTATGCGACGCTCCCTTGGCTTTTCTCCCGCTCTTATTGCTCGGTGATGGGTCACCGTACACCACGATAAATGGGAGCGACTTCATCGGCGGACACTTACCCCAGGTGATCTCCTTGAATACTTCGCCCTCTGTGATTGGGTTGTTATAAAACTCCTTCTGGATGGAGGCAGTGGACAACATCGATAGTATGCTGTCAATATCCTTTTCGCTATTCTTCTCTGGCCAAGAACTTCTACCGTGCTCATCACGGATATTGACAATGTCCACGTAGTGAGCTTTTTCTTTTGCTCTGGTGATGCAGCAGTCTTTAGCGATGATATTCCCGCAGAAGATGATGCGGTAATTGCCACTGACAGATACGGTTGGTATCAACGCCTCTTCCACCCACTTCCACTTGGTCTTGATGCGATCGGGGTTGCGACACTCTTCATCGGTATCGATATCATCGATGAGGAGGCAGTCGGGTCGTACTGCCTCATTACGTGTACCACGAGGGGATTGCCCCGCCCCGATGCCCCTAAAGCTCACCCCGCCATTGGTGGTGAATTCGCCATCCTTCCACGCTCCAAATTTGGGTTGCTTGCCATAGTCGTTAGCGATGCGCTGGTTGTACTCGAGTGTTATCTTGTACGGCATAAGGAGGCGATCGGCATTGTCTTTGGAGTCAGATACAAGTAGGATATTGCGAATCTCACCAGTTAGCGCCAGCTTGATCACCTCCATCATCGTGCGGGTAGACTTGGCGAGCTCTCTCGACCACGCCCGCACCTCGTACCATCGGGCATTGGCCATAATGCGCTTGGTGGCATCGATGTGAAACTTAGCTGGCTTGGCGGAGTAGTAAGATGGGAAGTAGTAGGCGAACCACTCCTCATCGTTTGCCTCCAGTCGCTTAATTCGCTTGTGCTTATCGCTCTCGCTCTCGGTGGTATCGACCACTGCCGAATTGAGGATGCCCAGTTTGGTCTCCTCCCACTCTTGTAGCCACCTCTTATCATCTGCCGTTAGTCTCTTTGCCATAGCCTATAGTTTGCTCTTGATAAATGCGTCCATCAGCGGTATAAATCGTTTGGCAAGGTCCATATCGGTTACCCTTAGAAAACTCAGAAATTGCTGAAAGGAGCTGATGATTTCTCCCAGCCCAGTCTCCCGCTCCATCTTATCGATAGCGGCCGCAAGCTTATTGATGGCATCAGCCTCCTTGGAGTTGGCAAATCGCTCTCCCTCTGGACGATTACTGATGTTATTGTTGAGCTCCGCCACCTGTCTGTAGAGGTGACCGAGCTGCTCCTCACGAGTTACCGTCAGGCTCGCCTGTAGGAGCTCCCAGTTCTCCCGCTTGATCCATCGATTCACCGTAACGGGCGATACACCCACCCGCTCGGCAATTTCTACCTGCGGGAGGTGCTCTTTTGTGTAAAGGAGTTTTGCCCACTCCTTCTTTTGGGCATTCGTCATTTGTGCCATAATCTCTAAATCTTTACTGCAAAATTGAGCTGAAAAAGCCCCAAAAGAAAAAAGTAGTGCCACTATGGCACTGGTTTTATGAGTGTTAGAAGGTAGTTGCCAACTTTGTGGTGTAATTAATAATAGACGCTATGGCAAAGGATAAACTGATAACATTCGTCTTGCACGACGAGACACTAAATACGCACGGGTTCCGAATGCTCACCTCTGGGGCCAACCTCGAGGAGTTTCACAAAAACCCTGTGATGCTCTGGAACCACGACAATTGGGAGCTACCTATTGGTAGGTGGGAGAACATCCGCATCGAGGGCACCAAGATTTTGGCTGATGCTAATTTTGACCTAAAAGACCCCAAGGCGGCCGAGATTGCCCGCAAGGTTGAGGCTGGATATATCAAAGCCTGTAGCATCGGTGCGTGGGCGGTGGCAAGCTCTACCGATGCATCAGTGATGCTCGCAGGACAAAAGTATGCGACGGTTACCGAGTGGGTGGTACGCGAAGCCTCTATATGCACTATCGGTGCTAATCATAATGCACTCTCAGTGGCGCTCTACGACGCCTACGGCACCAAAATCAATATGGAGAGCAGTACAGACATCGAAACGATTATAACACTAATAGATAAACCAATAACAAAAACAGAAGGTATGAATAAGCAACTACTCGAGCTGCTGAACCTTGCAGACAACTCCAATGAATCAGAGGTGTTGCAGGCGGTGCAGAAGCTCTCACAGACCAATCAGGAGCTATCAGCTGAGCTCAAGGGCATCAAGGAGAAGGAGGCAGCAGCCCTCAAGGAAGAGGCAGTCAAGCTCACCGACGAAGCCATCAAGGCAGGGAAGCTCGCAGCATCTGCCAAGGAGAGTACCCTCCAGCTCTTTGCCCTCAATCATGAGGCAGCAAAAGCGATGATAAATGGACTCCCCGAGCGACCATCCATCGCTAACCAAATCAACAACTCCGACAAAAAGGAGGACGGACTCCTCACCATGAGCTGGACGGAAATCGACAAGGCTAATAGGCTGGCGGAGCTCAAAGAGAAGTACCCCGAAGAGTACCGAGAGAAATTCAAGGAATGCTTCGGACGCGAACCAAGATAAGTAGTAATAATAAAAACAAATAGTTATGGCTTTAGAAAAAGAAATTTGGCTTAAAGATATCGAAGAGGGACTTTACCCTGACGACTCATTTGCGAGCAAGTCCAGAGATGACTCAGAGTATGTCGACCACAAGACGGTGCACATCCCAAATGCAGGAGCTCCTAGCGGAGTGGTAGAAAACAGAACTGAATTGCCTGCCAAGGTGGAGGAACGTAAGGACTACGACGTGACGTACGACCTTTCTGAGTTTACCACTAATCCTATCCGCATCTCGAATGCAGATACGGTACAGCTGTCTTATGACAAGCGACAAAGTGTGATCAGCAGTGACAAAAAGGAGCTGCATCGCAAAACTCACGAAAGCATCCTCCAAAAATGGGCCCCTGTCGGTGATTCTACGCGCATCCTGAAGACATCAGGAGCGGAAGTAGATGCTCATGTCCCAGAGGCGACAGGCAAACGTAAGGCGTTCACTAAGGACGACCTACGGAAAGTCTTTACGAAGATGAATGTGGACGAAATCCCTGCGGAAGGGAGGTACGCATTGATGGATGCAATCATGTACGATCAGTTCATCGAAAGCTTGACCGTCAAGGAGTCTGCCGCATTTTTCTCAGCAGTGGATGTCAAGAAGGGTATCGTCGGCGAGCTTTACGGCTTTAAGATCATGATGCGAAGTACTGCACTCGTCTACAATGGGTACGCATTATCCAAAACACCTGCAGAGACAGACAACGCTGGAGTACTTGCATGGCACGAGGACTATGTATCGCGCGCACTGGGAGAAGTAAAAATGTTTGGAGATGAGGATTCTCCTCTCTACTATGGTGATGTCTATGCTTTCTTGCTTCGCGCAGGTGGAGGAAAACGCCGCAACGACAAGAAGGGTGTATACGCCATCGTACAGGAGGCAATAGCGTGATGTAATGAGAGTACCTCGAGGCATAAGGAATAATAACCCAGGCAATATCCGCATAGGCAATAGCTGGCGTGGCGAGGTGCCTCCAGGTGAGCGCACAGATAGGCAGTTTGAGCAGTTTGTCAGCTTGGAGTACGGTTACCGTGCTCTGCTGATGACGCTCAGAACTTACATCACTAAGCACAAGCGGACGACCCTGCGGGCGATCATTACCCGCTGGGCCCCGAGCAACGAAAACGACACCGAAGCCTACATCCGCCGTGCAGCTGAATACTCTGGCATCTTGCCAGGTAAGATGCTCAAGGCGACAGATAAAGTAGAGCTCTGCAAGCTGGCGTATGCGATTAGCCGTGTGGAAAATGGCAGGTACGTTGGTGATATGGCACTGATTGAACGTGCCTGGGAGATGATTTAGAAGCCCCCTAACCCCCTAAAGGGGGAATGTGAAAGAGAAAGGTTAATTAATGGATTGGAATTTACTCATAGGTACAGTACTTGGGCTGATCGGCACACCGATAGCTTGGTTCGCGGGTCGCAGGAAGGCGAATAATGACTTTCTGCGGGACCTGCAGGATAGCATCGACCTACTCTCCGAGAAAAATAAATCATTGCTTGAGGAGGTGGTGCAGCTGCGGCTTGAAAACTCACAATTGCAGGTCAACCAGCAGGAGCTGATGCGTCAGTTGGAGGCATTGCGTGAGGAGTCAGAAGCCATGAGTGCAGTGCTGAAGGAGATGAACATTTCCATCCCTCGCTCGAGACGTAGAACTACAACTATTAAAAAGGATGAATAAACGATACTTAATACTCATGGTAATGCTCATCGCCCTTGCAGGGTGCAGGGCGAAGCAACCTGTGATCCAGCAGGTGCCGATTAAGGAGATCACCCAAGTGGAGCTAAAGACAATTGAGCTACCAGGCGACTCGGTACTCATACGAGTGCCGCTCGAACGGCTTTCAAATGGCACTCAGACATCAGGAGTGTCTGTCTCTCCTAAAGGGCTACAGCTCCTATGGCAATTAAGACAAGGTATGCTCGAGCTACAAGCGAGGCACCCTCCAGAGCGCGTCGAGTACCCCGAAACGACTACCATCAAGGAAGTACCCGTGGAAGTGGTCCGAGAGATAGAAGTGAGCCACCTACACTGGTGGCAGAAAGCCTTGATGTGGATCGGGGTAATTAGTATCATTTATATATCAATAAAAGAGGGCATGGAAAATGCTCCGAGGAAATTATAACACTCTCCGAGAGTTTATGAATACTCTCCGAGAATAAATAGTAAGTAGAATATGGCATTTGAATATAAGATAGTCCAACGAAAAAGCAAGTTGAATGGAGGGCAGCAGATACAAATGGCTACCCAGATGTCCAAAGGTAAAGTGCCTATCCGAGACATCGCAAAGAGACTTGAGCAAATTACCTCGCTTGGTCGAGGTGATGTGATGAACGTACTGACGCACCTTGGCGAGGTGGTCAGTGAGTATATGCGGTTAGGGTATAGTGTTAATCTTCACGAGCTGGGCACCTTTACCCCACGCATTTCAAGTAAGTCAGTACCCGCTGGCGAAAAGTTTACCTCTGATTACATTCGAGGTGTTAAGATGCGCTTTACTCCATCTACCTTCATCAAGGCGGAGCTTAGTAGAGTGAAATTCGAGTGTCAAGCAGATGTGTGCAAGGCACCAACGACCAGCACACCACCTAAGGAGGAAACAACCCCAGAAGAAGGAGATACAGCAATCTAATAGTAAACAGAATAAAGAGATAATAGTATGTCAACAAATAATCCAATCGCAGTATTACGCATCAAGGAGGCTTACTTCGGAGAGCCGATTACCTCCAAGGATGCCATCGCAACCACCTCATTTACCACTAAGGCACCGATGCACTTTGATGGAGATGAAGTGGGTCTTTTCCGAGATAAACCCGAAAAATTTGAAATTGGCGTACACGAAAGCGACTCGCCTATCTACATCACTTACGACGGTGTACCTTACAAGTACACTGGTAGCTTTACCTCAGTAACGAAAGCACAGATGGCGGAGCTACTGGGTGGCGAAGCGACAGAAGGTGGTGTGGAGCTATCAGCTGATGTTAAGCGCATCCACAAGTCGGTTAAGCTGGTGATGAGCGACGGCTCGGTCATCGTCGTGCCCAACGCACAGGGATTTGTAACCATGAGCGGCAAAATTGGGAAAAAGAGTGTAGTTACCTTCCCATTCGAGTTCGAGTGCCTCGGGGCATCGACAGCGTGGAATGTCGCTATGGGTATCTACGATAAGGACCCATCAACGGTATAACCTATGGACGATAGCACAATGAGTGCTCTCGACCTGATCCTCCAGCGGGGCGTGCGGTTTCGGCTGCCCGCCCCGTTTTGGAAAAGAGTGATAGGGAGAGACACGGTAAAGATTAAGCCCCCCAGTGTGGGTACAGCTCTTATGATTTTACATGAGGCGGTGATTAATGACTTGGCAGAAGAGGAGATAAGCCAACTATACGTAAATGTAATTACGCCAAAACAACTTCTCGGAGTTAAACGTATTGTAGCCATAGCGATTCTTGGCAAAGCTCAGCCGAGAGAAAGAGAATTGGCAAGATTAGTGGATAAACTTGACCAAGTACTTCTTAAAGATCTGTTGCACCTCTATAATCTTACGATGACGATGTGCAGGGGTGAAAATTTTCGGAAAGCTACTCTCTCGGTGTGGGCATTGATAAGGATGCTTCGGGTGAGGCCACAAAGCAAGACGAGTCAAGAGTCAAAGGACTCGATAGCGTCTTCGGAGTCATCGGCAAGTGGAAACGAGATAGAGGACTAACACATGAGGATCTGATGGCTCAGCCACTTGCACTTTTGCTCCTCGAGGACATTGACCAACCATATATCGACTACAAGAGTAGCGAGGAAGATAAGGAGGAAACACCAGTGATAGAGGGGGCGAAAGAGTTAAGAAGTTTATTAGGCATCAAAGAAGAAAGTTAAAGCATGGATGAGGTAAGCATTGACATACGGCTCAATAGTAACGTAGAGGAGGAAGCAGGTAAAGCGACCTCGGCCATACAGGAGATGGCGCAAGGTGCTTTGGATGCTCAGGCAAAGCTAAAAGCAACAATGGACTTCAGAAAAAAGCTAATCAATGAGCTGAAGAATGCCATCATTGAAATCAATGATCAGATACAAGCACTCTCCTCGAAGAATAAAGACTGGGGTCTCACCAAAGATGGGAAATTCTATAAGCAGGAGCTAGCATCTGTAAATAAAGAAATTGAACTACAGGAAAAGGCGTTGGCAGCTGAAAGCAAAGAACTGGAGAAACTCATAAACGGATACGGTTTAATTGCTACGCAAATAAGAAAGACCAAAGCGGAGATGGCAACACTCTCGGCTGCTGGCAAACAGAATAGTGAGACCTACCGCAAGCTGGAGCGAGACCTCCAAGAGTTAGCCGAAGCGCAAGCGATGGTCAATCGTACGGGGCAAGAGCTCGCAAAGGGTAATAGAAGCTGGCAAGGTCTTGCCGATGCTGTGAGTGCTTTTTCTGGTGCGGCATCAGCTGCCACTGGTGCGTGGACACTCTTAGGGGGTAGCCAAGAGGACCAAGCCGCCATCCAGACCAAACTCCAGTCGCTGATGGCGATTACTATTGGTTTGCAGCAGGTGCAAAATGTACTCCTCGAGACCTCTACATTTAGAATACAAACAGTTACCAAGGTCAAACGCTTTTGGACCACCGCAAACACTAAATTAGCCGCATCATTGGGTATGTCTGCGGCAGCAGCCAAAGCACTCACCGCGACAATTACCCTCGGTTTGTCCGTCGCTATCGGCTTTTTAATCTCAGCTTATGACAAGTGGCAGAGCAAGCAAAAGGCGATACGTGAGGAGCAGGAGCGCTTTGCCTCCTCTGTATCGAATAAAGTTGGTGATGTCATTGCTACCTACAAGCGACTACAACAAGAGTTTGTAGCACTCAATGGTAACCTGAAAAAGCAAAAAGAGTTTGTCCAGAAGAATGCCGAAGCTTTTAAGCAGATGGGTGTAAAGGTAGATGATGTACGATCTGCCGAAAATCTACTGGTTGATAACACCGACGCCTTTGTCAAAAGCGTCATGATTAGGGCTAAGGCTGCCGCATCCATGGAGCTAGCCAGCGAAAAATACAAAGAGAGCATTCAAAAGATGATGCAGGCAGAGCAAAGAGCTGCCAATCCTACTGGTATGGATAGCTGGTTTGCATTTGAAGAAAATGTAAGGCAGTTTACTCTGGGCCTTGGGTGGGGAGACACGGATGGAGGTTATATCGCTAAACTAAGAAGTCGTGATATAGCTGATGACGCTCGTAAGGATAGAGAGGCAGGAGACCTTCTAATACAGAACTCTTTGAACTTTGAAAAAGAATACAAAGAGATCTGGGATAACATCGGAGTGGTCCCCATCGATACTATCAGTAAGAGTAGTAAGAGTACAGAAAATGCGTACAAAAAAATGTCGGATCGTCTTGCTCAAATCGCCAAGGCTAATGAGGAGGAACTGCTGGCTATTGAGTTGGCAGCACTTAAGGAGGGGCGCGAGAAGAAACTCCGAGAGCTGGAGATAGAAAATGAGAAGCGCAAGGCACTCCTCAAGGAGCGTCAGCGTGAGCTCGAGGAAATCGCCAAGGCGGGGATTGATACAACCGCCCAGCAAGCGAAACTGAAGCTCGTCAGCGACAATGGCGATGCGGAGTACCTCCGCAAGGTAGCCGAAGCCAATGCGGCATCTGACCGCATCATCCAAGAGGTGGAGGCAAGCCTTGATGCCAAGGTGGCTACGCGACAGGAACAACGCATTGCCCAGACGAAGCGTGAGTACGACGAGTGGCGGAAGGAGGCGGAAGCACACGTGAGGGATAAGGAGGAGCTTGCCGACATCCTCGTCCGAATAGCTACCGAAGAGCAAGCGGAGCTCTCTCGCATCCGAAAGGAGGGCGAGCTGGACCGCATCGACTTCGAGGAGATGATAGCTCTCCGCCGCATACAGATCTCCAACAAGCGGTATAACCTTGAGACAGAGCGTGAGGAGGAACTCCTCGAAACGGAGCTGGCATTTGCCCAAAAAAGACAAGCTAAGCTACAGGAGATGCAGGCGAATGGTGCTGATGTGGGCAAGGAGATAGAGGAGGTCACCGAGCGTATCAAAGACCTCACCGATGCCCTCGAGGATATACCCGTCCGCAAACTGGAGGAGATGGGTCGAGGCCTGCAGAGCATTTTCGGCTCGCTGTCTAAGTTGGGCGGAGAAATCGGCGAAACCTTTAGCTCGCTCGCCGAGTCGGTTGGTATTGCTGTTTCTGGGATAAAGTCCAAACTGTCTATAGATAAAGTGAGCGCTGCCATTTCGGGCATCATGCAGGTGGCAGATGTCGCCATACAGCAGGCTAAGGAAAATCGAGAGTTCATGAAGGCGTGGCAGGAGGCAAACGAGTCTGCACTGCAGGTAGCTCGGATGCAACGCATCGAGGCAGCAGGCTATAAAGAGGGTAATATCTTCGGCGTCGAAAACCCCTACGCACGAGCCATCGCTGGGGCTAAACAGTACGCTAAGACGATGTATGAGCTGCAGGCACTCTCCCGTACCCTTGCCAATGGCCAAGTACAGGTGGGTAGCAAAAAGGTAGTATCAGGCAGTAATGTGGCCAAAGGGGCAGCTGGTGGTGCAGCCGCTGGCGGTGTGGTGGGGTCTATATTTGGACCCATAGGTACAGCCATCGGTGCTGGTATCGGTGCCCTCATTGGTGGTATCTTCGGTGGATCTAAGAAAAAACTGGTGCCAGTTTTCGAATCTCTCGGCAAAAAGTATAAGGAGATATATGACAAGGATACTTTTGCACTCAACCCCGAAATCCTACAGGACTATGCTAAGCTGGATGACGCCACCAAAAAGTTGGTGGACAATTGGGATGCGATTCAAAAGAAAGCGCAGGAGGCGGAGCAACAGATGCGGGATAACTTCCGCTCGCTCTCTGGTGACATTGGTAGCCAGCTCTCCGAAGCGCTGAAGAAGGGAATAGCCGATGGCGATATCTATGCTGCCTTTGATGACTTCAAGTCGTACGCCTCTAAGGTCATCTACGACATCGGCGAGCAGATGATTTTCGCTCAGTTTTTCCAAGAGTCTTTCGATGAGCTCCAGAAGCGGATGGAGGATAGCTTTGGGGCAGGAGGAGACGGTGACATCAGAGACGATATCCGTTGGCTGGTCGATTCGGCTCGGGGCAATATCGATGGCTATAAAGATGCCATGGATGCTTTTCGGTCTGAGCTGGAGAAACAAGGTCTGCAGCTCCCTGATATGGATGCAGGGCGCAAGGCGGAGGCTCGAGGTATTGGTAGGATGACGCAAGACTCTGCAGAGCGACTCGAGGGACTGATGACGGTGCAGGTGGACCGACTATCGACCCTCGTAACTTACGCCAAGCAGACGGACGATTACCAGCGTGATGCAAGGGTGTACTTTGCTACCATGATCCGACAGATTGACCGCATCGCAGCGAATAGCGACTATCTCCGCAAGCTTGATAACATCGCTACTGACATGTATAGAGTGGCACAAGACGGTATTTACCTAAAGAAATAATGTGATGGCGACACTGATCAACAATATAGACATTAATGCACAAGGCATCTACCTCGCACGTCATGGCGCGGAGGAACTCTTTACGCTCCCTAATCTCTCCGATGCGGAGGTCAATGACTGGCAGGAGGTGGAGGGCTTACAGGTGGACTTTACCACCGTCCAGCTCCAGCACCCCGAGGTGGTGGTGCGTTACGTGGTTACTTCGCTCGCCGCTCGGTCGGCTCTCGAGCAATACCACAAGGCAGAGAGCATTAAGCTAACGCCCCACGGCTGGGGGCGTACCTTTACCCTCCGCAAGGCTAATGCGGACAACTGCAAGGTGCTGGCCAAGGGTGATCATATCATGGAAATAGCCTATCGCTATGAGCTGGACGACTTGCCTAAGACTCAGATAACGTCAGATGTGGAGCCTGTAGTTTTTAGATCAAGATACAAAATTGGAGGTGTCTCACTATCTCAATTTGGAATGGTCATCAACGAGACACATGCGCTCTATACACCTGATGATTTTAAGGCATTGACGCTCGTGCGAGATATGAGAGAGGCACAACTAATGTGTACGATGTTCGCATCATCTTGGTCGGTGCTGTGGGCTAATCGTGCAGCTCTCTGGGATGCTCTGCAAGGGGAGTTATCTCTATCTACGGACATGGGCACAACTCTTAAGGCTCGCTACCTCTCATGCTCGACACCTAAGCAGGTGAGCCAGCAACCAGTTATCTCATTTACGCTTAATCTACAATTGATATGATAACTATATACAACGCACAAGGAACTAAGATTATTGATGTGGCCAACCTCGAGGGGAGCTACTGCGATCGCTCGATCATGGGTGGCAGCACCCTCCAGTTGGTGGTTAAATCTGATAAGCCTATTGATATCCCTCTTAACTCTTATGTGGAGTATGAGGCACGTCGCTATACATTGCTATACCCCGCGAGCATCAAAAAGCAACACAGCAAGGAGTTTGATTACACCCTGCTTTTCCACGGTGAGGAGGAGCTCCTCGCCTCCTGTCTCATCAAGGATATCTCGGGTGGAGTGCCTTATCGTGTTAAGTTTGCCATCACGGCTAAACCCATTGACTATATCCGCTGTATCGTGGACTCACTCAATGAGCACTACGGCGGTGGGTGGAGTGTTGGCAATGTGATCGAGGCGACCGAACAGACACTCGCCTTTAGTCATGAGTACTGCCTCGGGGCCATCTCTAGAGTGGCGGAGGTGTTTAATACTGAGTTTAGCGTCGACAATAAGACGGTATCGCTCGGCAAGGTAAGCATCATGGAGGATAACCCTCTACCGATGAGCTACGGCAATGGTAAGGGTTTCCGCCCTGGCACTGGGCGACACAATGACGGTAAAAAGTCGGCGATCGGCAAACTCTATGTCGAGGGTGGCACACGGAATATTGACTACTCCAGCTACGGAGCTCAGGTGCTCCTCCTACCTAAATCTGCAACGCTACAGTACAATGGTCGTACATATCATACGGATGCGCATGGCATGTACATCACCTGTGATCAGGCTGTCGGCACTGCGGAGGATAGCTACGATGGATCCGCCGTATATCCGATGCGGGAGGGTACAGTGTCTGAGGTCATTGAGGAGGCAGATGGATACGACTTTACCGACACCTCTATCCCTGAGAGCTTGAATTTTAACGACTACCGTATCAAAGGCGAAAAAGCGGTGGTGGTCTTTCAGACGGGAGCACTCACAGGACGGGAGTTTGCCCTTGTGCAAACGAAAGACAAACTCACTGGCTATATCCACTCCGAGCGAAAGTTTAAGCTCGTGAGCGAGGAGCAGGATGGATTTATGATGCCTGGGGGCAACTTTGTCCCCAAGTCAGGCGACAAGTACGCTATCTTTAATATTACGCTCCCTGCCGAATACCTCTCGAACGCTTCTCAAAGGCTCTTCGAGGAGGCAGTACGATACTTCGATACGGTCATTAATCCTCCCTATATCTTTTCTGGGGAGGTAGATCCCATCTGGGCGAAGAAGGAGTGGCTACGCATCGGTGGGTATATGCAGCCAGGTGGGCATTTACTTTTTAGCGACCCGCAGTATCACCCCGAGGGATCTGTCATCCGAGTGACGGGTGTCCGCACACTCCTCGACAAGCCCTACGCTCCACAGCTCACCCTCTCCAATGCACCAGCTGCACTCAGTGTGAGTAACGCCCTCTCCAAGCTCGAAGCAGACAAGGTGATAGCCGAGCGAGAGCGGAGGGCACAGCAACGCTCGCAGCGACAGGACTACCAGCAGGCGCTGGAGTTCATCGGGATGGTCGAAAAGGCTATTGAAGGGCTGGAGGGCTTTACGGCGAGGATAAAACCGAGCGTCGTGGAGACCATGGCCATCCTCATGGGGAGTCAGGCAACACAGTTTAGTTTTGTGCAAGCGATCAACTCGATGGAGGCAGCTCCTTTTGTGGTCAATTATGACCCCAGCACCAAGCGAGTAGTCATCAGTAAAGGCATCATTCGCCATCAGACCATCGGCATTAGTGATTTGACGGCCAATCGACCAGCTACTGATTATCGGTACTGGTCAATTCCAGAGTACATCTCGCCAGCACTTACTGATGATTTCGCCAGCTATTACATCTATGCCAAGGTGGTAAAGGATGGACAAACAGGTAACTACCTCTTGTCCGCTGACCCGATAGACTTTGAGAGCGATCCGCTGAGTTACCACCTGCTCATCGGCACGCTCTCCAGCATCGTGGATGGCGATCGTGCGTACAACAAACTCTACGGATATAGCCTTTTGAGCCCAGGTCAAATGGTCCTAAATAGCATCTCGAGCTCCAATAGTGCTATGACCATTAACCTCGAGACTGGCGAGATTTACTCCGATAGCATCTCTTTTAAGCGTCCAGATACTGGGGCGAAAGAGAATGTTGGTGATGCCATCGCGGAGCAGGAAGCGAAAGTAGATGAAGAACAGCGAGCCAGAGAGGAAGCGATAAGAATAGAGCGGGAAGCGAGGCTTAAGGCAGAAGAGGAAGCGAGGCAGGCGAGGGTAGAGCTAGAAGAGCTCCTGCAGTCATTAAAAGACAGCACTACCTCTGACACGTCCACACTAACTGAACTTATCAATAAGGTTAATCTCACCCTTGATAATCTACAAGAGCAAGTAGATGGCGAGGTGTCGAACTGGTTCTATCCGGGGTCTCCGAGTACAACAAAGCTACCTGAGAGCGAATGGATTACGGACGCTATCAGGACTAGGCATATAGGTGATACATATACATCCACAGATACCTCTGGTCAGTATATGGGTAAGAGCTGGAGGTACACAACGAACTTCACATGGGTAGAGATTGCCGATACGCTCATCTCACAAGCTCTAGCTATGGCGAGTAAGGCGAAGACCGTGGCCGACGGCAAGAGTACCACATTCCTTGTGAAGCCTACAAAGTACGAGGAGGGCGATACGTGGGTAATGGAGTCATCGCAAGTGGTGAATGGGATTTCGTACGAGGCTGGTACGATGCTATTTGCCAAGCAGGGAAGTAGTGTGTTTATTGAAAGCCACTGGGTTGACAAAGTACGGTACATCGGTGCAACACAGCTCAGGGAGAGTGAAGCTGCCAGCAAGGCAGCATGGGAAGCTTATGCCAATGCACAAGCCAAGCTCGCAGAGGAGCAAGCCATCGCTAATGCTGATGGGAAGATTACAGCAGAAGAGCAAGCAAGGATTGATGCAGTAAAGAAAGCAGTAGAGACAGCCAAGGCTTATGCTTTAGCACAGGATGAACTCCTGAAAAAACAGCAGGAGGCCTATGCGGACGGGGTCCTGACTGAAGCAGAGAAGAGAGCAATAGCCGTCGCTCAAGCAAAGGCTAATCTGGCGGAGACTAATGCAAAGGCATACGCAGACGGGGTGGTTACAGAGGCGGAGAAGAAAGCGATAGCAGAAGCAAAATCAGCCTATGAAAAAGCCCTGAGCGAAGCCAAATCATACACCGACCTTAAGGCATCCGTGGAGGTCATTGACGCAAATACAAAGAGATTCAAGAATGTAGCAGGTTATTCGAAGAATGAATACTTAACTGGTTATATGGTGATAACATCGCCAATTCAGCCCAGACGAATGACAAGGACGATTATTGATGGCTTCAATTACGTGGGTTCGAACATTGGCATCGGCTCATTCGAGCTGGATATATCTGCATATATAGTCAACGCAACGGGCTGGAATACACTCTCGTTCGTCCAGCGTGGGAGCGTGAACATTCCAAAGGTTCAGGTGGCGAGAACAGCTGCCGACATAACAGGAGCACTCGTGTTTATAATTGGATTAGCAAACACAAAGTGGGGCTATCCTAAGGTAGCGGTAAGAGACAGCATCGTCGGGTACTCTACTCCGCCTGATAGCTACAAGGATGGGTGGAGCATAACCGTCACTGATGACATATCAATGTACCACACCATCACAGAAGTTCCTGGAACGAATCTAGAATCGGAGCTTAAGGGTGCTGTCAAGGCGACCACCGACCTAAAGACCTACACAGACGGAGCGTTTGCGGACGGCATAATAAGTAAAGCGGAAGCCATCAGCATCGAGAAGCTGAAGAACGGGGTCAATGAAGCGTGGTCACGTGCGTTCGGCGAGTACTCCAAAGTATTCGCAAATCCAGCGCTGGTTGGCACATCAAAGACGACGTTAGAGAACACTAAGATAAGCCTCGCAGGGGCAAAAGACGCTCTGCTGTCAGCAATCACCACAGCGATAGCAGACGGAAAGAGTACCCCCGCCGAGAAGTCCGCGGTAGACAAAGCTTACGCAGACTTTAACACCAAGCTACAAGCATTCCAGAGCGCACTCAAGGACGCAGAAAAGGCGATAAGCGATAGGATAGGTGCAATAGTGGACACCAGAGATACGAACCAACCGCCAAATTGGTATCGTAAGAATTACCGCTATACCACCGTCAAGGAGTTTAAGTTTCAAGGTGTTATTGAAATTCCGAAGGTCTGGAGGGATGGCTCGTATTGCACGCTTGAGACGACAGTCAATTGGAGTAATTCAAGTGGCGGACGAGTGACGCAGAAAGCGACTCTTAACAGCGGTCAGGAGTTGTATCGTGTCGGTAGTGCTGATGATAGTGCGTGGGGCGAATGGAGCAATCTCAAAGCGGAGGTACAAGAGATCAACGCTGGGCTTTCCAACGCAAATACGCTTATTGAGACACTCGAGACCATCACTAAGCAACTGAAGGAGGGCAAACTTGATGCCAGCAAGTTCGATGACATCCGCTACCTCACCGACGCCCTCCAGCACGGCGAGACCACCATCGCTGGCGGTCTCATCCTCACTAAATCCATCCTCATGAGTAACGTGAGTGGCGGGATCACAACCGCCATCTCAGGCTACAACGAGGGGGGCGGTGTCGCTTTCGAAGCAGGGATCAAGAACTATAAGCAAGAGAACCACACCTCCCGAGTGGTAATCAACCACGACGGAACAGCTCGATTCGGCGACATGTATGTCAATACCGAAGATGAGGATGTCGTGAAATTTATAGATCAGTCGTCTGGAAAAAATCACGAGTATCTGAAGTTTGGTGGAACTGCCCCCAGCGAAAGCTACATGAACGATCAGAGTACAGTGATTAAAGAGTTCCCGATGCCGTCTGTACGAGCTGAAAACAAGAGTGGCGAGTTCCTTATTGGGAAAGAATATGAGAGTGTCGAAAGCAACAGAGAGATAAGGCATGAGTTCGAATTAACCGCTACCGCGGTGGCAGTCGCAATTCGGGAAAATCTTAACTCCGGAGGACTATCGATTATGTCAGCCCGTTCTGCTTATGAGCTAGGAAGTGACCGAGGAGACAGAATAATTAACTATCTGCCTGCCTGGGCGAATAGCACTGCTCATGTGGAAGTCAAAGTGTACAATAAATCTGGAGTCGTCGTATGGAGCGACACAAGCACGAAAGTTACAGCAAGTGCACACGCCAAGGGAGGCTCTGTCTCATACACGGAAATCTTACCCCTCGAGGATATCCAAGATGTGCAGACCCAGACGAAGAAAGTATATATGCGCATTCCAGCAAATGTAATGGTAAAAGGGTACAAATGGAGGGTTTATCTTGTGGTGAATGGCTCTGCAAGCGACGGAGGAAGTTCTTATCGAGCATATACAAATGCGGGTAAAGAGTTCGTCCCTTACGACCTCTCAAAACCCTTTGTGGCACTAGCGAAAGACCGTGTAGCGTTTTTCTTTGGACGACAAAGGCAGATACTATTCAACTACTTAAGCAACTGGGTGGTGAAAATAGTGGGGGATGTCCTCGTGCAAGGTGTTATAAAAGCAAATGCAATAGAAGCTGACGAGTGGAAAGGCAGCGGTGCCGTCCTCGCTGGTGCCATGTTTGATGAGAATGGCAAAGAGCTGAAGGGCTTCGGGAAGTATAAGAATAGGTCAGGGCAGAGCTATGGTAGTACAGTCTATTCTTATAATAGTAAGCTCTACACTGTCTACCACTCCATCCCACACAGCCGATACGTGCCGGTCGTGCAGGTCTCAGGAGAGACAGGAAACAATGGCGGATGGTCTCTTACGACACGAGTCTATAGTGTCTCGGCATATAGCTTTACGGTGGGCATAATCACCAATGGAGACAATAAAACACGAAATGGGCTATCCTACGTAGCCTACCAAGCTGACTAAGAGAAAGAGGGAGGAGCGACCAGTATAGTCACTCCTCCCTCTCCTTTTCTCTGTTGGAAAGTTATCTTATTGCTTTCCCTCCGCTTTTAATGCCTCCCACTCCGCTTTGGTGATAGGGATGGCAGTAAAGGCCTCCTTGAAGAGCCTATACACTTCATCGTAATCCCCCGCCTTGTAAGCCTTGCGAATTCCCTCGCTTGCTTCCTTCATCACTGCGTTAGGGATGTACGCCCCTACGTCACCCTCTACGATTGGGATAAGGATACGCACATCTCGCCAGTCGAGGAATCCCTCGTTAAGAGAGCCATCCTCTGAGATGATCATTTCTCCCCACATCTTTATCCTGGCGTTAGCGATATCTCTTTGTTCATCGCCGACTCCAATGTTTGTTTCACGTTTATAGATTGGATCGTAAAAATAAAACATTAGTGCCTTCTCCACGACCTCCTTCGGCGTCAAACGCTTGAACTGATCCCCCTCCACGGTGGGGATTGTATTATCCTCAATTACCCTCATACCATCATTTTTAATGTTAACATAAACGAAAGCACCATCCTTGAGCACCTTCGGCTTTTTGTCCCCGTTACACGCTGTAAGCAATGCCACTACTGCCAGCATCATCACTAATACCTTTTTCATATTATTTTAGTTTTTATAATTAATTGATTCTTTTACAAATATACACTAATCCGCGTATATAGTTAGATAAATCCGTCAATAGTTGCGGATTCGCCCCCATCATTGTGTTGTATCTCCTGATATAATCTTTTGCAGTTCCAATAATTTCTGTATATTTGTCGTGCTAACAATCTAAGAGGGCGGAAGCTCTCGACACATAAACGAGGGCTATTTTTATATCCGCTCACTTGGAAAAATAAAACTGCGGTCGTACCCCTGCGTGGTAGGTTAATGCCCCACAAACAAATCTCTTGGATTGTTAGCAGCAGGAAAGGCGACCGCTTTTTATTACTTACAATTATGGTACAGAAATCGACCAACATCTTTGCCTACGAAGGCAACAACATCACCTTTGCTAAGGGCGACGACCTTATGATCAACGCAACCCAAATGGCACGACCTTTTGGAAAAAGACCAGCCAAATGGCTTGAACTTCCATCTACTCAAGAATTCATTTCTCAGCTCTCAGCTATCCGAAAATCGGATAGGTTAATCGAAACAGTTAATGGTGTTGGTACATGGATGCACGAAGATGTAGCACTTGAATTTGCAAGATGGTTGTCCCCACTGTTTGCTATTTGGTGTAATGACCGTATCAAGCAACTTCTCCTTGATGGTGTAACCTATCTCGAGCCGAAGGCCTTTAAGGACGTGCCGATGGTGATCACTTCAGAGGGTAAGCAAGGGTACTACTTCCGTGATGTGCTGAGCGCTGTGGGGTATTCTCGTATGAGTGGCACCGCAAACGACTATAAGAAGCGGTACCCCAATGACTTCTTTCAACTCGCAGGTCGTAACTATTGTAGCCCTCGCATCGCACAGCTCATAGGGAAGAGGGCTGAGATTCGACAGCTCGAAGCCGAGATGATGCAGTCACTCCCAAGTGGAGAGGAGGTGTGCTTATGATGCGTGCTGGAAAAGCAGTACAGGATGCTCGAATGAGGTTCTTGGATGACTTATTCTCGTGGGATTCGGCTACTAATATGTATCGGAGCTTATCCAATGCATGTCTGCGACTGACGATTAACTATCTCTATTATAATGAGAGTACAGGGGTAATACCGACTACGAAGGATATTGACGAACTCAGACTACTGTACGACTTGGTAGATTGGCTCGGCAATGTGGCTGAAGCCGAAGGGGAGGAGTTGAAGTAGTCGCTATTAAGTGACAAATGAGGAAGCCCGGGCTATTTCGGTAGCCCGGGCTTTTTCGTTCGTTCGCCGCTCGACCACCACCAGAGAGGCACCCGAATAATATTATAAATGTACGTGTGCGTCACAATCAAATGAGCCGTTTCGTTTTTCATCCTCTCCATTTTCTATACAACATAGAGAGCCATTTCGTTTTGTCTTTGAGAGCCGTTTCGTTTCGGCGATTATACATAGGAAAGAAAAATCCATCTCATAGGAAAAATATTTTTTTCCTATGAGATGGAGAAACGTTTCTTATATGAAGAATTACCGCAGTATTCCGATTAAGAAGTTGACATCAAACATTTCGTTTAATCACTATTATAACAACATACTTTTAGCCTATTCAAAACAAATGTGATTTAGTAACCGTGTGATACAACATAAAATTAAAGATAACATAATGTTGATTGGACAAACATCTTTAATTCACATCATTTTAGCTCATCCATTTACAGTAATACATGAGTTATCATTAAAGTTATATTACATCCTTCATAGGTACTCCTAAAGGCGAAATTCATTTCGTTTTTTTCTAATTTATAAAACTTCCTTTCAATACTTAAAAGGAAGTTTTTGCAGTATTCGCATCAGGGGCGTACATTTGTTGAAATGAATGAATATAATTTCTAAAATCTCGCTTCCTTGTGAAAACTTGAATCATTTATCTTGATAATAATGGGATAACTTGTACTAAAAGGATTATATTTGCGATGAAGAGGGTTGTGTGTAAAAGCTATTATGACTGTTAGTTTTTCTTATTACTAAGCCAACCCTTTCTTCTTTTTCCAATATCGTTCACATAGGACAACATGTAGTATTAATTTAACTTTGATAAGATATGGATAAACACTCTGAGAAACTATGGCATATTCAAATGCACTTACCAGAGGGGAAAGACGGCATAAGAATCGATCCGAAAGATATGCTCTTAAGAGAAAATCCAGTGATTGGTACAGGAGAATGGGACGACCCACAATGTCGGAATTTCAAAGAACTCCCAATTGGGACCATCATATTAGTACGAGAAGGGAAGCATGCCATCGCATTATGTAAGATCATTAGCGAGTCGTTTACAAGCCATGAATTGCAAGAGAAATTCCTAAATATAAACTATAGAAAAGTAAAAATACTTGGGTTTGTTCCTGATGAGGCTCAACCACGTCCAACTTTATTTTCTCAGGGGACATTGAAGTCATGTGGTCCTCGGACAGAACAATGGGAGTACATTGATAAATTAATATCTATGATGGAAAATAATAAAACGATGGAGAGTTATATCCATCTCTTAAAAGAGAAAAAGAATATCATCTTGCAGGGGGCACCTGGAACTGGTAAGACCTATACCACTGCATCGATTGCTGTTCGGATGTGTAATAAAGACTTTTCAGACTTTGACAACCACGCAAAAGTCATGAAAGAATATGAGCGTTTACAGGATGCTGGACAAATAGCATTTTGTACATTTCATCAATCAATGGACTATGAAGATTTTGTTGAGGGTTTGAAGCCAGAAATCATAGGGAATTCAGTAGAATATAATGTAGAAAGTGGAATCTTTAAGAACATCTGTGAAAAGGCTCAAACAAAAGAAGATGTAGATATCATTTCTAGTATTGATAAGTATCTAGAATCTATTAAGGGATTTGAAAACAAGAAAGTCATCCCAACGATTTCCGGCAAATCAGAGATCTATGTTTGGTGGACAGAAGGGAATAATACCATCAGTACTCGTAGTGTAATCTCAAAGAGTGAAAAGGGAGAGCAGTACACCCCATCACCACTTAATATAGAAAAAATTAAACTACAAGCTATTGGTGAAGGAAAAGAGAATAATTGGCACCGATACGCCAAAGCATTTATTAATGCTGTGAAGAAAGAATACCATATTGATAATCAAGTATCTGACAAGCCTTACATCCTTATCATCGACGAAATCAATAGAGGTAATGTCTCCAAAATATTTGGGGAACTTATCACTTTATTAGAAGCAGATAAGCGTAGTGGTGGAGGAGATCATCATATAAGTTTAAAGTTACCATACTCCAAAGATGATTTCTCTGTACCCTCTAATCTATACATCATTGGAACAATGAATACAACGGATAGATCCACAGGTACGATAGACTATGCAATACGCCGTCGCTTTGCCTTTATTACCTTGGAGTCAAGTGCTGATGTTATTAGAGAGTCGGTTAATGAGGAGGTTCGTGACATAGCACTAGCTTTATTTGAAGAAATCAATGGAAAATCAAGAAACGATAAGGATTCTTTTATTGCCAAGCATAAGGCTGCGGACTTTGAGCTTGAGGACTTGAAGGTAGGACACAGCTATTTCATGGCTAAGGATATTGACACCCTTAAGATGAAGATGCGTTATGAGGTCGTCCCTTTGCTAAAAGAGTATATCAAGGATGGTATCCTAAGAGGTATGCAAGGCGATGAAGAATATTTTCAGAAGTGGATGAATGCAGAGTGTCTTCACACAGGAAGAGCACCTATAATAGGCATGAATGAGTAATGCTGGAACACGAAAAAATCCCGTATAATTCTTTCGACTTTCAACATATTTGGAAAGACGGAATGCGTTTGCCTGCTCAGAGTCAAGGCCTAGACAGATGGTTCTTTCAATGGCAGTGGCATAATCCTTTGGATATAGAAAGATGCGAGGAGGATGACACTGTAGTCGAAAGTCCATCGGGATATTATGCATCATATGTTATCGGAGCTCAGTGGTTCGATGAAGAAAAGAAAACCATGCCCCTTGTAGTCACGACAAAGCATGGGTGTGACAAAGTAGATTTCTTGAATATGTTCAGCACTTGTTTTAATAGCGGCATATCCGCAGAGGAATTCTCTCGAATTTACGAAGTTGACATGGAACAACCTCGCATTAGGGCACCACAGCTAAATAGTGTGTTGAGTCCTTTGATAATCGTGCATTTTCTGATTGTTGTCCAAGAGATAATAAAACGTGGGCTTAAGAAAGATTATGTAGAAAGAGAGAATAACCTTAACAAGGTCAAAGGGCGTATTGATATCTCTCGTAACGAACGTACCAATATCATGCGGAAACGTTATGACAAGGTCTTTTGTAGGTATCAGGAATACTCTGAGAATATTCCTGAAAATCGATTACTAAAAAAGGCGTTGCTTTTTTCCCGTCAAATTCTACACCATTCAGCGATAAGTAAAAGCCTCATCCCTTTACGGCATACTGTCAATCAGCTTTTATCCTCTTTTTATGGAGTTGATGACCGAATAGAAGTATGGGAAGTTAAAAGCATAAAACATCATAAGATCTTTAAGGAGTACGATGAGGCGATAAGACTTGCACAAATGATACTTCGACGATACGATTATAATATCACAAATATCAATTCTCCAGCAGAAGAGTATTGCCCTGTTTTTTGGGTGGACATGTCATTACTTTATGAGCATTATGTTTTTGGCTTACTGAAAGAGGCTTATGGAGATAAGATAAAATACCAATCACGGGGCTATACGGGGTATCCTGACTTTATTTGTTATGAGCCAAAAATCATAATGGATACTAAGTATATCCCTCGCTTTGAGAGAGGAAAGATCGATGTAGATATTGCAAGGCAACTAAGTGCTTATGCACGCGATCGTCTTTTATTCAAAGAGCCCCCAACTGAAAACATCCCTTGCCTTATCATTTATCCGAAAGAAGGAGAGCCACAAAATCCATTCAAGGACACACCTCTTACTAAGCTGATAGAGAACGAAGACAAACATTTGTGGAATTTTCATCGTATAGCAGTACCATTACCAACACTTGCCATATGATCGACAGAAAAGTCCGACTTCTATATCAGATGTAAGAGCATAGAGGTAACCTAGTAGTAAGCTAAAAAGCTTTCGAATCAATCCTTTCTTTCAAATTACTGAACGGGACTCTCAAAAGTTCACTATTATTATAACCCTTCCCTAAATTGCGTATTGCCGGAAGCAGTATAGGCGTCCATCTTTGTTCCGATGATTTTTCACGGATTGAAGATGGACACTTATATTTTGTTTGAATGCGAGTAATTCCTTTTCATATGTATTTGTAATATAAGTCAGAGTCAAAAAATTGGAAGGTGACTGAGAGCAATGCATTCTGATAGACGTTCCCTATTAGAGGAAGATAAATCTGTAATCCTCAATAAGATGAGTAATACGTTGATCCTAATATACTTAAAGCGTGGTTGCTTGTGACGTCCGTAGGCACTTAGAGTAATGGGATGCATCACCATAGGTTATTATCAGTCTTGAAGAATTATCTATTTGTTTGGGTTGTCAACTGATTTTAAGCTAATACTTTCAAAAAGGGCTAATCTTCTCATCATTAAATAAGTTGACTTTCAAACAAATACCTTGTTTCCAAACTCTACTTTATAATCATCTCGTGAGGCCTTGCATCCCTTATAATTGGTATTTACGACTAAGAATTTACCTAGTGATGGGTATTGTGGTTGCTTCTGCATTGTACGAACTTTGCAATGCTTACGAAATGAGTATAAACCCCCGTTGGGAGATAGCTTTTTTATGAAGATGATGGATATATAAAGTAAGCAAGAAATAAATTCAACTTAACATCAAGCAAATCCCAGACGGCGTATTTATTATAATGAAATTGAAATGAGAGAGAAGTCTTTGTGGTACACAAAACATCTTCTTATACTTATCCTATACTCTTTACTCATGATCGGGAATGTGGTGGCACAAAATAGTGTAAACACATTGAAGTTTAGAGTTATGGATAGTGATAAAGCTCCTCTACAAGGGGCACTAGTGGAGTTACAGTCGAAAGATAAAAAGAAAATGGGTGTGACTGATGCGTCAGGCCTCTGTGTGCTGTCTGGTGTCCCACTGGGTAGTTATCAGCTAACAATAAGGTTTGTAGGATTAGAAACACATCATGAAAAGCTAACCCTACCTATAAAAGGGGAGAAGTTAGTGCTACTACATTATAAAAAAGATGTGCTTGAGGAGGTGGTTGTTACAGCCAAATCAAGCAAAGGGCTCGCCAGTGGATCTGTGATAGGCAAAGATGCGATGCAGCATATTCAACCAACTAGCTTTGCTGATCTTCTGGAGTTACTGCCAGGAGGATTGACGTCCACGCCGTCATTAACGACACCTAACCAGATTCGACTACGAGAAGCAAATATCCCAATTACAGGTTCTTTCAATATGCTTCCGCGAGTTTCTTCTAGAAATTATACCACAGATTCTCAGGGAGTAGCCTTCATAATGGATGGAATACCCATACAAAATGAAGCTGGGATGCAAAAGATTTCAGGGGCATGGGATCTTAAGGAGACTTCGAGGATTTTTCTTAATAGAGGGGTCGATATGAGAGGGATTTCTACTGATGATATTGAAAGCGTCGAGATCATTCGAGGGATTCCTTCAGTGGAATACTCTAACCTTACTAGCGGGTTGGTTAAGATCAAACGCAAACAAGGACTTGATAGGCTGGAGGGGCGATTCAAAGCTGATATGGGGAGTCAACTCTTCTATATAGGTAAGGGCGTCAACCTGGCAGAGAAAGATTTTGACATATCTGGGTCTATGAGTTATCTTTCAGCTTATGCCGACCCTCGTGATGTACAGAATAGCTACAAGAGAGTGATAGCTTCCTTAAGAGGAAGCAAGATATTCAGATGGAAGTCATCTAATCAGCTACAATATCACTTCAATCTCGATTATACAGGTTCTTTCGATAATGATAAGCAGGACCCCGACCTCCATAAAGGGAAAGAGGATGCATACAATGCATCGTATAATCAGTTCGCTATTAGTCAATCACTACAATATAGGAATAGCCAAAATCGCTGGCTCTCTGAGGTATTAGCAGATTTTTCCTTTTCTCATACAGATGAGCGGACTAAAATCGTGAAGTTTGTTCAGCATCCACATTCTACCCCTTACACTGATGCAAAAGAGGAGGGAGAGCATGAGGGGAAATATTATCCGTATAGTTATACGGGGCGTCATATCGTAGAGGGAAAGCCAACCTATCTCTATGCTAGGCTAAAGGGGGTCTCGCTATTTCAGATAGGTAAGAGTTATCATCATCTGATATGGGGAGGCAACTGGAATTACAGCAAAAATTATGGGAAGGGTGCTATATATGATATAGACCATCCTGTTTTTTCCAATGCCCCTACTCGTCCACGTCCATTTGATGATATTCCGGCGAATAATAGGCTTTCACTCTTTTTAGAGGACAAGAGTGATCTGGCTATCGGCGATGATATGCTGACACTCTCCATCGGTTTGGCAGCTAACTCACTCCTAGGATTAGAGAAATCGTATGCTATGTGTGGAAAATGGTATTGGGACTTCAGAGCTAATGCCAAGTATTCTAGGATCATAGCAAACATAAAGGACCAGCCACTTCGTGCAGAGCTCATAGCTGGGATAGGTACCCTAAGTATGTTTCCTACCATGACACAACTGTACCCTGATAAGATTTACTACGATAATGTACAGCTCAACTACTTTCACAATAGGCCTGAATTTCGACTGGTAAATATCCGCACCTATATTTTCAACCCCATAAATTACCAATTAAAGCCAGCTTCAAACCTTAAAAGAGAGGTTCGACTCGACCTAGACTGGGGCTACTTTGGTGGTTCGGTCACTTACTTCAATGAGACCATGAGTAATGGCTTTCGTCCGATGGATGAGTTATTGGTCATTGATTACAAAAAATATGACGCCTCACATCTGCCACATGGTGAACTGACATCAAAACCAGATATTAACACCCTGCCCTACTCTACTCAAAAACGGCATTTGCTATTAGAGCGTACAGATAATGGAAGTGAAACCAGAAAAGAAGGTGTAGAGTGGACTTTTCATACTCCGCGATTCCCTAGCATCTACACTAGGTTTACCTTTAGTGGAGCGTGGTTTAAGACGACTTATAAGAATAGCCTTCCTCAATACGAGAAACCCAATGTGATTATTAGTGACAAGGAGATTCCTTTCATCGGGATTTATCAAGATACAGAAGGGCTCATCTCGGAGACACTTAATACAGATCTTCGGGCTGATACATATATCCCTCACCTTGGACTAGGGGTGTCATTATCATTTCAGAGCAATTGGTTCTCCTCAGCTCAGAGGTTACCCATTTCTGCTTATCCAACTAGGTATATTGACCTTGATGGCAAGGAGTGGAACTACGAGGTCTCCGATAACATGCCAGCTGAGCTCAAGTGGCTGAAACGGAATATAACGGACAGTATGTTTGAAAAGTATGTGGTTCCTTTCATGATGACGACTAACTTAAAAGCAACAAAGTACTTATTAAATGATAAGCTCCGCATCGCTCTCTTTGTGAATAAAATATTTGACTACACCCCAGACTTTGAGAGAAATGGACACACCATTAGGCGTAATCAATATCCATACTTTGGAATGGAACTAAACATAAACTTATGAGTATGATAAAGAGATTGGCTATTGTAAATATCTTCTTAATCACGCTTATGATGATGAGCTGTGACTCTTTGATAGAGCCAGATAAGATATTGATGGATGCTCAGATTGAATTACACCTCCCAGAAGGAGTAGAGGTGGAGCAGGTCAATTTTGTTCTGGACCTACACAACGTGAATACTAATGAGGATATCCACAAGGGTTCTATAGACGATCTTACTATACAACTGCCCCTAATGCGGGGGTTATATATCGTTCATGTTGATGGAGTAGCTTTAATTAAGAAAGGAGATAATCAAGAGAGACTTCGTCTAAGAGGATATCTAGAAAATCATCTAATCCTTGAGCCCTCCGAACCAGTTATTGTACCCCTGTACCCGATGAATAATTTATGAAGCGAATCGTCATTATAACAATATCCCTATGGATATCCATTTTTACAGTGAGAGCCATAGAGCTAGCAGAGGATACTATTCCCGTAGCCTTACGACTACAGGAGAGGTATAATTTATATCACCTCTTTGTTAAAACCTATACCGAAAACCCTTCTCTAAAGCATTACAGTGTGGATACAGACCTAACGACATTTGGCGTGTCCTACGATTGGAGACATGAGTCAAAGGCATTAGAGCCCAGCAAAGGAGATGGCTACAAAGGATTTACGATCGGAGCAGATGCCTACAAGAGACTGAGTCATAAAAAGGTGGTTTGGGGATATGCCACCTACGATAAGGACATCGTAAAAAATGTAAGATGGAATAGTACTGCTCACGTTGATAAGCTTTATCCGTATATCATTGGAAACGACAACGTCGGTGATATGAAGTGCGAACGGTATGCCTTTCTTGGTGGCTACGCTCAGCAATATGCGTGGGGAAGCTGGGGCTTAGAGATGGAGTATTTAGCTGGTCATCAATTCAGGACCATCGACCCAAGGCCTCGTATTGTCACGTCCGACTTAATGATAAATACAGGAGCATCGCTCAACCTGACTGAGAGGTACTTACTGGGTATTAAGTTTGGGATCGAGAGTTACAAGCAGAGGGCGGGATTTACATTCTATGATGAACTAGGAGCTGATCCTCAATACATTCTGTCTGGGCTTGGAAATATCTTCGAGCGGTTTAATGAAAGTAAGCTCCAAATGGATTACCGTAGTAAGAAGCTCTTAATGGGCATCAACCTACTTCCCAGAGCTAAGAATGGATTGTATCTAGATCTAGAGGCTGAGATGTCTGGACTAGAAAGGATCCTAACCAGTGCCAATAATGTACCGATCAATAGCTATAAAGAAGCTAAAGGAGTGCTTCATACGGGATACTGGAGTACCATTTCTGAACAGCAGCGATGGGGGATCAATATTGATGGGAGCTATCAACGTCGCAAGGGTAAAAGTCATATTATAGGTGATCCTAAAGGGGGGAGTTACCCGATTGAGGCTCGGCTACCAATGTTCGGCATGGAGATCGTCACCTCATCTGTAACGGGTTACTACGAACAGCAGTTAGAGTCTTGGTGGTGGCATTGTAGTCCTAAGATTAGCTATCAAAAGAGCTCAATAGCGATTGCTTACCCTCAAAAGCAACTGGATGACCATAACTTGGACTATTCTATTAGTGGTGGTTGGGGAATCAAGTGGCATAAGAACATGGCCGACATCAACTTGTCCTTTGGATATATACAGCATATAAATAGCTCTCTAGTGTTACCCAAACTTCTGATACGTCAGTCATTATTGGAGCACATTGAAGAGAGCTATAGCCAGTTATCTCATGATAGGGTCTATTGCACAATTTCTCCAAAGATATTTTTTCAGGTTTCCAAGAATATGGGGTTGGAATTAAATATGGCATATCGTATGGTGCATTTAGCACCTCAAAATATAGCCCACCAATTAGCAGGTGGTGTGACGTTAGTTTTTTAAGAATAGATAAACTTTTAATAAATAAATTTTCATGAATAGATTTAAACCGATAACAGTCCTTCTAATGCTCCTAATGCTATGGGCTTGTGATACGAATAATACTGATAAACCCAGTGTAAAAACGCCACTACAAGTGGAAGTCAAAGCTCCTCTGGGTATGGAAGGAGAACTAAAAGAGCTGAAAGGAATCATCACAGGATCTGATGGTCAAGAGGTAGAACTTAATTGGAAACATGGCGTAGCCGTATGTGAGCTACCAGAGGGAAACTATACTATAGAACTCACAGCTCAGTTTAGGTTTACAGACCATCACCAAATGGTTAGGGACGAAGCCTTGCATTTAGTTGATAACATTGCGTTAGAAGGTAAGGAAAAAGTAATAAAGGTTCTGCAGTTCTCTTCATTTCAGACGAGTGGCACATTTCTCATAGAAGAGATATTTTTCGCTGGAACAACCACAAAAGAGGGAAATCAATATGATGATGATAAGTATATTATCATCACCAATAATTCAGAGCAGACACTTTATGCTGATGGGTTAACGCTCTTAGTTTCACACTTTACGGCTGATGAAAAGAAGCATAACTTACAACCAGACGTTTTACCCGACAAGTTCCCAGTAAAGGTAGCGTACCAAATTAAGGGGAAGGGTACAGATTATCCAGTTAAAGCTGGTGAATCCATGATCTTATGTCAGTCTGCTATTGATCATACAGAGTTCAATCCCCAATCATTTTCGCTACTCGATGCAGACTTTGAATGGTTATCAGAGCAAGCGGCAACAGTTGGAGAATTCCCTAATAACCCTGCAACACCCAATATGACTTTGGTTTACTCAAATGACGGTAATGGGGTGTGGTCTATGGGTAATAATGGTAATGAGACTTATGCTATCGCACGACTATCTGATGAATTTATATCCCATATTGGAGACTATAAATATGATTACGTGGAGGATATAATTGTTGACGGGGTTAACTATGGCTCATTCCCTGGAGAGACAGCTGTGGCGATACCGAATGAGTTAATCTTAGATGCCGTTAATCTTTGCCCTAAAAATAATTGGCAATGGCTACCTATCAGTTCATCACAAGACAATGGATATGCCTTTGTAGCTGAAGAATCTCACTCATCCAAACGTTATATGCAATCGGTCGTTCGTAAATCAGAAATGAAAGGAAACAAAAAGGTATTGATTGATACTAATAATTCCAGTGAAGACTTCGAGATATCTAACCCAGCAACTTTATTAAACAACTAATATAAATATATGATTATGAAACATTTAATGTACAAATCAGTGCTTTTAACAATGCTCTTTGTAGCATTTGGCATAACTTCTTGCTCTAAAAAAGAGGCTCCTATAGTGACTAGAGAGCAAAAGGTAGAAATAACAGTGAAGAACCCAATAGATGTACCTGAAGGAAAACTATCCATAACAGAGGCAACCTTCACTAACATCAGTAACGGTACTAATACTAAAGCAGACCCTTCGGAAATTGGTCCAAGAATGATCACTATAACCTTAAAAGAGGGTATGTACAAAGCTCATATCATCGCTAAGCTACAGTTTAAGAATAAAGATGGCATTGATGCAAATACGACTATTGAGATAAAAGAGGAGATAGAGGTAAAGCATAATGAAAATGCAGCCTACCAAATACAATTAACACCAAATTACCAACCCTCCTCTTCAGGCTTTGTGATTGATGAGATTTACTTCAGTCCAAGCTTGACCCCAGAAGGTAAATCTTTCACTTACGTAGAGCAGTATATTAAGATTACAAATAACTCTAACGAAACGCTATACGCGGATGGTATTGCTATTGTAGAATCAGCATTCCTCACTAATAATAAATGGGATTACAAACCTAATATCATGAATGAGGCCTTTGCTATAGATGCAATTGCACTAATTCCAGGTAATGGATCAGAGCATCCAGTGGCACCAGGGGCTTCCTTGATCATTGCTAACAATGCTCAAAATCACACCAAGATAAATCCTAATGCAGTAGATCTTTCGCAAGCTAACTTTGAATGGTATGATGAGTCACCTAATCCTAAATTCCAAGATGAAGACAACCTAGAAGTTCCAAACCTTGATAAGTGGTATGCTAGTACAGCTACGGTTCATGGTTTCCACCAAAGGGGTGTAAAGGCGGTAGCTATAGCTAAGATGGATACGAATAAGGATGAGTACCTAGATAAATACAAATACGACTATACCTATCTATTTACCTTCAAGGATTATAGCAAAGAGATGTCGGGATCCGCATACAAGGTACCAAATGCCTGGATTATAGATGCAGTGAACCTTAGTATTCCTGAGGGTGATAAAGGATTTGCTTGGCTAGTTACAGACCCTTCATTGGACTCAGGGTGGACAGGTTGGAATGATAGCTTTAATGACAAGACAGCTGCAGGATTAGCCGTTCGACGCAAGATACAGTCTGAAGGTGAAAATGGACGAAAGTATCTGATGGATACTAATAATTCAACAAATGACTTTGAAAGAAGAGTGAAGCCTTCTCTTAAAAAATAATATATGCAACCGATTATAAAATGTGAGAACCTCACCCACTATTATGGTCAGAGGTTGATTTATGAAGGGCTTAGCTTTGAGGTTCCAGAAGGTCGAATTCTAGGTCTGCTGGGCAAGAACGGGACAGGCAAAACGACAACCATCAACATCCTGAATGGTTACCTCAAGCCTGCCCATGGCTCCTGCTACCTATTCGGAGAAGAAATCAGGCAGATGAACCCTCTGACTAAGCAACGTATCGCTTTGCTGATAGAGGGACATGTACAGTATGCCTTTATGAATGTCAGACAGCTAGAGAGATTCTATGCCAAATTCTACCCTAAATGGGATCAGAAGATATATCATGAGTTGATCGATTTGCTTAAGATTGCACCTCATCAGAAGGTTTCGAATATGTCATGTGGGCAACGCTCCCAAGTAGTCCTAGCTCTCTTGCTTGCTCAGAATGCTGACTTACTGATATTGGACGACTTTTCGTTAGGCCTAGACCCTGGCTACCGAAGACTCTTTATCGAGTATCTTCGCGATTATGCGAAACAGCATAATAAGACTGTATTCCTAACATCTCATATCATCCAAGATATGGAAAAGCTGATAGACGACTGCATCATATTGGATTATGGAAAGATCCTATTGCAGATGCCTATTGATGAGCTCATGCAGCGATTTAAGCGATATACATTTTCAGTAGATCCATCATTAAAAGCTTTGCCAGAGGACGAAGAGTTTTATTATCACTCAGTAGCTTTCTCTACTGCAGAGATACACTCATTTAGAGATGAAGATTACATAAGAGAGTATTTGACGCGTCATCAGATTAGCTTTCATGATCTGAAGGAAGAGGATATGACACTCGAGGATGCTTTCATAGGACTAACAGGTAAGTATTGATATGATGAGAAAAGCAATTATTTACAAAGAGTGGATTAAGACTAGGTGGGTACTCCTGACCCTTTTAATCCTTAGCTGTACCTTTACCCTCTACGGACTACTAAGTGTAGAGCGATTTATAACACTTCGAGGCCCTGTCCATCTCGCCCAAATCCTTTTGAGTAGAGACATCTTATTCATTGAAATGATTCGGTATATACCACTAGTTTGTAGTATTTGTTTGGCATTGGCACAGTACGTCCCCGAGGTAATGCAAAAGCGATTAAAGCTGACCTTACATCTCCCTCTTTCGGTACGAAAGATAACTATTACGATGCTGGGTTATGGCGTAATCCTCCTAGTGGCCATCTTCCTACTGCAGTATGTGACATTAAACGCCTACTTTCACCATTACTTACCTCGAGAGTTAGTATCTCATATCATGAATACAGCTCTAGTATGGTTCATTAGTGGTATAGCAGCTTATGGATTGATTTGTATGGTCTGTATTGAACCAACATGGCGTGTAAGAGTGGCATCACTACTCTTATCTGCAGGTTTGCTTAGACTATACTTCATAGCACCAACTCCTCAGGCTTACGATGGGGTATTAATCCCTTTGGCGTTATTTAGTATTGTCATAGTAGGCTTTTCATTTATTTCAATTGACCGCTTCAAAAGTGGTGTCCAATAATTATCAGATATTTATATGACTCGTTTTTACAAAGCATTGTATCTTATACTCGCAGTCCTTCTACTCTCATGGGCTTTGCCTTGGCTTAATAGTCTAATAATACCACAGAGAGGATATACTCCCTTTACCCTATATAGTGAAGTGCTACAGGATTTTGTATCATTAGATGCGGGAGAAGGAAATGAGATTAAGTACTATGATCGGAGGGGTAAATATTATACTGAAAATCAGTTTGATAGCTTGCTTCCTTCATTTTACTACCGTCAGCTTGCTGTAGATAACCGCTTGCCTGACTCTATAATGGGGCGGCCTATAACAGCTGACTTATTGAGAGAAAAGGGGTTCATGTTTCGTAGTAGGCCTATGGAAATTAACTCTAATAGTGTGCCACTTTATCCACTCTTGGAGTCAAAACCTCGAAGGGTAGACTTAGAGATGCCGGATGATCTCTTTAGATGGACAAGCCATGGGATTGAATTTATAGATCTCACAAGCAATACTATCGATGAGGAGAAGTCGGCTCTGTTCCAAGATGCTTTGGATAATGCCAAGGTTCACTTCCCTATAAAGCATACTGCTGGAAACCCCACCAATCGGAAGTCCTATGATGAGGGGTATTTCTTCGTGGATGCTGATGACCAACTGTTTCACTTAAAACAGGTAGATGCAGCACCTTATGTCCGAAGAATAGATCATCCTAAGGGAATAGTCTTTGAACATATATTTGTCACGGAGTATGATGCGAGAGAAACCTTTGCTTTTCTTTTTGATAAAGAAGGCTACTTCTATCTTTTATCAGCTCCAGATTATGGCATTATTAAGACTGGGCTACCGCCAATTGATTTGAAGAAGGATGAATTAACCATTTTTGGAAATGACTTCTTTTGGACTACTCTAAGGAGAGATGCGAAGGGTACCACTTACGAAGCCTTGGAGCGTAAGAGTATGAAGTCTGTAGCGACTCATACCTTCCCGAAGAAACCAGAACTGCAGGAGAAAGTAGCTCAGTACAGCTTCCCTTGGCAGCTCTCATTTACTTCGATTAAGCATACCTATTTCCGCCCTTCTCTGAAGGCTTTTTCATTCAATGCATTGCCTTTAGGGCTCTGCTTAGCCGTGCTCTATTCTGCACTCTTTTATAAGCGTGAAGAAAGACAGGCACTCACCATTAAGAGCGTACTAATACTTTTGGCTGGATTATTTGCCTTTATTCCCTTCTTAATCCTCCCACGTAGTAAGAAGATACCTAGTGGTAGGTGACTTCGGTAGTAATATTTATACGTCAATGGCTTTCATCACACTTGTTTTTTAGAATGTGTGAATGAAAGCCATTCTTGTATTTTTCTAAAAGACTCCCAGAAAATATTGTATCGGTACCTTCAAAATATTCTATGAGTACTTTGAGATAGTCTATCTACTAATGATATGAAGAGTAACCTTTTATCTAAAGCTCTAATTCGTCACTGCTATACACTTCGGTCTATTATCACAGCATTAAAGTGAATATTTGAGTATGTTTGCAATCTCAATAGGATTCACTAACAATAGCAATAATAGATTATGATAAAGTATTTTGATGAAGCAGATGTAGCTATTACCATTTGTGATAAGGATGGTAAGATCATAGAGATGAACAAACAGAGCCGTGAAGTAAATCTTAAGCCAGGACAAGAATTGATAGGTCAACAAGTCTTAGACTGTCACCCTGAACCAGCTCGATCTATGCTAAAGAGTATGATGGACAACCAAGAAAAGCACGTCTATACCATAGATAAGAAAGGTCGAAAGAAACTCATATATCAAATCCCTTGGTACGAAGAGGGGGAGTATATGGGATTCATTGAGCTGTCAATGGTGATCCCTTCTGAGATGCCTCACTATGTTCGAAAGTAATTAATTGGGAATGCGTAGACGCTGACCTGGCTTAATCCTGTCAGACTTCAAGTTATTTGCACGCTTGATGTCTGACACGGAGACGCTACGATATTTCTTTGCTATACTGGATAAAGTTTCTCCTCTTCTTACTTTGTGGTATCGTGTTTGTTCTTTGGCTACAGATCTTTTTTCGGACTGAGCATCACTACTTCTATCTATTTGAGAAGCTCCCTTACTATCACTTAGCTCTAGGGTCAATACTTGCCCGACACTGAGTCTATTGCTACGCAAGTTATTCCACTCCTTGATATCACTAATGGTCACCCCATAGCGGTGTGCAATCCTAGAGAGGGTCTCTCCACGTGATACTCTATGAACTATATTCTCAACGCGACTAGGAGCAATCTCTGGGTCCTTTGCAACAGCAGCTATGAGTGAATCCTTTTTGGTACTAAATTCTATCGCATCAGAAGCCGGAAGGATGAGGACCTGAGTAGCTGTATTTCCCGGTACAATTTCTCTCTTATACTTCGGATTCAACTCCCTTATAACGTTTATATCTACCTTAGAATATCGACTAAGGTCTGCAAAGTTTTGCCTTGTATTGATATGTATCGTATCTACAGCAAGCGGTACATGTATCATATTTGGACGGATATCATGCTCGCGATAATGCTCCATGGAGTAAAACGCAGCGATGAAGAAGGGGACGTATGCTCGTGTCTCGCGAGGGAGATATGGGTAGATGACCCAAAAGTCTTTACTCCCTCCTGCTCTTCTGATCGCTTTATTGACGTTCCCTGGACCACAGTTATAAGCTGCTATCGACAGAAGCCAATCACCATATAGAGCGTACATATCTTCAAAATACTTGCACATCGCCTCCGAACTCTTTTGAGGGTCTCTACGCTCATCAATCAAACTATCTATGTGCAGACCATAAACCTTACCAGTACGCAACATGAATTGCCAAAGTCCTGTCGCCCCCATCCTACTGACTGCGGTAGGATTTAGTGCACTTTCGACAATCGCTAAGTATTTTAATTCGAGAGGTAGGTTGTGTCTATCTAAGACATCCTCAATAATGGGGAAGTAATAGGCAGACTTAGCTAACATATTACTTAGCAAGTTACTCCGTTTATTGACATAAAGGTCTATTGCATCACGAACAATCGGATTATATGTGAGTGGAATGGCACTCTCCATTGCTTGTATCCTACCTCTATATAGCTTATCTTTATTATGAATATCTTCACAAGTCACCTCTCTTCTTTTTCTAGACAGAGAGTAATAATCTCGATATCTTTTATTAAGCAAGGTATCGAGAGCCATATCAAAGCTTTCTGGTAACCGCCCCAAATCTTCGATGTAGGGTTCGTCTTGGGTTCTTATAGAATCACTTTGAGCGAATGCTATATTGAAGCTTATAAGATTAAATAATATATAAATGGTTAGGGTTAGCGATAGCTTTCTGTATATCTTCATAAAAATTTATTACACTTAAAACGTCAACGCAATATGGAGTCCATATCCATTAGCCTGTGTTATAGGAGATGGAGACGGGATAACAGCTGGTGCGTATGACAGTGAGAGGTCAGGAGAGATATCAAAGTTATGCAACTCTGCATCAACATATGAATCGATCATTACTAGGGCATATACAGCCACCGATATGATAATACTCATATCACGGTAGCGTCTAAAGTAGTCACGCCCTCTCTTCAATTGATCATGAAAGGATGTATTATTAATATAATCTTCAGGATTTGCATTGTAAGGCAGAAAGTCTTTCCATGTGTCAAAATCCATAGGTCTATCACTCTTAATCTCCTTGAAGGCTGTAGTGTATTCCTGAAGGTTAGCATTATTCCATGATATGGCATAGTAACACGCAGTGTAAGCACCGATAATGATAGGAATTTTCCAATACTTCCTATTATATATCTGTCCGCCTCCAGGAATGATAGAGAAAAGGACTGCCTTCGTAGAGTTCAGTTCGTAAGGCTTTCTCTTGGTAACTGTCTTAGTCGCAACCTCTACTTCTTTCTTCTGAGCTTCCAACAAGACACTATCATTCTCGACAATGTCGATAGTATCTCTTAGAGAAGGCATAGATAAGAATGTGCTCGCCAACTCGTCTGTGGTCGCATCATCCAAGGACTCCATGGCACTGGATAGGGCTAGCGACATCAATATGAAAATAAAAGCGAGGACTACTTTTCTCATACGGAGCTTCATAGTCTATCAAGCAAAGAGATGATTTTCTCCATCTGATCAGCAGATTCAAATGGAATAGTTATTTTGCCCTTACCCTCGTCATTGCATGTAAAGGAGACCTTTGTATCAAATAGAGAACTAAACCTATTGCTCAAAAGGTCAAAGGCTTCATTAGTCCTCTTAGCTCTCCTCTTAGGGCGATTATCACTAGTACTCTCGTCACCTTGATTATAGTCTTTTACCAGTTGTTCAACCTGACGCACAGATAACGCATCCTTAAGGATCTGCTCATAAAAAGCCAGTTGAAGTTCAGGATCCTCTATAGATAGAAGAGATCTAGCATGACCCATTGAGATCTTACCATTCTTTAGAGCCATCTGTATTTCGGCTGGGAGTCTTAGCAGTCTAATGTAATTAGAAATTGTAGCCCTCTTCTTACCGACTCTACGACTCAGTTCATCTTGTGTAAGATTGTTATGATCAAGTAGGTTTTTGAAGGCAAGAGCTATCTCTATCGCATTCAGATCCTCACGCTGAATATTCTCAATGAGTGCCATCTCCATAATCTGCTCATCAGCAGGAGTACGGATATAAGCAGGCATAGTCTCGAGTCCAGCCAGCTTAGCAGCTCTATATCTACGCTCACCGCTTATGATACGATATTTCCCCTCTTTCTCGGGAAGTTCATAGACCGTGATAGGCTGCACCAAGCCAATATGCTCAATAGAGGACGCCAACTCTCTCAATGACTCCTCATCAAAGTCAGTTCGAGGCTGATCCTCATTAGGTGTAATATCTTGAATAGGGACTTCATTTATAGAGGACGACCCCTGGGTCTCGATATCAACATCAGTTGATATTAAAGCATCCAACCCACGCCCTAAAGACCTCCTTGAATTCTTTCCCATAGCAACATTTCCCATTTATAACTGTACAATAGATTAATACATCTTCGGCGTATTCAGAATGGATACGCTATAAGCAATCATTTTTTATTATTCTTCTCCAACAACTCTTTGCCAAGCTGCAGATAGTTTTGACTTCCCCTACTATCTAGGTCAAAATCCAAAACAGACTTCCCAAAGCTTGGTGCTTCACTAAGTCTTACATTCCTATGAATAACACTCGTAAATACTAGGTTTTTGAAGTGTTTCTTCACCTCTTCATATACTTGATTAGAGTGTCGGGTTCGGGCATCATACATCGTCATCAGAAAGCCTTCAATCTCAATATCTGGATTGAGACGCTTCTTGATGACTTGCAGAGTCGTCAGAAGTTTGCTAATACCCTCCAATGCAAAATATTCACATTGGACTGGGATAATAACAGAGTCCGCAGCAGTAAGAACTGCTACCGTGGTTAATCCCAAGCTGGGCGAACAATCAATAAGAATAAAATCATAATCATCCTTAAGCTGATCAGTCACCTTCTTCATGACGAATTCCCTCTGTGGGAATCGCACCAGTTCCACCTCAGCTCCAGCAAGATCACCATGTGAAGGCAAAATCATCAACCCCTCCACTGAGGTCTCGACAAGACACTCTCTCGGATCAGCTTCCCCAAGAAGACAATTATAGATTGACACATCAGGAGAGGTGGCCTGTACCCCAAGACCACTGGTAGCATTAGCCTGAGGGTCAGCATCTATGATCAATACTTTTTTCTCTAAGGCTGTAAGCGAAGCTGCCAGGTTTATCGTGGTAGTAGTTTTGCCAACCCCACCTTTCTGATTCGATATTGCTATTACCTTTCCCATCTACTCAATATTAATGATCAAATTCATTCTACAAAAATAATGAAATCCAAGGAGAGCAGCAAAAGTCCGCTTATACAGTAATCACTCTAATCTATTAAAATAGATAGCTTTTCTATAAATATCCATAACAACTACTACTTTATGGACCACCTCATATTTGACCATTGCGACTTAATCATGCGGCACCTTCGCGATATACTGCGATATATCGCACTCCACATTTAGTAAGAATTAGAGATTGGGCAAAGGCCTTAACAACACTCATTTCGTTGTAAACTTCGGAGCTCTTCTATTCTATCCATCGTGCCACCTCTCAGCGGATGCTTTCTACAACATTATTTAGGGAAATAGTTGTCCAAAAATTGCCGAAGGGGCTTAGGAAATGCGAGCTTATCATGCTCTCTAATGAGATGTTTCTGATACTTGCCCTCCAGCTCAGTAGAAAGGAGTTCAGAAACATGCACACAGATGCTAATAAGGCGATGAGTCAGTCGATGAGGTGACAGATCAACGTGCTCTAGCACTCTAGCTTTGTTATCTAGCCTCTCCTCCACCTCACTAGGCGTCATATTACGCTCCAAGCTTTCCACTAGAGGTAATTGATATAAACCCTTCCAAATGCCTTTCTTATCACGCTCCTCGACATAAAAGTAGTCGCCATCTATCAGCAGGAAGTAATCCATGAATAGAGGAGTCACCTTAGTACTCTTTGATTTAATCGGAAGCAATGAGGTCAGCTCTAGATTATTACAGCTTTCACAATATTTGGCAATGGGGCATTCGTCACAAGAGGGGGTTCGTGGTTTGCAAATCATAGCCCCAAGATCCATGATCGCTTGGTTATAAAGTGATGGATCTTCTTTATCTAGGTATAAATCTGCTAACTCTCGATAAAACTTCTGACCATAAGTTTCATCGATAGGCACTTCATAAGCCCCCACACGACTGAGGACACGATAAACATTACCGTCCACGACCGCAAAAGGCTGATCATAAGCTATACTCATTATGGCAGCAGTCGTGTAGGCGCCTACTCCTTTGAGATTCGCCACATCTTTTGACTCGGTGGGGAAAATCCCCCCATGTGATTCTACTATTTGTTTTGCTGCGTGATGTAGATTCAGCGCACGACTATAATAACCGAGTCCCTGCCACATCAGCATGACCTCATCCTCTGGAGCTGCTGCTAGATCGCTTACAGTGGGATACCTCTCGATAAATCGCAAATAATAATCCCAACCCTGCACCACCTGAGTCTGCTGTAGAATGACCTCTGAGAGCCATATCCTATATGGATCTTTCGTCTCTCGCCAAGGCAAGGCCCTACCATACAGCTTAAACCAATTCGTTAGAGCTGTACGAAAAAGACTCAGCCTCACCTCTGGAATAGATACCGCAGGGAGCTGAGTCTTACTTTTAATATTCTTCTTAGCCAAATAAATCCTTATATTTATGCTACATCAATACACTTAGGAAACATCAGAGGACCACATCGTTGCTGTTACCAGCCCAAAAGACTGTAGCTATAGCCTAGACCGAACACCCTCTCCCTTATCCAAGCTAATCATACTCTGTTATTTTTCAATCTCATCCAACAACTGGATTAAAGTGTATAGAGGTCGCTGATAGATTCGTGGTCATTCACACGGCGGATAGCTTCAGCAATCATAGGAGCCACAGTAAGGGTCTTGATATTCTTTCCACCCTTATGGTATGGAATAGAGTTACTGAATATCATCTCCTTAAGGGAGCTCTGCTCTATCCTAGAGGTAGCAGGATCACTCATCACAGCATGACTGGCAATAGCACGCACAGACTTAGCTCCATTCTCCATCATCAGGTTTGCCGCCTTGGTCATCGTACCAGCAGTATCTACGATATCATCAACTAGAATAACATCCTTACCCTCCACATCACCGATGATACGCATTTCTGCTACCACATTCGCTCTCAAACGAAGCTTATGGCATATCACTAGAGGGACTCCAAATAACTTCGCATAAGTGTTCGCACGCTTAGTACCACCAACATCAGGGGTTGCAAAAACTAGATTTTCATGAGCTATCTCACCCTTCTCCATCTGCTCCTTGATGTAATCAATGAATACATTTGAGGCATACAAGTGATCCACGGGAAGATTGAAGAAGCCTTGGATCTGATCCGCATGTAAGTCCATCGTAATCAAGCGAGAGATCCCAGCAGTCTGTAGCATATCAGCTACCAACTTAGCCCCGATAGAGACACGTGGCTTATCCTTACGGTCTTGTCTTGCCCAGCCAAAGTATGGGATTACTGCAGTGATGTAATGTGCACTCGCACGCTTTGCTGCATCTATCATCAGCAGTAGTTCCATGAGGTTGTCAGTATTGGGAAATGTGGACTGCACCAAGAATACATCTTTACCACGGATAGATTCTTCGTAATAAACCGAAAATTCACCATCAGCAAAGCGATCTACTCGCATTTTACCCATTTCACAATTTAGGCTTGAGCAAATCTCCTCAGCCAAGTATTGACTGTTTGTACCCGCACAAACCACGAAATCATTAGAAAGCATATTAGTAGTAGTTATATATTAAATTGTAATTAATTAAATTTCTCTTGATAGCTTCTCTTGCCACTTCCAAGCAGAGCTCAGGGTCTCCTCCAATGTCGAAGTCGCTTTCCACCCCAATATCTCATTAGCACGAGTGGGGTCAGCCCACACCTGCTCTATATCTCCTTCTCGCCTATCACCTATCTTATGCGGTACTGACACGCCGGTAGCTCTTTCAAACGTATGGATCAGTTCCAATACGCTTGACCCCTTGCCCGTACCGATATTGAAGACCTCCACCATCTCTTCACTCTTACCATCTAGCATCCTATCCAGTGCCACCACATGGGCTTTAGCCAAGTCCACTACATGGATATAATCACGGATACATGAGCCATCAGGGGTATCATAATTATCCCCAAAGACTGTTAGCTCCTTTCGGATACCCGCAGCTGTTTGGGTTAGATAAGGGATGAGATTTTGTGGCACGCCCAAAGGTAGCTCACCAATCATGGCTGACGGATGGGCACCTATCGGATTGAAGTAACGAAGCAATATCGCACGATATGGCACCCCTGAGTGGATGGCATCGCGAATAATCTCTTCATTGATCTGCTTAGTGTTACCATAAGGCGATAGAGCCGGAAGGATCGGAGCATCTTCAGTCACAGGTAATTCGTCTGGCTGTCCATACACAGTACATGAGGATGAAAAGACCAGAGCCTTTGACTTAGACTTACCCATCAACTCTAGGATATTCAGAAGGGATACTATATTATTACGATAGTACTCCAATGGCTTCTCTACAGACTCTCCTACAGCCTTACTGGCAGCAAAGTGAATCACACCATCAAACCCATCGTGGATCTTGAAGATATCCTTCATCTTAGGCATATCATTACAGTCCACTTCATAAAAAAGTGGTCGTTTCTTAGTGATGGCCTCAATACCATCCAGTACTGACAGTTCAGAATTTGAGAGATTATCCACGATAACCACCTCATAACCTGCCTGCTGTAGCTCCACCACGGTATGCGAACCTATATATCCTGTCCCACCCGTTACCAGTATATTTCTTGCCATAAACTTAGAATAAAATTGTGCTACGCCCTTCCTCTATCAGAAATGGTACACAAAGTTAAGAAAATAAAAACAATCCCCCTTACATATCATCAAATCCTTTTTCTTTCATCCCTAATAAATTGAGAAAAGCCTATCAAAAACCACCCATAAAGTAGCTGGCTCTATCTCTTATTAAGAATACTATTCACCACTCTTATAGAGGATACCAGCTTACCCAGACTGGTGAAGACATCAACATTCCATACATGAGACGATTTTCCTTGATGAATAATCTTCCCGACCGCCGTTACCGTATCACCCACATGAGCAGAGTGCACATGGTTACCGCTTACCTGCATCCCCACGAGGATCTCACCAGGATTTAGTAATAGAGTAGAGCCATACCCTGCCACAGTCTCAGCCATTGCCAAGGTCGCTCCACCATGAAGAATACCCATCGGCTGTTGAGTATGCTCATCTACAGGCATCGTTGCTTCTACATATCCAGGCTCTATCTTAGTACACTTGATGCCCAATGTGCCCATGAGGGTATTGTGCATCATCTCATTCATCAAATCCAGATCCAATAGCTTAGGATCTATCTCTTTGGCATTGAGGATATACTTATTCAGAAAGTGGAAGATACCATCCTCATTATTACTTTTCGTAATATAGTCAGCACTACGCTTGATCGCCTCAGAAGCGTTAGCCATCGCTACACCCACTCCAGCAATCTCCATCATACTAAGATCGTTGTGACTATCACCGACAGCGATCACTTCCTCTCTGCTCAACCCTAGGTCTTTCATCAAAAATGAGAGGGAGCTTCCCTTATTCACTCCTTTAGGCAAAACCTCTAGCAGGTTATCATATAGGATATGAAACGAAAGCACATCTCCAAAGACAGACTCCAGCTCTTTTTCAAAGAGTTTTATCTCTTCTACCTCTCCAGTAATCGTATAAGTAAAGGGTTCCTTCTTCACCCCCTCTAATAGTGAAGGCACTAATCGCATCGGCATCCCACAATTGATGGCTCGCTGCGTCTTCACAAATGTGCTATCCTCCCGCTCACTGATCATTTCACCCCTAGTGTACGTAATCATCTCCAACCCTGCCTCCTTAACCATCTCATAAAGCTTCGGAAGATAATCCAGAGAGATAGTCCTACGCCCCAGTATCATTCCACTTTCACAGGATGTGATCTTCCCTCCATTGTAGGAGATTACATATCCACCATATTCAGCCATCTTCAATTGTTCCACCAAGTTTTTACAACCAAAGGTAGGACGACCACTTGCCAACACCACCTTTACACCCAGCTTTTGGAAAGCCATTATGGAGTTAAACGAACTAGGCAGCAACCGCTTCTTATCGTCCAGAAGGGTTCCATCAATATCAAAGGCAATTAACTTATACTTCAGATTACTCATATATTCTCTTCTTATAGTCTATACTTCTAATGTTATTAAGGGTAAAGATAAAGAAAAAGTTTAAGCTGATAACAAAAATTCTCCCTCCTTTTCCCTCTCATACCCCTCACTTTCTCTCTGGTCATACTCATATAAAGCTCCTCTTAAAGCCCCTCATCCGTTCCCGCATACTGACACATAATATCGTCGTCATCACCACTAGGATCATCACTACCACTAACCGATAGCGTTTCCCTCTAGGCTCCACCACCTGATCTTCCTGCTCTACTTTTTTCTGTGTCCGAATGCCCTCTACGTGACTTGAAGCATCCACACTTCGCTCCACCGCTTTCTCTTTTTGACGACGACCTATTGTCCGTCGTATCCGATACCCGCCATGCTTGGCTTCAACATCCTCAGTTATATCCACCGAATCCACCAAATTCTCTACACGCCCATCACCCCACCACTCTACTTCTACCAGCTCCTCCTCATCAATATCAGTCCCCCATACCATCGAATCTCTCTGCATGGATACAGCATCAACTCTTCGGACATCTAAGGCTGCCTCGTTCATCACCCGCTTCTTACCACTACAAGAGACCAATAACAACAGACCTAGTACGATACACTCACTACTCCTCATCACTCATTCCTTTCATACGCTCTCTAGCTGCATAGTCAATTCCTATCAAAGCCCCCACAAAGGTCATCACCTCACCATACGCCAGTAATATACTCTGATGAATCTCACCGATAGGCTTTACCCAAAAGCCCATAAAGAGGAGCACCATACCACACACCGTTAGCACACTCGCCACCCAGAGCCTAAACCTCTGGGGGTTAAAAGGAGGCGGTAACCATCCAGCCACCGCCTTACTCACTACACTCTTCATCACCTATACCTCCTCTCAAGCTCTCAAGCCACCTGACGGTGACAAAGCATTATAGACACGGGCGTCAAAGCACGGACACGCCTTCATCCACTCCTCTCGGGTCACTTGACCATCACCATTCAGGTCAGGACTCAAATCCCGATGCCCCATTACCAGGACATCACCATACAGCCGTTTTAGCTCGCATATCAATTGCTTCAGCATCTGCTTCTGTTCGCTTGTACGACTATCCACAGGATTACCGGACCTATCCAAACCGCCCTCATAGCAGATACCAATTGAGTGTCGATTATACCCCTTGGCATGAGCACCTGGGTATTCCACAGGTCGCATCTCATACAGCATTCCTTCCCGTGTTATATAGTAGTGATAACCGGCACCATTATAGCCTCTCTCCAAATGATCATGCACCAGTTGCTCAGGTGTGTAACGCTCACACCATCGGGTGGCACTACAATGAATCACGAGCATACGCACCAATCGCCTCGCCCTAACCAGTTCTTCTTTATGTCTCACTAATCTAGGTTGATACTCTGGCTCCAAAGCCCTGTAGCCACTATACATATTTACTATATTTTTCATCACTTACACTTTATTTATTTTGGTTTTTCAAACTATCTGGATGCATTGAGATGAATGCACTTCGCCTCATTCTCGCATATTTATAGACCTCGTAGCTTAGAGCTGGCAATACGCATAAGATAAGATACAGTACGCTTAGGTATAGGGGCAGACTCGTGACTTACCTCAATTACCGAAAGCAGAACACAATAGATTAACCTCATGCAAAATTCTCTCAATACACCCCACCCTTTTATACAGATGGGAAAAAGATTAGACCGTCCTGACGCTATACCACACCACACCTCATAATGGGAGCCCCTTTCACCATGAGGGCACATTCATGGTCGTGAATCAGGACGGTCATAACACACACTTTACATGGATGAGACGAATACTTCTTTCGGTCTCAAACCTTCCCAAACATCATTAGTTTGGTTACATATAAATTAAGAAGAAGATAACGATTAGCACCAACGCCATATACCAGCTAATCCATCTCGAAAAATCCCTGAGGACGTCCACCTCTTAAAGCTCCATCTGAGCAAAAGCTCATTTATTTGGCAAAGCAAGAAGATCAGGGATAACAACTCACAGACTTACTGGGTACTAGCGTCGGGGCTAATTCATTTAGATCCCAGTATCACCTTCTTCAGTACCTCCATCGCCATGCTCACCCGCACCATTATCAGGAAGAGCGGCATCATCTTCACTCTTTTGCTTACGACCAAAGTAACTTTCATAGTTCGTGAAGCTACTCTGTGCCATCTTCGACTTCATCTCCACACTGGGCGTGTATCGAATCATTGCACCTTTGATCAATTCGGGATTAAATTCCTCGCGACTAGCAGCACTCTTACTCTTCAGACGGATCCCAAAGTGACCCAGACCGCCCAGCTCTACGCCAAAGCCCTTATTCAGGAATGAGGTGGTCGATACAGATAGCACATCCAGCACAGCTAACACATCGGCACGATGCACGGTACAGCGGTCTGCAATGTCCTCTGCTAGCTCCTTCAGCTTAATCACTCCTAACTGCTTAGGTACTGCTACAGCCATGGTCTTATTCTTAGCTGTAGGTAGCTTATTCTCTCTCTCGTAAACTTTATAAACAATAGCCATAAAAATAAAATAACTTTTTTCGATAAAACATAAAAATAAAATATCATAACTAACAAGGAGTGACTGATGTACATCATGCTCCGGAAGTATCTCTCCTCGTCTGCAATGCAAAGGTACCAACAGCAGACGCACACCCCATTCAACAATGATTAAAAGTATTCAATAGTGCTTACTAATAGCCACTAAAGTCACCTAAAGATTATTATTATCTCTTACCCATTTAAAAATCAAAAAGTGGTTATTCACGAAAATACAATGATAACATTTATCAGTAATATAATTCGTATAATTAGAAATATTATAGGTATGTTTGCAAATGAAAAGAGGAACAAATGCAACCCTCTTTTCTTGACCATTCACAACCCTTTGAGGACCAGAATGAACCCCATTTGATTGCCCAATTCAGTTCAGAAATAAGAGATGTGAATACCCTTCAGAACACTCATATATTTAATATCGAATGCTAAACGAAGCATCGCTCTCATAATGATATTATGGAAATAAAAAGAACACAAACACAAGAAACGCAGCTCCAGCAGCTGCACCGACTCATCCAGTCTCTTCCTCGAAAAGCTGGACAAGAAGAACGTATGATGACCGTCCAAGAGGTAGCCATCAGCTACTTTGAGGGCATCACCCCTCAGAGTGCCTCACGTGCCCTCCGGAAGGAGATCCGAGAGCACCCCGTCCTGAGTGAAGCTCTAGCCCTCACCGGATGGAACCCACGCAAACGTTACTTTTCCCCACTCCAAGTCCGCCTCCTAGAGGCCTACCTCACCTAACCAGTTCCTCATATCATAGCAAAAGAAAGCCCAATGAAGCATCCACTTCATTGGGCTTTCTTTATACCTCCCCACTCACACAGCTGCATAAAATAGACATATAATTTAAGCCATATTACTTTTTAGTATATTTGTACTGTTTATTTTACTAGAGCAAACAAATCTTATTTGCATATGACATATACTGACGATTAAATACGTGCCATTTTACACAACCGAATGCGTACCCTACTCCACTATACTTTTATAGAAACAAGTGGGTGTTCTTCACGTACTCAATATAACTCCAATACTCATTTACTTCTTCTTCAAAGAAATACTAAGATAATCTGACTGTATGAATAGCACCATCCTTGACAACTCGACTAACCTATTATCAATGTCAAATACATTGAAAAGGTGTTTAAAATTAGATACAATTAAAAATGTACGGATTGCAACGGGCTACTGGGACATACCGGGGCTTGCCCTTATTACTGATGAGTTGTCAGATTTTTTACAAAGAGAGGGAACTCGCTTTCAATTACTTATTGGCAAAGACCCTAACATATACGCGTATCAAGTAAAGAATCCTAAATACAAAGATGCCAATTACCCTCACGATTTTATAAGGACTGACATTAACAACCTAGAAGTCAAGGAACAATACAAAAAAGCTATAGATCTGCTACTCACCTACTGCACCGAGGAGGAAGATAGTAAAGTACAAATCAGAATCTACAAGAGGAATGAAAATGAGGAAATACAATTCCTGCACTCCAAGTGCTACATTTTTGATGGGGTATCAGAAGAAACTGGTGAAGAAACGGGATATGGGATTATTGGCAGTTCTAACTTCACACAAAAAGGTCTTCAAGACAATTCAGAACTAAACTACTTAGAGTCTAACTATTTACAAGTAATGTCTCCCGGCATGTATAATACTTCTAAAAAAAGCCACTCTAGTTGGTTTAATGAAAAATGGGAAATGTCGGAAAAATGGAATCAAGTATTCTTAGAGCAAGTCCTCAAACCAACTCCTCTCGCAGAGATCGTCACCAAAGAGAAACAAGCTCTAGAAACATCACTCACACCATATGAGATTTACATCAAGTACCTTCAATCCCAATTAGGTGATATTGCTAATCCAGATGCCTACGAAATCTTGTCTTCATACTTACCAAAACATTATCAGGCTATGACCTTTCAGCTAGATGCTGTTCAGCAATGCTTCTTTATTATGAAGCAGCATGGAGGATTTCTTTTAGCTGATGTGGTAGGATTAGGCAAAACCATTGTAGGACTATTAATCATCAAAAAGTTTATTACTGAAGCTTCACAGCTCCATCGCTCTCCTAACGTATTAATTGTAACCCCACCTGCTATTAAGAAGTCATGGGAGAGTACTATTCAAGACTTTGATAATAATACTACTGACAAAATGGCTCCATACATTGACTTTATCACGACTGGTAGTATCGGAAAGCTTAATGATTTAGCTGATGACGAGCTAGATATGATCAATGAGGACTATTTTGAAGATGACTTCTCCTCTAATGATTACGGACTAATCATCATTGATGAAAGCCACAACTTTAGAAATAGCAATACACAGAAATACAAAGCCCTTGATAATCTCATTGGGAACATTCATTTACAAAAGGGGTATTGCCCCTTTATCGGCTTATTATCTGCTACTCCCATGAATAATACACCTGACGATATCAAGAATCAAATATATCTTTTCCAAAGGACACCTAATAATAGCTCATTACCTAATATCGAAGGTGGAAAACTAGATACGTTTATGAGCAAAATGCAGAAAGAGTTCACAAAATATCGTAAAGAAGATTCTACTGAAGCTCGTGAACAACTCAAACATATCTCCAATGAGATTAGGGTTAGGGTATTAAATGACCTTGTCGTTCGTAGGACCAGACGTGACATCAAGAAGACCTATGCCAGCGAAAGTGCTCATCTTAATTTCCCAACAGTTTGTCCTCCTCATAAATTAGAATACAAACTAGATTCGATCCTCTGTCGGCTCTTTGCTGATACCATTGATGCTATAGTTCCTCCTGGTGATGAACTCTTAGAAATTGATACTCGTAAACACATTGGATTTTATAGATACTCTGCTATTCAGTTTTTTAAGTCAGATGAAAATACCAAGATCTATGAAAGTCGTAACCTTACGGTAGATAGTATCTCCTCTAGATTGGCACAAATCACGCGAATACTCTTGGTAAAGAGGTTGGAAAGTAGCTTCTCAGCGTTCAAGAAATCTCTGCATAATTTACAGCGCTTCACTCAAAATATGATTGATATGCTACAGAGTGATTGTGTCTATATCTGCCCAGACATGGACATCAATAAAGAGATCATAAAAGCCGGAACTCTTCAAAAAGCAATGCCCATAATCGACAAGAAAATGGTAAAGTATGGAGGAAATAATAGGAAGTTTAGGACCTCAGACTTTAAAGATGAATACCTTTCCTTACTCCAGCAGGATATGAATCTTATTAGTGATCTATGTAAGAGATGGGATGAAAATGACTTTGACCCTAAGTTAGATACTTTCAAACAGCATTTAAATAAGACTCTTTTTGATAAGGAAATAAACAATCCTAATGGCTATGACAAACCCCGATTAGTTATATTTACAGAAGCTCTTGACACATTAAATACATTGGCTCGTCATATTCAAAATCGAGGACATAGAGTCCTAAAGGTATCGGCTAAAAACAGAATGCAATTACAAAAGGATATCATTGAAAACTTTGATGCCAACTCCGATATCCAAAAAGATGATTATGATGTCATTGTGACTACTGAGGTTCTTGCGGAAGGGGTCAACTTACATCGTGCCAATGTGATTCTCAATTATGACACACCGTGGAATGCGACTCGCCTAATGCAGCGAATAGGAAGAGCCAATCGTATTGGTTCCAAAGAAGAAATGATCCACGTATTTAACTTCTACCCTTCTCCTGAGGGAAATCAAGAGATCATGCTAATAGAAATAGCCTATGCGAAACTACAGTCATTCCATATTATGTTTGGAGATGATAGCAAGGTATTCAATGAACTTGAAGAGATTTCTGAGGCTGACTTCAATCGTCTCATTGATGGCGAGGAGTCTCCATTCTTCGAATATATTAAGGACCTCAAAGATTATCAAGAAGCTAACCCTGATAGGTTCAAAAAGTTACAAGAAGTAGAGATGAAGAATCTAGGTTGTTCCACTCATGAACACGCAGATCAGTCATTAGTCGTCATTGGGGCTGAGAATAGAGGATTGACCAATGTTCAAATAAATAACGACGAGGCGAAAGTCATAGCACCGCTCTACGCTATGCAATTCCTTAAGTGCTCACCAATGACGAACGGCTTAAGACTTCCTCTGTCCGAATATCACAAAGACATGGCCTTCACTGCTTATCACCAACATATAACACGGATGAAAAAAGCAAAAGAATCTAATAAAACGATCAAAGAGGCAATGGTCATCCTAAAGAAAAAAATAGAGCCATTCCTACATAGTAATGATGCAAAACAAATTTCAAAAAAGGTAGATAACGCTCTTAGACAGAATAATATTACAGTCGCAAATAAGCTGATAAAATTTGACAAAGAATACAAATACTCTCTATTTGGCGTTGACTATGATTTTGAAGCTTGGATGAGCGACACATTCGGTAAGATAGCAAAACAGTCCAAAGCAAAATATGGTCAGCCATATATAGCCCTATATGAAAACAAATAAAAAAACGCATAAAGTTTCACGATATGAAAACGACAGAATACGCCCTAAAGGAGCAATTTGAAAAAGTTTTTATAGACGATTTCAAAAGCATAGAAGTTATAGAGAACAAAATCATCAAACCGATTTTTGAAGATGATTACCATTCCTTCAGCAAGAACCCAGAGAGAATTTATACGGGAGAAAACAAAAATAATAAAGGCTCTACCATACATTCCATTTACCATATAGGCACCATAAATAGAGTAGGACTAGACCCTGTCGAAGTCTTCGACATAACCGTTAATGATAAGTCCAATCTATCTCATTCAAGAGCGAATATCCAGAAAATCATCCGCAGCGAACTATTCTACTATTCACATGCCTTTATGATTTTCCATCATCAATCACCCATCGGTAGAGAATGGCGATTCTCCTATCTTTACAAGCAAGAGACACTTAAGTCTATCACGGATGCAAAGAGGTATACCTACCTCTTTGGTAAGGAACAGCATTGCCGGACTGCCATAGATAGATTCTATACTTTGGCTTCTAGCAAAAAAGATAACCAAGCACTCATTGACGCCTTTTCTGTCGAGGCACTAACCAAACAATTCTACAACGATCTCTTTGAGTGGTATCTATGGGCTATTGATCCTAAAGTAAATATTACCTTTCCTAATAATACTAACATACCAGAAGATGATCGAGAGAAAATTGATCTTCAGATCATTCGACTCATCACCCGAATCATGTTTGTATGGTTCATCAAACAAAAAGATTTGGTCCCAGATCTTCTTTTTGATCCAGAAAAGCTTAGAGTAATACTTAAGAATTTTCAGCCGTTAGATTCATCATCAGGTATATATTATAACGCCATCCTCCAAAACCTATTTTTTGCTACCTTAAATCGTGCCATTGAGGATGAAAATGGAGAGAAAAGGCACTTTGCAAAAGCAAAAAATAGTCGTGATGCCAAAACATTATATAGATACGCAGAGCTATTTAATATCTCTGAAGATGAAGTAATAAATATTTTTGCAGAGGTTCCTTTTCTTAATGGAGGGCTTTTTGAATGTTTGGATAAATCACGCACTATTGATGGGGTTGATGTCGCCTATAATTTTGATGGCTTTAGTCGTAATGAGCAAAAGTTTCCAGACGGTCGCTACAAGCATAGAGCATTTATTCCTAACCATCTCTTTTTTACTCCAGATAAAGGACTCTTTTCTATCTTATCACGCTATAACTTCACCATTGAAGAAAGCACTCCTATAGAGCAGCAAGTCGCTCTCGATCCTGAACTTTTAGGGAAAGTATTCGAAAACCTTTTAGGCGCTTATAACCCTGAAACAAAAGAGACGGCACGTAACCAAAGCGGCTCTTTCTATACCCCTAGGGAGATTGTACATTATATGGTGAATACATCCCTCATCGAATATTTAGGACGGACACCAATAGTAGAGTCATTATTCTCTGACACATTCGAAAGAGATAATGATAAAGAAGAGGAATACAATGCTATTGCACAGAAGCTCAAGAATGTTAAAATCATAGACCCAGCTTGTGGATCAGGGGCGTTCCCTATGGGATTGCTCAACCAAATGGTTGATATCCTTCAGAAGATACACCCTGACAAAAGTTTGTACCAATTAAAACTAAAAATCATTGAGAATTGTATCTATGGTGTAGATATTCAGAGCATCGCTGCACAAATCACCAAGCTCCGATTCTTTATTTCTCTAATATGCGACTGCGAAAAGGATCCAAATACTAAGAACTTTGGCATCCCTATTCTCCCTAACCTTGAAACAAAGTTTGTAGTGGCAGATTCACTAATAGGCAAAAAAGAAAATCAAAACTCTCAACCGAGTTTTTTCGACAATCCTGAGATTCAAGAGACGAAGGATAAATTAATAGAGATACGTCAGCAACACTTCCTAGCTAAATCAGCATCAGAGAAACGAGAATTAAGAACTATTGATGAACAACTAAGAGCGAAATTGGCCCAGCTCTTATCTGAAAACGAGGGTTTACCTGCTGAGGATGCAGAACAGCTAGTCCATTGGAATCCTTACGACCAGAATGCAGTAAGTCCTTTTTTTGATCCAGAGTGGATGTTTGGGATTAATAATGGTTTTGATATTGTCATTGGGAACCCTCCTTATGTGCAATTACAAAATAACAAAGGAGAGTTAGCTGAAAGATACAAAAAGTATAACTATAAGACCTATGCCCGAACTGGAGACATTTACTGCCTCTTCTATGAAAGAGGTTATCAACTGCTTAAGAACCGAGGACACTTATGTTTTATCACATCGAATAAATGGATGCGTGCTGGATATGGTGAGAAAACTCGAGGCTTCTTGGCGGAAAATAGTAATCCTAAACTATTGATTGACTTTGCAGGAGTAAAGATATTTGAAAGTGCGACAGTAGATACCAATATTCTTCTTTTTGAAAAAAGCCCTAATAAAAAGCAAACAACATGTGCAGTGACCACCAAAGAGGATAAAAATAGCATTAATGATTTGAGCGTTTTCGTTCAGCAAGCTAAGGTAACCTGTGCATTCAGCTCCTCTGATAGCTGGGTCATTCTATCTCCGATAGAGCAAAGCATCAAGCGTAAGATAGAAGCCGTGGGTACACCTCTCAAGGATTGGGATATAAATATATATAGAGGGGTCCTTACTGGTTGTAATGAGGCTTTTATCATTTCTACTGATAAACGAAACGAGATCCTATCCAATTGTGAATCAGAGGAGGAACGTACGCTTACGGAGGAAATTATACGACCAATTTTACGAGGCCGTGACATTAAGCGTTTTGGTTACGAATGGGCTAATCTGTGGCTAATTTGGATACCATGGCATTTTCCTCTTCATTTAGATGAAAATATAACTGGAGCTTCAAAAAAAGCAGAAAGAGCATTAGAAAAACAGTATCAATCCTTGTATAGACATCTATTAAAATTCAAAGATGCATTATCAAATCGTAATAAAGCGGAAACTGGAATTCGCTATGAATGGTATGCACTTCAACGCTGGGGTGCTAAGTATTGGGAGGATTTTAGTAAACCAAAAGTAATGTGGAAAATCATAGGTAATAACATTAACTTTTGTTATGATGAAGAATCTATGATTTGTAACAATGCTGTAAATATTATGACTGGAGAACGAAACACATTAATTCAATTCGTTGGGTTAATGAATAGTCAATTATTTGACTGGTACTTGAAAATTACAACAGAAGCAGAAGTTCAAGGAGGGGGTATTCAATTATATGTTACTACGTTGGAAAAAACATTATTGAAGTTAGATTTTCAGCAAAGTCTGACTGACATTGTATATAAAAGGATTATGGGTGAGGCATCCGATATTAGCGTTGATGACGCAGTCTTTGAGGCATATGGACTAACGAAAGAAGAGACAATATTTATTGGTAACTATAACAAAATGAATAGAGATTGAAAATTATTGGTGTCCGATAAACATACTTAACTCATTGAAAATCAAAATAGTTTTTATGAGAAAAGCCCTGCTTTTTAATTCTTGTATAAGAAACTATAATCCAATTAATTATGAGAATTATTAAGATTTTTGCCGGACACCAATAATCTAAATACGTGATTTAATATACATTATCTCTTCATCAGTAAAGCCATATAATATAAATATTTCTTTAGTAATAGAAAAATCCACATTAGATACTTTTGGTAACGGCAAATTTTCTAAGAAAGTTTTTTTGTATCGAAAACCATCATTACCTAATCCACCTCCAGCATAAAAATACTTAAAGAAGAATGCAATAACCTTTGAGTTTAATAGTTGTATCAAATCATGCAGATTATTTCCTGTAATTATAAATGAGGTAGCCTCTGGGAAAAATGTTCCATCTTTATCTAAATAAAATTGTGGTTCTCTAACAATTTCACTATAAATAATTTTCGGCTTAAAAAATTCCTCCCAATAACTTATACTATCTTGCGTCTCAAACCACTTGTTATTAGTCTTTTTTCGAGACTTGACTTGTTCTCCATTTACGATGTGAGTTTTTCCAGTCTGCTCCAATCTTTCTACACCGAACGATAGTAAATATTTTTTTATTGCTGGATAATCTTCTATATCATATCTTTTTGAAGGAAATGTAGCAATCAGCCATAAATCTGCCCAATCATAGCTGTATCGTTTTATATCGCGGCCTCGTAAAATCGGTCGTATAATTTCCTCCGTACGCTTACGTTCCTCATCTGTCTCGCAGTTTGAAAGAATTTCATCTCTTTTTTCAGTAGAAATGATAAAAGCATCATTATACCCAGTTTTTATGCCATAGTTGATTTGAATATCCCAATCCTTGAGAGGGATACCCACGGCTTCTATCTTACGCTTAATACTCTGCTCTATCGGAGATAGGATAACCCAGCTATCAGAGGAGCTGAATGCACAGGTTACCTTAGCTTGCTGAACGAAAACGCTCACTTCTCTAACTCCATAAAATTCTTAATATATCGAGCTAAAGTGTTTCTATCTACTTTACATATCTTGGCTATTTTCCTCTGAGAAACATTAGCATTTAACAACTCTCTAATCAATGTTTCCTTGCCATATAACTTATACTTCTCGGGGGAACTCTTACGTCCTTTAGGGCGTCCAAGAACGACCCCTTCAGCTTTCTTTCTAGCCAATGCCTCCTTTGTTCGTTGAGAAATCAAATTACGTTCAATCTCAGCACTTAGCCCGAAAGCAAAAGCAAGCACTTTACTCTGAATGTCATCACCAAGTCTATAATTGTCTTTGATGGTCCAGACACGACACTCCTTATTCATACATAACCCGAGTATCTCCATAATCATAAAAAGATTACGACCCAATCTTGAAAGTTCGGCACAAATGATAAGATCATCCTTCGTCATCTTTCGCAGCAAGTTCCCTAATGCTCTTTTATTATAAGACTTCGTACCTGATATGGTCTCTTCAATCCAACCATCAATCTCTAAGCCCTCTCTCTGACAGAAATTATTAATTTCAAATCTCTGATTCTCAACTGTCTGCTTGTCGCTACTGACGCGAATGTATCCGTATATCATATTTATTAATAATTAAAATTGAAATAATAGACAAGATAGCTTATTACTCTTATTTGCCTCTCCCCACTCAAACCTGAACCTATTTTTATCATATTTTCTACTAACTCTAACGCGAGTTCGATTTAAGCAACTGTAGCAAGAGCCTTTTTATCAATGATTTCAAGATTTAAAGACGGCTTTTTGGGCATTAAGTTATATGTGAGTAACCCTGAGACCAGGTTGACTACGAAGTTATTGACACTGCGATGTCTCGTATGTTCTATTTGGCATACATTCTTTAAGAGATCATTGACGGTTTCTATGATGGATCTCTTTCGAAGGAGTATTTTATCATGAATATGCATTAGAGCATTCTTCATATTCTTCTTAAGCTTTGTAATCAAGTGAATATCATCAATAAAAAGCTTGTCAAATAGACTTTTTGAGATATATCCTCTATCCGCTATGAGCTTACCAAAGAGTTTCTTAGAGTTAGAGAAGGAGTCATCCTTTAGTGGTGCTCTGTCATCTATATCACCTGTAGTGATCTGATAAGTGATGATCTCGCCTTTGTCATTAATGACAAGATGCAGTTTAACCTATAAAATCAACCCCTCAAACCTCACTAACTGTGGAGCGACCTTTCTGTGCACAACCTTTCATCGTCTTATGGCTTCTTTCCCGTTTGATATGGCAAGCTCTTAAAGGGGTAGAGTCAATGAAAGAAACACCTGTACACTTTTCTAAGTAGCACATATTGAGAAACATAACAAGCTTTAGCCCCACTTTAGTTTGGAGTTCGACAAAACGATTATAGGAGACTTTTTGAGGAAATTCACTTTTAAGATGAACGTGAATAAATTTGAGATAGAAGGACTTGAGGTCTCAATATCTTGACATGTGAAAAAGTATGAGTATTGTCATGACCTCACTGTCTGAAAGACGTGATTTCCTTTTTCTTCTCTTCTTCTCTTCTTTCCTCCTTGTTCTATAGCATTCTCAGAAACAACACGATCAAAATGAATAGAGAAATCGTCGATAATACAAAATAATTCTAGTATACTTGTCATCATAAAAGTGGTGTTTTATTTGTTCGTAATTATCTGTTAATCAATTACTAATATACAAATAACTCACCGCTTTTCCTAATATATTTCCTTTGATTTCTTACATCGAACTCGCGTTACTATAGCTATCTCAATGGTTTGCTCCATTAAACGAACCACACCAATGAACACACTCATCTCGCATGATAGAATTTCCTTAAATTGCATTTGTGTAAGTCTCATTATGATTTAGCTCTCTGTGTTTTGACTTTTCAAAGATTGGACTCTTGGGAATTACACACTTTTTGGGACACTCCCGACAAGTATCATTACTATACTATCTTCTAGGTATAATGCCAACTAAATGTCAATAATTGCTAGAGAAGATTTTAATCTATTTTTATAAGGCCTACGTTTTAAAGAAAAAGAAGTACCTTTGAAACGTTAACAAAAACATCATTTAAAATAGTTTACCAAAAAAGAATGAATAAATTTAAATTCATCCCACTCATTGTGTTCTTGATTCTCGCTCTCTTTGCTACTAATGGTTATGCACAAAAAACAAGGGCCGTTACAGGAATCGTAACAAATGAAGCTGGAGAACCAATCGAATCTGCTTTAATTACAGTTATTGGGATCTCTCATCGAACCACCAACTCTGATAAAAATGGATTATTTTCTATTGAAAAGCTTCCCTTCTCTGAGTTTAGCCTACAAGTACGACACGTATATTGTCACACAGCGACTATTAAGGTTAAAGCTGGTGAAGAAAATGAGAAAATCCATATACAACTGGTAGACAAATTATTTGGACTACCTGAAGTTGAAGTTATCGCATATACTAGCGAAACACCATTTATAGAAGCTAGCTATAGTGCTATGAAGATGGGAATACCTATTATGAAATTCCCTGGGAGCATTGAGGTACTGACAAAAAAGAGATTGGAAGATCAACAAGCTCTTACATTCACTGAAGCATTGCGAAATATTAGTGGTATCTCAACGGCCTCAGCTGGAGAAGCAAATAATGTTAGTGAGGTGTTCGTTTCTAGGGGCTTTAAGTTGGGTAATTCGCGTAACTACTTCAGAGATGGTATGCGTTACAGAAAAGTCTCAAATACCCCTATCGCAGGAATTGACAGAATAGAATTTTTAAGGGGCCCAGCCTCTGTATTATATGGTTCTGTAGAGCCTGGTGGCATTATAAATATCATCACCTCTCCGACACAATATACCCCACGCTATAGCACCACATTTAGAATTGGTAGTTATGGACTTAAGCAAGCATCAGCTGACCTAACAGGTCCTCTGACAGCCTCAAAGAATGTACGGTACCGGCTTAATGCTATGTACGAATATGCAGATAGCTACCGTAAAGAAGTAAACTCAAAACGTTTCAGTATTTCACCAAAAATTGACTTTGACCTAAGTACAAGTACCACACTAGGCATCAGAGCTAATTATTTCTCTGATGATAGGGTCGTTGATCCAGGAGTTGTACACCAAAATGGAGAAGTCATTTCGAATGGGGACAAAATTTTTGTAGCTGAGCCATGGGCAAAATCAAAATATAAGACATTTGATCTTGGGTATATTCTAAAACATCAGTTTAGCAACAATTGGAAATGGAATAGTCAATTCTCTTATACTAAACTCTTTGAAGATCGTTTATACTTTCAAATAAAAGCGATTAACAATGACAATACGATAAGTCGCCGTTTGGCTAAGTGGGATGCGACCATTGCCTACTCGGTATTCCAAAATGACATCCTTGGGGAATTTACAACGGGCTCATTATCTCACCGAGTATTATTTGGAATGGAGTACGAATATTCTCACAATACACGTAAAGTAAGAGGGAAAATGTTTGATCCAATAAGCCTAACCAATCCTAAGTATTCTGAGAAGCCTTCGGATATTGATTCTTACAAGCAATCCACTAACCTACTTATCAGGCAGAGCAATATTGCTTTTTATGCACAGGACTACATCGCCATAAATAGCAAGTTAGATTTACTTCTAGGTGGCCGATTTGATTGGATCAAAGAGGAAAACGAGAACTTCATAAAAGACACAAAAAAGAAAGCAACGCCATTTGCCTTCTCTCCAAGAATAGCCTTAATGTATAGTCCATTAAAAAGCCTTGGACTTCATGCAAGTTATTCAACATCATACGTCCCTGTATCAGGTCAATCTAAGGAAGGCACACCTTTTGAACCAGTGCGAACAAAACAATGGGAGGTGGGGATAAGAAAACAGTTATTTAATAACAGCACGATTGCAACTTTATCTCTGTATCATCTAACTAAAAACAATCTATTGACCCCTGACTTGGATGACCCACAATTCAAAATCCAGATTGGAGAACAGTACAGCAGAGGTATAGAATTCAGCATCAAGAGCAAAATCTCTAGAGAACTTACACTTGAAGGAAACTATGCATATACCGAAGGGGAAGTGAGTAAGACCAATGATAAGAAAATACCCGTGGGCTCAAAATTAGGAAACGTCCCAAAACACATGGCTAACCTCTGGCTTTCATACTCTTTGTATGAAGGGTTATTTAAGGGATTATCATTCGGAGGGGGATGCTCATATAGTAGCAAACGCTTTGGCAACTTTGCCAATAATATCATTTTACCAAGTTATTTTACTGGGGATACTTTCGTCTCGTATAGTCAAAGGAATTATAGGCTAGCTCTGAATATCAAAAACATATCAGATAAGAGATACTATCTTGGGGCACAAGCAAAAAATCTTTTCACGCCAGCACCTCCTAGATCGTTTGTATTTTCCACTACAATACTATTCTAATGTAAATTTGTAATGAGAAATAAAGCAAGGAAAATCTATAGGACCATCCATCTTATTGGAGGACTCTGGCTAGGATTGATCTTGTCAGTCATTTGTTTGACAGGTGCCCTCATTGTCTATAAACCTTATTTAGAAAAACAAGGTATCAGACATATGGCATTTGTCAAACCTACAAATCCTGATGCTATACCTCTACCCTTGGATTCTCTCTATCAAAATGCTAAGGCACAATATCCAAGCTATAAATTTGATAATCTAGTCCTATATGGCACACGTAACGAAGCATATAGCTTTAGGGCTAAGAAGCCAAAGGTAAAGGGACGACGACAGCTATACGTCAACCAATATACTGGTGTAGTCCATGGTGAAGACATATACAAGCATAAGTTTTTTCAGCACGTTTATAACTGTCACACCAAACTATTTATGGGTAAGACGGGGGTGATCGTAGTGGCTTCCCTCGGTATCATACTCTTGATCACTATTATTACTGGACTGATATTAATTCCAAAAGGATTCAAGAATAGTCTTAAGAAGAAAAGAACTGTCAAGTCTTCATTTTTCTCATACTACAAGAGTCACATAATCATTGGAATGTTAGTAGCTTTACCTCTAGGGGTTATTGCATTAACAGGTGGTTACTGGGGATTTCCTAATACGTATAGAAAGATATTTGAAACCATGTCTGATGGTAGAGCGATTGCTGTTAGACCAACCATTGAAAACTTAAACGATGGACCCTACGCTTCTCTGGATGTAATTGTTGAAGCGGCAGAGAATTACTTTCCTGAGGGCAAGCCGATGATCGTTTTCTTTCCAAAAAGAATTAATGACCCCTTTTCTGTTCGTATGAAAACGAAGCACGATTTTTCACGAACTGGGAGTAACCATGTCTATATACACCCTCAAAGTGGAGCTGTTGTTGGTAGTAATTTATGGAAAAACAAACCTACGGCAGAAAAATTAACTCGCTCCATGTATTTTATACATTTTGGAGAGTTTTGGGGACACTTTTCAAGAATCCTATGGATCTTGGTAGGAATAAGTGTGCCGATATTATATTTCACAGGATTTTATCTTTGGTGGTTCAAATACAGTAAAAGGAACAAGCATAAGAATTAAAGAAATTGCCCCCTTTATGGAGAGGGTCATATTAATCAACTGAATAAATTCTTAGACACACAAGTCAATTGAATCAGTTAGACAACCCTCAACTATGTCAACTTTTTTTCAGAAGAAGATAATTTTCATGATGAGAAATGATTCTATACCCTCCTTATATACTTCAAAATCTTAGTTCTCATTAGTTAAGATTTTGCGAACCCCATTATTGATAATACTACAAAGTAAACTAATAATTAACGGAATCGTTATCAATACAGAAATAATAAAGATATTAGTAGGATTCTTCTTTTTCGGGAGGCTCTTTCACCATCGTCTAAAAACAAATTGAATTGGAATGTAGAACTTTATATAGATCAAGAACTGAATTTGAGACAAACGGGGAGTGAACCACTTGCAGTGACACAACAAAAATCAACTCAGATCACTTGATTTCTGTAAATCAACCCAAACGAATTGATTTACAGAAATCAATATATTTGGATTGATTACTATACGATAAATAGTTATCTTTGTGAAAGATGAGCACATTATGAGAATGCTGTACGATGTATGCAAATCAGGGCTGTAAAGCTGTGGATATAGGAAGTGACTATATTCATGACAAAAGCGAACGCAGTAGAAAGCCTTCACGTAACTCTCATATCATGATATAAACCCTTTATAAAGTATCGAATGGAAGGAGTAATTGCGGTAATATCTGGAGATGTGATCTCCAGCACAAAGATAAAAGAGAGAGAACACTTAATAGATGTGTTCCATGATATGCCCAACGAAGTAGCCCATATTTCTAAGTGTAAAGGGAGCACTCTATACAGAGGTGATAGTTATCAAATAGAAATTGAAAGGGCTGAAGAAGCCTTACGCATCGCGATAATTCTTCGCCTGCTCTTGAAAACCAATACTCCTAAAGGAGAAAATATAAATAAGTCTAATGGGCTATGGGATATGCGGGTATCGATAGGAGTAGGCACTGTATCATTCAGGTCTGAGGATGTAGAGACTTCGGATGGAAAAGCTTATCAACTATCAGGAAGAAATCTATCAAAGATCGGAAAACAAAATCTTATCATCACAACTCCTTGGCAGGAGGTTAACGACGAACTCGAAGTAAGTACCGCGTTTGCTGATGATATAATCACTAATTGGACCTTCTCTCAGTCACAGGTCATGCTTGAGATGCTGCTCAATGAGGAGATCATGCAAAAACAAATTGCAGAGAAACTGAATAAATCTCCTCAATCAATAAGCATGTTGCTGAAAGCAGCGAAGTCAAGTAATATAATCAGGTACATCGAAAGATACGAGTCACTTATCCTTAATAAAAAGTAGCAATGAACATCTTGGTATTAATCAAACTTCTATTGGCTCATCTCATCTCTGACTTTGCACTCCAGCCAAATGCTATCTGTAAGGGCAAGAGAAGTACAGGGAAAGCACGATTCGTATGGCTAGGGCTACATAGTCTAATACATGCAGCTGTGGCATACTTATTTGTCGCCCAATGGGATTTATGGATTATACCCGTTGTGATTTTCGCTTCTCACTTTATCATTGACTATGTGAAGGTGATGTCAAGACATGATGAAATCTCGAAATTTATTTATGACCAACTGCTACATTTACTTGTGTTGGTAACCTTATATGCTACTCTATTCATGAGTTGGGATGATATTACAATGCTTTTCCAGTCTCTTCTTAATAGCGTACAATTTTGGGTTGTTCTTGGGGCATACCTCATTATCCTAAAGCCTACCTCCATATTAATATCCCTATTTGTTAAAAAATGGGATAGTGAAGGGTTGCAGGAGGAGAATGCTGAACAATCGTCACCAAGCAGCCTTCCAAATGCAGGGAAGTGGATTGGGTACTTTGAAAGAATATTGACACTAACCTTTATCTTAATAAACTTTTTTGCTGGAGTTGGTTTCTTGCTAGCTGCAAAATCAGTTTTCAGGTTTGGAGACTTAAATAATCCTGAGAGTCGGAAAAACACAGAATATGTACTCATCGGCACCTTTCTGAGTTTCTTAATCGCTATAATGATAGGGGTGGCGGTGAATTATTTGATTCTGTGAAAACTACAAGTCAAGTACAGTACATGAGATAGGACTTAAATCTTTTCAAGCGAATCACCGCCCAAAACAAGCAATGATATAGCCCTGAATAATAGTCTGTACGTTTGTTGGGATAATAGAAAAACAATCTTTATAATACAGATTATAGACTTCATCGATTATGAAATATCATAATTATAGAAAGAGAGTATTAGAGAAGATGGGGAAATATCGGTTACTACTTTCTCCTAATCGTAGAGGAACATATCGCAAGCGTGAATATGAACATATCTTGCCCAAAGACTGTCAGGACTTAAATATCATTGATAAGGGGTACAAATGCAGTATTGAGGAGTTTGAACGAAAAGATAAAGCAAAGCGACATCCTTATTTTTCACATCTAAATTCGTCTCAAGCTCTTACGTTAAATCTCTTTGGTCCTTTGCGTCACGAACACTTGTTGACTTCTGTTCTTCAGATGATGGAGATTAGTACTAATGCTCCTTTGAAAGGAATGTTTGAAAAAAAAGGGATCGAACGAAGTAACTTTGACTTTTACATAGAAAGTGTTGATATTAAGGTGTTTTTTGAGGTTAAATATACAGAATATACAATTCTCACAAAAAGCAAAGCTGAAGATAATGACCTTCGATGGAAGAAGTATTATAAGGATCCAATGAATATGATATTGAACGATGAGTCCAAACCATCTGCGAAAGATAAATTCTTCAATCAATATCAGTTATGGAGGAATATATCAGTTGTGTGTGAAGAGGACAATTTTTCTTGTTTTGTCTTTTCTAAGTTGCGTAGCGATCTAGAAGCAGAAGTTGCGAATGCTAAGCAGCTGCTGAAACCCAACTATGCAAGTAGGGTTAAGGTATTGTATATAGAAGATATTTGCAAGAAAATTTTAGAGACCTCAGACAAGAAAGCCCTCAAAGATCATTACACCGAATTTAAAGAAAAATATATCACAAACTTAGAATAAATAGGTATGAGAATCCTCTGCATATCTGATACACATAGCCAGCACCAATTATTAGGAGCACTCCCTATGGCTGATGTCTTGGTGCATTGTGGCGATGTGTCTAAGAGAGGTACGGAAAGTGAAGTCATAGACTTTATGCAATGGTTTTGCGACCAACCTCACCAGTACAAGATATTTATTGCAGGTAATCATGACCTAAGCCTATATGGCTCCAATATTAGCGGTTTACCAGAAAACTGCTTTTATCTGAATACTAGTGGAGTGGAGATAGAAGGGCTACACTTTTATGGGATACCACTATTTGTGAATGATGTAGTCTCAGGTGAATACAGCAAATCTATACAATCCATTCCTCCCAATACTGATGTACTCATTACACACCAACCTCCACATGGCATTCTCTCCTCTGATTATGGAGACGTGGAGCTATTAGAGCGGGTAACGCTTATAGGTCCGAAGTTACATCTATATGGCCATGCTCATGAGTGCTATGGTGTCAAGACTAGCTTTGGTACTCATTTTGTGAATGCGGCACTATTAAATAACCAATATGAGTTGACGTTTAAGCCCCTATTAATTGAGCTTTAATCTCAGGATTTCCTGTATATATCTTGATGCCAAAAGTCGTTCTTATACCTTGAAATCATTAAAGAAAAAAGCTCATGCGACAGTTCCTTAAATCGCACTCGCGCCAACTCAGAGTATTCATAGACACACAAGTCAATGAAATCAGTTAGACAACCCGCGACTATGTCAACTTTTTTTCAGAAGAAGACACAAATCCTTATAGGCTGAAATCCTTTATATATCAAACAAAAATTCTTCCTATGAGAAACATTTACGTTTCCTATAGGAAGAATTTTTGTTTCTCATAGGATAAAATCTCACTACCTTAAAAGGCTGATTTAGAGGGTTCTAATCAGCCGGTAATTTGGAGGTCTGGACAGATGATGTGCTATTGCTTTATTTAGGTATTCATAGGTAGATCCTTAGTCCTCAGCATTTATGATTTGTGTCTCAATCAGGTTCCAAACGGTTGGTAGACTTAAGGGTAAAGCTACGAACCTATCACTTTGGGCTACTTCTATACAGCTTCTCAACTAGGTCTCGTGACCATAAAAATGAAGCGAGGTCTGCCTCATAAAGGAGCAGACCTCGCTTTGCTTTTCGTATCAGTAGCGTAAACGTAGGACCACCTACTACTGGGTTACTTTACTTGCATAGAGGCTTCTCTGATAGACTTAAACTCAGACTTATCGCTCCAAACGGGGAAGGCATCTTCATTGGCCAACTGCCAGCCAATCTTGAAGAAGAGCTTAGCATCCTCTACATTACCAGAGAGGTCGGCAGTCTGCGGGTCAAACTCATCAGCTGGCTTATGATAGGCGGTCTCCCAATAGTGGAGCACCTGTTCCCTAGCCCACTCCTTGCCATGCTCTCTACTATCCTGCCAACCCTTGATGAATAGAGAGGGTATCCCCACTTTAGCAAAACTAAAGTGATCGGAACGGTAATACATCCCATTCTCTGGCGATGGCTCAGGTGCTATGTAGCGGTCTTGGTCCTGAGCCAATCGCTCAACATACTGGTCTAATTCGGACTGTCCAAAGCCAGTGATGGTCACATCCTTCATGCGTCCCAGAGGAAGAGGAAGTTCATAATTAAGATTCGCTACCGTTTTTTGAGGCTCGAAAAGAGAATGATGAGCGTAATAGTTGGAGCCGAGCATACCGGTCTCCTCCGCTGTGATAGAGATAAAGACAATGGATCGCTGAGGCTGAGGTGCTTTGGCAAAGGCTTTGGCAGTCTCTAGCATACAAGCAACAGCAAGGGCATTATCTGCCGCTCCATTATATATGGAGTCTCCATCATGAGCAGGGCCGATACCAAAATGATCCCAATGGGCAGAGTACACGATGCACTCATCCTTACGCTCCTTGCCCTCGATCACACCGACTACATTGTGGCTAATATCATACTTTAGATCATTCTTGATGGTTAGATTCAAATGCGTATTAAGCGAAAAGGACTTGAAGTCTCGGGTAGCCGCAGTCTTTTTGACCTGAGCATAATCCATCCCATTGTAGTCAAAGATTTTCTTACAAGCCTCCTCTGTGATCCAACCTGTGAGAGCACATTGATCTCTGTTATTATCCTCATCCAAGAGATAAAGATTACTACCACAGGTATTGGAAAGTGAAGCCCAAGGGTAGCCTGCACCACGTGTATCGTGAACCACCCAAATCCCTTTAGCCCCTTGGCGTGCTGCTTCCTCATACTTGTATGCCCATCTGCCATAGTAGGTCATGGCATTACCATTAAATAGCTGAGGGTCTTGGGTAGCGAAGCCTGGGTCGTTAACCAAGACTATAACCATCTTATCCTTAACATCTATACCATCATAATCATCCCAATCATATTCGGGTGCTACGATACCATAGCCAGCAAAAACCACTTCGGTATTAAGAATATTAACTTCGTCCACGATATGTGGTGTCTTGGCAATATAATCCTGTATATTATCTAACTCGAGATTACCTTTGGGTAGCTTAAGCTGGATAGACGTGCTAGGCTGATAGCTGATTTGTACCATTGGCACCTCTTGGAGATAGCTACCCTCATAGGGGGCTTTGAGACCAAGCTTTTGAAACTGCTCTGAGAGGTAGGCGATTGCCTTGGCTTCGCCCTCCGTGAAGGGTTTGCGACCTTGGAATTCATCCGAAGCCAGCATCCTAACATGTGATGCCATATCTTCGGCATTGATGCTCTCTTCAGCTTGCTTTAGAGTTTTGTCAGGATTAGTACTACATGCTACGAGTAATACTAGCAACAAAAGAGACCATAGCCTCATGATAGATTCTTTCATATACGGTTGACTCTAATTGAATTGGATTATTTAATACTTATGCAATTTACTAAAAAGTGGTGAATAGGATATGATATAAGTATGGTGGGTAAATCATTCTTTTTTTTAAATAATTTGCTCTTAAATTCAATCCCTAAAGCCTAAGGCTTTTCGGAAGAGTCAGACTCTTGAAAAGAATTAATATGTGCTTGGTTTCCCATCCTGATATGTTGCGAATGAACTGGACTCTTATAGGTATTTGTAAAATATCTTATTAACAATCAAACGTGATAGCCTATAGTCGAGACATGGTAGTGTACAAAATGAATAGAGATAAAGGAAGTAAGGATTGTAGGAAAGGTGTGTATAAGATTAGGCTAACTCCCAATTATTTGTGATATTTGTGGGAATATTATTGTTATTATGGATAAGACTGAACTAATTAATAAGATTAAAGAGAAGCGTTCATATCTCTGTGTAGGCTTGGATAGTGACCCGCAAAAGTTACCAGATCATCTGAGTAAAGATGCGGAAGGGATGCTTGCATTTAACAAAGATATCATTGATGCTACAGCTAAATATGCTGTAGCATACAAACCGAATGCGGCCTTCTATGAAGTGCTGGGAAGTGAGGGCTGGAAAGCTCTCGAGGAGACCATACGATACATTCAGACCAATCATCCTGATTGCTTAGTAATCCTTGATAGCAAAAGGGGTGACATCGGTAATACCTCTGGACTCTATGCGCGCTCGGCTTTTGAACAGCTTGGGGCTGATGCTATCACCGTAGCCCCATATATGGGTGAGGATAGCGTGAAGCCGTTCCTTAACTATAAGGGTAAGTGGGTCATCCTCTTAGCCTTGACTTCAAACATGGGGGCTAATGACTTCCAACAGCTTGAGGTAAACGGGGGCATGAAGCTCTATGAGCAGGTGCTAAAGAGAAGCCAAAAGTGGGCTACCTCGGAGGAGATCATGTACGTCTGTGGTGCGACCCAAGCAAGCTACTTCGAGAAAATCAGGAAGTTGGTACCTGATCATTTCCTATTAGTTCCGGGTGTTGGTGCTCAGGGAGGATCACTACAAGAGGTCAGCCGGTATGGTATGACTAAGGACTGTGGCTTATTAGTCAATTCATCTAGAGGTATCATCTTTGCTAGCAACGGAAAGGACTTTGCTGAGGCAGCAGGCGAACAAGCTCATCATCTTCAGAAAGAGATGGATCGCTACTTAACAGAATTCGGAAAGATATGAATATAGAATTTACAGCCCAGGAGGTTGCAGATCATTTAGGGGGAACCATAGAGGGGGATCCAAGTGTGGTCCTTCGAGACTTTAGTAGTATAGAGAAAGGAAGGCCTGATACGCTTTCCTTCCTTACCAATATGCAATACAAGCATTTTCTCTACACGACGAAGAGTGGTGCCGTTTTGGTCAATTATGACTTTCAGACGACTGAACCTATCAAGCCCACCCTCATCCGTGTCCCTAATGCCTATACGGCGTTAGCTGACCTCCTTAAGCTAAGGGATCAGCAGGAGACAAAGAAAGTAGGCATCTCTCCCCAAGCTGTGGTCTCCCCTTCTGCTGTAATCGCAGAGAGTGCCTATGTGGGTCCATACGCGGTGATTGGTGCAGGGGTTGAAATCGGTGAAAGGGTACAGATCCTATCACATGTGTACTTAGAGGATCATTGTAAAATCGCAGACGATACGATTATTCACCCTCACGCTGTGTTATACTCTAGGACGATCGTGGGTGAAAGGTGTATCATCCATTCGGGTGCCGTATTAGGTGCTGATGGTTTTGGATTTGCTCCTGATGAGAATGGCTATCATAAGATACCACAGACTGGGAGGGTCATCCTGGAGAGTGATGTGGAAATCGGTGCTAACACTTGTATCGATAGAGCGGTACTGGATGCGACCATCATCCGTAAGGGTGTAAAGATTGACAACCTAGTACAGATCGGCCATAACTGTGAAATACAGGAGCACAGTGCAATAGCCGCTCAGAGTGGCATTGCGGGCTCTACCACTATCGGAGCTTGGAATGTACTGGCTGGACAGGTCGGGGTAGCTGGACACCTAAAGACTGCTAAAGGGGTCACAATGGCTGCAAAATCTGGAATACAATCTGATATAAAGGAAGAGAATAGTGTTTGGTTCGGATACCCAGCACAGCCTCACATGAAGGCGATGAAGGCTTCGGCTAAATTCATTCAACTACCCGAGATGGATAGGGAAATCTATAGGCTTAGGCAGGAACTAGAAGAACTGAAGAAACAAATCGAAAACATAAAAAGAGATGAGTAATAAAAAGCAACACACCCTTGCTGCTTCATTTGAAATGGAGGGAAAGGGATTGCATACTGGATTAAGCATCAGAATAAAATTCAATCCAGCTCCTATCAATCATGGGATTATGATTAGCAGAGTGGATTTGCCAAATAGTCCAACCTTACCAGCCCTTGCAGAACATGTCAGCAAGACGAACCGTGGAACTGTCTTATCCAATAAGGAAATGCAAATAAGCACCATCGAACACATGATGGCAGCTCTATATGCTATGGGGATTGATAACTGCTTGATAGAGGTGAACGCACCTGAGGTGCCTATCCTTGATGGTAGTGCAGGTCCTTTTATCAAGGAGATCCAAGGTGTAGGTGTAGTGGAGCAAGAAGCACTTCGTGACATCTACGTAGTAAAGCGTAAGATAGAAGTCGCAGATCCGGAGTCGGGGTCAAAAATAACCCTATTGCCCGATAGTACATTTGGGGCTCATGTACTGATTTCCTTTGACTCTAAGATCTTATCCAACCAGTTTGCAACCCTCGAGGACATCGCAGACTTCCCTAAGGAGATATCAGAGGCTCGTACATTTGTATTTGTTAGGGAGATTGAAGAGCTTCTAAAAGCTGATCTTATCAAGGGAGGTGACCTTGATAATGCGTTGGTGATTTATGATGAGGCTCTTGATCAAGAACAGCTGGACAAGCTCTCCAAGATGATGGGGGTTACCGATAAACGTGAGGCGTCACAACTGGGATACATCAGTAACACGCCTCCTATCTTTGATAACGAACCAGCTAGGCATAAGCTACTGGACCTAATCGGTGACTTAGCTCTAATAGGTAGAAGAATACAGGGGCGCGTGATCGCTACATGTCCAGGGCATTCTATTAATACAAAGCTGTCTAAGCTGATTAGAAAAGAGCTTAGGCTAACAGAGAGTCAAGCTCCTCTATACGACCCAAACATGACACCGCTACTGACCGTAAATGATGTTCGTCGTTTGATGCCGCATAGATATCCAATGCTATTGGTAGATAAGATTATTGAGATCGGTCCAGAACATATAGTGGGGGTGAAGAATGTAACTTCGGATGAGCCTTTCTTCCCTGGTCATTTCCCTGATGAGCCCGTTTTGCCGGGTGTCCTTCAGGTGGAGTGTCTGGCACAGATGGGTGGTGTGATGATTCTTAATCAGTTGGAGAATCCTCAGGATTATTCCACATACTTCCTGACCATTGACAAAGTAAAGTTCCGTCAGAAAGTGGTGCCTGGTGATACGATGGTCTGCAAGATCTCATTACTATTCCCAGTCCGAAGGGGTATTGCTAATATGCGGGGGCTCATCTATGTAGGGGAAAAACTGGTCTGTGAAGCTGAGTTCATGGCTCAACTGGTCAAAGACAAGTCTGTTAATAACTAAATTTTTCACATATTATTTAGACTTCAATATTTTGAATACAGAATTAATTAGCCCATTAGCCGTTATCTCACCCGATGCAAAGATAGGAGAGGGTGTAGAGATCGCAGCTTTTGCTGTTATTGAATCCGATGTAGAAATAGGAGAGGGTACAATCATCCACTCTGGAGCCATGATCCGTAATGGGTCTAGGATAGGGAAGGAGTGTCATATTCATCCTTACTCTGTTATTGGAGGAATACCTCAGGACTTGAAATTTAAGGGTGAAAAGACCTTAGCCATAGTCGGTGACCGTACTGTGATTAGGGAATATGTGACGATCAATAGAGGTACGGCTTCTCGTGGATATACTAAGGTGGGTAATGACTGTCTCATCATGGCTTATGCTCACGTCGCTCATGACTGTGTTATTGATGACAGGGTGATCATCGGTAATGCGACTCAATTAGCTGGAGAAGTAATAATCGACTACCACGCTATCATCAGTGGCGGAACATTAGTTCATCAATTTGTACATATCGGGCAGCACACCATGATACAAGGGGGATCTAAGGTCCCTAAGGACATACCACCATATACATTGATAGGTCGTGATCCTGTGATATACTGTGGGATTAATTTCGTAGGTTTACGTCGGAGAAACTTCAATAATGACCAGATATTCCTGATCAATGATATTTATAGGACTTTCTACAATAGAGGACTTAATAACTCTGAAGCCATTCAAGTGATTGAGAGCGAATATGAGGAGATGCCCGAGAAGCGTATTATCGTGGACTTCATTAAGTCATCAAAGCGTGGTGTGGTTCGTGGTGGCTCCGTTGATTAACAAACCGTAAAAGAGAAGAGGGTATTTAATGATATACAGATTTGTAATAGTGTGTGACGAAGTCGAGGCTTTTCGCCGAGATATACGGATAGATTCGAGTGCTACTTTCCTACAACTAAATGATGCTATCATAGAGAGTGTAGGCTATGACAGTAGTGAGATGACTCGCTTTGTACTCACCGATAAGTCTTGGCGTCCTAAGCAAGAGATCCTCATGATGGACATGGGGGTGACACATTCGGATAAGGAGCTTTATCTCATGGAGAGCACTTACCTTGATGAACTACTGGAGGATGAAGGTGAGAGATTACTCTTTAACTTCGATATGCTGGGCGATAGGTACTTCTACATGGAGCTAAGAGAAATCACTCTTGGGGATAATCTGAAGAAGGCAGAAGTAGTTCGCTCCAAAGGCGATGCTCCTGTACAGATCAGTGACGTGGAGGAGCTGCTATCATCAACCGTTACGAAGAAAGCGTTGGGAGCAAAAGAAGTGGCAGGAAAGGTGGAAGAGGATGACCCCACTGCTGAGTTTGACAGTGACTCCTTTGACATGGAAGATATCGACACCGAGGGCTTCGAGCTCTCTGAGGGTGATCCTATAGAGGAATAATCTTGTGGGAGGGAAGCTAATTGTAGTCGTGGGTCCTACTGGGGTGGGCAAATCCGCATACGCCCTGCAATTAGCACAGAGATACTCTACCGTCATCGTTTCAGCCGATAGTAGGCAAATATATAGAGGTATGGCCATAGGCACAGATGCTCCTACGGGTGATGTGCTCATGGCTGTACCTCATTTTTTTATCCAATGCCGTGAGGTATGGGAAACGTATAGTGCTGATGAATGGGCAAAAGATGCCTTAGCTCTTATTGACGAACTTTTTACTAAGCATGAAATCATCGTGATGGTGGGTGGAAGCATGATGTATCTACAAGCATTTTTGGAGGGGTTTGATCCTATCCCTTCTCCCTCGGATGAACTTAGAAATGATCTCTGGGAACGATTCGAGAAGAAAGGTGTGGAGAGCCTCCGAAGCGAACTGGAGCATGTAGATCCTGAATACTTAACAAAGATTGACCCCAATAATCACAAGCGCATTATACGAGCCTTAGAGGTGTATCACACTACTGGACAACCTTTCTCAGCGTTTCACTCGCATAAGAAACGGAGGCAGTTTGGCTACGACGTTGAGGTACACCATGTGTTTCGTGAGCGTGCTGTACTCTATGAGCGTATCAATCAGCGTGTCCATCAGATGGTAGCAGATGGGCTAGTAGCCGAAGCGGAGGCTCTCCTACCCTATCGGAATGAGAATGCACTCAATACCATTGGTTACAAGGAGATGTTCCAATACCTAGATGGGGAAATATCATTAGAGCAAGCAGTACAGAAGATTGCTAAGAATAGCCGCGTCTATGCCCGTCAGCAGGAGAACTTCTTCCGTCGCTGGCAAGGCTCATACTCCCCTTTTACTAATCACACGATAGCCCTCTAAATAGCCTTGTATCCTTTAACCCCATCCTCAATAACCGTATATCACATCATCCGCTGTTCACCTCTCCACAGTCTTCGTTCAGACTTACCGTTTTAAATCGTAGCGTGGCCAGAGAAGTAATACTGCTCCCTAAGTAAGCAATGTCATAAATGAAATACATTATATAACATCTTGATACTTACATACTTTCCAGGGACAGTATCGAACATATCACTAAAATTCAACTGATGTTAAATTTAAATTGACAAAGTAACCTTATTACAAGTTTTTAACTAAATTATTCCATGCTTCTTTATGATCAAATCTAATAGCCTCATCAATTGAAAGTTGCTCAGTATAATACTGAATAAAAGCAGAAGTGTCAACAATAAGACGAAGGTAGTAACGAAGTGAATTATATACACCATTAACTATCACTTGACAGCCATGCACTCGTTTTATATCAATGATTTTCTGCATAATTTCATTACATTCAGCGGAGTCAACATCAGAAGTAGAAAGCAAATAATAACGATCAATCTTAGTCCCTTGAAATTTCTCGTAAGCAATATCAATTAAATCAACTGTAATAGGAATACCGTACTTAATTTCTACAGCTTCGAATGGAGTTGAGTCATAAGAATTAACAATATCAATATCCCCCATACGCCCACTCTGTCTATCAGAACTTGTGTGTTTCTCAAGCGGAAGAAGTTCTTTGCCATCAAATCTTTTTGCTTCTGATATAAGAACTTTGTAAATTGCATAAAAAGCAAGAGTTGGTAATCTCGCAGCTCCTTGACCAGAGTAACTATATTCGAAGTGTTGTCTTAGAAGAGAAACAATTTGATCAATACTAAGTTCTCTCGGCAAAGCAATCGTTGGATTACTTGAGGCCCTTAGGATAACCAGCTTAGAAATTAAGTATTTCAATAAAACGAGCTTTTCGTTAGCAGAGACAGAAGTTGACTCAATATGATCAATACATTTTAAAAATGCATTTTTAAGTAGTCTAGGGCTTATTGCTCCTTTATAATCAAGCGTATATGGTGATTTCTGCTCAAAACTACGTGTAAGCCATCCACTCTCAGACATAGCTGGAAATTTATGCTTTCTAAGCCACGGGGATATATGTATGGTATCAAAACTTCTTCCTGAATATCCTTCAGGCATATCTGTTTGATGAAGACGTATATCCTGTTGAGGATTAAGTATTTTATATACTAAACTCGTTAAAAAAACAGCCAAAACCGCTTTTCGGCTTTCAGATTTTTCAACGATTAAATCAATGTCATTTAGTATCGTTTTTTGGCTTATGTCTTTTAGATCTAATGTGAACCCCACCTTGACCTGGTCATAAATTGAATCTAGTAACTCTTCTGCTGTTTGATATTTTACTGTCATATCGAATCTATCATATAAAATCTTGTTCTTGTAACTCTTTAATGATTGCTTCTACCATTGGTACAGCTACAGAGTTACCAATTTGCCTATATTGCTCGCTAATAGAACTGCTCTTTATGAAATTATCAGGGAACCCCATTAGCCTATAACACTCAAGTACTGTTAGTTTTCGTACTTTTCCTTCGTCTAGAATCCAAAAACGTCCACTAGTCTCTTGACTTGGTATCGCTGGGTGTACTCCTTGGGATGAGTAAATGCGATTAGGCTGTTTATGCACTCTAGACAAATGATTAGTACCTGGACGAACTCCATTGCCACGTATTTTTTTATTAAGATAGCCAACAAAAATGAGACCGCTCTTTTGCACTGTCACATCACTTTGATCAATTAAAGTATAGGGTTCATCTAGATACTCAAACCTTTCTTCTGAATTAGTCTCTAATATGTCTCTCAATATTACACTCTTATTATTTACTTTTTTAAGTTTATCCCATATAAAAGGCCTCTTTAGAGTAGCCATAATAATTATGCGTTCTCTGTTTTGTGGAACTCCAAAGTTGGAAGCATTTAGTACACACCACTCCGTATAATATCCCATTTCCCTTAAACTATGAAGAATAACTTTAAGTGTTTGCCCCTTGTCATGATAACGCAGATGCTTTACATTTTCCAACATCACCACTTTTGGTCTATAATGATCAATAATTTCAAAGACATCATATATTAGTGTTCCACGAGTGTCTTCGAAACCTTTCATCTTACCACTAATAGAAAATGGCTGACAAGGAAAGCCAGCAGATAAAAGATCAAATTTTTCAGGTATATAGCTCTTAGTACTTTTAAGGGTAATATCACCAAAAGGAACTTCTCCATAGTTTGCAAAGTACACTTGTCTTGCTCCCCTGTCCCATTCAGATGAATAGAGACATTCTCCTCCATGCCGTTGCATCCCTAATCTGAATCCTCCAATCCCAGCAAAAAGATCTATAAATGTAAATCTTGTTTTTAGAGGAGGCGGAAAAGGTATTAAATCAAATGAACGAAAAAAAGGTAAAGAAGGAATTTGTGTAGCTCTATTAATTGTTGCTGGATAATCTCCATCATGAATAATACCAGTAGACTCAAACACCTCGCTATTTTGACTTAAACACGTAGATTGTATTGTACTAAGAGGATATGTATGCGTTAAAACAGCTCCATCTTTACTTATTACATCTTCTGGGATCACTATTTTTTCTTCAATATCCCTATGAATTTTATAAGAGTCGAGATATTGTGCAATTTTTCCGTCAATTGAAACAGAATAAAAATCATTATTTATAGTATTGCTCATAAACACATTATCGTCAAAACTGAAGTATGATAAGCAATCTACTTCCTTTTTAGTTGAAATTTACTACAAAGTTACCTAAAAAGAAAGACTTAAACTCACAGTCCGATTGAGTAAAATAAATATATAATACCTAGCAAAACAAAAGCAAACGTAATTAGTTTCATTCATTAGTAAAATGAATAAAATCACTAAAATTGTTTTTCTTATATATTTCTATCAAATATATACCCCATTACATAGTTAGCTTATTGATGAATATCTTACTACTGTATGCTATTGTAAACGTATCTAGAAACGAGAGGTGTCAAGGTGGGATGGATCTTTCCTCTTGAAGTTACCGAAGTTATACTTAATAGTAAGCTTGATACTTCGAGAGTCTTGAGGTGGGATAAAGCATATCTTTTGGCTGGATATATCAGAACTAATCTTTGGGACTTGTCTATTGAGTAGATCATTCGCATTGAGAGCAATAGTCCATCTATCATTCTGAGAAACCCATTTTAACCCTGTGCTGATATTAAATATATCGGAAAAGACGTAATAGCCCTGAACCCCTCCTGTTATGTAGGAAAGGGATAAATCCCACGAAATTTTCTTCGCTTTACTAATCTGTATACTATTAAAAAGACTGGAATAAAAGAGTACTCGATTATGATTGAATGAAATGCCATTTATGTTATCAGCTTTCTCAGACTGAAGTGTTGCATTTAGGATGATACGACTTTGCATCCTATCCCAAAATGAGAAAGGCACCACCGAGATAAGTGAAAAGGAATTTTTGTACGCCCAATTCTGCGTGTTATAGACTATTCTCTCCTTATCTTTATCATAATGGAGTAGCTGTACAAAATAATTAGGAGCGTAGCTATCTGTTATTTGGAAAACATACTTTCCCTTAAGAATGTATATTAAGCGACTGTTATAGCTCGTATATGGTCTTAAATCTGGATTACCTACCCATTCTTGGTACTTACTTTTCAGGTCTGTGAATGGCTGCCGCTCCCAATAAGTGGGGTAAGTATCTTGAGTATCAAAGCCAAATTGCAACATATCGGTTGGTGAGATCATATAGGTCAATTTGACTTGCGGGGCCACATATCCCTGATGATCGACCTCAAAATCCATATAGGTTCCAACTAAGCCTAGATAGAAATTCAGGCGATCCGTCATTTGCTTTTCCACGCCCAAATATCCACCTACAGATAGTTCCGAGTATGAGCTTTTAACATCTTCAAGATTGTATGTACCCTTCTGCTCTGAATAATCCACCCTATCATCGGTCGATGAGTGTAAAAAGTTAGCACCATAGTTCACTTTCCAGCCTTTATTAAGATGATGCTCATTATCCACAGAACCGCCCCACACGTAGTTATTTTGTCGATTATCCACGATATACGAACTAAATGAATTATCAAAGCTCCTATCCGTCTTGATATGCATACTTCGTAAACGATGAAATACTGTATAGAAAGCCCCTATCCGTAAATGCCCATCGTATGTATAATCCCCCGAGATATGAAAGGTATTAGAGGAAGGGACCTTCTCCATCATAGTGTGGTATCCCATCTCATGAACCTCCTCATTATTAGTTGATTTAGGAGTTGTAGTAGTATAAGCATCTAGTGAGACCTCATGCTTGGGAAGTGAATAGGTAAGGTTGAGAAAAGCTTTATGTGCATCATATCTATAGAAGCCTCTGTTTTCCGAGATAATCGGAGTCAGTCCTGTGGCACCAGCATCTTGAGGCGTTACCTCGACGAACATATCCGATCTCTCTTTATTTCCGCTGTAGTCGTAGCTCATTCGAGCGGAAAGGTTCTTCCCCCCATAAGAGAAGTAACCTCCGCCACCTCCATTAGCAAAATACCTCTGGTCATAATAACTATTTACTTCTCCAGCAAGAGTTGTTACCTCATCATCCCCTGTGGCTTGAGGTTTGAGAACAATATTAATAGAGCCACCCTCTGCCCCATATTTAGCAATAGGATTATACGATACTTCTGCATTCTGTACCGCATCTAATGGAATCTGCTTGAGCATCTGTAGTAACTGAGACTGAGGTAGATTGGGTCGCTTGCCATTAATGATAATCGTTAGCGATGATGTCCCTATCAATGATGGAGAGCCATTCTCCTCTGTCACTCCTGGTAACCGCATCAACATCTCGTAGGCATTGGTGACCGTTGTCTTTTGGAAAAGTGCCTCTACATCGTAACTTGGTATCCCGTTCTCCAGAATCTTCATCTGAGGACGTTCTGCACTAATCACTAGCTCATCAAGCTCTATGTCACTCTCATCAAGAACTATTACCTCTGGCAAATGGTGATCCAGGGTTACCCTCTTACGAAGATATGCTACGTGTGAAATCTCGAGAAACTTTGCGTCCTCTCCCGTGATAGTAAATGTTCCATCTGTATCGGAAGCCCCTACAGTAATGGCTTGTGCATTAGAATTGAGTAAGACAACAGTAGCATAATCAATCGGAACTCCTTTATTATTCTTTAGCGTTGATCTATAGGTTATTTCTTGTGCATATACACTATAACTGATAGCAATAATGAATAGTGCTATAAGAGTGGTTCTTGATAGATTCATAAGTTAAAATAATAATTACACAAAAAAGGGGACATAACCCTTTACAGATTACATCCCCAAATTTATATAAAAAACGTATCTTAGTCAAGAATCATCACCCAATTGTGCTTATCCTCTAATTCACCATACTGAATACCGCGAAGTGTTTCGTATAGCTTAGTAGACTTAGGACCGGCTTCACCATTCTCAGAATAAACATAAGACTTATTCTCGTCCAAGTCATCGATACGAGCGATAGGTGAAATAACAGCAGCAGTACCACAAGCGCCAGCTTCTTCAAACTCTGCTAGCTCTTCTACTGGGACATGGCGACGCTCTACAGTCATACCTAGATCCTCAGCAATCTGACAAAGACTCATATTGGTAATAGATGGGAGGATAGAGGTACTATCAGGAGTAATGTACTTATCACCCTTGATACCAAAGAAGTTAGCTGGGCCACACTCATCTAGATACTTCTTCTCCTTAGCATCAAGATAAAGAACAGCTGAATAACCCTTTTCGTGTGCTATCTCACCACTCTTTAGACTCGCTGCATAGTTACCCCCTACCTTGATGGTACCAGTACCAAGTGGTGCTGCACGGTCATATCCACGAAGAATAGCCATAGGAGTAGGTTTGAAACCAGCCTTGAAGTATGGTCCTACTGGAGTTACGAAGACTACAAATAAGTACTCATTTGCTGGCTTAACACCGACCTGCTCTCCTAGACCAATCACCAATGGACGTATATAGAGACTCGCACCACTGCCATAAGGAGGTACGAAATCTTTATTCTTCTCAATAGCAAGCTTTACAGCCTTGATAAAGAGATCCTCTGGAACGGGTGCCATCATGATGCCTTCGCAAGAACGACGCATACGCTTTGCATTCTCATCTGGGCGGAAAAGGCGGATCTTGCCATCCTTACCACGGAACGCTTTCATTCCCTCAAAAGCTTCCTGTCCATAGTGAAGACAAGTAGCTGCCATATGAATAGAAATCTGTGTGTCAGAAGTCACTTCTAGTTCACTCCACTTGCCATCTCTAAAATACGATCTTACATTGTAATCGGTTGGGAAATAGCCAAATCCTAAATTTCCCCATTCTATCTCTTTCATAATAATTCTTTGAAATTAGTTTTATATATGTTATTTAACACTACTCTTTTTCTTTTTTAATTCCTTTTGTAACTGACTTATCTTTTCATCTTGGTTACGGATTGTTGTCAGCAAAGCGGCGAGTTCTTCATTCTCAATAGAGCTCGGATATTGTGCTTCAACGCGTAAGAGAAAGTCACTCAGGACATTCATGTAATTACTAAAAGCATCATAAGCGCTATCATACGGACTAAATCTCCAGGCATCACTATTCATTGTGGACATATAGAGGAAGTGATCCGAACTCTGCAAATATAACCAATCCTGTAGTATGCTACGATCGCCTACCAAGCGAGTCCTCTCAGACCACTGCTCTAACTTCGCAAATGCCTCTTTCTGTAATACATTACCGAGCCATGATAGTGTGTTTTTCTCTTTCTCTGACCAAGATATAGCTTCGGATACCACCAACTGATCTTTTGGTTTTAGAGTATCAAGTGCCCCAGATGGTGTTACAAATTCCAAGCCTGAGTCAAGAATATATTTTGGTAATGCTCTGAAGAAATCAAAAATGCCTGTATGTGCAGGTTGAGCTAAACCGAGGGTGTCTAAACTCATATCAAGGGTTATCAACTCCTCATCTTCTGGGGTACTAGCCAACCATGAGGCGAACTTATCTGCTGTTAATGGAAAGTCTGCCCAATCTTGACGACCAAAATTCTTAGTAATATCTTCAGTAAATCTCTGATTTCTAAGGATAAGATTCAGCCCAGGTTTCGCCGCACTTTCATAAAGGAAGTTAGGTGATTTCCAGCCCAATAGCTGCTCGGCTCCCTCAGTGATCACGCCTTTAAAGCCTAGATCTACTAAGGTCTCAGCGATACTATCATCAAAAATCAGGTCAGAGTTACGAAAAACAGAAGGTCGCTTACCAAACATCAGCTGTATCTTAGAGGCGTGTCGCTTGATTTGAGATCTAAATTCTCCTTTATCAAAAAAGAGTGAGGAGAGACCATGAGCATGAGGCTCACCTAGGAATTCGACCTCTCCTGCCTTATGAAGATCCAATAATCTGTCAATCATATCTGGAGCGTACATCTCCATCTGATCAAGAGCAGTACCAGAGATTGAAAACGCGACTTTAAAAGCTCCATTCGTAGCCTCTATTTGCTCCTTCAGCATCTCTAATGCTGGGATATACGATTCTTCAGTAGCACGTCTGAAAATCTCTTCATCTTGGAGGTCATCAAAATAGTAATGATCATTTCCGATGTCAAAGAAACGGTAACGCTTCAGACGAAATGGCTGATGGATCTGAAAGATGATACAAACTTTCTTCTTCATGACTCTTATATCTTATATTTATTCTCTATATTCTATTTTTCACACAATCATAGGCCAAGCACCCTATCATAGATACCCCGTACCTTCAGCCCCACATTCTCCCACGTGATACTATTGACCTCTTTTAATCCCTCATCAGCCAAAAACTTATGCATAGCTGGATATGACACAAGGGCATACATCGCATCAGCTAGGGCATCCACATCCCAGTAATCAACCTTTACGGCATAATCTAAAATCTCAGCACAACCCGACTGCTTCGATATGATACATGGGACCCCACACTGCATCGCCTCTAATGGCGAGATACCAAAGGGTTCAGATACAGAGGGCATCACATACACATCACTAGACTTGTATATCTCATAAACCTCTTTTCCTCTCATGAATCCAGTAAAGTGGAAGCGATCGCTGATACCTCGCTTAGCTACTAGACTCACCATCTGGTTCATCATATCTCCACTACCTGCCATGATAAATCGTACATTCTTAGTCTCCTTAAGCACTCGGTGAGCAGCTTCGACAAAGAACTCGGGACCTTTCTGCATCGTGATACGCCCCAAAAAAGTAATTACCTTATCTTTCACACCCCTCTTATCTGGAATAGCTAATAACTCTGGTGCTAGAGGCGTTACGGCATTATGCACAGCCGTTACTTTATCCGGATGCTGATGATACTTCTCTATAACCGTCTGGCGTGTAAGCTCACTCACACACATGATATGATCGGCATGATCCATACCATTCTTTTCGATCTCATAGACCTGAGGATTGACATTCCCCCTACTCCTATCGAAGTCTGTGGCGTGCACATGGATTACCAATGGTTTACCTGTGACCTGCTTAGCATGAATACCTGCAGGATAGGTGAGCCAGTCATGTGAGTGGATGATATCATAAGCGTCAGCACGAGCCACCACCCCAGCGAGGATGGAGTAATTATTAATCTCTTCGTAAATATTATCAGGATAAGCTCCAGAAAATTCTACACATCCTAAGTCGTTAGTTAGCATGTAAGAAAAATTATCATAAATATGATTTCGCAAATGGAAATAAAGATCGGGCGACATTAGATGACCAATCCTCGAATCCACATACTCCGAATCCACATTACGATAAACGATAGGCACCTGCGACATCCCGATAATTCGTAAAAAAGAATTATCCTCATCTCCATGTGGCTTCGGAATGACAAAGGTAATATCCATATCGGGCTGATGTGACAACCCTCTCGTCAGTCCATAGCTAGCTGTCCCTAACCCTCCCAATATGTGTGGTGGAAATTCCCACCCAAACATTAGTGCCTTCATATTTACTTCTTCACATTTTCACTTTTCCGATTTCTCACCCTCTGAATTAACATCTGGAGATGATGTGTGATGAGTAGTCATACTCAATCGCAGATCAAAGATGTCATCTGTCCCATACTTCTCGTATTCAATAATCCTATTTTTAATACGCAGTATCGCAGTAACGCTAGGCATAAAGGAGATCCCATTTCTTGCGACATACGGAGGCGTACCATCATATACCTCAGAGATCGTACCAATACCATGATATGCCATCTCGTCCTCAAATGGAATCGTCAGACGATCCACGAAAGAGAGCCCTACCCTCTTAAAGAGTTTAAGATAACCGCTGAGATAATAATATACCAACCATGTCCATACACCACCTTGTAGGTAAGCATATGTACGCTCATTTAGGCTCCCATTACAGTAACCTCTATAGTATCCACTTTTAGGAGAAAGGGTACGAATACCTTTTGGTGTTAGTAGCTCTCGAGTCACAATATCTAACACCGATCGCTGTAGCTTTCGAGACAGAGGTGAGTAGGAAAGCCCAACTGCAAAGAGTTGATTGGGACGAACATTCCAATCCCTAGGACGTCCCTCAGCAACGTAATCAAATAGGTAATCATGCTCATTGACAAAGACACGGACAAAACTCTCACTCACCCTATCAATAAGATCATCCAGAGCATCATCCTCCTTCTTAAACAACACTCTATAAAAGCATAGGGCGTCATACCAAAGAGCGTTATACTCAACGATATACCCCTGTCTATCCACCACGGGATAGCCATCTATCAAGCCATCCATCCATGTAATCGGATGAGACCCATCCTTAGGCACAGCATATAGAAGAGCATTATCTCTCAGCTTCATCTGAGGGTGTTTGTTACTCTTGAGATAGCTCATCGCCCGCTCTACCACATCTCCATACTTCTGCCGAGTTTGCTCCATCCCTACCCATCTAGAGTAGTCATGAATGCAGTTGATGACCCATAGTAAAGCATCAGGCTGATCTAATCCCTTAATGATATTATCCTCTACCCCCTCTTCATAAAACCTCCACAAGGCCTCCAGATCACTACTCATGACCGCATCAAATCGCTCTGGCTTACCTATACCAAAGCTCGCTGCAGTCAGTCCTATCATCTGATCTCTATGACATACATTAAACCAAGGCAGACCAGCCAAGATATAGCTTCCCCCTTCCTCTGGTTGGAAATAGAATTGCTCTACCGAACGCTTTAGGGCATTAATAAATGAATCACGATGGATGAGATTATCTTCACACTGCTTATAAAACGGTTTGATCCGCTTGCTCTCCACCGCTTCGTCCGAAATAGATAAGTATATCTCCTCACCTTTTTTTATCTCACACTCAAAAAAACCTGGTATCGGTAGATCTTCTATACAAGCATGTTCACGCTCTGCCTCTTTATGGTAATAGAGATTTTTATTCCAATGAGGCTCGTGAAGGTAACTCACTTTCTTAGTGAATTGCATATACAGTCGAGGAAAGCCTTCGTACAAGCACCACGAAATGCCATTATCCTCCTCACGAGGGGTCCAATCGACCGCAGAATTTTCGTAAGTCAGAGCCTTGACCTTTCTAAATCCAAGAAATGGCTTGAAACGAAGTGTCGTCGGAGAGTGTGCCTCTAATAACTTGTATTTTATAATCAATCGATTGGAATCTTCAGAGAAAATAAACTCCTTGGACATCAATACCCCTCCCACCCGATAGACTATTCGTGTGGTCTTTTCTACGTCCAGCTCTCTTATGTACTTATGACCATTAGGGCTATAAGTGCCATCGGCATATCTGTGTACGGACAAGTTAAACTCCGCCCCATGCTGAATAACCGTCTCATCTAGTGACGAAAGCAGAACCCATCTATTTTCAAGTGACTCATCAGAAGGTACTACAAGCATTCCATGGTATTTGCGAGTATTACAGCCCAATATGGAAGTACAATAGTACCCGCCACACCTATTGGCACACAATATTTCTCTTTCAAGCGACTCTTCTAAGTTTGTCAAGCTTGATCTATCAAATTTTAAATAGCTCATAGTAATACCTTCATTTATCATTTTTCCATAAAAAGCCAACCCAACATTGCAAACATCTTGTACACGCTCTTATCTCTCTCAAATTTAATCTATTTTCTCGAGCTATTCAAATATAAACCCCCTAAATTAGAGGTGTTTCCCGTGAATTAACCTTAAATTTAACGGGAGCTAAACATAGAGCTTAAAAAGAGTTTACAATGGCCTTTTATATCCCCCTACTCCACCTCGCTAAAAAAACTTGTCCCACTGACCAAGCAAACAATGAAAAGCAGAAAATTCGTACCGTTTCATATCCATGAAACTTCCGACAAAGGTCATCCATCTACTCCATAAAATAACATATGGACCCATCCCACACGATTACTCTCACTATTTTACTTAATGATTGAGATACCACTGATAGAGTCGCTCCACCCCATCGCGTATCTCCACTTGGTGACGCCAACCCAATTGATGCAGCTTACACACATTCGTCAACTTACGTGGTGTACCATCAGGCTTACTCTTATCCCAAAGGATATCCCCCTCAAATTCTTCAGTCCGAGCAATTAGGTAAGCCAATTCCTTAATGCTAATCTCCTCACCCGTACCGATATTGATATGGCAGTTACGTACCTCACTTGCACCGGCTTCATGAAGCTGGTCAAACTCTACGTTCAGCAAGACATGAACAGAAGCATCTGCCATATCTTCACTCCAAAGAAATTCACGCAAAGGGGTCCCACTCCCCCATAAAGTCACCCGGTTAGGGGCAATACCATAACTATCTAGGGCTTGCACAATATCAGACATAGAGGCATCATTCACCTCAAAACCTGGTATCGGTCGCTTACTTAAGTCCTCACGCAAAGCAGTAAGGTCTCCTTCATTCAATAGCTTAGCCAGATGTATCTTCCGTATCATTGCTGGCAGCACATGGCTATTCTCCAAGTGAAAGTTATCATTCGGCCCGTATAGGTTAGTAGGCATGACGGCTATGAAGTTAGTTCCGTACTGGAGATTAAAGCTCTCACACATCTTTAGTCCAGCTATCTTAGCTATCGCATAGGGCTCGTTAGTGTATTCAAGCGGAGCCGTAAGCAGTGCATCCTCACGCATAGGCTGCTCAACATCCCGTGGATAAATACAGGTACTCCCGAGAAATAAGAGCTTTTTCACCCCATTTCTCCAGCTCTCTCCTATGACATTATGCTGAATCTGTAAGTTATTGTATATGAAGTCTGCCCGATATTTACTATTGGCCATTATGCCCCCCACATGTGCAGCCGCAAGAACTACGGCATCGGGTTGCTCCCTCTCAAAGAACTCCCGTGTTGCTATAGGATCCATCAGATCCAGCTCAGCATGGCTCTTGCCCAAAAGATTATGAAAGCCTCTTGCCTGCAGGTTATTCCATATGGCTGACCCTACTAGTCCGCGATGCCCTGCCACATATATCTTACTATCTTTCTCTAACATTCCTACTCCTCCATATTATCACGTATGTGCAACTTCCTGACGTGTCGCATATCATGCTTTACCATCTTTTCCACTAGTTCACCAAATGAGGTCTGCCTTGGATTCCACCCCAGTTGCTCTCGAGCTTTGGAGGGATCACCTAAGAGCGTTTCCACCTCCGCGGGTCTAAAATACTTAGGGTCAACTTCTATAAGAACTTTACCGCTTTGCTGACAAATCCCTTTTTCATCAATGCCCTCACCTTCCCATCTTAGAGTAATACCGACGTGAGCAAAAGCCAACTCCGCAAACTCTCTAACAGAATGTTGTTCTCCGGTAGCGATGACGAAGTCATCCGCTTGGTCATGCTGTAGAATCCGCCACATACAGTCCACATAATCTGCTGCATAGCCCCAGTCTCTGAGAGCATTGAGATTACCTAAATATAGCTTATCCTGATATCCCTGAGCGATCCGAGCCGCCGCTAAGGTGATCTTCCGAGTGACAAAGGTTTCCCCCCTTCGTTCACTCTCATGATTAAAGAGTATTCCATTCGAAATAAACATCCCATAGCTCTCTCGATAGTTCTTGCCAATCCAGTAAGCATACTGCTTAGCTACTGCATACGGAGAACGAGGGTGAAAGGGCGTAGTCTCTCGCTGAGGTACCTCTTGGACCTCTCCAAAAAGCTCTGAAGTCGAGGCTTGATATATCCGCACCTTATGTTCCATGCCTAAGATCCGAACAGCCTCTAGCAGGCGAAGGGTCCCGATAGCGACGGTGTCAGCGGTATATTCTGGCACCTCAAAGGAGACCTTCACATGGCTCTGTGCAGCTAAGTTATAAATTTCATCAGGTTGAACGAGTTGGATGATACGCACGAGAGAGCTAGAGTCTGTCATATCACCGTAATGCAGGTTGATGAGCCGCTCTCGCTTCATATCACGTACCCACTCATCTAGATATAAGTGCTCTATCCGTCCAGTATTAAAGGAACTCGAACGACGCATAATACCATGCACCTCATAGCCTTTTTCGAGCAGAAGCTCTGCTAAGAATGATCCGTCCTGCCCTGTTATCCCAGTTATTAAAGCCTTCTTCATTATAGTTATTTATAGTTCTGTGAGAGATTATAGTTATCAAACTTACACAAATCCTTTCAAAGTATCTTCGTGCTTATACGAGCAGACCTAGATGGATTCAAGTGAAACTTCCACTTCATCCCAAATATTTTATAGGTACTCTGAAAAGATTGTACCTATACCTACGAATCATTTTATAGGTATTATCATAAAATTGTAGCTATACCTATCTGCAACATTATCGAACTTAGTCCACAAGAAATAATTATCCTCCACACATCTCATATTAAGAATGTGTGGAGGATTCAACGTTTTATTTATTCCAAGAATAGTACTCGTTAATGGTATCCCCTTCCACCATAACGGCCTCCTCGTTGATTTTCGCTCTGTGAAGCACCGACTTTATTGCCTCCCATATTATTAAATCTATAACTAAAAGTCAGCATCATATAACTCATTACACCATTCACTTTGGTATCGGTGATCGCATTTGCTGTAACACGACGCTGCAAAGAGGTTCGCTGACGGAGGATATCAAAGCCACTAAGTTCTATAGAAGCATTCTTATCCTTCAAGAAAGACCAATTAATAGAAGCATCCCACAACCAAAAATCACGTTTTAGGCCATCATCATAACCATTAGCATCCTGATAAGTTAGCCTACTAGTCACCGAAAGATTCCAAGGCAGCTCCCATATAACTTCCCCAAAGACATTATAGTCTTGGGTAAGTCTATTTTGCTCCTCGGAAAAACTATTAAGAACCCTTTGCATACCCCATGAACCACCTAAGGTAGCTTGAATCTGGTCACCTCGCCATGAGAGTCTTTCAGAAAGATTAGGTCGAAATACATGAGATGTATTTTCCACACCGTTCACAAAGCCTATATCTTTATTATACAAGACATGGCCATATGTGGTGGAGCTAAATTTGCTACTGGCACCACCCAAGGGTGTATTTACCATAAAACCACCATGAACCATCTGATTACCATTTACATTCTCATAGGTAGTAGTACGAGCACCGGTATCTTTGTCAAACACCTGCACAGCTGCGACCCCATCTTTAGTATAGTTCCATGCTACATTAATCCTGAAATTTCGTCTAGTCTTAACATCATTATAGAAAGAACTTAACCACACACTATGCACAAAAGAGGGAAGTAGGTCCGGATTACCCTTTGTTTGACTAAGAGGAGATAGCACTATGGTAGCAGGGTTCAGCTGCTGCATACTAGGATGACGTGTGCGTCCCATATATCTTAGATTAAGACTAAATGCCTTATTAGGCTTAAGTTCTAATATCATACTTGGAGAGTAATTCCATACCGTACGTTGCTGATTAAAGGTCTCCGTAAGTCCTTGTTTGGATATAGTATGCGTGGTAGTGGGGTTGGCTTGCATTCCGACATAGAGTTGACTGAGTCCCCAGAAACTATATCTCATCTGCACACCAAATCGATGATTGATGTTACTATTCCATGTACCACGTGAGTACTCTTCATCTAAGATGGTATAGCTATCTTCTCCATCCTTATTGTATGCCATTTGTTCATTATCACGCTTTTGATAATCAACTCTATAGTTCAATTGTAATGCCCAATGCTTATTGAAAGGCTCAAGATAAGCTAGGTTAGTACCTATATAGAAGTTTTCGTCATCCTTATTGGTTCTCTGGTCTAAAACTTTCTTCTGACCAGTCATCAAGAAGTCAGTATTAGACTGATTGAGCCCCTCGCCATCACCCTTAGTATAATTTCCCCAAACACGAGTATAGATGTTACGCCCAAGCTCATTAAGGGTATGACGAAAATGCACAACTGCACTGGCATTGTATTCTGAATAAAGATTGGTCTGAAGAGCATTACCCTTATTGATCACGTCTCCATCATTATTAGTGGTAGTAAATTCAGAAGCACTGCGATCTTCACTCCTACTCCAATCTAAGTCAGGCTCTATAACAAACATGGTTTGCTCCTGAGGAGTCCACTCTATGCGAGTATTGAAGTTAGCACGTTTGGCATTATTAAAGTCATCGTACACTTCATTCTCAATATTCCTCTCGACACCACCAAGCAACTGCTCTGTTCGGTTATCTCCATACTTCTTATCATCATTATCAGAGTAGTAAAGCTCAGATGTCAAGTGAAGCTTTTCGCCCCACTTATTATCATAGTTTCCTCCAAAACGGCGAGTGGTACGGTCGCCTTGCCCTCTACGAACACCATCAATATTATTGATATTACCTAGGATGGTATATCGTGCATCCTTATCGAAGATGTTCACAAGAGCATCAGTTTTGTATCTTTCTTCTGTACCATAGCCTGCATTAGCATTCGCTATAATACCTCCTTTCTTATCTTCCTTAACGACTAAGTTGAGCACCTTGGTCTTTTCTCCGTCATTCATCCCGGTTAGGCGACTCTCGTCACTCTTCTTATCTACCACTTGCACGTTCTGAATCATATCCGAGGGTAGATTGCGGGTAGCCATACGTGGATCACCACTAAAGAAATTACGGCCATCTAGCTCTACTCGTTCAATATCCTCTCCGTTATAGCTAATATTGCCATTGTCATCGATCTCCATACCCGGTATCCTACGGAGCAGATCTTCCACATTAGCACCTTTCTGTACACGAAAGGCGTCAGAATTGAACTGTATCGTATCTTGCTTTAGAGTGACATTCGAGGCTTGACCTGTCACAGTTACTTCGTTAAGGAAGGTCGCAGATTGCTCCATCTTAATCTTCCCAAGTTTAAGGCTCTTATTGGATAGCTTTACCTCTTGTATCCATTCATCATATCCAATAGAGGTGATACGTAAAGCATATCTACCACTCTTCAGGTCCTTAAAGACAAAGCGACCATTCATATCTGAGGTCATCCCTTTGACAACCGTCGAGTCGGGTAAAGCTAGTAGGCGAACCGTAGCTCCGATGACGGCACCCTCATCATCTCCATCTATCAACTGCCCTTGAATAGAAAGAGCATTTTGAGCAAATCCCCCTATCACAAAGAGGGGAAAAAGTAACACAATTAAATAAATCCTTTTCATTAAACATTAAATCATTTAGGTGGGTATTACCAACATTTCATACCCCTGTGATGACAACACTGACCATCACGTTTAATGCGGTACTGCTTTTTTTGCAAAATACCGAAGATTAGAGGAGGTAGAACTAACCATTTCAGAGAGCTTGATACCATTGAAGAGGTTGCTCGTGAGCATTTCCCTAAAGAGGAAGTACACTCTGCACGATGCATCGCTAGAGAGAAATAACCAGAAAGATACGTCCGAGAGATATATCGGCCATTGCAAGTGATCAACAGAAGGTCTTTAGTAAAGACGCGTCACCGAGTTCCCCTTTATATGGATATAAAAGCGTCAGACACTTTGCAAACAGATGTAGTAAAAGCAATCTCTTTCTCTCAAAAAAGCTTATGGTCAACGGATAGAATATTATTTCACTTATCTGAAATACTAAGTGAGCGTTTTTAAAGTACATTCATAGCACTTAATGGAAGGATTCAGTAGACAAGTAAAGAAAGGTTCACGATACAGATATAAATCATACAATACACTCTACACCTTATAGGTAGTATCGTAAAGAATGCAAACATCTAAAAAAATAGGAGAGCTAACGCTCGTACTTAAAAAATGAACATTGAGAACGCAACAACAACGATGTGTTCTATTTTCCATCACAAAGATATCAAACAAAAAAATAATAAGTCAGCTTGAGATTCAGAGACGCATTGTAGCATACACACTTTTGGGGACACTACCGACTAAAAACACTTATATGACCTTTAAGTAAAAAGCTGACTCCCTAAAAAAGGATTCAGCTTTTTACAATAACGCAAGTTAGACGTTAGAAATATTGGGAAATGTATATTCTAATTCATACTTCTAACTCGCATTAATAATTTATTAAATTTATCGTCATACATCATTTCTCGATCCAAACAAAATCACTTTAATCTATTGTAAGTTTTTAAGGCTTCATTACGAACTGCTTGAGGTAGATCCATATTCTCACTCATCTCCTTTGCACAGGTCCTTATTTGAGGGACCATATATGAATATTTCTGCCAACCAAGTGCCTCGAGCAAGAAAACTTGTATCTCTGGTTTATTTGATACCTTTAAATAAGAAAGTAAGCTTGGAACCAAATAATGAGGACAATAATTGCGCAGATTACGGATGTTTGATTTTCGTTCTTTGTCTGAAGTATCATCAGCAACAATCGACATTGTTTCATCTACCCATTTATTAGAAGTTGACTTAATCATTTTTTCTATGCTATGTCCTACCTCTTCCTTGTTGATATAGCAGATGTCATCACTATTAAATTGTTTATCGAACTCTTTCAATAGTTTATCTTCTGGATATAAAGATATCGCATTCTTTGCATTGAATTTAGAGCGTTCGGATGTATTATTAGAGATAATGATTTTTATAAGAGACGGAATCAGACGTTCATCACCATTTTGACCTAAAAATCGGAGACCCAAACGCTGAACCATTTCATAACTATCATCAACGGCTAACTTTATCGCTTCAATAAAGTTAGTATCCCTATGTTTTGACAAAGACACAAGTGCCTGTAATCGTACTATGCCCTTAGATGATGTCCGAAATATATCCAATAACTCAGCGGATGTAATGAGACTCTCTGAATTCAGTTGTTCGATAGCCATACACTGCAATTCAGGAAAGTCACTGCGATGTATCCATTTTCTCCAACCTGAGGCATCATTAGTAGCCAAAAGCTGATTAATATTCAAACCCTCTACCGCTGGTGCAAATGCAAAAGTGGGATCTCCAATAATATGAGATTCTAGATATCCCGAGAAACGCACCACATCTCCTACACACATACCCAATCCAAATAATCCTGTGAAGCGATCACTCCACTTATCCTGCAGAACATTCACCGTATTAGCAATACACACTATATTTTGCCCCGAGCTGAATATGTACTCGTTGGCAATGCAATCCTCCTTGTGAAAGGATCCACAAAAACAAGCATCAATCATCACCACACGACAATTGGGCGTATAATTATATGTTATAAAATCGGACAAATGCAAATCTAAATTAGCATCTTCAACTGAATCATTTCTACAAATCTCTTCGGCAAATGTGTTTTCTAACCATGTAGACGGAATATCAAATTGTCTCTTAAGCTTCACCATCACGCTATCAACATTCTTCCCTCTTTCTTTAGCCGAACGTATCTTTGTCCGCCCATATTTTTGTATCATTTCTTTGGCCTGAGAAGCATTCTTCGGTTTTGGAATGTTATTCAAGTACTGAGTATCCCAGGCTCCATGGTGGTGGAGAATAGCATAATCTAATTCAGGACGCATCAATTCATTCATCAAACGAAACTTTATCACATCTTCCTGACTATGATCCATAAAAGAAATACCATTTTTCTGTTGTTTCAACCAAGGAAAATGTTCATACAACCCCTCCTTTTCGTCCATACGAGCCACCATGGATTCAGAAATATATCCGTGTCCACCAAAAAAGAATATGTGGTCAAGCAGATTATTATTCTGCTTTTCTGCCACTACTTTCTTCAAATAGTTACGAAGCTTATCATAACGTGAGACCCCATTACTGTCAGTAGGTCGGATACGTCCTGTGTATATATCAGGACTTAAATATTGTGCTGACTCCGCTGACAGAGAATAATAAAAATATGGAGCATCTTCATCTTTCTCTAAATAAGTAAACTTAAGTCCGAAATCATCATAAAATCGATCTGAAGGAACAGAGGAGCGTTTACGATCACGCCTCTGATCCATCTTAAAGGCACTTGTCAGATGCTGTGCATCCCTAATCATCGTGATTGGAATATCTCCAATAAACACAGCACCCTCAATAGGATAATTCTTCTGCATATGTAATCGGATTAGTTCTGCACGAATGGAATCGGGCACCCCCCATTTGTCTATAATCGTATAGACCTTCAATCCTTGTAAAGTTTCTATTGAAGTCGCATATTGCTCCACCTCCCACTTGGCTTCCTGATAACTTTTGGGGTCAATAACAATCGCAAAACCTCGCTGAGCATACAGCGAAGTCATTGATACGACTATAAAACAAACATAAAATAAAAACTTTCTCATTCTTCTATTATTATTTATATTAATTATTTCCTATTCTATTCAAACATTAGGAGTTTTACCACCTATAGCATTATAGCATTGCATGTTGGTCATCGGATGCGTTACCTTCAGCAACATGTTTGAACACATACTATGAGTACACTTGCATCTTTGTTTTTGTCCTCATTTATTGTCGACATTTTTTAGTATGATCTTCATACATAATAGTTTGGAGAATCATCTCTTTCATAAAAAGCTACAGTCTTATAAGCATCAAATACATCATCCATTTAATAAATGAATGAAAACAAAACCATATAAAATATTTACTTAAGATAAATACTTACTTTACAGTATGATTACACGTGATGTAGTTCCCACTTCCTCAAACAAATTAATAAGAATATGGGGATCCTTCAAAGCATTCACTCAAAACTCAAAACACAGAATATAAGCATACTTTATCCAACTATTCTCAAATATTCATTCTAAAAGTTAGCTCCAATACTGAACGTAAGATGGCTTCTATGGTCAAAATTATAATCATTTGTTTTGACATAATCGTAGCCAGCTTTTGCAAAAATATTAGCCTTCTTGTCTGTCCTATACTTTTGCGAATAGGTTATATTCGCCCCTATTTGATAATAGTTAGACGTCAGATAGTTATTATCCAGCTTTTCTATTTGGGTCACAGTAATGTAATCAGCATGCGAACCTCCATAGTAATAACCGCCAGACAAACTCTTGTTATATCCTGCACTGATACTCAACAAAAGACGATTATTCATCAAATCACTAAGTGCTACATTTTTCTTACCACATAAGCCAAAATAAAGATTCTCTGCTCTTTTAGTAGAGTTGGGTAATAAGTACTCATCTTGATATTTTTTATACATCATACTTGCATCAAGTTTCCAACTGTATTCCTCTCCCATATTCTTATACAAAGAATAGTTCGCAGAGACTACATGAAGTCGATACGTTGAACGAATACTCTTAAACAGATCCATCCAACCTTTTTGCGACTCACTATTATCCCGCTGACTAACATATTGGATACCATCAATATGATTGAAATAATATCCTGTCTTAAAATAATGAGAGTATCGATTCCCTTTGTTATAAATGCTCACATTTGCCTGTATGCTTTGATCTTTCACACTTGCATCCTTCTTCGGATCATCAAACGAAACCTCTACATTCTCTACCTTTGCTGTATATGTACCTTCGAATAGGAGATTAACTCGCGATGTAATATAATTATACTGTAGCCCGGCACCGAGTTTATGTCCAAAATAGTTAGTTGTCCGTCCACTACCAATTCCCCTAACAGCAACTCCTAGTCCATAAAGTTCATAATAGTCTTGATCAACATAATTATTAGCATTACTCATACGCGAATCTTCTTTAATAGATGCGTATTCAAAAGTCAGTCCCAATTTATGCTTTTCAGCAATGGAATAAGTAATACTTGGAATAAGATCTAATGTATAAAAACGGGTATCTACTCTAGGATCTCTCTGTTTTGTAGCAATGGAAGCAGTATATGCTCCCTGTAGTCCAAATGCTATTTTACTCCAGTATATGGGTGTACCTACTCTAAACTCTAAATCATAATATTGGTTTCTCCATTTGCTTTTATGCAAATCGACTACGTAATAGGGCATCCCTCTAAAAGGGTCAGTAATAGAGGCGTTATATCCAGCATTATTTACGTTTTTTTGTTCAAAAGAAAATTTTCCCCATACATAAACATCTTTCAAACTCAAAAAACCTTCACTACCGACATTCAAACTTTTTATATTTTCTCCCTCTTGTGGTCGATGAAAATCTCCTTCTTCTATTCCATATCCTATGTTCACATTAGAATAATTCCTAGTATCATCAAAAACAGTCCCCGCAGCGTTTTGTGAATGAAGCCAAAACTTCTGTTGCTTTAACATCTCCAAACCAGCAGGAGAGAGAACTTGAGCATAGAGTGATGTACCGAAAAGCCAAACGAATGAAAGAAGGCCTAATCCTCTTACTATATTTCTTTTCATAATTTATCTTGTCCTTAGTATGTAGTCAACTCTATTTACTGTGATTCCATGAAGGCATTCCTGTCTTGTATCTTCTTAATTCCGGATGAACCTGTTTTTCGAAATCCTCTGTACTATTATTATTATCTTGAAAGATCAAAGCCCCATTCTCTCTCCTCAAGAAATCACCATTTTTATCCTTATTAGGTTTACGAGCTACACCCAAACTACAATAGGTAGAACCAACATACGTGAGACCAGCATCAAGAACAGCAGGAACTCTCTTGGCATTGACCATGGATTCATTATTGATAGCTTCTACGGCATCCAAAACATATTTGATAGGAATCTTAGCATAATATGTTTTTCTATTGGGTTTACTCAAGTCAATTGTTTTCATCGCTGGATCATTTACAGGATCCCACGTATCTCCATGTGGCACTTTAAACATTACGTACGCTCCTCCAAAAACAGAAGTAAGATATTGTGGTATCCTTCCAAGCTCACTCTTGCCGTTATAAAAGACATGTACCATATCAATTGCTGGTTGGTCTGGGAAATTAGGATTATTCATATTGAATTCAAATTCAGAAGAACTACAATCTACTGGAGAATTGGGATTATACTGCTCCAATTTATGATTAGCTGCAAACTGAGAAATAACACACGACTCACCAGATTTCAAGGGATAATCTGTACCATTACCTGGGAATCGCCATACACGTTCTGCATAAACATAATCATGACCATCCTCCTCAGGCCAAAGTGGCAAAGTGGTTTTCGCCTTGCCAGGTGTAAGATTAGCAAAGTAGATACCATCTAAGTACAGAGTCTCTGAAGAATTATTATAAATCTCGTAAAATTGATCTCGGAAATAAACGGCATTTAATGGCGTCCTCGAACCAGCATAATAGATTTCTTTGAACACTAAGGGGCTAATTTTAAGACCTTGTAATAAAAGTTCTATAGACGCCTCATTATCAAACAATGCCACATTTACCAGATTTCCATTCAAATAGTATTCACTACCTTCCTGATCGATTGCAACACCCGAAACATTAATAGTATAGATCCCTGGCACAATATCGTCCATATGCACCTCGTCATTACTAAACTCTTTCTCTAGATGTAACCCTTCGCTATAATTATCAAACTTAACAAGAAAACTTTCAGTCATTGCTAAGTTTTCAATACTCATTTTTAATTTTACAGATACGCTAAGAGGAGTAACGTTTTCTGCTTCATTAACCTCTCGAAATTGATGGCACGACACGAATGTGAGTGCTATCAAAACAAGAATAATCGTATATTTTTTCATAATTTGTTTTTTATAAAGTAAGAGCTAACTCCAAACCGAAATAAAAGCGATTATTCATGGTGATGTAATTACCTGGAAAACGCTTAGATTCAATTCTTGGATAACTTCTAAACATATTATTAGCAAAAAAAGAAACACGGAATTTATCACTAATTTCTTTCGTAATATTAACATTAAAACAGAAATATGGTGGATAAGACTCCTTGATCGCATCTGAATGAGAGACATTCTGTAACATATATCCATATCCAGCCTCAGTAAGTGCTTCAGGGGTAGTATATTGGTCTGATTCAAACATATGTACAGATGCGTCCTCTACTGAAATATAACCAATAGGGATAGAATCATTTCCAAAGGTTCTCCAGTCTGATTGCTGCCAGACAGCTTGTGCTGTCAGTGTCACTACAAAGCCAATACTTGGAATGTTGTGTGTTGCTCGTAATGCAGTAGAAAAACGTTGATTGTAACTAATAGCATTCTTAGGTTCATAAATGGCTACATGTTTTCGCTGCGAGGCACCACTTCCACTATTATCATAGAAATTGTATGCACTATTACCACTTTCTGTACGCATCCATGCACCATTCAGTAAAAATGAAGTACGAATAGCATCAACACGTCCTACATTTAAGTCAAATTCTATTCCTTTCGTGTTGATAAATAAGTTATTGGTAGGTTTATAATATTTTGAAAGCACTGGATAACTACCTGTCATCACCAATTGATTGTTTTCATCACGACCATACTCATGGTACATAAATGGTTTAAAAGTATGGAATGTTTCATTAAGAGAATACCCATCTTTCAAGTGCTCAGAAAATGCAGTTACAGCCAAACTTAGATTTCCAATGGATAGATCAAACCCTACTTCAGCTTTATAATTTCTAGCTATCTTTAAGCTTTTATTTTCTACATTATGCACTTTGGTAGTCGTAATGAACAACCGTTCGTCTTCCGCAATGTTCTCATTAGCAAGTTCATTAATATTAACATATTCAAAATAAGCATTTTCTGGATACAAATAAAGCAAAGTAGGCATTTTTGCAGTAATACCATATCCTCCACGAATAGTAAATAAATCCGGAATAATATCAAAAGACGCATTGACACGAGGTGAGAATATGCCTTTTACCACAGAGGCATAGTCATAACGGACACCCGCTTGAATTTTTAGCATTCTTGAGCCGATTCTCCAGTTCAAATTATCTTCTACAAAAACGCCAAACTGATGAATAAAAGGAATATCTCTGTATGAACGAGGACGGAAACTAGCATTATTCTCGCTCAAATTTCTGTAAGGCGGAGTAGAAGAATTATAGGTTTTCCCTTCACCTAAATTTCCATCGGATCTAAAATCGATTCCGCTCATTATCCTATTATTGACAACTCCTGTTTTTTTGAAGAATGTAGCAACTAGCTTGGCATAAAAATTCACCTCCTTGCTATCTATATTATAGTGTCCCAAATAGCTACTCGGAAGGTAGATGGCATAATTCTGCATATCCTCACTGCCAAAATGGGTAATTTCATTTCCATCGGCATCATGGACATGCCGACCAGGAACATTTGAAAGAATAGCTCCATCTGTAGTAGTCATGGAATATGGTGCGTTAGCGGAAGAGTACACCTGCTGATAGTAGCTATTTTTACTAGTATAAGTACCAGAAACGACATAACGAATATTCTTCAACCAGCCTTTATCAATGCTCCATGAACCATTAGAGTTAAGAGTTCCCCCTCTATCCTCACCACGAGAGATTGTCTGCGTAATCTCATCATCAGGGTTCCTATCTCTTTGGTCCTTTCCATATATAAAACTAATTGAAGTATTACTACGTAATTTATTATTAAAGAGTACATTAGAGTACATCACTCTAGCTGAAGCCCTTTGGTAATGGCGATAAGACTGTGTTGGATTAGAGGTATTGTACGCATAATCACCACTTAAGTTCAGTGCTCCATTTTTTACACCTAATGCAAAACCGGTTGTTAGAGAGGCTTGATACACTTTGGGATTAGCCTTTGCATTAATACGTAAGGGCTCACGTCCAGCCTTCGCATTGATGATAACAGCTCCAGAGGTAAGGTCACCATATTCAACGGATGGTATTCCTCGTATAATCTCAATAGACTCTATATTTTCTGTACCAATACTACGTACATCCAGCCCTCCAGTAGGAGAAGCTCCACCTGATAAAGCTTCAGCCATACCATTGACAGTTGGGTTCATAGCCTGCAAATTAGAATTATTTGAAACGGGAGCTCCATCTTTAATAATAGCAGTACCTAAAGCATTAAAATTAGCCACTTTGCTGGCATCAGATACTTGGCGTATATTAATCTGTCTATTATTATCAAGATTTGGTTCGGAAGACAGTCCTCCAGGTATCAAAGCCATCAAGTCGAACAAACTAGTAGCCTGTATATGATCAATAGCTGTTCGTGCTATCTTTGAGGACGTGGATTTTCCTGCCTGGTTTCTCTGAGCCGTGACAATAATTTCCTTGATCTTGAAATCTTCATTCTTCATAGTAAAGTCTATCGGATCCATCTTATCCTGAACGTCAATGACGGCATCGATCTGTAGTTTTCCCAAAAACTGCACCCTTATTCTTGCTTTTCCTACTGGCACGTTTTTGAGGAGATAACTACCATCATTCTTAGTAGTCGTGCCAATAGCATAGTCGGGAAATGAAACAGCAGCAAAACCTAGAGGCAACAAATCATTCCCATCCAACTCATAAATTGTACCATAGACATCTACTTTATTTGGTGACTGAGCATTAGCTATAGGTGTCAGCCATAAACCTATGAGGAAGAGCAAAACAGGCAGTTCTCTTCGATCAAATATTGAATTAAATTTCATTTCTGATTGTTTTTTGAAATATTCATAAATTGGTAATACATATCATTTCTGTATTCATCTCCAATTCGAATCAAAAAAAAGAGCTTATAGTATTATCAACATTATATTATCCTTCACACAAAGATATTAGGTATCACATATTATAGCAATACCTTATTTTAGGTATATTCAATTACAATAACGTGTATTAACTACTCGTCATCAAAAAAACCAAATGAATAAATGTGCTTTGCTTAGGCTTTTCTAACAAATGCCTTACAAACCTTCAGGGGAAAAAGAGGTTGCACGATGGATGAGATAAAAGGCCTGGGGGTGGTGCTGGAAGTGTCGTAATATACATGGACCAAATCTGAATGCAGAAAGCAATCCTATAGGTCGCCATTATTAAAGTTCACAATATAAGTAAAAAGCTCTCTAACGAGAATAAAAACAAAAAAAATCCCGCTAGAGTATTGCTCTCCAGCGGGATTAATTATTATATATATGTATTAATAGGCAACTTCAAAATCAGAAAAGATGACATTAAAATTTTTGTACTTCGCAAAACGGAATTCAATAAATTCTTCTCCTTTAACTGTTGAGAATACTGGAACGTCTTCATTCAATAATAAAGTAACTTTGTACCAACTACCATTAGTATTAAATGAATCTCCATATCCTAGTTGGCCATATTCGGGTATAACATCCCCATTAAGAGAACCGAATTTAAAACCTTCATTTTTGTACTTTTCAGTCTCAGGTTTTACTCTCGCACATATACCTCCATCACCTTCTCCTTTCAAATAAAATGAAATAGACTTAGGTCTTCCTTTAGATGCAAAATCATCTGAGATATTAATGGTAAAAATATCTCCATTGGATGATCCTTGTGTACCGTCTACTACTATTGCAGGACCACCATTACGACCAGAGGTTGCACTATATGAAGCGATATTTTTATTAATAGAAAAATTATTTTCTAAATCATTATCTGGATACAACCAATTGTTATTGTCTGGTGTAACTTCTTTCTTAGCTTGAGTCACAGCGATTGTAGCAGTTTGCTCACCAGCAGTGATCGTAATCGTAGCATTACGCTCAGCACCAGTATTCGCTTCGGCTGTATATTTAATAGCATCTGCTTCTTTAGTAACGGTTAGCCAATCTTCGCTGGATTTAACAGTCCACTCAGTTTCTGCAGGTTTAACTTCTACATTTACAGTTCCAGTAGCACCTTCAGTTGGAACATTAATAGCAGCCTCAGCAGGTGTAATTACAATCTCCTCTGGTGTCTCTTCTTCCTTGCCTCCTTGCTTGATGGTAAAGGAAACTGACTCTTGACCTTCAGAAGTAATTGTCACGGTTGCTTCACGAGCCTCTGAAGACTCATTAGCAGCAACAACAACACCAACGTTAGATGCACTTGTGCCCTCTACTGCTGCACGAAGTGTAGGAGTCTTAAGAGTAACCCAATCAGCATCTGTTGATACTTTGAATGCTTGTCCATCAGCTACATTAACTTGGAGAGTCTTAGTATCACCAGCCGCTGGGACATCCATCACTTGAGCACCTGCATCACCTGTAAGATCGCCACCAAGAGTAATCTCAGTTGGGTCAACTGGAGTTTCGGGATCTACAGATACATCGTCTGAACCACCTTCTTCACTACCTTCTATGTCAGAACCACCATCACTAACATCAACCTTATCTCCCTTTAGAGTAACGTTGAATGTGTGTCTTAGGTTCGCTTTTATTTCATGATTTATCTTAGCTGTGTAGGTCTTCTCTCCATTGATAATAGTCAGAACGCGATCCTGAGAACCACCCTTTGGCATCACGAATGAATAGAAAGTATTCTCGCCTTCTACCCTTTTAAGAGTAAGGCTAGCAAGCTCATCAGCTGATTCTAGCGTACCATCTTTAGGATTAAGGGTAAGCATTGTTTCCGCATCCTTAAGAGTGACAGATAGATTGTCACTGATTTCTACGCCTTCCTCTAACTTAATGTTGACAATCAACTTACCAAGAAGGTGCTTAAAGCTAAATACTGCAGTAGGATTTTCACGAGAAACGTTTGCTACCTCAGCATAAAGGATTGGCTGTGCCCCTACTTTATTTAGGTCGTACTTGACAGCATCTGGAGTAGCCTCTGCAGAGTATGGATAGTAAGCTGATACCTCATAACTACCTGCACCAGCAGGAATCATAATCTTATCATCCTCTGTAGCAGGTGAGAACTTTGATGTCGCACCTTTGTCTGAATTGATAAACTTACGGTTAGTGGCTGATAAATCAGTTGAGTAGAGACCGATTTCCTCGTTGCCATCCCAGATATTGTCTTGATCGCCACTGACACGCGTGCCTGTCGCTGAAGAAGTTACAGTTAGATAAACGTTGCCATCCTCTGAATAGGGAGCATTTTGCTCCTTATCACATGATGTCATGCTTAGAGCTAGAATCGCTAATGCGACCACATAAAATTTAATCTTTTTCATCTCTTAAAATTAACTTATAAAAATTTGTTTTATATTATTCTTCTTCAAAGGTACAAAAAATGAAATGCCTATAACTTCTATTTAAGCCACTTAATCATTTCTTATCAAGATATTATTAGCTTCATAACACGACCGATTACTCAATCTATAAAAGACATGAACATCACTCAACAGAGGCTTAGGAGTCACTTCCGAACTGGTGTAGCACGATGTCACATTAGCGCATATTGTAAAATAAACCTCCTCGTTATTTTAAAATTCTATAGGTTCTCAATAACGTCTAGCCACATTTTAGACGTTGCGTCACTCGGCATACGCCATGAGACACGTGGTGAAAGTGAGATATTTGTAACCTTAGGTCCATCAGGAAGGAAGCTTCGCTTATACTGCTGAGAGAAGAATCGACGAACAAAAATAATGAGCCATTGCTTCAACTGCTCTGTAGTATATATACCTTCAAAAGCTCGATGAGCCATAAAGAAGAGCTTTTCTGGTGGGTATCCACTGTAGAGTGTATGATAGAGATAGAAGTCGTGCACCTCATAGGGACCAATAATCTGCTCCGTATGCTGTGTAATCTTCTCTGAATTCTCTTCTTTCTTTAATTCTGGACTGACAGGTGTGGCGACGACGTCCATCAATATCTTACTCACCTCTTCGCCATATCCACCATGCTCTGCAATATACTGCACCAAGAGCTGTACCGCACTCTTAGGTATTGTCGCATTCACGGCATACATACTAGCATGGTCACCATTATAGGTGGTCCAGCCAAGAGCTAATTCAGATAAATCGCCTGGTCCCAATACAAAACCACCCTCCATATTGGCTATATCCATGAGGATCTGTGTCCGCTCTCTAGCCTGAGCATTCTCAAACGTCACATCCTGAGTCTTAGCATCATGTCCTATCTGTAGCAGATGCTGGTGAGTAGCCTCTACAATAGATAGCTCCCTATTGGTGACGCCCAATAACTCCATCATACGTACAGCATTATCATACGTTCGATGACTGGTACCTGGCCCTGGCATCGTAACCGCTATGATATCCTTACGATCTCGTCCCAACATATCTATAGTACGAACAGCAACCATAAGCATAAGAGTGCTATCCAACCCTCCACTGATCCCAAGGACTACCTTACTACCCTTAAGATGATGAAGCCGCTGAGCTAATCCCGAAACCTGAATGTGCCACATCTCGGCACATCGTTCCGCGAGGTCAAGTGTACTAGGCATAAAGGGCTGACGCTCTATCATACGGCTGAGTTGATAATCCTTACTCTCATATATCTGGATAGGAACGATATGACCTCTCTCCTCGTCCTCCCGCTGTCCATAAAGAGATGCAGCAGTACGATAAGTACTATTAACCATCCGTTCATGACGAAGTTGCTCCACATCTATATCCGAAATGATCAAGCGTTCGGTTAATTCAAAACGCTCCATCTCCTCTAATATCACTCCATTTTCAGCAATAAATGCCTTACCTGTATAGACCAAGTCAGTAGAGCTCTCACCAAAACCACACGAAGCATACACATATCCGCATACTCCATGAAATGAAATTGTCGAAATTAAAGAACGAAGATAATGATGCTTTCCCGCTACTTCATTACTAGCCGAAAGATTAAAGATAATATCTGCTCCAGATAAAGCTAATTGGGTCCCTGGTGTAATAGGAGCCCACAGGTCCTCACAGATCTCAATGGCAAAAGCCATATCTCTGTGCTGATAAATAAGTTCACTTCCTATGGGCACTTCACGACCACCTATCTCAACCTTTGAGCTACCTAGGTCCAGAGAACTACTAAACCATCTTTTCTCTTCAAACTCTCTATAATTGGGCAAAAAAGTCTTCGGAACGACACCTAGTATTTGCCCTTCTTGTAACACTACAGCTGTATTAAAGAGCTTATCCTTAACACGCAATGGCATTCCCACAATGACCAAAACATGGGTATCTTTCGTACGATCAGCTAACTGGCACAGAGCTTTCTCGGCTTCTCGGATTAGAAAAGGCTGTAAAAAAAGATCCCCACAGGTATAGCCAGTAATAGAAAGTTCTGGGAATGTTAGGATCTCTACACCTTCTCGAACAGACTGGCGAATCAAAGCCTCATGCTGATCAATATTGTAGCTGCAATCAGCTACACGTACAAAAGGGGCGGCAGCAGCCACCTTAACGAATCCATGCTTCATAATGATCGTTCTCTCAATGCGTATTTAATAAAAAATCGTGTATATACATTATACTTGTCTATGGACATAGTCCTCACAACTAGTCAAAGGTAGTACAAAAATCATCAAATTAGTAGTGATAACCAAATCTATTACTACACCGATGATCCTTTCTTACCAAAACCAATATAATCCTCATGCAAAATAGTGACATACTGCTCTATGGCTTTTCTACCTTTAGCCGTAAGTCTGCAAGTGGTCTTACTTGACCGTCCTGCATTTTCCTTCGATAAATGATTAGCGACAAAAATTTATTCTCCTTTGAGAGATATCATATTTGCATGTTATGTTTTTATATCAATTTCGAATAGTTTTTTCAAAATTGAAATGTGACGTCAAATATAAGAGTAAGAGAAGGTATCAGACAAGGTAATTAGCAGACATATATATTATTCAAATAATTCAGCAGGGTTTATTTTAAATTGGAGCATATTTGCAGTAGAACGTCCCCCATCACCACCTTTCCGTTGCATTGTAATTTTTCCTATTTTAAGAGTTCCTCTTGGCGAAATTAAAACATCTCCATTTCCAAAAAAGTTAAGACAATAATTCATTGGCTTTAATATCCACCTAGCATGAGTGTCTGTTTTCTGAGCCACTAACATCCATTCTGCTGAAAACTTACCTCGCCCTTTTAAAACATCACTAACAATAAGTGATTTATTATTTTGTAACCATGTCAATAATTTACGTTGGTCTTTTTCGCTAAACTCATTGGCAAATGTTCTCCTTTTATCTTTTGGATTATTGATTCTTGGAGGTAATTCGCCTGTATATTCCTTTAATAATTGTGTTATATCATTAGGAATATCCCACATAGTAACATATTTATCTACCCAACGCTTATCTATTTGATTAAAACCCATAAAGTTACTGACTAGCTTAACTTGAATATTTTCAGCATCTATGGCCTGTTTTAGCTTTACAGTTACTTGAACTTGTATATCAGCTTTAAAACCTGATAGTACGACAGCTTTTACAAACTCGATCTCATCAAGATTGTACTCCATTAAGGTTAACCATTTTTGAGCTTCTTTGTCAACTTGCCAATGATTGAATTTTTGGACTATATCCTTCTCGTTCTTGAATCCGTTTTTTGCTGTCTGTGAACCTAGTAGTTGAAGATTGTTCATTTCGTTTTATCACCTCACAAATTTCCCTTAAAATATACTGTATAACATCAATTGAAACACTATTTCCAAATTGTTTATGAGCTTGGGGAACACTTTTATCAGGACTAAAACTTTCAGGAAATCCTTGTAATCTAGCACATTCTCTAGGCGATAATTTCCTTATGACCTTACCGACTTTATACAGCCCAGTTTTAGAGCCAACACCACCTCCATAAGCCGACAAAGTTATAGCATGACCTCTAATATCATAAATTCGTTCTCCCTGCCCTCCCTTATTAACTTTACCGATTTGAATGGGTTTATTAGGGAAGTTTGCATTACCAAACATGTCATAGGTAGGAGTGTATTCCTTATGAAAAAAAATATCGTCTCGTTCAATAACTTTTCCATCCTTAGGATTTTCCTCCAAAATATCTTCTACTTTACTCACGATATTTTTTTTCGGAAATGCAAAGGCTAAGTCCTTGAACACATTATTATTTAAAGCAACAAAGTATATTCGTTCCCTATTTTGAGGCAATCCATAATTGCTAGTATTTAATACTTTGTGGTAAAGGGTATAGTTTAAATCATTAAGTGTCTTTTCAACAACCCTTAGTGTGTTACCATTATCGTGCTTGGCAAAATTTTTAACATTCTCTAGAAAGAGTATTTTGGGTTGATGATACTTAACGATCCGAGCAATGTCAAAAAACAAAGTTCCTCTGGTATCTTCAAATCCTCTTTGTTTTCCCGATATAGAAAATGCTTGGCAAGGGAATCCAGCACATAAAATATCGTGACTTGGAATATCTTGTTCTCTTATCTTTGTAATATCTCCTTTTGGTTTGATATGATGATTTTGCTCATAAACATTGCTTGCATGTTGGTCAATTTCTGAAGCAAAAACGCACTCTGCACCAAATGATTCCATAGCATAATGGAATCCACCAATGCCAGCAAATAAGTCTATAAACTTATAACCTTTTAATATTTTTTGTTCCTCTAAAATCTTTATCATCATCAAGACTAATGTATGTATGCTTTACATCGCAATCATCATCCTATATCTGACATCAAGTTATACATCATTAAAAGGAGAAGTATGAGTTCATACGTTGTAATTATAAGCAAATTTACGATTGTTAGTTAGAATTCCCAACTTTACAGAATTTCTGCTCTTTTTCATTCTTAACATCTCATATACAACGTCCATTAAAAAGCATTTAAGGCTTCTTGAATCAATTGATAACGATGCTTTCATTCTGGTCATTCACATGTTCTCTTTCTTTATTTGTGGCTTTAAAGATAAGGGACTATAACTAGCTTGAATCGTTCCTATAGGAAAAAATTATCCGTCTCATAGGAAAAAAGTATTGTCCCTATAGGAAACATTTCTCTTTCATATAACCTCAAAATGGTACCATTTTTTGGCGTAACATAAATTGCTTTAATATCATTCTGTAAGCAATAAAAGCAGCAAACAAATCCTTTACCAGAATACAATATGCAACTCATACTATATATATTTTAGCCCAAAACATAGCTTTATTTATAAAACGTGATACCCTTACTCATTCTCTTTAATACTCCAGTAATTATTTACTCCTCCTACCCCATAAGGGAATCTACAATTATATTTTAACACATAAACCTTATAATATAATTTGGTTTATAAAATAAACCTACTTATATTTGCTGTATAAAATATGTGTAGAAAGCTACTAGGATAGTTCGTTTTACTTATCAAGGGTATGAAATAGCCCCTGAACATGTGGCCACTAAAAACGACTCCCCTATAACTAACTCGCATGATCGATAATAGGATATGAACAATTAAAAATTAACATCATGGACAAACAAGAATTAACACCGCAAGAGAGCCTTAGGGTGATAGAAGAGATGATACAGAAATCTCAAAAAAGGATCTCTTATAATGGAGGGATGCCAGGACTAGTATGGGGTTACACCACCTTTTTCACTGCATTACTCATCTACTTCTTAATGCCAAGAATGGATTATAGAGTAAACTTCCTTTGGTTCATAATCCCCATCTTGGGGGGTGCCATATACTTTACTTTGCGTCGATCACAAAAAAGACAGACATTGGTGAAAAATCATATAGATCGTACCATAGATATTATATGGATTATATTAGGCCTGAATGCGTTAGTAATTAGCTTCATAGGATCAAATATAATATTATCCATCATCCTTATCTTGATCGGTATTGGCTCTTCTATCATGGCTTTCATAGCAGATATCAAAGTGTATAAGGTGGCATCAATCATAAGCATGATAGCGGGATACTTTATACTCTTTGTTACGATAGACCCACGAAGTGCTGTGCTTTATTTTGGTATAGCCTTTTTAGTCACACAGTCTTTACCAGGGCATTATCTAAACTACCTTAGCAAAAAAGAGCACCGTTATGCTTAAACCATTGAATCCTCTATTTATGTCAGAACTTAGACTCTCAATAATGTCTATCCTTATGAATGTAGAGGAAGCTGACTTTCTATATATCAAGGAGGTAACTGGAGCTACGTCTGGCAATATTAGCGTACAGATCGATAATCTTTCAAAGGCAGGCTATATCGAAGTCGAAAAAGGCTTTAGTGGGAAACGAACACGCACCACCTGTCGAAGCACAGAAGAGGGGCGAGAAGCATTTAGGCAACACTACGAAGCTCTCAAGAGCTATTTTATCTCAGATGATGATAATCAAGGCACTTGAGCGTTCCCAATAAAAGATACTGTCCCCAAAAAGTGTGTAAGTCCCAAGAATGTTATCTTTGAAAAGTTAAAAACAAAAGATAAACAAGAAGATGAGACTTACACAAATGCAATTTAAGGAAATTCTATCAAACGTGATGACAGAGCCAAATGGAGTTGGTCGTTTAATGGAGTTAATCATCGAAATAGCGATGCAAGGGGAGAGGGAACTGTATAAAGAAGATAGTGGCGATGTGAGCAATGGATACCGCCCCCGTCGCATCTTTGCGAGTGGTAATATGCTAGAATTACGAGTACCCCGAACTCGACAGCAGGGCTTCATGCCCTTGATTTTAGGCGTTCTCAAAGATCAAGAGAAAGAGATGGGAGAACTAGCAGGTTATCTATATAGCTGCGGTAATACGATGGAGGATATCTCTGGAGTATTCGAGCGTTTGTATGGTAAACGTTATAGTACGAGTCAAATCAATCGTCTCTCCTTATCGACCCAAGAAGCAGTAGAAGAGTGGCGTCAAAGACGTCTACCGAGGACTTTAGAGGCACTTGTTATCGATGCTACATATCTTCCTGTACGGAGAGGAGAAAGTGTGAGCAAGGAGGCATTTTTTGTAGTGATGAGTTTAGATAGCGAAGGACGTCGAGACATCGTGGGTGTCTATAATAATCCAACAGAGGGAAGCGGCATCTGGGGCGAGTTTTTTGAGGATCTAAAAAGCCGAGGACTCGAAGAGGTAGGACTAATCATTTCAGACGGGTTGAATAACATTGAAGAGGTTGCACGTGAGCACTTTACAGAAGTGGAAGTCCAGCTCTGCACGGTGCATCTACAGCGAGAAATAACTCGAAAGATACGCCCTCGAGATAAGTCAGCCATCGCAAGTGATCTACAGGAGGTCTTTAGTAAAGACGGCTCAAGAAGCTCACCTTTAGATGGCCTAGAGAGCTTTAAAAACTTTGCGTTCAGATGGCGTAAGAGCTATCCTTTTCTCACAAAAATAGCTAACGGTCAGAGGATAGAGTATTACTTCACATACCTAAAATACGACGTCAGTGTTCGCAAGTACATTCATAGTACTAACTGGATAGAACGCTTCAATAGACAGGTAAAGAAAGGGGCTCGATATAAATGTGCATTACCTAGCGTAGAATCCGCTCTACACTTGATAGGTAGTATTGCAATCAATGCAAACTATCTGAAGAAAAGAATAGGAGATCTAACTCTTGGACTTAGGAAGAACAATGAAAAGTAAATAACAACAATGTGCTTTATTTTCCAACACAAAGATATCAACCTAAAAGAATACGGCAAGGCGGTGTCTCCGCGGTGCTACGACAGCCTTGCCTTAATTCTTTATTGGTCTATCTTTAATGTTTATGGAAAACAAAGCGAAAAAATATGTAGGTTTGCTTTTCAGAGACGCATTCTGCCGTACACACTTTTGGGGACACTACCCAATAAAAACTCAATTTATATATATATTTCTTTATGACGAATATGCTTCGAACTGAGCCCTTTCTCCACATAAGAATTCAGAAAAAAGTAAGAAAGAGGGTGTGTCAAAACCTAGTTTTGATGCATCCTCAATTTTTTTGATAGGGTGTGTCCTAAGCAGCTACGAGATGTTTTAGAATTTGGTTTTCCCCTAAAAATAGTTTGTTAGTAACTAAAAATGGATGATTTGGGCAAGAATGAGGTGTATTATCCATGTTTTTTGGGTTTTTCGCTATCCTAGAGCATAGTTTCTTGACATTGAATGCTATGGCAAAGAAGGCAAAGTCCATAGTGACCTTGTCTTGACCGAAGTGTCGAAAGCGTTTGTAGCTCATATTGTATTTCATTTGACCAAATACTGATTCCGGCTCTACACATCGTCGTCCTCGATGTCTTAGTCCTTCTTCGGACGTAAGGAGTTGGCTTGCTTTCTTTTTGTACTCATTGAGTCTGTGATTGACCTCTATGATTCGATTGCCTTTTGCCTTAAAACATAGTCCTCTGAGTGGACATCCTTCGCACCTCGCAGCCTTATATCTCGCACTCTCAGTAGTGTATCCGCTTGCTGTCTTGCCTCTCTTTGTCCCGATGCGCCTCATCCTTTGTCCCATCGGACAGACATAGTAATCTCCTTCTTTGTTGTAGTATAAAGATGCGGGCTGAAATGGGTCGGGCTTGTAACGAGGACGATGCTCAATATGGAAGCGATTGTATTTGACAAAGGGTGTTGTACCAGACTCTTCCATAAAACGATAGTTCTCCTCCGAGCCATAGCCGGAGTCGGCTACAACAGTAGAGGGCAAATCACCATAACGGTCTTGATGGGATTGAAGAAAGGGGATAAATGTGAGGGTGTCAGTAGGATTGTGGAAAAGTCCAAAGTTGGTAATAAATTGCTGATTCGTAGCTATTTGTAAATTGTAACCTGGCTTGGTCTGACCATTTCTCATGGCATCCTCCTTCATACGCATAAAGGTGGCAGAGGGGTCGGTCTTGGAGTAGGAGTTGCGAGTGCCGAGTATCTCTAGCTTTTTGTCGTACTCCTGAAGTTTGTCTTTGTGCTCTTCTAGTTGCTTGATCTGCTTCTTCCTCTCTCTTATTTTCTTTTTCTCCTCCTTGTTGACTGGTTCCGGGGTTCTCTCTAGTTCTGCTTTGAAGGTGGTCACCAGCTCTGAAAGTTGTTCCGCTGTAATCTCTACTTCTTCGCTACCCTCGCTATTCTCTTGAGCAATACAATCATCGATTTGAGAGAGCAGCACTTTTAGCTTTTCCTGAAGTTTGGCTCGATTTCGTTCCACGCTTTTCCGCCACACAAAGGTGTATTTATTGGCTTTGGATTCTATCTTAGTGCCATCGATATACTCCACATCAAGACTGATAAAACCTCTCTCTGCAAGTAACAATACCATCTGTGAGAAGACCTTATTAATCTCTCCTTTTACACGATTACGAAATCTATTGATGGTGATAAAGTCAGGCTTTTCATACCCTGCAAGCCAGATGAAGTGGACATCTCTTTTGAGGGCTTGCTCAATCTTCCTGCACGAGTAGATGTTATTCATGTAGGCGTAGATAATCACCTTGAGCATCATCTTGGGGTGGTAGGGGTGGCGACCTATCTTACTGTACAAGCCCTTAATATTCTCAATCTCAATAGCATCGATAATGGCATTGACCACTCTCACTGGATTATTAGCACAAATATCCTCGTCAAGCCTTTGAGGAAAAAGCATTGACCTATTGTGTATGTATGGACGAAATTGTATCTTTGTCATAGTTAATTTATTGATATACATAAAGATACAAAATCTTTATGATATAGAAAAGCCCCAGCTTGTGAAAGTTGGGGCTTTTGTCGCAAAATAAGAGGGTGCGTCAAAAAAATTAGTTTTGACACACCCTCTTTCTTATTAAAACATACGATTAATAGGAAACGCGTCCTAATACATCATGTGTTCGATATATTTAATCTTCTTGAGTAGTCTCTTCTTCAGTAGTTTCTTCTTCTGCTACTTCTTCCTTTGCAGGCTCCTCAACTACTGGCTTTGCTACTGGCTGGTCAGACTCTACTGTGAATGGCACCTCAACGCTTACGTCCTTATGAAGACGTACACGAGCTACATACTCACCAACTTCCTTGATATTGCCAGGCACTACAAGCATCTTACGATTGATGTCAAATCCTAACTTCTCAAGCTCTTCTGCTACTAGAGCAGCACTGATTGAGCCGTAGATACGACCATTTGAAGAAGTCTTCTCAACAAACTTAAGTGTAGTTCCCTCGATCTTATCAGCAATTTTCTGTGCTGCTTCTCTCTCAGCTTCAAGCTTACGAGATTGCTGACGAAGGTCTTCCTGAAGCATCTTTACTGCCGACTCAGAAGCTATAATAGCCTTTCCTTGTGGGATTAGAAAGTTACGACCATAACCAGGCTTAACATCTACGATTTCGTTTTTAAAGCCAAGATTAGGCATATCCTCTTTCAAAATAACTAACATATTCTGTCTCCTCTATGAAATTTCTTATTATTTACTATATATATTCTCAAATACTGAACGGCTATTAAGATAGCATATCAGTTACATATGGTAGCAATGCCAAGTGGCGTGCACGCTTTACAGCTTGAGCTACTCTACGCTGAAACTTTAGAGAGTTACCAGTCAAGCGACGTGGGTAGATCTTACCCTGCTCGTTAAGGAACTTCTTAAGGAATTCAGGATCCTTATAATCAACATACTTAATGCCTGCTTTTTTGAAACGACAGTACTTCTTCTTCCTCGCATCCATTGAGAGAGGAGTAAGGTACTTAACATCGCTTTTTCCTTTCTTTGCCATAATAATCTACTTTTTAATTTTCTTCTACTACTGTTTCTTCAGCAGCTTTTTCTGCTGTGTTCTTACGAGTGCGACGACGCTTTTCAGCGTATTCAAGAGCGTACTTGTCCTGACGGAAAGTCAAGAAGCGAATCACCCGATCATCACGACGGAAGTTGATTTCTAGTGGCTTAATGAAACTTGGCTCAGCCTTGAATTCAATAAGCACATAATAGCCGGTAGATTTGTTTTGGATAGGATAAGCAAGCTTTCGCATACCCCACTCTTCGCGATTGATAATCTCACCACCATTTTCAGTGATCATATCAGCGAACTTGTCTACCGTTTCCTTCATCTGTGCGTCAGACAAATCGGGAGTTAAAATGAAAACGGTTTCGTAATTGTTCATCATGTTAATTAATAAAAATTCGTTGTGTTACACAAAAAATACGATTTTGCGACTGCAAAGATAGTTATTATCTTTTAGTTAGCGAAATTTATTGCTCTTTTTTTATTGAAGTTCGTTACTATGTATCATGCAGGATGAGGTGGCTTATTTATCATATAAATCCATGAAAATAATCTTTTGACACTATTGATAAGGTATTATTCACTCATATAATAAGGTAAAAATTCTATTTTTTGCATTTTATTAGGCTGTAATTACTTTTTTTTGTAACTTTCAGAAGTGTTTGAGAGATGGGATCGTCCTGCCTGTCAGACGCCAGAAGTTAAGAATTATTTTTTACTGCGAATTGTATCCACTGATTACCAGTGGTTGACTTATTTTGAAAAGGACTTGAGCTATGGATCAAAATTCCGAGAATACTATTAAGGGAGAGGAAATTGAAAAGGATCACACAACTGCGACTTCAGAGTCGGTGAAGGTGGATGATCAGCTAAATGAGAACCCTGAGGAAAAGAATGAAAATCAGCCCTCAGAGGAGATTGAGGCGGAGAAGGTTGAGGATAAGAACAATGATGTCATTGACACTAGTTCCTTCACTGTTGAAGAGCTATTGAAGCATCTTGACGAGATGGTGAAGGCAGAGACGCTTCCTGACCTCAAAGAGATGAAACGGCTCAAGAGAATGATCAATAAGGAGCAACTGACAGAGGATGACCAAGATGATGTAGATGACCTTGATGACGAGGAGGACAATGGTGAAGATAAGAACGACGCTAAGGTACAGAAAGATGACCTCATGGCTGCGTTCCTTAATCTTAAGACCCGCTACCATGAGTTAGCTGCTAAGGTTGCTGAGAAGGAAAAGCAGGAAAGGGAGGAGAATTATAATAAGAAACTAGCCCTTATAAAAAGACTAGAAGACAATATTAATAGTACTGATGATTTCTTCAAAGTTAGAAATGAATTCCAAAACATCAGAGACGAGTGGAAGTCTATAGGGCTTGTACCTGAGAATCTCCGTTCGGAACTGATTGCTAAATACTCTAGACTGGTTGAAGAGCATTATACCATTAATAAGCTTAATAAGGAGGCCCAAGAGTATGACTTCAAACATAATCGGAAGGAAAAAGAGGGTTTCATTGAGAAAGCCAAAGCTCTAGCTGACGAGAAGGACATCGTCAAAGCATTCCGTGAACTACAGACCTTACACGATCTATGGAAAGAGACAGGTCCAGTAGCCCCTGAATTCCGCGAAAATATGTGGAAAGAATTCAAGGATGCTTCGACCGTCATCAATAGACGTCATGACGAATACTTTAAGCAACTGCACGAACAGGAAGAGGCTAATTACCTTAAGAAAGTTGAAGTTGTAGAACGTTTGGAGAATATGCTGATTACCCTACCTACATCACGTAGCGAATGGCGTAATTATGAGCAAGCGATGGACGATATTCGCAAGGATTGGAAGGCTGCTGGCCGTGTACCTCGCTCTAAAGTCAATGAGATTAGGATGCGTTTCCGCGTTGCTGTAGATGAGTTCTACCTACAGAGGAGAACCTTCATGAAGGAACTGAGCGAATTTATCACACCTCGTCTCGAGAGGATGAGAGAACTAGCTCAAGAAGCTGACGAGCTAAAGGATAGCACAGACTGGAAGGCGACATCTAAGAAGCTCCAAGATATGCAGAAGGAGTGGACCGAAGTGGCTAAACTGGGAACACGTGTGACTGAGGCACAACGCTTATGGAGGAAGTTCAGAAGTGCATGTGACAAATTCTTCAAGAATAAATCTATAAACCACCAACAAAGAATGGCTTCAAAGGAGGAGAACCTAGAGAAGAAATTTGTTGTGGTGGAGAAGCTAGAAGCTCTCGTAGAGCGTCATCTTGATGACCCTAGTGAAGAACTTGCCGAAATTGAGGCTGAATGGGCATCTATTGGACTTGTTCCAAATGAGAAGAAAGACGAAGTACTAAATCGCTACTACAGTGCACTTCGTGCTGCAAAAGGTGAGAAACGTCGCTATCCGAACAATAACCGCCGTGATAATAGACAAGACGGAAGACGTAAGGGTAATGCTCAAAGCAATAATAGGGATGACCGAAGAGATCGCCGTCCTCAACCTGTCAACATGGACAAGAACTTATCGGCTCTCTCTAATCCAGAGTTGGAAAATGAGAAGTATAATGTACAGCGCAATATCTCTCAATTGGAGGATGAACTTCTGCAGTATGAGAATAATATTGGGTTCTTCAATGCTTCTCCTGACAATCCTATGATTGTCCAAATTCAGTCAAAGATTGATGCACTAAGGAAAAAGATTGATGAATTCAACGATAGGATAAAGGAAATCAATGATGAGATCAAGAAGCCATCAGAAGAACATACACCAACTGAGAAACCAGATGATGTGATTGAGGAAACCCCATCCAAGGAGGAGGGCGAATCCAAAGATGAGGAATAATGTTCGGCTCCTTTAGTAGATAACTAGCTGAAAATGTATTGATCAAATTTAGTATATTAGTGAGCCGTGGGTAATATTACTTACGGCTCATTTCATAAAAGCTTAGTAATTATGAAGAACACGTTATTAGTTTTTATTATTTTTCTGCTTCCGCAGATCGCTTCAGCCCAAGAGCTGACCTCTGAGTATGAAGATGACATTATAGGTGATTCACTCTTGATGAGAAGCATCGACAGCCTCTCAATCTATTATGAGAGTATTGGCTATTACGAGCATGCTCTGGAGGAATTAAATCGCTTACCAGAACTAACACTTTCTCAGTCTAGACGAAAAGCAAGTCTCTGCTTCAAACTTGAAGACTTGGACACGTCTGAAAATATCATCCTCAATGATATTTTACCAAAAGACACCCTTTTTGCTGATCTCAACTTATTGGCAATGCTATATTTCAAGCAAATGGATATTAAGAATGCCATTTATTATCGCGAACTGCTGGCAGATAAATATCCCTATAACTCATCTAACATCATCCTTCTGAGTAGCCTATATGAGTTAGATGATGCACTTCCATTAGCAAGCAAATATCTTGATAATTACTTACTCAAGTATCCATCAAATCTATCGGTGAGAAGACAACGAGCCTTCAATAACTTTAAGATGGGAGAGACACAAAATGCCCATGTGGACTTAGCCCTCTTATATGAGTTGGGTGATGAGAATCCTAACTCCCTATATTATTATGGTAATGTTCTGATGAATACAGACTCAATACCAAAGGCTGAGATCGTTTTAGAAAAAGGTGTTGTTAGCACTGATTATAAAAACCCCATCATGATGCTTGACTATGCTTACGTGTTCAATAAGCAACAACAGTATTCAAAAGCAGACGATATACTTAATATGGTGGACTCATTACTAAATCAGACACCCGAGTTCTTATTCAATAATTACACTCTTAACGGAATAAAAGGGAATGTATATCTAGCTCAGAAAAAGATGGCTGCGGCTGCTAAATCATTTGAGAAGGCACTAAGCTACCACCCTGATAGTGAGATCACCCTCTACTCATTAATCATGATAGAGAATAATCTCGGTCGTAAAGAGCGACTAAAGAAATGGACTAACCGTTATCTGCAAGTAGTGTCCAAAATTCCTAGTGAAGATAAAAGTCCTGAGCTAAGACTACGAGAAAAAAGGATTAGTAACAAGCGTGATGATTTAGTCGAAGAGGCATTCATGAGTAGATAACTATGACTAGATAACATAGTGAAGGTACACTTTTTCAATCCTGGCTACGAGGCTTCTGTCGGTCTAGGTAGTCATCATTACACACCAACTAAGTCAGTACAGACTTTTAGACACGACTTATCAACACTCCCTCTCTATTACAAGAAAGTGGAGGATAAGGTATACGTAACCAATAAAACATTAGACTCATCCTTAGACCATCCCGATATACTAACCTCTATAGCCGAAGAGGCAGAATTGGTACCATGGGGTTGGGCACCCGAGCTCATTGGACTCTTCGGGAAAGATAAAGTCCCCTACTCCCAAGATGAAATGAGACATATCACATCTCGAAGATTAAGTGTAGATCTGTGGAGACTTATCAAAAGAGAGTCGCCCGAACTTTTCTCATCTTTTGTACCACCTCGTCTCGTGACAAGCTTCATCGAGTCAAATGACATTGAAACCTTAAAGGAAAATAAATGGGTACTAAAGGATGATTTTTCAAGCTCGGGAAGGGGCATCCACTTTATCCACTCCACAGAACAACTTCAGGATTTTATTCTAAAACAAAAGACGAATAAAAAGGCAACTCTTTATATCGAACCATATTATAATAAAATCGAAGACCGTGGCTATGAATTTTATAGGAACGCAAATGGGACGATAAGCTATTTGGGGCCGAGTAGTTTTGTAACCGCCAAAGGGAAATATCAAGGTAATGTTATTCAGTCTCGAACTAAACTAGAAGAGCAATTTAGTAGCGTCCCAACGATTCCTAGCCATGATCAGTACATTAATATGTTAATGGCAGCCTTGTCACAACTACCTCTTGGCCACTACGAAGGATATCTTGGTATAGATACTCTCGTATTTATGGATAACGACGGACACCTAAAGATTGCCCCTTGTCTAGAGATTAATTGCCGCCCTACGATGGGACACTTAGCTTTATCGCTGGGTGATCATTGGCTTATGGAAGGTTTTTCAGGCGAATATACTATTCTACACCTTCCGTCAGTAGGCCACATGCCTCCATTAGCCTCCCCTCATCCACTTTATACTTTCTCAAAAAGGCCAACCGAGCCAGGAAATTATACTCTAACACCTATTCAAGAGAATACGAAATTCATGGCTCTAATAAAAATTTTCGAAAAGTGAGGATTTATTATTTTACCATTAAATAAAAAAGAGTTATCTTTATACATCAAAATGAATTAATATATATTATGTATTTAGAATCATGAAAAAGAGAGTTCTTCATATTGGTATTAGGCTTTCTATTATTTTCGTTGTGCTGTGTGCAGTAAGCTGTAGCACAAAGAACAGCAAAAGCGATTCTGAGAACGAGGACAAAGAGTATGTTGAGGAATCTGGTGAATCTGAGGATGAGCTCACTGTGGAGGAGGCGAATGAACTGGTACGCCAACAAGTCTCAACATCACCGTCATTAGAAGAGATGTTTGAACCGTACAGGCTAACAAACCTCGCATTAGTAGATCCTACAGCTCCACATAATACCACAGGAGAGTCATTAATGTCATTTGTAGAGCAATTTTCTTCGGATATCAATTTTCAGAAAAGCAGGACACAACTGGATAGTGACACCCCATATACCCCAGATTATGAGGTTGGTCTCCTAGAGATCCAACTGCCTGATTCCAGCAATTTCTTTGCCTCATGGAGTGAAATAGACGAAGATGAAGCATCCTTCTGCAATGGTTGGTTGGGATCGGAGATGAACAAAGAGTATGTTTTTCATCGGAAAGATGATGGAAAATGGTATTTAATAGAATATTTCTCCGCTACTAAGGAGCATTGCTAACCTACTCGTTAACCATCCGCAACCAACACAACAAAGGGGAAAGAAATAACCATCGACTAAGAAAGTGTCATCCTTAAATTTTATAATCACTACTAAGGATGACATTTTTTGTAGATAAGAAGGCTTAACATTTAGCTCACTCAAACGGAAGCAAAACCTATAAAAAGGAAAATTCTACCTAAAAGAAAAGCCGAGTCAATAATTGACAGCTAAGATGAACTGATCAATTCATTTCCTAACGCTCCTTGGATCCTAAATACGTAAGAGTTTTTACCAAGTGTATAAAATCCACGTTCTATTTGGAATAGTTCAGTGGAGATTGGCTTATTTTATTGGGAAAAAACCTATTGGTTATTCGGAAATCATATAAATATTAATTAACTTTGTCACCAGTAATTTTTTTTCAAGAAACCCTACTATGATTATTAAATGGCTTTGCCATAGGATTTGAAGTAATATATTAGTCAACTATATAATTATATGGATAATAAGATTCAAGAATTAGCACAGAAGATTTATCACGATGGCGTGGAAAAAGCTAATGCAGAGGCTCTATCTATCGTAGAGAAAGCTGAAGCAAAGAGAAACGAAATGTTGGCTGCTGCTCACGAAGAAGCTGAGCGTATCCTAAGCAGTGCTAAAGCTGAGGCTAAAGCTACAAAAGAACAAACAGAATCGGATCTAAAGAACGTTATTGCTAATGCTAGCGATGCTCTACAGAGTGCGATTACTGAAATGGTGAATAGCAAAGCTATCAACAAAGGCGTGGATGCTGCATTTAGCAATCCTGAGTCAATTTACTCTATCATTGTAGAAATGAGTAAACAGCTGTTTGCTTCCGATGCCAACGGCATAATTATTAGTACAAGTGATGCTCAAAAGTTAGAGGAGTATTTCAGAAAAGAGGCAAAAGACGTTTTTGATCAAGGGGTTAAGATTCGCGAAGTAGCAGGTAAGAGTGCTAGCTTTGACGTATCGCCAGAAGGGGCTGACTACAAGGTAACAATAAGTAAGGAAGCCTTTGCGGAGTACTTTAAGTCTTTTATGCGTCCTCGCATGAAGGCAATTCTCTTCGGTGATAATAACTAACTGATTACAGACGATTAGAATGGCAAACTATTTTACCCTTGGGGCGGCACTTCCATTGCTTAAGCAAGGTGAGTATCGATCTAATGACATAACCAGTAAGGAATTCCTAGAGCTTCTCTCAAAAGAGCTAACCTCAAAGGACCGTCAGCAGATTGAATTAATCTTACTTAGAAATGATAATCACCTACTGATGCAATTGCTTAAGGGGGATGAATTAAGTCAGATTAATTCTGAATTATTGGTCTTAGGAGAAGAAAAACTACAGTATTTAATTGATGCAGTACAGGCAAAGGTGAACTGTGAATCGGGTCCCTACTCTACTGAGCGTCTAAACCTCCCAAAGATTAATAAGAAAAAGTACCCTAAGTACATGATTGACTTTGTAGAAATGTATCTCTCAGACAAAAAAAATGATGTCGAGAGAAGTTATTTCTACGAAGATATCCTATTTCTGGAGTATGTCAAGTATGTACAAACTAAGGGGAATTCTTTTCTTAAGAGCTGGTTTGCATTGGAGCAAGATGTCGCATCAGTATTGGCTGCCATTACCGCTCAGAAGTATGGTTTAGACGCATCTAAATACTTAGTAGGTGACAAACCACTCTATGATATTCTGAGAAGTGGAGAGTGGAGCCAAGTTAGCTATATGAATGAGGCTGAGCTGGTCAATAAAGTTCGTAAGATCAGTGAAGAAGAACACTTGGCTATCCGAGAAAGAAGATTAGATGCGATGAAGTGGGATCTGCTAGATGATGTTACTTTTGCTGATATCTTTTCTATAAATGCCATGATGGTATATCTGCTCAAGTTGCAGATACTAGAGCGTTGGGCTAGTCTCGATAAAGTGCATGGGGAGCAAAAGTTCAGAAGCATCGTTCACGGACTAAATAATGAAGGGAGCGACGAACTCGAGAAGTTTAGAGATTCCGTGAAGATTAGGAAGAAATCACGATAATAAGCTGATAAAAGATTAGACACAATATATATCTATGATGAAAACAACAGGTAAAGTGATAGGCATAGTCTCTAACCTAGTGACAATTGAGGCTGATGGCCCAGTTGCACAGAATGAGATTTGCTATGTAACTGTTCAAGGTAGCGATCTGATGGCGGAGGTTATTAAGGTCGTTGGTAATCACGCCATCGTTCAGGTTTTTGAGAGTACTCGTGGACTAAAGGTGGGCGATAAGGCTACTTTTGAGCAACATATGCTTGAGGTGCAGTTAGGCCCTGGGATGCTATCCAAGAATTATGATGGTCTTCAACACGACCTCGACAAGATGGAGGGCGTGTTCCTAAAGAGAGGCTCATATACTGATCCACTTGATAGAGATAGACTATGGCTATTCAAGCCGATTGCAAAAGTTGGAGATCTCGTACAAGCAGGAGTATGGCTAGGTGAGGTGAATGAGAATAACCAACCTCACCGCATTATGGTTCCATTCACCTTTGAGGGGAACTACAAAATTAAGAGCTTGGTCTCTGAGGGCGAATACACTGTTGATCATGTCATTGCTGTACTTGAGGATACAGAAGGCAAGGAGCATAACGTTACAATGGTTCAGAAGTGGCCAGTAAAGAAAGCCATTACTTGCTACGCTGAGAAACCACGTCCATTTAAACTTCTGGAAACAGGGGTTCGTGTCATCGACACAATGAACCCTATCGTAGAGGGAGGAACAGGATTTATCCCAGGTGCGTTCGGTACAGGGAAAACCGTACTCCAGCACGCTATCTCTAAGCAAGCGGATGCGGATATCGTTATCATGGCTGCTTGTGGTGAGCGTGCCAATGAGGTAGTGGAGATCTTCAAAGAGTTCCCACACCTAGAGGACCCACATACTGGTCGTAAATTGATGGAACGTACCATCCTGATCGCGAATACCTCTAACATGCCAGTAGCAGCTCGTGAGGCGTCAGTCTATACAGCCATGACGATCGCTGAGTATTATCGTAGCATGGGTCTGAAGGTTCTATTGATGGCTGACTCTACATCAAGATGGGCTCAGGCACTTCGTGAGATGTCTAACCGACTTGAAGAGTTGCCAGGACCTGATGGTTTCCCTATGGACTTGTCCGCTATTATTGCCAACTTCTATGCCCGTGCTGGTTTTGTTTACTTAAATAATGGTAAAAGCGGTTCTGTTACTTTCATCGGTACTGTATCACCTGCAGGTGGTAACCTAAAAGAGCCAGTGACCGAGAACACCCAAAAGGTAGCACGATGCTTTTATGCCCTAGAGCAAGATCGTGCTGATAGAAAGAGGTATCCAGCAGTAAATCCAATTGATAGCTACTCCAAGTATATTGAATACCCAGAGTTCGTTGATTATATCACCGAGCTAGCTGGTGAGGATTGGGTTGCAATGGTCAATGAGGTTAAGCGAAGAATGATTAGAGGTCGTGAAGTGGCGGAACAGATTAATATCCTCGGTGACGATGGTGTGCCACTAGATCACCACGATACATTCTGGAAATCTGAGCTTATTGACTTCGTTATCTACCAGCAGGATGCATTTGATGATATTGACCAGATCACTCCACTGGAGCGACAGAAATATATGCTAAAGCTCATCATGGGAATCTGTGAAATCGATTTTGCTTTTGGTGACTTTGAGGAGGTAGGAGACTTCTTCAAGCAACTCATCAACCTCATGAAGCAGATGAACTATTCTGAGTTCTTAAGTGAAGACTTCAAGAAGTATGAAGCAATGGTCCAAGAGCTAGTGGATAAGCAAGAGGGGCATCCAGTAGAATCGAAATAATGATAAAGAGAGGATAAGATATGGCAACAACAGCTTTTCAAAAGATATATACAAGAGTAACAAAGATCACTAAGGCGACTTGTACCCTTAATGCAACAGACGTTGGGTACGATGAACTGGCTATGATTAATGGCAAGCTTGCTCAGGTAGTGAGTATATTTGGTGATGAAGTTACCCTACAGGTATTTGAGGGTACAGATAGCATCCCTACAGATGCAGAAGTAATATTCCTTGGTCATGCTCCTTCTCTAAAGGTCAGCGATCAGCTGGCTGGGCGTTTCATGAATGCCTATGGCGAGCCAATTGATGGAGGTCCAGCAATTGAGGGTAAGGAAGTAGAGCTTGGGGGTCCATCAGTGAATCCAGTTCGTCGTGAACAGCCAAGTGACCTAATCGCCACTGGTATTTCTGGTATTGACTTGAATAATACACTTGTAACCGGTCAGAAGATTCCATTCTTCGCAGACCCCGACCAGCCTTACAACCAGGTAATGGCAACCGTAGCGATGCGTGCTGAGTCAGACAAGATTATTCTGGGAGGTATGGGTATGACCAATGACGACTACCTATACTTCAGAAATACATTCCAAAATGCAGGTGCTCTGGATCGTATCGTTAGTTTTATTAACACTACAGAGGACCCATCGGTAGAGCGTGTGCTTATCCCGGATATGGCCCTTACAGCAGCCGAGTATTTTGCAGTAGAGAAGAAAGAAAAGGTGCTTGTACTCTTGACAGATATGAGTAACTATGCAGATGCCTTGGCTATCGTATCTAATAAGATGGATCAAATCCCATCTAAGGATTCAATGCCTGGTTCACTCTACTCTGACTTAGCAAAGATATACGAGAAGGCAGTACAATTCCCTGACGGAGGATCTATTACCATTATTGCTGTGACTACATTGTCTGGTGGTGATATCACTCACGCAGTGCCAGATAATACAGGTTACATTACTGAAGGTCAGCTATATCTACGTCATGATAGTGATGTAGGTAAAGTTATTGTGGACCCATTCCGTTCGCTATCTCGTCTGAAGCAGCTCGTGATTGGTAAAGATACTCGTGAGGATCACCCACAAGTGATGAACGCAGCTGTTCGTCTTTATGCCGACGCCGCTAATGCTCAGACCAAGATGGAGAATGGTTTTGATCTTACAGATTATGACCAACGTGCACTAGATTTCTCAAAAGAGTACTCAAAAGACCTTCTGGCCATTGATGTTAACATCAATACTACAGAGATGCTTGATAGAGCATGGGGACTCTTCTCAAAACACTTCTCAAAGACAGAGGTAAACATCCGTCAAGAGTTTGTTGATAAATATTGGCCTTCTGATAATTAATATTGGCGAGAGAATAAGATGGCAATAAAATTTCAGTACAATAAGACCTCCCTTCAGCAGCAGCAAAAGCAGTTGAAGTCAAGGTTGCGTGCTCTCCCTACGATCAAAAGTAAGGAAAGTGCACTCCGTGTAGAGGTGAAGCGTACTAAAGATAGAGTAGAGAGCCTAGAGAAAAAGCTTGAGCAAAGCATGCTAGGGTACGACTCTATGGTAGCCTTATGGAATGAATTTGATCCTAATATTGTTAGAGTGAAGGATGTACAGATTAAGATCAAGCGTTTTGCTGGGGTACAGGTACCTGAGTTGGAAAACATTGATTTTGAAGTCCGTCCATTTAGCTTACTAAATAATCCTTCCTGGTTCATGGAAGGAACCAAGCTTCTTAAGGATATGGCTTCGATAGGTATCGAAGCTGAAGTTGGACGCCTTAAGCTGGATGTCTTGGATCACGCACGACGCAAGACCACTCAAAAAGTTAACCTCTTTGAGAAAGTCCAGATCCCTGGATATGAGGATGCGATTCGTAAGATCAAGCGTTACCTAGAGGATGAAGAATCTCTATCAAAAGCTTCACAAAAGATTATGAGAACAAATCTCGAAAACAAAGCAAAGGAAAGAAAAGATTTATGATAGTACCTATGAAAAGATACTCATACTTCGTTTTCGAACCTGAGTATCAAGATTTTTTGAGACAATTACGAGAGCTTGGAGTGGTCCAAGTAAAGAATCGTACAAATACTAAGGATGTTGAGCTTTTTAAGTCTAACCTTGAGAAGCAGGAATCAATTCGTAAGTTCCAGCAACACCTCACAATGATTCAGAAGAGTAATCCGCTAGAGAAGGATCAGGATAAAGAGGGGATTCCTCATATTGAACTTCCTAAGAACACTCTGACTGATTACGATGCCTTTATGCAGGCTTATGAAGAGGTGGAGAGGAAGATCTCTTCCACCCAAACCGAACTCTCTGAGACAGAGATGTATCTTAGTGAGATGAGGGTTTGGGGTGACTTCGACCTTGCACTGGTTGAGAAACTAAAAGAAGCAGGATACTATTTACACTTTTATAGTGTCCCCGAACGATATTATGATGAGGCATGGGAAAAGGAGTATAATACCCAAAGAATCCAAGATTTAGGTCGGTCAATATACTTCGTCTCTATAACTCAAGACCCAATAGCACCTAAGCTAGATAACGCGATACTCCAAAAGTTACCTCAAAAAACTCTGAGCCAACTAGAAGTGGATTACAACACTTTAGAAGAAGAGAAGAAAGTGCTTGAGAGTACACGTGTGTACCTTGCGTATAACAACCAGATATTGGAGCAGGAAAAAATCAAGCTGCAGGAGGAGTTCAGCATGAATAATGCTATTATCCAAGGTGAACGTCTATACGAGGATAAGCTGGTAATCCTAGAAGGTTGGGTGCCTGAGGATAAACAGAGCGCGATGGAGAATGCATTATCGAATAGCGGTATTGCATTCATTGAGATGGAGGTTAATAGTGAAGATGATGTCCCTATTCAGCTGAAGAATAATCGCTTTACTAGGGTATTTGAACCACTAGTCAAACTCTTCTCTCTTCCTAACTATAGCGAGTTAGACCCAACTCCATATATAGCACCCTTCTTCATGTTATTCTTCGGAATTTGCTTTGGAGACTCAGGTTATGGGATGTTGGTCCTTGTCGTAGCATCATTATTGAAGATTAAGGCAAGTGAATCACTCAAACCAATCTTGGAGCTAGCCCAATGGCTCGGGTTATCTGGAATGGTTATAGGATTCTTAACAGGTTCATTCTTCGGTATCAATTTGGTAGAGGTGCCTATATTTGTGTCTATCAAAGAGTATTTCCTATCACAAGATAATATGATGGTTATATCTCTAGTATTAGGAATTATACAGATTATCTTTGCTAAATACATTGGTGCCATGAAGAAGCAGAAGCAGTATGGTGTTAAGATGGCTTTATCTAGTTATGCATGGCCTACATTGATACTAATAGGAGCTATAATGTTTGGGCTACCAAAAATGAACATTGTATTACCTACATGGATAGAATATCTCCTATTAGGGATAGCTGCTATTAGTGTCCTATTAGTACTATTCTATAATAGTCCTGGTAAGAATGTATTCTTGAACATAGGTTCAGCCCTATGGCAGACGTATGGAACGGCTTCTGGTTTATTAGGAGATACGCTTTCATATATCCGTCTATTCGCGATTGGTCTTACCGGATCAATCTTAGGTTCGGTGTTTAATGAACTTGCATCGACCGCGACATCAGGGTTGCCTATCTGGGCTGCTATCCCAGTAGGGGCCTTCATCTTAATAGCAGGGCATAGTATCAATTTTGGTCTAACTACAATTGGTGCATTGGTACACCCTATCCGTCTTATCTTTGTAGAGTATTTTAATAACTCTGAATATGAGGGTGGTGGTAAAGCGTATGACCCCTTACGCAAGTTAGAAGTTAATGAGAAGTAAATAAAATTTAATATATCAATTTAAGAGAACGACAATTTTTATGGAATTAAATCTATTTTTATCGTACTTAGGTATTGCTTTAATGGTAGGGCTTAGTGGTATCGGAAGTAGTATGGGGCTTTACAATTGCGGTCAAGCCGTAGTAGGAGCAATGCGTAAGGATCCAACCCAGATGGGTAAATACATCGGTCTATCTGCACTACCTTCATCACAGGGTTTGTACGGATTCGTTGGTTACTACTTTGCTATCCAGCTAGTAAGCCCAGAAATGTCAATGCAATCAGCTATCGCTATTTTGTGGTGTGGTTTGTTACTTGGTGCTGTGGGTTGGGTTTCAGCCGATAGACAGTCTAAGATCCTTGCTAATGGTATTGCTGCAACTGCTGATGGTCACAATGTCTTTGCGTCTACCATGGTAATGGCAGTATTCCCAGAGCTTTATGCGATCCTTGCTCTACTTGTCAACATCCTAGTATTCCGTATGCTTGGATAATATAAGTAGTAATAATAAATATAAGAGGGTGTGTCAAAACCTAGTTTTGATGCATCCTCAATTTTTTTGATAGGGTGTGTCCTAAGCAGCTACGAGATGTTTTAGAATTTGGTTTTCCCCTAAAAATAGTTTGTTAGTAACTAAAAATGGATGATTTGGGCAAGAATGAGGTGTATTATCCATGTTTTTTGGGTTTTTCGCTATCCTAGAGCATAGTTTCTTGACATTGAATGCTATGGCAAAGAAGGCAAAGTCCATAGTGACCTTGTCTTGACCGAAGTGTCGAAAGCGTTTGTAGCTCATATTGTATTTCATTTGACCAAATACTGATTCCGGCTCTACACATCGTCGTCCTCGATGTCTTAGTCCTTCTTCGGACGTAAGGAGTTGGCTTGCTTTCTTTTTGTACTCATTGAGTCTGTGATTGACCTCTATGATTCGATTGCCTTTTGCCTTAAAACATAGTCCTCTGAGTGGACATCCTTCGCACCTCGCAGCCTTATATCTCGCACTCTCAGTAGTGTATCCGCTTGCTGTCTTGCCTCTCTTTGTCCCGATGCGCCTCATCCTTTGTCCCATCGGACAGACATAGTAATCTCCTTCTTTGTTGTAGTATAAAGATGCGGGCTGAAATGGGTCGGGCTTGTAACGAGGACGATGCTCAATATGGAAGCGATTGTATTTGACAAAGGGTGTTGTACCAGACTCTTCCATAAAACGATAGTTCTCCTCCGAGCCATAGCCGGAGTCGGCTACAACAGTAGAGGGCAAATCACCATAACGGTCTTGATGGGATTGAAGAAAGGGGATAAATGTGAGGGTGTCAGTAGGATTGTGGAAAAGTCCAAAGTTGGTAATAAATTGCTGATTCGTAGCTATTTGTAAATTGTAACCTGGCTTGGTCTGACCATTTCTCATGGCATCCTCCTTCATACGCATAAAGGTGGCAGAGGGGTCGGTCTTGGAGTAGGAGTTGCGAGTGCCGAGTATCTCTAGCTTTTTGTCGTACTCCTGAAGTTTGTCTTTGTGCTCTTCTAGTTGCTTGATCTGCTTCTTCCTCTCTCTTATTTTCTTTTTCTCCTCCTTGTTGACTGGTTCCGGGGTTCTCTCTAGTTCTGCTTTGAAGGTGGTCACCAGCTCTGAAAGTTGTTCCGCTGTAATCTCTACTTCTTCGCTACCCTCGCTATTCTCTTGAGCAATACAATCATCGATTTGAGAGAGCAGCACTTTTAGCTTTTCCTGAAGTTTGGCTCGATTTCGTTCCACGCTTTTCCGCCACACAAAGGTGTATTTATTGGCTTTGGATTCTATCTTAGTGCCATCGATATACTCCACATCAAGACTGATAAAACCTCTCTCTGCAAGTAACAATACCATCTGTGAGAAGACCTTATTAATCTCTCCTTTTACACGATTACGAAATCTATTGATGGTGATAAAGTCAGGCTTTTCATACCCTGCAAGCCAGATGAAGTGGACATCTCTTTTGAGGGCTTGCTCAATCTTCCTGCACGAGTAGATGTTATTCATGTAGGCGTAGATAATCACCTTGAGCATCATCTTGGGGTGGTAGGGGTGGCGACCTATCTTACTGTACAAGCCCTTAATATTCTCAATCTCAATAGCATCGATAATGGCATTGACCACTCTCACTGGATTATTAGCACAAATATCCTCGTCAAGCCTTTGAGGAAAAAGCATTGACCTATTGTGTATGTATGGACGAAATTGTATCTTTGTCATAGTTAATTTATTGATATACATAAAGATACAAAATCTTTATGATATAGAAAAGCCCCAGCTTGTGAAAGTTGGGGCTTTTGTCGCAAAATAAGAGGGTGCGTCAAAAAAATTAGTTTTGACACACCCTCTTTTTCATACACCATATCATAACTCTTGAACATTTCGGACGAATCAAACATATCAACCTTATAGTAGTGCATAACAAATCTTTGATATCTGAGGTGCGACACACTCAATTAATCCACCCACAAGAGGCTTCACTTTATCATAAAATTTTTGCAAGACTGATACTGTCCCCAAAAAGTGTGTAAGTCCCAAGAATGTTATCTTTGAAAAGTTAAAAACAAAAGATAAACAAGAAGATGAGACTTACACAAATGCAATTTAAGGAAATTCTATCAAACGTGATGACAGAGCCAAATGGAGTTGGCCGTTTAATGGAGTTAATCATCGAAATAGCGATGCAAGGGGAGAGGGAACTGTATAAAGAAGATAGTGGCGATGTGAGCAATGGATACCGCTCCCGTCGCATCTTTGCGAGTGGTAATATGCTAGAATTACGAGTACCCCGAACTCGACAGCAGGGCTTCATGCCCTTGATTTTAGGCGTTCTCAAAGATCAAGAGAAAGAGATGGGAGAACTAGCAGGTTATCTATATAGCTGCGGTAATACGATGGAGGATATCTCTGGAGTATTCGAGCGTTTGTATGGTAAACGTTATAGTACGAGTCAAATCAATCGTCTCTCCTTATCGACCCAAGAAGCAGTAGAAGAGTGGCGTCAAAGACGTCTACCGAGGACTTTAGAGGCACTTGTTATCGATGCTACATATCTTCCTGTACGGAGAGGAGAAAGTGTGAGCAAGGAGGCATTTTTTGTAGTGATGAGTTTAGATAGCGAAGGACGTCGAGACATCGTGGGTGTCTATAATAATCCAACAGAGGGAAGCGGCATCTGGGGCGAGTTTTTTGAGGATCTAAAAAGCCGAGGACTCGAAGAGGTAGGACTAATCATTTCAGACGGGTTGAATAACATTGAAGAGGTTGCACGTGAGCACTTTACAGAAGTGGAAGTCCAGCTCTGCACGGTGCATCTACAGCGAGAAATAACTCGAAAGATACGCCCTCGAGATAAGTCAGCCATCGCAAGTGATCTACAGGAGGTCTTTAGTAAAGACGGCTCAAGAAGCTCACCTTTAGATGGCCTAGAGAGCTTTAAAAACTTTGCGTTCAGATGGCGTAAGAGCTATCCTTTTCTCACAAAAATAGCTAACGGTCAGAGGATAGAGTATTACTTCACATACCTAAAATACGACGTCAGTGTTCGCAAGTACATTCATAGTACTAACTGGATAGAACGCTTCAATAGACAGGTAAAGAAAGGGGCTCGATATAAATGTGCATTACCTAGCGTAGAATCCGCTCTACACTTGATAGGTAGTATTGCAATCAATGCAAACTATCTGAAGAAAAGAATAGGAGATCTAACTCTTGGACTTAGGAAGAACAATGAAAAGTAAATAACAACAATGTGCTTTATTTTCCAACACAAAGATATCAACCTAAAAGAATACGGCAAGGCGGTGTCTCCGCGGTGCTACGACAGCCTTGCCTTAATTCTTTATTGGTCTATCTTTAATGTTTATGGAAAACAAAGCGAAAAAATATGTAGGTTTGCTTTTCAGAGACGCATTCTGCCGTACACACTTTTGGGGACACTACCGCAAGACTTCATATCATAAAGATACAATGCCTTGCAAAAAAACAGTCATGATATCTAATGCTAAATGCACTGATTGTCTGTCAATAAATATTTCTATGCTCAACTACATGTCTTATAGTATTCCTAGCATGACTACACCCCTTCGAAATCATACATAAGCTCACGCTCATATCCTGTAGAATCAAGTATAGTCAAACACTAACAGTAAGGATTAATAGTAGTCACTCTATAAGTGTATGTACACAAAGGACTCTTAAAGGCATCACTCACATATTGGTGCTACCTTATTTTACTAATTCATAGTCCATTTTACTTTAAGGACAGGACTTTATATACACCAGAAAGAGTGGAAACGACAGGACTTTTACTACATACTCCAGTCTTAGTATTATATGAATAAAAACCATTTCCATCATTTCCTTGGATACCGAAGTACACTATATCATCCACTATGATAGAAGCACTCATCGACCATCCAGTAGATCCAGGTAGGTCAAGTAGCTTACCCTTACCACTCTTTAAATCCAATTCGTATGGCACGCAGTTCTTGTTCTTAATAAAGGTCTGGTCGTTAGGATCAACGATGAGGCTTGGCTTAGCAAGAAAGAAGTACACCTTATCTTTATAATATGTCATAAAGAGTGCATATGCACCTAATTCTGCTCCTTCAATATTCTCTTGTAAACTAATATGAAAGCTCTTATCAAACTCGGTCTCTCCTTTTTTTATTCTTAAGAGACCATCACGAGAAGTAGCCCAGTATGGATCCTTATCTTTCATCATTTGGCTCATCATCGAAGAGCGAGGACCTGTATAAAAGTATATATTCTCATCTTCATCCATAAAGGGATTAGTGTGGCCTAACATACCTAGAGAAGTTACCCTCTCGTCACTAATCACCTTCTCTATCTTGTCAGTAGCCACATCTATCACGACGACCTCACCAGGGCATTTCTCCAAATCCATCATGCTATGGGTCTGACTAAGGGTCAAAAATAACTTACCGTCTCTGATAATCCCACTGCCAGCGTCAGGATCTCTATCCTCAAGGATTTCACCTGTAGGCTTTCCATCTTTGTCCTTCACAACAATATGCCCCTTAGCTAACTCTGAAAGGTCTATCTCACCTGTTTCTTTCATAGTACTAGGATTGAATATGACTAGTTGCCCATGACTACCATTAGTTACGCCATAGGCTTTTGTCTCACTAGCAAAGATAATTTCGCAGACATTTGGAGTCCCCTTAAATGAGAGCTCTCCAACTAGAGCAATAGTATTGTCATCATTAATTTGGTACTTGTATAGCTTTTGCTCTCCACCGTAACCAAACATACGAGCAGACATCACAAATATGTGGTCACCATATCGCTCCATGAAAAGGTGTCCTACAGGGAGTGTGATGCTATTGCCAAAAGTTACTTTAGAACCCTCTTTGAAGTCAGGAAATGTAACTAAATGAAAGACATCTTCTACTTGGCTACTCATTAAGTACCCTTTAGTAACTCCTGGTGCAGGGTCTGGATTAGGTTTCTTTCCATTATTGTCATTGCATGCAATGAATGTCATTGAGGCAATAAGTGCTGTAAGTAATAAAATTATTTTCTTCATCTCTTAAAATTGTTATTAAAGTGTTATTTTAATCTTGCCATGGAAGGAGCGACCTGGAAGAGGGTATTTGTACTCTGCCCACTGCTCACTATTTAGGAGGTTATGGACCTCAAAACTCAGATGGTATCTATCCTTAAATGATTGCTGCACTCCAGCATTGAGGTTCCATCGTCTCGGTATCTCAAGGTTACTATCCTTACTGAGTGTCCAGTTGTAGTAAAAGTTCTCAGTAAAATCACCCGCTACAAAAAGACTTGATTGTGCATCTTTCGTGAATAGGTCCCGTTGGCTGAATCTTAACTCTGCATTACCAAAGAAGTAAGGCATATTGGGGACTCTATAATTGTAGTGAAAGTTCTCACCGCCCCCTACTTGTACTTGAGCTCTATCTCTACTATCTTGATATGTAATACTCGCACGCATTGCAAGCCAAGGTAAAAGCTCGGTGTACACCCCTGCTTCAGCACCTAATATTCTAACCTTCCCATAATTGATATGCTTCATACTCATGCTACTTGCCGTGGTTAGCTTGATCATATCAGTGACATTCATCCAGTAGGCGTTAATATCCACACGAGCATTAGGATAACTTCGATTGTTGATGAGCCAATTGAGTCCAATATTGACATTAAAGCTTTGCTCTGGCTGTAACTTTTCATTAGCAAATATCAGTACGCCATTGCCAAATAATTCCTCCGCCCGTGGGGTACGAAAGGTATATTGTACCGATGCTTTTGCAGTAAAGTTATCTATTGGTTTCCACGCGATAGCTTCACTACCACCCCAAGTACTCTTTTTATTTTTGTTGGATTCGAGAATGTTATTTGGGTAGATAGTAAATCCTACAGGGAAGACTTCCGATTTATAAAAAAAGAATTTACCACTAAGCTCATTAGTCAAAGACTCATCAAGTAGCTTGAGTTCATGTGTCAATCCTGATGATAGGAAATGAAGCTTATTTGGCATAAAGTTGATAGGAAACTTAGTGAATGACTCAGCTACATCATCCCTTGGATCCTTGCGACTATATTGGTATGAGATATTGAGAAGGAGACGGTTGTTTTGATTAAGCTTGTAGCTAAGGTTAAGCACACTCTGTATAGTGGTGTACTTATCGTGAGAGTCATTAGGATAAGAGATTTCACCCATCCCATTACTACTGGGATAACGCTCTCCTAAGAAGTTGTAGCACCATCGAGATGTGTCCACATGATTGATGATAGACCTGGAGAGCATCGTATTAAGCGACATTTCGAGGTCATTATCTAGTAGCGACTTATTCAGAGACAGCCCCCCTTGCCAGCTATCGATATTATTGTGAGCATACTGTACATTTTGCTGTATGTGCTGAAGTCCTCCCTGTATCTGCTGATAGGTGTGCTGAAAGCCAATAGATAGCCCGATGTGATCAAACCAAAGTTTGGTAAATCCAATTGAGAGGTCAGCTCCATAGCTTCTGTACTTGTCATGATCTCTCTTTATAATTAAGTCGTCTTCGAAAGGGGACTTAAAGATATAGTTGTTGTCAGATTGTATCAAAGTCCCCCCGAGTGTCACATCTATTCCCGCCTTTTCTAAAGATTTAGAGGCCTGAATATCAGCTTTATGAGTATTGAAGCTTCCAATCTCATAGGCAAACTTAATATGGTCACCACTCATCTGCTTAAGGATGACATTTACGGCACCACCTAATCCATCTCCGCCCAGCCAAGCTGGTACTACACCCTTGTAAATCTCTACTGCTTCTATTCGATCAATTGGTATAGCACTAAGATTTGCTTGCTCTGAGCTACCGTATGGCATTCCATTGACAAAGATGGCAATTCGCTTGCCATCTAAACCCTGTATCATCATACGAGAAACACTGCCCATACCACCCTTTTCTGCCACCTTTACCCCCATAGCACGATTGAGTACATCATTAAGTGATGATACTTGCCCCTGCAAATCCTTCTTATCTAGGACTGTGATGGTAGAGGGAACTTGTCGCATACGTTGCTCTTTACTCTTACCAATAACCACTACTTCCGCTAGTTGCTCTGATATTGGGGTAAGTAAGATATTTAGTGTGATAGAAGTACGGTTAGCTCTTTCTATGCTTATTATCTTATTTTCATAACCTATTAGGCTCAAGTGAAGGTCATATTTATCGGCAGATGGTACCGAGAGGTGGTACTCTCCGAGAGCATTGGTCATTGTTCCCAATCTGAACTCTGGGATATACACTGTAGCCCCCTCTATAGGGACATCATTTTTTGTGTCCGTCACGATACCAGTCAATGATACGTAACTATTTTGTGCATTTATTCTTGTAGAAGTACATAAAACTACACATGCAAGGATTGTACTTACAAGTAATGTTCTTAGATTGATTAGCATTAGTATTTAGCTGTGTCATATTTTTATTGATTAAGACAAATGTGATGTTTTCATCACCACTAGGCAATACCCAAAAGTAGGTAATTTATGTGGCTATCAATAAGTTAAAGACAATGCACATAGGGTTGATATTCCAAAAGAACACACCATGTGCAAATTAATCGTATATAGATTCAAGATAGAAGTGCGAATATTAGTCGTAGAATGGTTAGAAATGAAAAAAAGTCAATATCCGCTTATATGTGGAATTAAGTTTTCTGGCTCATCAATCTGCTTAAGCCGACTAAGTCTCTTCTATACCCTATTTCCCCCCAGACTATTGAGACAATACTAGATTTCTAAAAGTCTATATACTTCATAACGTTTCAATCAAGTAAATCTTTTTTATCTAATTATTGTTTAATATGAAACATTTCGGTACCTTGCAAAATATATTACCAAACACAATAAATAATGTACCATGAAAAAAATTCAATTACTCTTATCTACGCTACTAGTAATTATAGGAAGTAGCTTTGCTACAAGCTCTATTGCACAAGAGGTTATCACTTTATCCGAATCGCCTACAAGGATTGATGTTAGTTCAGCCATCTCAGTTGAGATTATTCACGCGAAAAAAAATGAAATGCAGATCAGGGCTAATCAGAAGGATTTAGAAACATTTTCGTACAAGCTGAAACAGGGAAAACTAACTCTGAAACGTAAAAAGGGCACCTTTTCACGTCGTAATGATGGTAGTATCAAAGTAAGCCTATATCTAACTAATATAAAGGATATCAAAGAGCTAGAAGTTTCAGGAGCTTCAAAAATATCATTTGCAGATCGATTGAATAATGACAAGCTAGAAATTGATTTATCAGGGGCTAGCAAGGCAGATTTCTCTGGGACTGTAGATCACCTAATGCTGGATTTATCAGGAGCGAGCAAGATCAATACTGATGGACATTTCAAAAGGATCAACGTAGACCTATCGGGGGCTAGCAAGCTCGACATAACAGGTGATTTTGATGGACTAAAAGCTGACATTTCGGGTGCTTCAAAATTCACACACCGCGGTAAAGGTAACACCATAAGTATCGAAATAAGTGGTGCGAGTAATTTCAACGGAAGGAAATCATTCATCAAGAAGGCATCTATTGAGGCTAGTGGAGTAAGTAGTGCTACGATCCACGCTCATCAAATAGACTCTAGTAAATCAGGAATGTCTAGCATTAATGTGCTTCCATATAACTAATTCTAATCCTCAGTCATTTCATAAATGGATGATTCACACAGCTGGATCATCCATTTATTTATGCCACGTTACGAAACCATCAACAAACTAATGTGAGCGAAAATTATAAGGTCTGAATCACAACAAATAATCTGACATCTAACGACTTAATGCAGACAAAAAATTAGTTATATGAAGAGGAGGTCGTTCTCATAGGAAACACATTTTTTTGATATACAAAGAAAATAGTTTACTCATAATAAAAAAATCCCGCTATCTCTCAACTCATTTTCAAGAACTTGGGATGTAAAAAAATGCCCCCTACGGGGAAGAATTAAAAGACTATAAACTTGGTACTCTAAGACAGACTGATGGCAAAACACAAGCTCAAAAAGCACCTCTTCTACCGTCATCTAACTCACACCTCTCACATCAATACATCAGAGCGAAATCAAACGACATCACAATCTTTAGGAAATTAGCTACGCAAATGTCAGCTATAATTGTTACCTTTGCAAGAAGAATTATGGCATAGGATAATGATTTGTATGAGAAAAATAATAAAATTAGCGTTAATGACTCTACTCCTCAGTATAGGACTAACATCCTGTAATGAGTACACTAAGGTACAAAAAAGTACAGATGTGATGGAGAAGTATTCATACGCAAAGAAATATTATAATACTGGGAAGTATTCATGGGCGGCTTCGCTTCTCGATGAGGTAGTACCATACCTTAAGGGGACGACACTTGGAGAGCAGGCCTTGTATCTACAAGCACAATCGCATTATTCGCTAAAGAATTATCAAGAAGCTCAGATGGCTTTCAAACAATACTACACCAACTATCCAAATGGTGAGTACGCTGAATTAGCACGCTTCTACTCAGGATATGGCTTAGCTCAGAACATACCCGACCCTCGCTTGGATCAGTCAAAAACATATGAAGCGATGAAGGAGCTTCAATTGTTCATAGACTACTACCCACAGCATGAGAGAGCCGAGGAAGCTAAAACCTTACTTTTCGAACTTCAGGAAAATCTAGCCCTCAAAGAAGTGCTCAACGCACAGTTGTACTACAACTTGGGTAATTATATTTTCAATAACTATGAGAGCTGTATCATCACAGCTCGCGCAGCCATGAAGGAATTCCCCTACTCTATGCATAAGGAAGAGATGCACTACTATGTGGTAGCTTCCCTATACGAAATTGCCAAAAATAGCGTTATAGATAAGCAACAGCAGAGATTAAGAGATCTTAGGGATGAGTACTACAACTTCATCAACGAATTTCCGAACGGAAAGAGGAGAAAAGAAGTAGATGCCTTCTTTGAATATGCTGAAAAGCATATCAATAAAGATGCGATGTAAAGAGAGAGATAGAAAATAAAGAGATATAGAGTGTAATAGGCTTAAAAAGCATAATAAAAATAGATTTCAAATACAAAATGGAGCGTAAAAAGGGAATTGTACCTCAAACCACAGTCACAAGAGACTTAAAGAAGTTTAGCGAACCAACTGGTAACCTCTATGAGTCTGTCGTCATCATGTCAAAGCGTGCTAATCAACTTAGCGTTGACATCAAAGAAGATCTGGAGCAGAAACTTCAGGAATTTTCGACATACACAGACACTCTTGAGGAGGTAGTAGAAAATCATGAACAAATAGAAATCTCAAAATATTATGAGAAGATGCCTAAGCCTGTATTAATTGCAGCTAAGGAATTTGAGGAAGAAGAGATCTACTATAGAAATCCGCTAGAGGAAATCACAGACGAGGATGATGACTTCTAATAAACCATTAGGCATTCGATTATAAATGATCCAGAGAAAGCAGACGTTGTATTTACTTGCATCAGGTATATTGATGCTCCTAACGATTCTACTCGCAATAGCTAAAGTGACCACCACTGATATGGTGTACTCTATGAATGCGATGGGATTTGAAGATTTATCGGAAGAGCTAATCCGTCCTACATGGGGACTATTTGGGCTAACTATCCTGATGGTATTGATTAGTTTTATATCCATTTTCCTATACAGCAAACGCGTAATTCAAAGACGTATTACGACCTTTAACCTCTTATTAAAGATTGGATTTTATGTATTGGTATGGATTTACATGAAAGACTTTATCAATACGGTGGACGGAATAAATGAGAATTGGATAAAAAATATAACCCTCTTCATGGGAGCCCCCATATTAGCGATGATTTTTGATTATTTAGCGGCTCGTGCCATTGCTATTGATGAGATGACTATTCGCAGCATCAATCGCTTGCGTAAATAACCATTCTTAATAAGAAAAGTCGTTTATTAGACTGAATAAAAGTACAAAAAAAAGCTCTCCTTCCGGCCTGACTGTGAAGGAGAGTTTTTTTATTCAGCACTATTCACAACATCAAGCATCGGTATATTGATTGAGGATAAAGGCAACCGGCTGCAAACTCATATAGTTATTAAGACACCTGAATCCGATCACGTTACATAAATAATGAATAACACTCACGAAGAAAAATTTTCATCCACCACACGAGACATCCGTAACACCTCTAACACAGCATCATCAAGGAAATATAATGGGCAGCAAGCTTTTATATTATACAGTGCCACGACACGCAGGAAATAGCTAAAATATACAATATAAGACCTGTTTATATTATGGAATACAGCTTACAACAGCCTTGACTCTCTTTGAGGTTATGAATAATATTTCCAAACCACCCCACTCCACCATTCCAATCCAGCCTTAACTATACATCAAAGTCGAAACTAACCATTTAATCTTGAAGCTCGTAAAATAATAAATAATAGCTACGACTATTCATTGTTTTTGCTTAACTTTGTAAAACTATTTCTATTCTTAATACTAGAAGAAATATTTGTAATGAATAAAATTCAAATAAATGGGCTCACCTTTGTTCCCTATATGAATGAAGAGGAGATAAGACCTGCTATTACCAAAATAGCAGAAGAGATTAAGCGTGATCTGGGAAATAAAAATCCGCTTTTCATCTGTATTCTTAATGGTGCATACATGTTTGCGTCGGATCTATCAAAAGCTTTAAACGATTCGTACGAAATAGCATTCGCCAAGTATTCATCATACAGTGGACTAGAATCTACAGGAGAACTCAAAGAAGTCATGAAACCTCAAGTGAGTGTGGAGGGACGAACAGTAGTGATACTTGAGGACTTAGTGGATTCGGGATTTACCGTCACAGAAGTTGAAAAGCTTTATCTGGAACGAGGTGCCAATGAAGTATATGTAGCAGCAATGCTTTCTAAACCTAATGCTATTCAAGAGGGAGCTAGGAAAGCTGATTACACAGGGATTAACATTCCCAATGACTTTATAGTAGGCCGTGGTCTAGACTATAATGGCGTTGGTAGAATGTTACGCGATATTTATGTTCTTGAAGATTCGGGTGAGAAGGCTTAATAACCGATAATCATCATGTTTATAAATATTCTATAAAGTAACTCACGGAATGCTTAATTTAATTATGTTTGGAGCTCCAGGCTCCGGTAAAGGCACACAAAGCAAAAGAGTAGCTGAACATTATGGGCTACAACACATCTCGACAGGAGATCTACTAAGAGGAGAAGCTAAAAAAGGGACTCCTCTGGGTATGGAGATTGACCGTCTTATTTCTAAAGGCCAGTTCGTTCCTGACCAGATTATCCTAGACATCCTTCTAGATAATATTGAAACTCAAGGCGAAGAAGATGGTATTATTCTGGATGGCTTCCCGAGAACTGTATCTCAAGCTGAATCTCTTCTTCAAAAGCTAGAAGAGAGGAAACGTACCAAGCCCATCCTAATCACATTGTCTGTCGATGATGAGGAGCTCACCAAACGACTATTAGAGAGAGGAAAAGAATCGGGTCGTTCGGATGACAATATTGAGACCATAAAGAAACGATTGGAAATATACCACAACACGACACAGCCTGTACTGGACTTTTATAAAGAACATGGTCTTTGCTGTGAAGTGAATGGAGTTGGTAAAATTCCAGAAATAACTGAAAGGATCATCCATACATTAGATGAACTGATTGAGGAAAACTCACTCAGCTTTTAATCATCTAAATAAGGTTGAACTATATATAATAAGATAAAAATAAGATATGTCTGAGTCAAACTTCGTTGATTACGTTAAGATTGTGTGCCGTTCCGGTAGAGGGGGGCCAGGATCAAGCCACTTTAGGCGTGAGAAATTTGTGCCAAAAGGAGGTCCCGACGGAGGCAATGGAGGCCGTGGCGGTGATATATTCATTAGGGGAAATCGCAATTATTGGACGCTGATTCACTTAAGATATGACCGACATATCTTTGCGACAAATGGTGGTGCTGGAGGGGCTAAGAAAAGCAGTGGTCCTGATGGTAAAGATGTATATATCGATGTACCACTAGGTACTGTAGTATATAATGCTGACACTGGAGATTACATCTGTGAGGTAAGGGAGCATGACGAAGTCATAAAACTCCTAAAAGGAGGAAAGGGAGGACTGGGCAATGTGAATTTTGCTACAGCTACCAACCAAGCTCCACGTTACGCACAGCCTGGAGAGCCAAGCCAAGAAATGACTATTGTAATGCAGCTAAAGATGCTTGCAGATGTCGGGCTGGTAGGATTTCCCAACGCTGGTAAATCCACTCTACTCTCCATCATCTCTGAAGCAAAACCTAAGATTGCAGACTATCCATTTACTACACTAGAGCCAAATTTAGGTATAGTTAATTATAGAGATGGCCGCAGCTTTGTCATGGCTGACATCCCAGGTATAATTGAGGGTGCAGCAGAAGGTAAAGGGTTAGGCCTTCGATTCTTGCGTCATATTGAACGAAACTCAGTCTTGCTTTTCATCATCCCTGCTGATACTAAAGATATAGCAAAGGAGTACAGCATTTTAATTAATGAGTTAGAGCAGTATAATCCAGAAATGATGGATAAGAACAGAGTACTCGGGATTTCAAAGTCAGATTTAATTGACGATGAACTTAAGGAGCTACTCACCCCTACTCTTCCGGAGGGGGTTCCTTATTGTTTCTTCTCAGCTGTTACAGGCGAAGGAGTGACAGAACTTAAGGATATGATCTGGAATAGCATCACGATCAATAACTTCCAGGATGTAAGCCCTATGGTAGAGCGTAATATGCACCTTACACTTTCAGGGAAGGACTTTGATAATGATGACTTAATTTATTATGAGGAAGACAACGATGAAGAGGATGATCATCCAGTAGGAAAAATGCTTGATGAAGATTTTTTTGAATAGTTTATTCTATACATCTAAACCTCTCAATAATTAGAATGATAAGGAACATATAATATGACCGACGATAAAAAAGTAAGAGTACGCTTCGCACCAAGCCCTACAGGGCCTCTACATATAGGGGGCGTACGTACCGCACTATATAATTATTTATTTGCAAGAAAACACGGAGGTACGATGATCCTCCGAATTGAAGATACAGATTCTAGCCGCTTCGTATCAGGGGCTGAAGATTACATACTTCAGGCTCTAGATTGGCTTGGAATCGAAATTGATGAAGGCGTTGGTGTTGGAGGCTCATCGGGGCCATACCACCAAAGCAAAAGAAGGGAAATCTATAGAATATATGTTCGCCAGCTACTGGACAGTGGCAAAGCATACAAGGCCTACGACACTCCTGAGGAGCTTGATAGCATCAGAAAAGAGATAAATAATTTTCAGTATGATGCATCAACGAGGATGTCCATGAAGAACTCTCTCGTACTTACAAATGAAGAGTGCAAAAAACTTGAAGATGCAGGGTGTCCATTTGTGGTACGATTTAAGATAGAGCCAGGCGAAGATATTACCTTCAATGATTTAATACGAGGTGAAGTAACGATTAATTCGAGTATCCTCGATGATAAAGTACTGTATAAGTCGTCAGATGATCTTCCAACGTATCACCTCGCTAATATCGTGGATGACCACTTAATGGATATTTCTCATGTCATAAGAGGTGAGGAATGGTTGCCTAGTGCACCTCTTCATATCCTACTTTACAGAGCTTTAGGCTGGGAGGACACGATGCCACAATTTGCACACCTTCCGCTTTTGCTAAAGCCTGAAGGAAACGGGAAACTAAGCAAGAGAGACGGTGATCGACTAGGATTTCCAGTATTCCCACTTCTATGGAAAAATGAAGATGGGTCAACAAGTAGTGGATATCGTGAAAGTGGTTACCTACCACAGGCTGTCATTAACTTCCTAGCCTTACTAGGCTGGAACCCTGGTGATGATAGAGAGTTCATGACTATGGAGGAGTTGATCGATCTATTTAGCTTAGAGAGAGTCAGCAAAGGTGGAGCGAAGTTTGATTACGAAAAGGGGTTATGGTTCAACCACAAGTATATTCAAGAAACGCCCAATAGTAAATTGGCAAAACTAGCTATGCCATACATGCAACAGGCTGGAATAGAAGTAAATCTGGATAAACTTTCAGAGGCTATAGGGCTTGTAAAAGATAGAATACATCTACTACCTGAGATTGTTGAGCAAACATCATATTTATTCCTACCTCCAACTAGCTATGACGAAAAGACGATCAAAAAAAGATGGAAAGAGGAAACTCCAAAGCAACTCGAGGATTTTTTGGACTTGATGGATGAATATCCAAATAAGGAGGAGCTCGAAAAGATTACTCCTCTATGGATCAAAGAGAAAGGGTATAACATGGGAGGCGTTATGAATGCTATCCGCCTTTCGCTTGTGGGCAAACCAATGGGTCCACACATCTACGACATCATTGACTTTATTGGATATGATGAGAGCAAGAGAAGAATCCAGAAAGCGATTAATTCCATCAATAACTAAAAATCATACTTAAGAATAGGGAACTAACTCATCTGAGTTATGCTCCCTATATTCTTTAATTAAAATGAGTCGTAAGCTTGACCGCTGGATATATCGTATTGGCATAAATACTTACTTTGGTGCGATTCGTATTATTTCGCCATTCCACTCAAAAGCAAAGGCAATGGTGGAGGGACGAAAAGCCATTTTTGACACCCTAAAATCCAAGCGAAAGGGAGATGAAGAATGGGTCATGATTCACACCTCTTCGGTGGGTGAATTTGAACAAGCACGCCCCATTATTGAATGGATTAGGAAAGAACATCCAGAGCTTAAGATATGTCTCACGTTCTTTTCACCTTCTGGATATAAAGCTTTTCAAAGCTATTCTCTGGCAGACATGGTCACGTACCTTCCGTTTGACAACTCTAGTACGTTACAAAGTTTTATAGAGCAATTAAGCCCAAAGTTTGTCTTAATAATAAAATATGAATTTTGGCTTCGTACCATTTCGCTGCTTCACAAAAATAACATCCCGATCTATCTTATATCATCAATATTCCGGGAAGAACAACCATTTTTCAAGAAAAGGATTGGAATCATCTTCCGTGAAGCATTAAGCCAAATCAAAATATTATTCATCCAGAATAAAGTATCTGCTGAATTACTAGAAGGTATTGACGTAAAAAACTATATCATTAGTGGCGATACCCGAATGGATAGAGTAGCTCAGATCAAAGAACAAGGGCATGAGATTAAGGAAATGGGTGACCTAAGGGATGTAGCACTGAAAGAAGGGAAAAAGATATTGGTAGCAGGTAGTACATGGGAAGCAGATGAAAAAATACTGCTTAAGTATGCTGGGCAGAAAGAAATCCTACTCATACTGGTACCGCACGAAGTTGATGAAGGGCATATACAGCAAATCATCAATAGATCTCCTCTCCCAACTACTCGTATCACAGAATGGGATAAAAAATCTCCCGAAGATGTTCAACTCTTAATCGTAGATAAGATAGGACTTTTATCCACCCTCTATAGATATGCTGATATTGCATACGTTGGTGGTGGCTTTGGAAAGGGTATTCACAATACCCTTGAGGCGGCTGTGTATGGAATTCCTATTTTGTTTGGACCTAAGTACCATAAGTTCCAAGAAGCAAAGGACCTCATTAATGTCGGAGCAGGCTTCAGTATTAAGTCATACAAAGGCTTTGCAGAACAGATGGATACGTTAGTCTCAGATCCAAGCTTACGAAAAAGTAGTGGTCAGGCAGCAAAAAATTTGGTTTACAATCAACTGGGTGCTACAGAGATTGTCACCTCGACTATAGAGAAAGATCTATTCAAATAGCCAACTAAGAGTGATGCACGATGGCGATCTAATACCTTGATTTTGCATTAGTGCTTTATCGCTCATAACTTCGCCCTAAAACTGATTCAGGGCAGGTCACTATTCCGCAAAAGACATATTGCTAATCAGAGATATAAGACCTCAGCGTTTATAAGTCCAAATCTTTGAGTTTATACTCTCGAACTGGAGCAATAGTAGAGAGCGAATCAAGGTCGATCTTCTTACGATCCCCGACAACTGTAAAAATCATAGGTTGATGGGCGATAAACCTGCTATGCACGTCGATAAGCTTTTGAAGAGACATACTCGATAATTCATCAAGGAGTAAGAGCGATAAATCCTTAGGTAATCCTTGTCTTATGTATGAGGCTAGTGTACGAGAACGCATCCTAAAGAATGGATAAAAGTTATAGATACTACTCTTCATCGCCTCCTGTGCAAAGTCATATCTACGAGTATCATCGGGAACTTGATGAACTAACTTATCCAAAATCGTGATAGCCTCCTGCAATTTATCAGCCTGCGTCCCGACGAAAAAGGTATAATGACTTCTTAAATCATTTCTTTGGTCATAGGATGGAAGATTCAGTGACGAAGAGACTCCATAAGCTAGAGAGCGATACTCCCTGATCTCTTGAAAAAGGAGAGATCCCATACCGCCACCACAATACTGATTATATAGGCGAAGAGCTGCGATTTCATCATCATCTGGATAACCTTCTATCGGCAGGTATGCTCTTACAATCGCCTGTGTTGCATTCGAATCATGCAGAAAATGAATATGCTTCTCTTTAGAGGGATTAGCCTCCAAATGCAAGTATTTACTCCATGGGGTGTCTATACTTTCAGTATCCAAGGAAGCCATTAAAGTGTCCCTAACCTCGTCTATTGCTAACGTCCCAGTATAGTGTACATCTAACTCGGTGTGCAGCACATACCGCAGCTCTTCTAACAAAGACGTAGGATTCAATCTTTTCAGATCAGACAGTTTAAGAGATCTGAAAAAGCTGGCTCTCTCTCCATACATAACGAAATCCATTAGCCTGTTTGATATTGCATTAGGATCCTTACGGAGGGCTTTGTCTGAGATCTCTTTCGCCTGAATGAGTTTGGACATTTTCTTCGGTTCCTCTAATGGAGCATACAGAAAATCGTGTAATAACTCTACTGTTTCGTGAAAGTATCGATCAAACCCAGTAACATTGATAAGAAAGAAGTTTTCCTTTGTCTCAAAGCTTATGGTTGCACCTATAGCTTGGAGCTTAGCATTCAATTCATCAGCCGAATATTTTTGACAGCCAACTAACTCAAGATACATACTCAGATACCTGGTAAGAGGATGAGTATATCTGGAGCGGAAGTGTATTAGTTCTAATGTAAATAGATCATTAACAGGGTTCTCTACTCGATACAGATTAGCCAAGCCAGAGGGATTTAAAGAGGTACTCTCCATATCCTTTTTGATATCAAGCGTACGTAGTGGCAATTCCTGTACAGAGATAGCTTCCAGTTTTTTTGCAAATGGTGACTTAGCGTGGCTATTAGGAGCTGATATAGGATCGTATGGAGGTTTTGCAAGCTTGTCTTTCTTGTACCGCCCAGTCTTTTTCTTAATCTCCAAAAAGTTCTTCGTTAGATACTTACGTGCAACGTCAGCTATATCCTTTTTCGTTAAAGCATCAAGCTTCTCAGCATCTTCGAGAAGATCACTCCAGCTCTTACCTTGAGCATAGAGCATAGATAATAGTCGTTGTCGCTGTTCTAGATTTTCTATTTGCAGCATCTGACTTCTTTTCTTTGACAGCTTCGCACATCTCAAGTCCTCTTCAGAAAAGTCTCCATCTATGATCCTTTGCAACTCCTTCATGATTAGCTTTTGTCCGCTGCTACTTCCTCTTAAGGGCTTGGAGATAGAGAGGAATCCAAATACACCCACGTCGTTCAGAGACAAGTTTATTGCAGAAGCCTCTACTAGCTCATTATTAAGGACTAGCTTATCCAGCCTACCGGTTTTACTCTCATTTGAAAGAAGGTCTTGAAGGACACCAAGGGCTATTTGATCATCATGAGTCGAAGGAGTAGTATGCCATACTCTTCCCGATGCCTGAAGCATAGGAATAGGCAGTTTAATCTTAAGCAGTTCATGCCCATTGAAAGGTCTAGGTGATGGTGCAAGAGTATGAGGAGTATGGCCTTTTTTTATTCTACCAAAAGTACTTTCTAGGAGGCTCTCAAGCCCTTCCCTACGAAAATCACCTGTAAGAATCAGAGCCATATTTCCCGCTACATACATTTTCTCAAAAAACGCTTGCATCTCATTCAGATCCGGTGACTTAAGGTTTTCTGAACTACCGATAATAGGATATTGGTATGGATGTGGTGCCATTACCTTTTGCATCACCCTCATGGTCGGTTCAGTAGAGAAGTTATCATCATACATATTCTTCTCCTCATATACTGTCTCTAGCTCACTTTGGAATAGTCTGAAGACGGGCTTAACCATTCTCTCGCTATTAAGCCAGCACCAGTGCTCAAGATATTGTGGCGTGAAAGTATTGAAAAAAATAGTATAATCGTAGGATGTCCCCGCATTAAGACCTGTACCCCCGTATTTATTAATAAGGTTATTAAAATCATTAGGGATGGCAAATTCAGCAGCCTGAATATTCAGCTTGTTAATCTCCCTTTGGATACTATCCTTTGTCTCCAGATCATCTGTCGCCTTAAGACGACTATAGTTGGCAGCTATCTCCTGGAGAAGAGGGGCTTCCTCAGCGTAATTGACGGTGCCTATGGTATCAGTGCCCTTGAACATAATATGTTCGAAGTAATGGGCAATACCACTATTAGGGGAGTCTTTCGCTCCAGCTCTTACCACCATTCCGCCATATACCTTTGGCTCAGAGGTGTCCTGTGATAGCCATACCGTAAGCCCATTGCTGAGCTTAATCTCCTCAATAATATTATTACCGTCCATTAATGCGATTGATTACGTAACTTGAGATTAATAATAACGATTTCCGAACGAGTCCCGATCCTGAAGGTCGATCCCGCTATACCATACCCCGAGCTAACCACGTATTGTGTATCCCCCTCCTTATACCATCCAAATGATTTAGGGAATCGAAGAGCCACCACCCAATTAAATGGTATGAACTGGCCATTATGTGTATGCCCATGCAATGCTAAGTCAATTCCATTTTCCTGACTTTCCTTCGTTGTGGCTGGCTGATGTTCTAAGAGTATAGTAGTGCTCCCCTGTGGTACTTTCTGCATAATCTGCTGCAGAGGTGGTCTGGGGTCTTGCGTTGCATCATCACGGGTCACTAGATAGAGACTATCTTCAATCTGTACAGCATCATTGATCATGAGTGTTCCAATCTCTTTCATCCACTCAATTTTCTTCTGCGTATCAGCGTAATATTCGTGATTTCCTAAGACATAGAAGACTTTACCACGGTCGGGAAGAAGCTCTTTTAGCATCTTAGTGATAGCAGGTTGTTTTTCAATAAAACTAAAATAGTAGTCCAGCATATCTCCCCCAAAGAAGATGTAGTCAGGGTCCTCTGCTTTAATCATACCTACCATTTGCTTGATCTGCTTCTCTCTAATAAACTCACCTATATGCACATCAGAGACAAAAGCAATCTTAAGATCTTTTTCCGGTCCTTTATGATCAAGCACTATATCATACTCATTGACAATGGGATGTGTGGTATTGTGATGGCCTATAATACATAGGATAATCGTGATTGGTATGAGAGTAATGAGGGTTATGCGTCTATAGTACTTAGCCTTTGCTTTTTGGAGAACTTTAGTCCATTCCAGGATAAAAATAGATAATATTGGTATTAAGGTATAAGAAAGCCATATCACAAGGAAGATATAGTAGCTATTTAAAATAACAAGCATATTGGCCAGTGTTTCATAACCCAATAGTCCTCTGAAGCACCATCCCCCCAAAAATATAATGTACAGGGTGATGATGACATCAATAGTAATACGTCTCAAGCGACTACCCTTTTCGGTACTGAGCCATATCAAAGTCCCCAATAATAGATGCATAAGACTTTGTCCGATGATTGATACAATAAATACGTGCATATGGTATTATCTTTTTAGTTACTGGTATCCAGAAAATCTACTTCTTTCTTAGACATCAGCTTTTTGAATTGAGTAATCATTATGTATGCTGTTATTAAAGAAAGAATATCAGAAATAGGTGAGGCGGCCCATATACCATCAAGCCCAAATCCAAGGCGAGGAAGGATATAGATTAGAGGGATCAGGTAAAAGACTTGACGTGAAAGACTGATGACCAAAGCACGCCAGGCGGAACCAATACTTTGGAAAAACTGCCCAGTAGAGATTTGGAACCCTACAGCCCATAAAGCAATAAGCTCAATCCTGATAGCTCTTTCAGCGACATCCAACATTTGATGATCAAAAGTGAACATCTTTGCCAATAATCGAGGAATAAAAAGTGCAAGCAAGGACCCTACTAGACCTATCAGCATATTAATTCTCCTCGTTGTGTAGTATGCCTCCTTAACTCTTGACATTTTTCCTGCCCCGTAATTATAACCAACGATAGGTTGCATCGCAAATGATAATCCCATCATGGTCATAACTATTAATGTCGCAATACTATTAACAATACCATAGGCTCCGACCGCATAGTCTCCTCCGTATGAGATAAGAGATGTATTTTTGAAAAGGTTAACAATACTGGCAGTTATCTGGATAGCAAATGGTGCAACACCAATACTGATAATCCCGATGATATGACGTTTGTGAAGTTTGAAGTTCTTTACCTTAATCGTGATAAGGCTCCTCTTATCCATAAAGTGGCTCATCACATATACAGCACTAACGAACATACTAATCATTGTAGCCCAGCCTATACCTTGAATGCCCATCTTGAAGACAAAGATGAATAACGGATCAAGAATAATGTTCATCCCAGCTCCTATGATCATTGCTGTCATAGCCTTACGTGGATAGCCAGTTGACCGCATGATTGCACTGTAGGAGTAAGTTAGGTTAGCAAAGATATTTGCAGGAATAACGATCTGGAGATACTCCTTGGCATAAGGAAGTGTATCTTGTGACGCTCCGAAACTAAGAAGCAAGTCATCCAAGAAAATCATCATCGTGATGATCAAAGTGAGTGAAGTAAGAATTGTCAGAACAAAAGCATTTCCTAGCAACCGTTCTGCTTCATCTTGTCTCTTTTGACCTAAGAGAATAGATATTCTGGCGGATGCTCCAGCCCCAATCAACACTCCAAAAGCTTGGAGGAATATTAGTATGGGAAATGTAACTGCTAATCCAGAGATAGCAAGACTACTCACACCCTGACCGATAAAGATTCGGTCTATAATGTTATAAAGAGAATTAACAAGCGAGCCAACTAAAGAGGGAACAGCATAGTATTTTAAAAGCAGAGGAACAGATAACACACCAAGATCATGTGCTGTAATTGTTTTATTTTCTCCTCTATTATTATCTCTCCTCTTAAATAGCTTTTGCATTAAGGACTTAATTGGTGATTATTTCGTCGTATCATTTTGAAATCATCCAAGCTTACTAATCATGTGCAGCTTGTCTTCATCCACTATCTTGATGCGTCTCCCATCAAGCATTACTACCTCTTCGTCGTGGAATGCACGTAATGTTCTTACAGCATTACTGGTGGTCATGTTACTCAGATCAGCCAGCTCATTTCTAGTCAAGTAAGCCTTGATAGTATTACCATCAGACTCGGTGCCAAACTTTTCCTTCAGCAGGAGTAATGACTCAGCCAGTCGTCCTCTGGTATGCTTCTGAGTTAAGGTCATTGTTAGCTCTCGACTTTCGCTAAGTCGTATTGACAAATCACTCATAAAGTAGATACCTACTCTGGGGTTAGCTTCGAGAATCACTTCTAGACTCCTAATAGGAATCAGACAGATCAAACTGTCTTCCACCGCAGTAGCACTAGTATAAGATGGTCCTGATGCGAAATGCGAATAATAGCCAAAAAATTCTTTCGACCTAACCATCCGAAGGATCTGTGTGCGATCTCCATCTTGCGTTATCTTGACCTGACCATGAACTAGGATAAAGGCGTTCTGAGGAATTGATTTGGCTTCATATATAACCTCACCTCGCTTGTATATATAATAACTCGACCAAATCAAAAGTTCTTCTCTCTCACTATCTGAGAGAAGACTCCAGAGCTTTGGCATTATATTGGAGAGGTGAGGGCTATTTTCCCTTTTTAGAACAATCTTTTCCTTCATATCCGAATAAGTAGTGCACACAAATGATACCCCAATTCATCTTGTTATAAAACGTATTGGATGTTTTCTATCAGACAAAGATACCATATTTTCTTTGAAAAATCTTTATCATTTTAGGTTTGGCTCCGAGGCAACGTCTTAGAGTATCTTGGAGATGCACCATTATTCGTATTTCCAAAAAGCCTCTTTGATGATCTCACCCACATAAGTACACCTTATCAGTACACTTCAGTTCGATTTTAGTGCTATTCACCTCATTGCTAAGATAAGAAAATAAATAGATGAATCTTCTCCTTATGAAAAACACCTTTCTGATACCTTATTACCGTTCGCAAGCTGCACTCCTACAAGATCCCTAAGAACACTACAAAAATCAATAAAAACACCCATAATTCACTGAAATACATGAACAAATAAAGGGGCAAAAAAACATACTCATGGTACCTATTCGTTCCAACTACAAGCAGTCAAAAATTTAGTTATAAGAAACAGATCTTCTTCCTATAGGAAAAAATTATGCTCTCTATAGGACGAAGATTTGTTTCTTATATCAAAAAATACTACTACTCAAATAGGCGGTAATCGAGAAGCTGTAGAAGGATATCGTGAGACGCTCACATCATAAAAATCAGATCCATTTAATAGCTAATGAAAAGACTTCATACTCAGTTGATAACTAAGCATGAAGTCTTAAGGTAATGGTTTGTAATAAGATACAATCTATACTATAGATTAAACAATAGAAGACAAAGTCTCCAAGAATAGTTTGACATCCTCCTCCGTTGTATCCCACGAAGTTACCAGACGTACCTCATTAATGCTTTCATTCCAATAATAGAAGTGGTAATATTTTTCCAACTCCTTAGATACCTCTGAAGGTAAAGTGAAAAAGATCTGATTGGCTTCGTTTTTTTGAGTAAAACGAACTGAAGATATTTCACTTAGTCCATTAACTAACTGACTAGCTCTCTCATTAGCGACTTTAGCGTTCCGAAGCCATAGATTATCAGTAAGAAAGGCTATGTACTGAGCAGCAAGGTATCGTGACTTACTCGCCAATTGGCAAGCTTGCTTACGAGCATACATAGCCTCATCCCATAAGTCTGGATTGAATACAACTACACACTCGGCACCCATCAGACCATTTTTGGTGCCTCCGAAGGTCAGAGTATCAACTCCTGCTGCTCCAGAAAAGTCGTCTATAGAACAACCCAATGAGACCACAGCATTAGAGACTCTTGCACCGTCCATGTGAACCTTCATCCCATTACGATGAGCAAAATCGCAAAGTTCCTTCACTTCATCTGGAGTATATACTGTCCCTAATTCACTACATTGACTGATATACACTGCACCAGGCTGAGAATGGTGATCAACTCCAAAATTAACCATCAAGGGTTGGAGATCTTCACACCTCAGCTTACCATCTTTAGTTTTGATTTGCTTTACCATACAGCCAGTAGCCTTAGCTGGAGCACCGCACTCATCCACCGCAATGTGCCCCGTTTCAGCAGTATAGATAAAATGATATGGCCTAGTCATGGCTTGCAGTGCCATGGTGTTACTACCAGTTCCATTGAAGACAAAAAAGACCTTACAGGGACGTTCAAAAAGGCTCTCGACCATTTTGGCAGCTCGCTCTGTCCATGGGTCTTCCCCATATCCAAATGCATGTCCTTGATTGGCCTCGTGCAATGCCTCTAAAATAGATGGGTGGACACTAGAATTATTATCACTAGCAAAACTTCTCATATCAACTAAAACGCAAAAGGGTTCAAAAAAAAATCTTTCTTGGAAAATAGAGATGATAAGTGCACATCTCAAATACGTTCAAAGATAATAAATTCATCAATCAATTAGTGATACAGGCTATAAAAATAATTTGATTTAGTGAGAAAGGTAACGATCCTCATTTTTTAAATCAAAGACCTACCAATTATCATACTCTACGTAGGGTATCCTTTTTATAGAGACAGCCCTAAACCTATTATTCTCTCAAGCTAAGAAATTGAACTTGTAAATAACGTTTATAAATATTAAATATTTTGTTATATTTGATAATAGATACTCACGCAATGTTCTTAAGATGCTTATTGTGAATCGACAGAAGCCATCAAAAAGTTTCATTGAATTATTTATATTGGTTGATAAATCCTTAAACGCTAAAAATATTCTAATTATGAACACTATGGATACCAAACGTCTTCTAAATGATGCTCTTTCCCCCTACACCGCCATCGCCAGTGTTATGGCTGGAATTACCGTTCTGCTTTGGCTTGTGATTATTATGACGATGTCCTTATCTGCTGAACAGCGTATTTGGGGTACGGTAATAATGATTTCATTGTGTTTGATCATTTTTCTCGTCTACGAAAAGACGACGAAGAAATTACAAAGAGATAGAAGAAACAATGATGTCGAGCTTATACCTATAGAGCATTCAGACATCTTTGTTAAAAAAGAGGCAGTGGCTGGATCTGGAGCTATGTATATTCCCATCTTAGGACGCCTTTTCCCAAAACTTTGGGGACCAAAGATGACCATAGTAGATATCACTTATGCCAATGGTCTTGATGGTAAACAATATCGGATCATTCAAGACGCAAATAAAGGGGAACAATTGTACAAGGTAGAAGGACGCACCTCCAATGTACATCTAGGCTTTGTCCTCCTATAACCTACTAATCACTAAGAACATAACGTTATGATGAGAAGGATATTATCGATTAACTTGCTAGCAATAATCATTGCATCTAATATGCTTTTTGCACAAGAAAGCACGAATCAAATAGACTCGTTGAAGGGGTTGTCTATTGTATATGGCGTACAACAGCCAGTTATGCTTGAGAATAATATTATCTTAGAAAAAGATACGATACAACTTACCTCCACAGGCACTAAGTCTATTTGGAAAGCATGGGATAAAGAGCGTAGATCTCATCAAGAAGTTGAGCGTCAAAAAGCTGTACACAGGAGACTGTCAGATAGAATAGCAGTATTTTACTCTACTATTAATGAACTTCGCATCTCGATGAGAGAAAAAGGGGAAGAACTCAATATGGAAAACTTCCACTCTTGGGATCCTACTATGATGACCGAAGTAATGATAACAGATAATCTATCAAAACAAAGTAAGGTATATGCTGTAGAGCAGAATGTGGCTATAGTAGCTAGTCTGCCACTGCCAGAGCTTGATTGGATAATAACTTCAGACACAGCTACTATTCAAGGTATGCTGTGTGAAAAAGCTCAAGTCAACTGGAATGGAAGAGATTGGGAGGCATGGTTTACGAGATCTATACCGCTTGTGGACGGCCCATCTACTTTCAAAGGACTACCAGGGCTAATAGTGAAGGTACAGGATAGTGAGGAGTTATACAAATATGAGTTGCTAGGTCTAAAAGAGGAGTGGGTGCCTGCTTCATTATTTGAAGTGCCTAAGGTAGAGAAAACCATGGAGATTTCAGAGAAGCAACTCAATGAATATATGGCTGGTAAACTAATGTATAGGATGGGATACACCATAGGAGCTGACGGGACGGTCTATTACATTAAGAATCCTATGCTATATAGACTACTTCAATAGGGATGAAGAGCTCACTCAGCAACACTCCTCTTTCATTAACACTACTTATACTATTACTATTTTGGACCCCTCTTACTCTTGGGGCCCAATCAGTGGTCAATGGAGTGGTAAAACATGAATCTTCTCTAGTAGTGATACCAGGTGCTGTTGTATCGCTAATTAATGAAGATGATGGTAAAACATTAGCATACCAAGTATCGAAAAGCGATGGTAGCTTTATGCTGAAAGTGAGCAATAAGGTAGATCAAAAAGTAATCCTATCGGTAAAAGCATTGGGATATAAAAATTATGAAAAAGTCCTAGCTCTAAAAGAAAAAGATCATCGTATAGTAGATGTTTTTCTAGAAGAGAGCGTCACCGTACTGGAGGAGATAGTTGTTAAACAGTCCAGTATTAGCCAGCAAGGTGATACTATTAGCTACCTAGCCAACCTTTTTCGAAAGACAGATGATCGCACACTCTCAGACCTCTTAGAGCGACTACCTGGACTTTCTGTATCAAGTACAGGGCAGATCTCATACAATGGCGAGCCGATCAGTAAATTTTATGTGGAAGGTCTTGATCTATTGCAAGGGAAGTATGGTATCGCAGCTCAGAACGTTGATATTGATCAGGTAGCATCAATACAAGTACTGGAGAATCATCAACCGCTTAGAATCCTTAAGGATATAGAAGTTCCTACAGCTGCAGCGATTAATATCAAACTGAAAAGGTCAGCGTTAGGAGCTTTTTTCGGTAAAGCTAAGCTAGGAGCTGGCTTACCGACGAAGCATCTCTTCAGTAATGAATTCTCCATTATGCGATTTGCCAATCAGCAGCAGAATATGCTCGTGCTTAAGCAAGATAATAGTGGTCGAGACATTGGCATAGAACTAACGGATCAATATCTGGATTGGAGCCCAAGTGTTCCTCAGTTTCTTTCTCTCACAAGGAATTATCCTCCAATAGATGAACGTTACACTCGCAAAAACAATCTCTTTTTTGGCTCGTATAATAACCTTTTACTTATAGACTCACTTTCCACCCTTACCGTCAATGTGGATTATAAATATGATCGTCTAACTTATGCCGAAAGGAGAGAGAGGCAAGTTTACCAACCAAGTGGAGGTATCTATCACCTGATTGAGGAGAGTAAGAGTAGAGAAAAAGAAAATGCTTTTTCGGCTAAAATAAACTTTGAGCGGAATACAGAGACGAAGTATATACAGAATAAAACTACTCTGCAGAAGAAAAGCAATAAGTGGGACGGTGGAGTCTGGGTGAATGGTGCTATGACAGCACTTCTCCTGAATACTCCCAGCTTCGAGGTAAATAACAGTTTCTCACTTATGAATAGTGCAGATAATGGAGGTCTCAGTCTCAAATGGAACGCCTCATATATGACCACTCTGAATCAATTGGAGGTAAGTCCATTTTCATCCCATCTAGCTCAAGGACTTATAAGTAATCATGCGACAGAAGATAATTTAATAGCTAATCAGGAGCTAAATTACTCAAGCTTTAGTACTCAACTGAAGATAGCTAAAACTTACCGAAGGAGTCAAGGATCTGCAGATTTATATGCCAACGTAGACTATGGAAGGCACATGTTAGACTCCAGATTGTTACTTGGGAGCGAGGCAGCAAAAAATGGGCTCAATGATATTATCTATAATACCCTACCTTACAGATAGGAACCTCACTGAGATATAATTCGCTCAAATGGTTTGTGAACCTTAATATCCCCATCATATACCATTTTACTAAAAGTAGAATTGAAGAGCTTCACTACTTTAGATTTTTACCAACCCTGACGCTTAACTACCGCCCTTCTATAAATTGGGATCTTAGTCTATATGCTGCACACAGAGATGAAGCACCATCCTATACTGATGAGATGACAGGAGTAGTCTTACTGAATAATAATATGTTGATGAGTCGCGACTTGAAAACTCCAAAGAAGAATATCATGAACTTAGGTGGTCGGATACACTATAAGAACATTCAAAAAGCCTTTTTCATGACACTTTGGGTAAATTCTAGCACCAACTGGATGAACTCTTTAGCAGATGTCAGCTTCGAGGATAACGCCTTTAATCTCAAGCTTATTGCCTATCCTCATCGCACGACCTCATGGAACATAGGTGCTGAAGTAGATTGGTACCTAAGGGCTCTCGGTACAAAAATTAGCCTTAATCCCCAAATGATATTGGCTAACAGTAAAGCGGTGAGAGATCATAAGCCTATAGATATCCAAAATAGAATTTATTCCATAGTAGGCAGTGCTGATATGGTGCCATTGGAGTGGTTACGAACCCGCTATATAGGTAAGGTATCACTTGCCTTACACCAAGTCGCTCATAGCGACGAAACCCCTCGACAAGACCAATCACATACGCTTTCGCTCTCCCTATTTCCTACAAAAGGACTCGAAATACAAGGGAAGCTCACATACACCTCTACTAGGATACAGAGACAGTATTCAGATGCACTACTAGGGGATCTAACTATGTCATACGTATTTAACAAGCATTTTGAGGTTGTAGGAGAGTGGAATAATGTCTTCAACTCCAGTAGTCTCATCGTTACAGAACCTATTAGTTCAGATATCCTGTCCACTCTCTTTTATTTTAGACCATCAGAAGTATTGTTTCGATGCATTTTTACTTTCTGATAATTAGTCCTAATAAGACGCGAGTTCGATTTAAGCAACTGTAACAAGAGCCTCTTTATCAATGATTCCAAGATTTAAGGAAGGCTTTTTAGGCATCAAGTTGTACGCAAGTAACCCTGAAACCAGATTGACTACGAAGTTATTAATACTACGATGTCTCGTATGTTCTATTTGGCATACGTTCTTTAAGAGATCATTGACTGTTTCTATGATAGATCTCTTTCGAAGGAGAATTTTATCATGAATATGCATTAGAGCATTTTTCATATTCTTTTTTATCGGACACCAATATATAAATATTGAATATTTTGTTATATTTGATAATAGATACTCATGCAATGTTCTTAAGATGCTTATTATGAATAGATAGGAGCCATCAAAAAAGTTTCTTTGAATTATTTATATTGATTGATAAATCCTTAAACTCTAAAAATATTCTAATTATGAACACTATGGATACCAAACGCCTTCTAAATGATGCTCTTTCCCCCTACACCGCCATCGCCAGTGTTATGGCTGGAATTACCGTTCTGCTTTGGCTTGTGATTATTATGACTATGTCCTTATCTGCTGAACAGCGCATTTGGGGTACGGTAATAATGATTTCATTGTGTATGATCATTTTTCTCATCTACGAAAAGACGACGAAGAAATTACAAAGAGATAGAAAAAACAATGATGTCGAGCTTATACCTATAGAGCACTCAGACATCTTTGTTAAAAAAGAGGCAGTGGCTGGATCTGGAGCTATGTATATTCCCATCTTAGGACGCCTATTCCCAAAACTTTGGGGACCAAAGATGACCATAGTAGATATCACTTATGCCAATGGTCTTGATGGTAAACAGTATCGGATCATTCAAGACGCAAATAAAGGGGAACAATTGTACAAGGTAGAAGGACGCACCTCCAATGTACATCTAGGCTTTGTCCTCTTATAACTCACTAATCACTAAGAACATAACGTTATGATGAGAAGGATATTATCAATTAACTTGCTGGCAGTAATCATCATAACATGCGTTATAATTTCTTTTACTTACAACACTTTTAATATTTTCGGAGTTTTATTTTAAAATAAAAAATTCAGCCATGAAGACAAAGGCAAAATTTATTTTAGTGTTAAGTATTGGACTTTTGGCATTATGTAGTTGCAATAAAAAGCAATCAGATAAGCATGATGAAGAGGAGGGACAAGTGGAAGAAGTGATTATTCCAGATGGAGCTTTCCCATTTACCTTTTATAGTAATCATCTATACATTAAGGGTGCTACTGACAGCATTGAGGGTAACTATGTGTTTGACACAGGTGCTTGGGGACTTTATGTTGATAGTACTTATTATGCGGAGAAAGGTTTTTCTCATAAATCTTTAGTAGATGCACATATTTCTGGTGCAGGAAGTTCTACCCAGCGTATCAATCTAATAAAGGATAGGGTGCATTTTGATTTTTATGGCTATGCTTATGATGTTGAGTATGTTCCAATTATTCAGCTAAAAGAGATCTTGGGAGATTATGCAGATGGGATAATAGGTATGGAGTACTTTAGAGACTCAGTCCTTGAGATAAACTATACAAAGGAGTATATGAAGATTTACTCATCTATTGACTCCTTAGACTTGACGGATTATAGTAAAGTGGACTTGGTAAGTAGTGATCGTAAGCTACATGTTCCTTTGGCGATAATGGTAAATGATTCCGTACAGATAGCTGGTAACTTTTTACTGGATTTTGGTTCAGGCTCCTCTGTCATCATTTCGAGTAGCGTGTCCAAGGAGTACGATTTATATTCAGTAATTTCCAATAAGCTCAGATACTTTACCAAGTATGGTGGGATAGGGGGTGAATCAGAACAATATGATTTTTCTGCAAATACGGTGCGGTTATCTGACTATGTAATTAATGACATGTGGGTGTCATACTCTACAGATAAAGAGGGTGCGTTATCTTCTAGAGATTATATGGGGATATTGGGCAATGAGATTTTGTCCCAATTTGATATTTATATAGACTTTATAAATAATCATTTATACCTTAAGCCCAATAAGAATTACGATAAGATAAGTGCATTTCCACGATTGGGATTCGGGTACGTTAATAGGAAAGAGACCTTGGGCTGCTGGGTTGTTACTGGGCTATATCAATCCTTCTCGGCAGAACTGGGTGGACTACAGATTGATGACAGAATCATCGAGGTTAATGGTACTAAGGTAACGGATATCAATTATGGAGTGGATCTCTTCGAAAATGTAGAAGACGTTAATCTCATGGTCAAGAGGGGGGACGAATTGATGCAGATAAGCTTTAGCCTTAAGCCATTAGTTTAGCAAATATGAAAGCACAATAAAAAACCTCTGAAATCATATCCTTTAAATACCAACAGATTATTATAAAGAAAGAGGTCTGGAATATAAGAGGAAACAAACAGAGCAATAGAGGGAAATTTGCTAACTTTGTTCGTTATATGATTTCAATAGAGAGTAATGAAAGGAAAACTATTATACGCTGCAATAATCTTAGTCATTAGCCTAGTAGGGCTTTCTGCTCAAGATTTTGAGGAGAGATGGGAGGATGAGATACCGTTAGGTCTTAAAGTATCCACAGAGCTACAAGGGGGGGGCTATAGTGGGACATCTGCTGCGTTCTGGAGTGTTCATGGGCAGGGTGGAAGACGCTCGCTTGCTCCAACCTCTGCGTTATTGGACATCACCACGTCATACAAGTATCAGCTGGGTAAGGGACATTACCTAACGGGTGTCTTTGAAGGATTGATGGAATCGGGCATGAAACCCATCTATAGACTCAGACAACTGGGTATAGGTTACAAGAATGACTGGGTGGGCATTAAGCTTGGTGCGATGGATTATCAGCAACCTATAGACTTTTCCCCTCAGACATCTGGTGCAATGGTCTTATCAAATAATGCACTCCCTATTCCAATGGTCTTGCTGCACACCAATGACTTCATAGAGATTCCCAAGACGAATGGAATACTCTCGCTTTATGCAGACTTCTCCGTCGGAAGATTTTTTGAAAATAGATATCACCAGCTTACGTATCCAGGAGCTCCTGATCGATACTACACGGTAGGCACATTATGGCACCATAAGACCGGCTACCTAAGGATAGGAAAAGAAGATGGGACACTTCCCCTTACTCTGACCGTTGGTGGGACACACGCAGCTCAGTGGGGAGGGCATCATCACGGATTAGAAAAAAGTGAGCCCGCGTCATTTAAGGATTTCTTTCGTGTGATTATGGGGAAAAGTGGAGGTAGCGATGCCACCACAAGTGATCAAATCAATGTCCTTGGTAATCATTTTGGACAATATCTCATGGAGCTGGCATGGCATACGCCAAGCCACAGATTCCAACTGTATCACCTACATATCTTTGAGGACAAATCTGGTATAGAGCTGAATAATGGGCCTGATGGTTTATGGGGGTTACATGTTACATTCAAGAAAAAGTCATCCCCCATCAGCCACGCTTTGGTAGAATATATCACCACCATGAATCAATCAGGACCATTCCACATCTTGGACTTTTACCGTCCGAATGGCGAAGGCCGTGGCGGCGGTGCTGATGGATACTATAGTAATGGAGAGTATAGAAGTGGGGCTACCTACGTAGGGATGAATATAGGGAACCCTCTCCTTATTCCTCGTGCTTACAAGGATTATCTTGAAGATGATGCCAAGAGATACCAACACAATAGGATTCAAGCTTTTCACTTTGGTATTAGCGGAACGTTAGAGCAACTCTGGAATATCAAGTATGAAGCTAAGCTGACACTCGCGAAGTCATGGGGTAGCTTTTACTCTCGCCCTGAGAAGCCCTTCCATGCCACCTACAGTTATCTAAGGGTGCAAGCACCAATAGAGTATTTCAAAGGACTCTATGTAGGTTTAGAAGCTGGCATGGACTTCGGAAAATATACACCTAAAACCTTAGGCGGAGGGATTTCCCTTCAATACCACTTTAATAAGGAACACTTTTAATCCGTATCACAATCAGTACATCAGCATGGACATCTCATTCATTATTCCTATCTATAATAGACCTTCTGAGCTTCGAGATCTACTGGAATCCTTCTCTAAGCTCCAATCTACAGATATTCACTATGAGATTATTATAGTCGAAGATGGCTCGACCAACTCTTCAGCGTTTATAGCTCAGGAATTCCAACATATCCTCCCCATAAAATATATTCAACAGTCTAATACAGGACCTGGTGGTGCTCGAAATCGTGGGGCAAAGGAGGCGACGGGTGAGTACCTCCACTTTCTTGATAGTGACACTATACTCCCACCCTTATTTTTAAGAGCCTTAGTCGCTGAAATGCAATTGAATAAAGCAGACCTTTTCGGTGGCCCAGACAGAGCAGCGGATAACTTTACTGCGATTCAGAAAGCGATAAACTTTAGTATGACCTCACTCTTCACCTCTGGTGGAATTAGAGGAGCTAAGAAGAGTGTGGACTCTTTCTATCCTCGCACCTTTAACATGGGGATAAGGAGAAGCATCTTCGAGCAACTAGGAGGATTCCGAAAAGGGATGAGGTATGGAGAAGACCTAGACTTAAGCATGAGAGCTATAGAAGCTGGCTATCGCTCAGCCTTATACCCAGAAGCGTGGCTATATCACAAAAGGAGGGTAACTTATAGTGATTTTTTCCAACAGGTGAGGCATAGTGGAAGAGCTAGAATCATACTGGATCATTTTCATCCTGGTACACTTAAGCCAGTACACTATCTACCAACCATTTTCGTCATTATAAATGTGCTCTCAGTATTCGGTGTATTCATTCCATTTATTCTCCTCTATGCGTTATTGATTTTCATCAGTGGTAGCATTCAGATGGATAGTATGAATATGGGGCTTCATGCCGTTGCTGCAACGTACGTTCAGCACTTCGGATATGGCATTGGGTTTATGGAAGAGTATTGGAACAGACGAATAAAGAAATAAGAATTAGAATATCATGAATATCAAAAGGTGGGTAACACTACTTATCTTAGTCATAACACTCAGTGGGCAGACTGCTTTAGCCCAAGAAGAGACAAATCTAAAACCATTCAAAGAAATCTTCAAGAGTAAGAGACAGGCTGCCAAGGAGGCCGCAGAGAAGAGAAGCGAGGAAGAGAAGGTAGAGGATAAATATTCTGACCTGATAGAAGAGGCAGAGGTAGATAGTGGGTTGGTAGTGACTATTTTAAAAAAGGGCAAGCTATACTTTGAACTCTCCGACTCGATTATGGGAAAGCCCCTTTTGCTCTCTAATCGGATTTCCCAAACATCAAATACTCTCGAAGCCGTAGCAGGACAGATGGTAACAGAGCCTATTATTATTCGTCTGGCAAAGCTTAATGAGAAGATCGTGGTTCACACCATTCAGACAGAGAATTTTGTAGATGAGAATGACCCGATAGCACCGTCCTTTGAGAAGAATTTTATTGAGCCCATATTAACAACCTTTGATATTGAAACAGAGCACGGTGATAATGTGGTCATAGATGTCACGGATTTCTTCCTTGGTGGGGAGTCAAATATATCCCCAGTAGAAGATAGCATGATAGCTGGCAGCCCTATCAGCAGTGCTAGTTTCGTTAAGAGCGTTAAGACCTTTCCTCGTAATGTAGAGATTAAGAGTATCATGGCTTATAGAAAGGACACTGACCCCTACACCATTGAGACACATCGTTCACTGGTACTTCTTCCAGAGAAGCCAATGAAGATGAGGCTACAGGATAATCGTGTTGGGTACTTTTATAGTCTTCGCCAACGCTTCACAACCTCGCTTGATAAGATCGAACAGTTTAAGATTATTCATCGCTGGAGACTCGAACCATCTGATACGACAGCCTATAATGCTGGGCAGTTGGTCTCCCCAATTCAGCCTATCGTCTTTTACATTGACACTGTTTTCCCCCAAAAGTGGAGAACAGCAGTCATAAATGGTGTGGAAGATTGGAACAAAGCATTTGAGGCTGCTGGATTCAAGAATGCCATTCAGGCCAGACTCTATCCAAGTAAAGAAGAGATGCCCGACTTTGATCCTGATGACCTACGTTTCTCCTGTATCAAGTATGCCACAACTGAAATTGCTAATGCAATGGGACCAAGCTATATAGACCCAAGGAGTGGCGAGATACTATGTGCCGATGTCATCTGGTATCATAATGTAGTGTCCCTACTCCATCACTGGCGATTTACTCAGACTGCGGCTGCTGACGCCCGTGTCCGAAGCCATATTATCCCTGATGAAGTCATGGCGGAAGCCATGAGATACGTTGCTTCGCATGAGATAGGACATACCCTCGGACTGATGCACAACATGGGAGCTAGTTATTCCTTCCCTGTAGAAAAGCTCAGAGATCCAGACTTTACGCAAAAGTTCGGGACCACTCCTAGCATCATGGACTATGCTCGGAACAACTACATCGCACAGCCTGGTGACTACGAAAGAGGGGTAAAGATGACACCACCACTTATCGGGGTCTATGATATATACGCTATCAACTGGGGGTACCGCTATATCCCAGAAGTGAAAAGTTACAGGGATGAGAAAACAATCCTCAATAAGTGGATAGAGGAGAAAAAGGATGATCCGATGTATGAGTTTGGAGCTCAACAGATGTGGATTCTAGACCCTACAGACCAAACGGAAGACTTAGGTGATGACCACATGAAGGCAGGTGATTACGGTATTAAAAACTTAAAATTCATCTTACGGTACTATGAGCAATGGCTTGCTAACGAAGGCGATCGTACAGATGACCTAGAGAAAGCTCACTCGGAGATTGTGGGGCAATTCTTTCGACACCTAAGACATGTCACTCCATATATAGGAGGACGCGTGTATTATGAGAATAGACAAGGAGATGGACAAATGCCTGTTACGTATATTTCCAAAGAAAAACAGCAAGCGGCTCTACATTGGGTGATTAAGCAGGTCAGAGAGATGGGTCAATGGCTATTCACAAATGATATCCAACAGAAATATGATAAAAGTGGTTCTCAAGAAGGAGGCAATATGCAGCGCTTCATCCCACTCTACATTGCTCATGACTTATTAGAGTCATATCGCTTATTGGGTATCATAGATGGAAGTAAAGCAAAACAAGGCACGGGCTACTCCCTCCAAGACTACATAGATGACTATGTCCGGGAGGTATTCGAGCCAGTTTATCATCAAAAAGAACTGAAGCCGATAGACCTTGCTTTAATGGATGCAGCTCTCTCTAACCTCATTGGATATAGCGACATCTCAATAGCAGAGATACCGATAGGAGCTCTATATAATGACCCATCTTACGATAGAACTCTAAAACAAATGATGGCTACTCCTCTTTGCATGAACGAAGTTTATCATAATCATAACATTGAGCCAATAATAGAAAAGAAAGATAAGAATTTCTTTAGAGCCAACTTCATGCCTGCTTCTCCAAGAGGGTACGAGGTAGCTCCTACGATAGTGATTAAATTAAAAGAGATTAAGGAAATGTTCGAAAAAAGAGCCGCATCAACTTCTGACATTCCATCCAAAGGATTCTATACCTTATGGTCTCTTCGTTTAGACAAACTACTTCAACCAAAATAAAATCATGAATAGCATTGGTCAAAGATTTGTACTTACCACCTTTGGAGAATCTCATGGACCCTATGTCGGTGGAGTCATAGATGGTTGTCCTCCAGGCCTTCAAGTAGATTATGAACATATAGAAAAGATGCTCCTAAGGAGAAAGGGGAAAAGTAGTATCAGCACAGCTAGGAGTGAAAAAGATCAGCCGGTCTTTATATCGGGTCTGCTAGATGGGATAACCACAGGTACACCAATAGCGTATATATTCCCCAATGGAGACCATAAATCAAACGACTATGATCCGCTCAAAGAGATATACAGACCGTCGCATGCAGATTATAGTTACCAAGCAAGATATGGTATCAGAGATCACAGGGGTGGCGGGAGAGCATCAGCTCGTGAGACCGTAGTGAGAGTGGTGGCGGGAGCTATTGCTATACAACTTTTAGAGCAGCAGGGCGTACATATCCTTAGCTATACTTCACAGATTGGGAATACCAGTTTACCTGATAAATATAACAACGACTTCACAATGGAAGATGTAGTCAAAAGTATTACTGGGTGTCCATCAAAGAAGGAGGATAACATGATGTATCAAGCCCTCCTGAAAGCCAGAGATGAGGGAGATTCTCTAGGAGGCACGGTTAGCACAATTATACAGGGTGCACCTGCTGGATGGGGTAACCCCCTATTTGACAAGCTGGATGCAAGACTGGCTGCAGCAATGATGAGCATCGGCGCGGCAAAGGGCTTTGAAATGGGAGATGGATTTGATATGACACGTATGAAAGGAAGCGAGGCTAATGATCCATTCGAAGTGATTAATGGGAAGATAGTCACCGCAACCAACCACTCTGGTGGTGTGCAAGGAGGTATAACAAATGGAGCCGATATCTGCTTTCGGACGGCATTCAAACCAATTGCTTCGATCTCAAAAAAACAAAAAACCATCAATAGTCAAGGGGATAATACAACGATTGAAATCACAGGGCGGCATGATGCTTCAGTATTCCCTAGAGTACTTCCTGTAGTCGATGCGATGACTGCTCTAACCCTCGTGGATATTTACCTGACGAGGTACAAGGAAAATCTATAATATTGAACTAACGAAGTGTTATTTTTCCACCAACATATAGTCCCCCAAGAAGGGCTAGGCAAGAAAGAATAAGAGATAGAAGAACATAGAGCACAGCCATTCGGGTATCTCCTGACTCATACAACTTATACGCATCCAAGGTAAAACTAGAAAATGTAGTAAACCCACCACATAAACCAACCATAAAAAAAGGAGAGAAAAATGATGAAGTAGGATAATACGCTCTACCTAAAACTAAAAAAAGAGCAATAAGAAATGAGCCTAAAATATTTACACTAAGTGTGCCAATCCATGACATCGTGGGTAAGCATTGTTGAGTAAATAACGACAACAAAAACCTACTTGCAGAACCTAAACCGCCACCTAAAGCTACAAAAAACACAGAAACCAATGTTGCGTTCATACACATTATATTATGTAGTACATTAAATTACGAACGGCACAAAAGTACATAAATATATTGTAGAAGTTATAATGACGCAAAGAAGATAGAGTGATAAAAATATAAGACCATAATGGATTTGCTTATAAATCATCTGAAAAAGAAACAGCGAATAAAATAGCAAGGAATATAGAAAGATAGATTAAAGTTAGTAGTATGTGATCATAGTAGTTAACCGTACCTAAGTCGAAAAGCAGTACATTGCCCTTCAGCAACACGTTCTAGATACATAACACTTTTAAAAGAGAATAATAAGCAATGTATATTTCAATGGTCTAAGAAATCAATGACACAAAAAATCAAAAACGGACTAACAAATCGAGTCTCATAGATACGAACTACTATAAGAGATCATAGACACAGAGCGACTAATGCAATAACTCCATAAACAAAGGCAACTAAAACAAACATCAAAAAAAGCGATTTGAACGAAATATTAGTTTAAAATATTTTGCTGATCAAAATTCTTTTTGTAACTTTGCCACCGATCCCATAAATGGGAACAATAAAAAGAATGGGCAGTTACCAAAGTGGCCAACTGGGGCTGACTGTAACTCAGCTGTCTTTCGACTTCGGTGGTTCGAATCCATCACTGCCCACACTTTTTTAAATCATGCGGAAGTAGCTCAGTTGATAGAGCATCAGCCTTCCAAGCTGAGGGTCGCGGGTTTGAGCCCCGTCTTCCGCTCTAACGCCTACGTAGCTCAGGGGTAGAGCACTTCCTTGGTAAGGAAGAGGTCCCGGGTTCAATTCCCGGCGTCGGCTCAGAAATATGAAATATGCTCTAAGATTTGGTTATCACAGGCATTTTTCATATATTTGGGGATTAAATATTATAAACACAACTATATTTTATTGTTATTAGACTATGGCAAAAGAACATTACGACAGATCGAAACCTCACGTAAACATTGGTACGATCGGCCACGTAGACCACGGTAAGACTACTCTTACTGCTGCGATTACTACTGTGCTAGCAAGAGACGGACATACAGAATTACGCTCTTACGACTCAATTGACAACGCTCCTGAAGAAAAGGAAAGAGGTATTACTATCAATACTTCACACGTTGAGTACCAAACAGCTAACCGCCACTATGCACACGTTGACTGCCCAGGACACGCCGACTATGTAAAGAACATGGTAACTGGTGCTGCTCAGATGGACGGTGCTATTATCGTAGTGGCTGCAACTGATGGTCCTATGCCACAGACTCGTGAGCACATCCTTCTAGCTCGTCAGGTAAACGTACCTCGTCTTGTTGTATTCATGAACAAGTGCGATATGGTAGATGACGAAGAGATGCTAGAACTTGTAGAAATGGAGATCCGTGAGCTTCTTTCATTCTACGACTTCGATGGCGACAACACTCCAGTTATCCAGGGTTCTGCTCTTGGTGCACTTAACGGAGAAGAGAAATGGGAAGAAAGTGTTCGTAAGCTAATGGATGCTGTTGACGAATGGATCCCAATTCCACCTCGTGCTGTAGATAAGGACTTCCTAATGCCAGTAGAGGACGTATTCTCAATCACTGGTCGTGGTACAGTAGCAACTGGTCGTATCGAAACAGGTGTTGTTCACACAGGTGATGAAGTACAGATCATCGGTCTTGGTGCTGAGAAGACTAAGTCAGTTGTAACTGGTGTTGAGATGTTCCGTAAGATTCTTGACGAAGGTCAAGCTGGTGACAACGTAGGTCTACTTCTTCGTGGTATTGACAAGGACGATATCAAGCGTGGTATGGTTATCTGTAAGCCAGGTAGCGTTAAGCCTCACTCAAAATTCAAGGCAGAGGTTTACGTACTTAAGAAAGAAGAAGGTGGTCGTCACACTCCATTCCGTAACAAGTACCGTCCACAGTTCTTTATTCGTACTCTAGACGTAACCGGTGAAATCACTCTTCCAGAAGGTCAGGAAATTGTGATGCCAGGTGACAACGTAACAATTTCAGTAGAACTAATCTACCCTGTAGCATGTAGCCTAGGTCTTCGTTTCGCAATCCGCGAAGGAGGTCGTACAGTAGGTGCAGGTCAGATCACTGAACTACTTGACTAATAAAATCTAATTCAAAGGGTCTCATCCCCTAGAATTATAAGAATAAGTGATGAGGTACGAAGATTATATCCTCGCCCTCATCACTTTATAAACGGGCATAGCTCAGCTGGTAGAGCACTGGTCTCCAAAACCAGGTGTCGAGAGTTCGAATCTTTCTGCCCGTGCAAGAGAAATCATAAGGAACCCTTTGGGAGGGTGTAAATTCCCTTCCAAAGGTTTCTTTACAAATTAAGATAGTAATGGAAATCATTATTTCGTAAGGGTAGTCTAAAACATAGATTACATGAAATAAAGGTTTTACAAACAAACAATAAAAGGTTTTATGGCTAACCCTAAGAAGAAAGACAATTTCTTTGTAAGACTAGGTTCTTACGCTAGCGAGTGCTACAAAGAACTTCGCTATAAGGTGACTTGGCCTACCCAGAAAGAACTTTCAAACAGTGCAGTGCTAGTACTAGTTGCTTCCCTAGTCATGTCACTGTTTATTTTCTTGGTAGACAAAGCGTTCGAATTTATCGTTACAGGTATATACCGCACTCTTATCTAATACGGATATAGGTAATTATCGTAAGGAAGTAAGTTTATTTAGTAATGAGCAATAAGGATATGAAATACTACGTCCTCCGTACAATAACGGGCAAAGAAAAGGATGTAGAGGAATACATAGAGGGTATGCGTGATGCAGTCCCTGTATTAAAGGAAAATGTGGGAGAAATATTGATTCCTATGGAAACCTATTATCAACTCAATAAGAGTGCTAAGGGTGGCCGTGTGGAACGCACTCGTCCATATTATTCTGGATATGTGTTCGTACAAGCAGATTTGGTCGGTGAGACAAAGTTTACACTTCGTCGCATCCCCAATGTACTTGGTTTCCTAGGCTCTGAAGATGATCCTACACCTCTCTCAACAGAGGACGTAGAGCAGATGAAGAGTGTTGCTGATAAACTAAGTGATACACCTGACGATGGTGAACTATCATTCCACGAAGGAGAACGAGTAAAAGTAACTTACGGGCCATTCTCAGGTTTCTTTGGTGAAATTACTGAGGTTTTAGATGATCGTAAGAAGCTTAAAATACTTGTTAAAGTATTCGGGCGTGAGACATCGATGGAAGTTGACTTTATTCAAGTGGAAAAGGAGAGCATGCCATAACTTTACCCACCTCTAGGATATAGAGGACCTCGTTTTCTTGTTGTAAATGCAAAAATTGTTACGACTTGTGCATATACAAGATTAATGCTGAATAAGAAAATAAAGGGGTAAGTGCTCGACTGAACTTCATCACAAAATTATTAACACTTTAAATGTTTAATTAATCATGGCAAAAGAAATTGCTGGACAACTTAAACTGCAAATCAAAGGTGGTGCGGCTAATCCGTCCCCTCCGGTTGGTCCTGCACTTGGTGCAAAAGGGATCAACATTATGGACTTTTGCAAGCAATTTAACGCCAGAACCCAAGATCAGGCTGGGAAAGTTTTACCTGTAATAATTACATATTACAGCGATAAGTCTTTTGACTTTATCGTAAAAACACCTCCTGTGGCTGTTCAACTTCTGGAGATCTCTAAGAAAAAATCAGGTAGTGCAGAACCAAATCGTAAGAAAGTAGCGACCATTACATGGGATGATGTTAAGACGATCGCAGAAGCAAAAATGGTAGACCTAAACTGCTTCACTATAGCAAGTGCTATGAGGTTAGTTGCAGGGACTGCTAGGAGTATGGGTATTTCTATTAAAGGGGCTTTCCCGGAAAATGTTGAATAAAAAACAATCGATTTATTATGAGTAAACTAACGAAAAATAAAAAGTTAGCTTTGAGTAAGGTCGAGCCGGGGAAACTATATACACTTACGGAAGCTTCAGCTCTTGTAAAAGAGATCACAACAACTAAGTTTGATGCTTCTGTAGATATAGATATCCGTCTCGGTGTAGATCCAAGAAAAGCTAACCAAATGGTACGTGGTGTTGTATCACTACCACACGGAACAGGAAAGGAAACTAGGGTACTGGTGCTCTGTACTGCTGACAAAGAGACTGAAGCACAAGAAGCTGGTGCTGACTATGTAGGACTTGATGAATACATTGAGAAGATCAAAGGTGGCTGGACCGACGTGGACGTTATCATTACCATGCCTAGCGTTATGGGAAAGATAGGTGCACTTGGTAGAGTTCTTGGTCCTCGTGGACTTATGCCTAACCCAAAAAGTGGAACCGTTACTAACGAAATTGGTAACGCGGTACGTGAGGTTAAGCAAGGTAAGATCGACTTTAAGGTTGATAAAGCTGGAATTATACACGCATCAGTTGGTAAGATTTCTTTCCCTGCTGAAAAGATCCGTGATAATGCACGTGAATTTATCAACACAATCGTGAAACTTAAGCCTACTGCTGCGAAGGGTACTTATATTAAGAGTATTTTCTTATCAAGTACTATGAGCCTTGGTATCAAGGTGGATCCTCGCTCTTTTGTTGGAGAATAATAATTCAGAGAAAAAGAAAAAAAGGATTCAATTAGTATGAAGAAAGAACTTAAAACAACAGTGGTTAACCAATTGGTTGAGTTAGTAGAACAATATCCAAACTTCTACCTAACTGACATCGAGGGACTAACTGCTGATAAGACAAGTGCACTGCGTAAGGAGTGCTTCAAAAGTGACGTAAAATTGGTAGTGGTGAAGAACACTCTTATGAGAATCGCACTAAGCCAAGTAAACGATGAAGCATACTCCCCACTATATGACACCTTGAAAGGAAATACTGCGGTAATGTTTGCTGAAACAGCAAATGCACCTGCAAAGCTAATCAAGGCCTTTATTAAAGAGAACAAACCTGAGGATGAAACTCAAAAAGCAAAACCAGAACTTAAAGGTGCCTACGTACAAGAAGGCATTTACCTTGGTCCTGAGAAGCTAGAAGAGTTGGTTACTATCAAGAGCAAGGAAGAACTTATCGGAGATATCCTTGGTATGCTTGAAGGACCTATCCAAAGCGTCGTTTCGCAGCTTGCTTCAGCTGGTGGTACTATCCACGGTCTGCTGGATGCAATTGAAGAAAAGAACAACTAATATTTAGTTGTCCTACAAAAAAAGAGATTTTTCAAAAAAGTATATAACACAAATAATATATATAACAACATGGCAGATATCAAAGCTATTGCTGAACAACTAGTGAACCTTACTGTAATTGAAGTAACAGAACTTAAGAACATTCTTAAGGATGAATATGGTATTGAACCAGCTGCTGCTGCAGTTGCAGTTGCAGGTCCTGCTGCTGGCGGTGAAGGTGCTGCAGAAGAGAAGAGCACATTTGATGTAGTTCTTAAGGCTGCAGGTGGTGCTAAACTACAAGTAGTAAAGGCTGTTAAGGAACACATGGGCCTTGGTCTTAAAGAAGCTAAGGAACTAGTAGATGCAGCTCCAAGTAAACTTAAGGAAGGCGTAGACAAAGCTGAAGCTGATGCACTTAAGGCTGTCCTCGAAGAGGCTGGTGCTGAAGTAGAAATAGCGTAAGCTTGTAACTGTGCCTCCTGTAGATAATACAGGTGATGGTTAAGGACCCACGATATAGTGGGTCTTTAACCTTTTCGTGTCTTTTTCCCTAAATTCGGCTTTTAAGGTTTTTTATGTCCAATAATAATAACAAACAAAGAGTAAACTTCGCTGCCATCAAGAACCCTCTGGATTACCCAGATTTCTTAGACATCCAACTGCAATCATTCAAGGATTTCATGCAATTGGATACACCCTCGGACAAGCGTAAGAATGAGGGACTCTATAAGGTATTTATGGAGAACTTCCCGATCCAAGATACTCGTAATAACTTCGTCCTAGAGTTTCTTGATTATTTTATAGATCCACCACGCTACTCACTCGATGAGTGCTTAATACGTGGGCTGACATATAATGTCCCTCTAAAAGCCAAGATGAAGCTTTACTGTACGGATCCAGAACATGAGGATTTCGATACCTCTGTCATGGATGTGTATCTAGGACAGATCCCGTACATGACTCCATCAGGTACCTTTATCATCAATGGTGCTGAACGAGTGGTGGTATCTCAGATGCACCGCTCTCCTGGTGTATTCTTTAGTGAGAGTGTACACAACAATGGAACAAAGCTATTCTCAGCTAGGGTAATTCCATTTAAAGGGTCATGGATAGAATTTGCAACAGACATTAATAATGTCATGTATGCATACATTGACCGTAAGAAGAAGCTTCCGGTCACAACATTACTTCGTGCCATAGGCTACGAGAGTGACAAGGATATTCTTAATCTATTTGGTATAGCTGAAGAGGTCAAAGTTAGTAAGTCTAACTTGAAAAAGAACCTGGGCAGGAAGATTGCTGCCCGCGTCTTGAATAGCTGGATTGAAGACCTCGTTGATGAAGAAACAGGTGAAGTCGTTTCTCTAGAAAGATACGAAGTAGTGGTTGATAGAGATGAGGAACTGACTGAGGAGAACTCAGAACTCATACTTGATTCAGGCACAAAAAACATTCTGCTACTTAAAGATGCAGAAAATGGTCTGGACTATAGCGTTATTACCAATACGCTTCAAAAAGACCCTTCAAACTCACAAAAAGAGGCTGCATATCATATTTATAAACAGCTAAGAAGTCAAGATCCAGTAGATGAAAACTCTGCGATGGAAGTAATCAATAATCTTTTCTTCTCCGAAAAGAGATATGATCTTGGCGATGTGGGGAGGTATAGAATTAATAAGAAGCTAAAATTAGAAATTAATGAGGACGTAAAGGTTCTTACAAATGAGGATATTTCGGCTATCATTAAGTATCTAGTAGCTCTTAAAAACGAAAAAGAGACGGTTGATGATATCGACCACTTAAGTAATAGACGTGTAAGAACTGTAGGAGAACAACTGTATCAACAATTTGGTATAGGGCTTTCTCGTATGGCACGAACCGTTCGTGAAAGGATGAATGTTCGTGATAATGAAGTATTTACACCTGTAGATCTTATCAATGCTAAAACGATCTCAAGTGTAGTTAACTCTTTCTTTGGGACAAATCCTCTTTCTCAGTTTATGGATCAGACCAATCCATTGGCTGAGATCACTCATAAACGTAGATTATCAGCTCTAGGACCTGGTGGTATTAGTCGTGATCGTGCTGGTTTCGAAGTTCGTGACGTTCACTATACTCACTATGGCCGTCTGTGCCCTATCGAAACTCCTGAAGGTCCAAATATTGGTCTAATTAGCTCTCTGTGCGTATATGCAAAGATAAATGAGCTAGGCTTCTTGTCAACTCCGTATCGTAAGGTAACGGATGGTAAAGTAGATTTCTCAGCATCTGGTGTTGAGTATTATACTGCAGAAGCGGAAGAAGATAAAACAGTTGCACAGGGTAATGCCCCACTTGATGAAAATGGATATTTCACCAACTCTGCAGTGAAGTCACGCTACGGTTCTGACTTTCCAGTAGTGTCTCCTCAACAAGTGGATTTGATGGACGTGTCTCCAATGCAGATCGCCTCTATTGCTGCTTCATTAATTCCGTTCCTAGAACATGATGACGCGAACCGTGCCCTCATGGGATCTAACATGATGCGTCAGGCTGTTCCTCTAATTCAAACTGATGCCCCAATTGTGGGAACTGGTTTGGAAGGATTATTAGTCAAGGACTCTAGGACACAGATTGTAGCAGAGAAGGAAGGCGTTGTTGAATTTGTTGATTCAACTGAGATTCACGTTCGCTATGATAGATCTGAAGAGGAGGAGTTTGTAAGCTTTGATGACAACTTAGTTGTGTATCATCTTCCAAAATGGCGTAAGACGAACCAGAGTACAACAATCGACCTTAAGCCAATTGTTAAAAGAGGAGACAAACTGAAGAAAGGTCAAATTCTTACTGAGGGTTATTCAACCCAAAATGGTGAGCTTGCTTTGGGACGTAACGTAACTGTAGCTTATATGCCTTGGAAGGGATATAACTATGAGGATGCTATCGTTCTTAGCGAAAGAATGGTCATGGAAGATTACTTTACATCTGTTCATGTCGATGAGTACAACCTAGAGGTTCGAGAAACCAAGAGAGGTATGGAAGAGCTCACAAGTGACATTCCTAATGTAAGTGAAGATGCCACTAAGGATCTTGACGAAAATGGAATCATCCGAGTAGGAGCTAGAGTTCATCCAGGAGACATACTTGTAGGTAAAATTACTCCTAAGGGAGAAAGTGACCCTACTCCTGAGGAAAAACTACTTCATGCTATCTTTGGAGAAAAAGCAGGTGATGTTAAAGATGCCTCACTGAAAGCTAACCCTTCTCTATCGGGAGTTGTGTACGATACACACCTATTCAGCCGTGCTGTAAAGGGTAAAAATGCTCGTGCGACAACACGGGAATTGAAAAAGAAACTTGAAGACGAGGAGGCTACTGCTAAAGAAGATCTTAAGAGCATCATGCTCTCTAAGCTATCTAAATTGACTAGCAGAAAAGTATGCCAAGGTATCACTGATTACATGGGTGCCATTGTAGTAGCAGAAGGCGTTAAATTCACAACACCTCTCCTCGAGAATCTACAATATGAAGAAATTGAATTCACTAACTGGACCGATGATGAGCATACTAATGAGCTTATTGGTCAATTACTTCGCAACTACCTAACTAAGTTGAAGAAGCTTGAGAGTGAGTTTAGGAGAAAGCAATTTGACGCAACCCTTGGGGATGAACTTCCTAATGGTATTATTCAGAATGCTAAGGTATTAATTGCCAAGAAAAGAAAGATTCAGGTGGGTGATAAGATGGCAGGACGTCACGGAAATAAGGGTATTGTTTCCCGTATTGTTCGCCGCGAGGATATGCCATTCCTTGAGGATGGGACTCCTGTAGATTTATGTCTAAACCCATTGGGTGTACCATCACGTATGAACTTGGGACAGATTTTTGAAGCTGTCTTAGGTTGGGCTGGTAAGAAATTAGATATAAAATTCGCTACACCAATCTTTGATGGAGCTTCACTAGATGATATTAACGCATGGACTGATAAAGCTGGCATCCCTCAATTTGGTAGAACATATCTATATGATGGAGAAACTGGTGAGCGTTTTGACCAGCCAGCTACAGTAGGAGTAACATACTTCTTAAAACTTGGGCACATGGTAGAGGACAAGATGCATGCTCGTTCGATTGGGCCATACTCACTTATCACGCAACAACCTCTTGGAGGTAAAGCTCAGTTCGGAGGTCAGCGTTTTGGAGAGATGGAAGTATGGGCACTCGAAGCCTATGGAGCCGCATACATTCTACAAGAAATACTTACCATTAAGAGTGATGACGTAATTGGACGTTCAAGAGCATACGAAGCTATCGTAAAAGGCACACCAATGCCTACCCCTGGAATTCCAGAATCGCTTAACGTCCTACTAAACGAACTTAAGGGTCTAGGCCTTTGTTTCGAGCTTCAGTAATTTATACATAGCACCTTATTTCAATTTAGACATATGGCTTTTAAAAGAGATTTAAAGATAAAGTCCAATTTCAACCAGATACGTATCGGTCTCGCTTCTCCTGAAGAGATTCTCGAAAGTTCACATGGTGAGGTACTCAAGCCTGAGACCATCAACTATCGCACATACAAACCAGAGAGAGATGGTCTATTCTGTGAGCGCATTTTTGGTCCAGTTAAGGACTTTGAGTGTCACTGCGGAAAATACAAGAGAGTTAGATACAAGGGTGTTGTCTGTGACAGATGTCAGGTAGAGGTTACAGAGAAGAAGGTTCGTCGTGAAAGGATGGGACACATTCGTCTAGAGGTGCCTATTGTTCACGTATGGTACTTTAGATCAATTCCAAATAAGATTGCATATCTCCTAGGTATTCCGTCTAAGAAACTTGAAAAGATTATATACTACGAGAATTATGTCGTAGTAAATCCTGGTATCTATTCTGAAGAGTTAGAAGTTGGTACACTTCTTACTGAAGAAGAATACTTGGAGTATATGAACAATCTGCCTGAGGGAAATCAAGCACTTGATGATAATGATCCTGATAAATTCATTGGAGACATTGGTGCAACAGCGATTGAACAACTGCTTATCAAAATTGATCTAGATAAACTTTCCTATGATCTGAGATCTAGAGCAGCAAAAGAAACATCGCAGCAGAGAAAGAAGGAAGCTCTGAAGAGATTACAAGTAGTAGAAAGTTTTAGAGCTAGTGAGGGTTATAGCCGTCCTGAATGGATGGTTATGAAGGTAATCCCTGTGATTCCGCCAGATCTAAGACCTCTAGTGCCTCTGGATGGTGGTCGCTTTGCTACTTCTGACTTGAATGAACTGTATCGTAGAGTTATTATTCGTAATAACCGCCTCCGTCGTCTAATTGAGACTAGAGCACCTCAAGTCATTCTTCGTAATGAGAAACGTATGCTTCAGGAGGCTGTTGATAGTCTATTTGACAACTCAGGTAGAAGAGGTGCGGTGAAGTCTGATTCAAACCGTCCTCTAAAGTCACTTACTGACAGTCTTAAAGGTAAACAAGGTCGATTCAGACAGAACCTACTTGGTAAGCGTGTGGACTACTCTGCTCGTTCGGTTATCGTGGTAGGTCCTAATCTAAAGATGCATGAATGTGGTCTGCCACAGGATATGGCAGCTGAGCTTTACAAGCCATTTATCATTCGTAAATTGATAGAGCGTGGCATCGTAAAGACCGTTAAAAGTGCCCGTCGTATCGTTGACAGAAGAGAACCAGTAGTATGGGATATTTTGGAAAACGTAGTCAAAGGACACCCCGTGTTGCTTAACCGTGCCCCTACTCTTCACAGATTAGGTATCCAAGCATTCCAACCTCGACTTATTGAAGGGAAAGCAATTAGGCTTCACCCTCTTGCTTGTACCGCATTTAACGCGGACTTCGATGGTGACCAGATGGCTGTTCACTTACCACTGTCTAATAATGCGATTCTAGAGGCTCAATTCCTCATGCTCGCATCGCACAATATCCTAAACCCTGCTAATGGAACCCCTATTACAGTTCCATCACAGGATATGGTACTCGGGCTATACTATATAACTAAACTAAGAAAGGGACAAAAAGGGGAAGGATTAACTTTCTACGGTCCTGAAGAAGCTCGTATCGCACATAACTCAGGCAAACTTGATATGCATGCGATTATTAATGTACTTGTTGATGATATTGATGAGGAAGGACAGCCAATTCAACATATAGTAGAGACTTCGGTTGGTCGTCTTATATTCAATGACCAAGTTCCAAAAGAACTAGGATACATTAATGAGTTGATAGGTAAAAAGAGCCTTCGTACCATCATTGGTAATGTCATAAAGGAGTGTGGCATCGCTGTTACATCTGAATTCCTTGATAACATCAAGGATCTTGGATTCTACATGGCATACAAGGGAGGTCTTTCATTCAACTTATCTGATGTAATCATACCAAAAGAGAAAGAAGAGCTAATTCAGGATGGATACGAAGAAGTTAGCAGTATCGTAGAAGACTTTAGCTTTGGTAACATCACTAACAATGAACGTTACAACCAAATCATTGATGTTTGGACGAATGTAAATAACAACCTCTCAGCTATTCTTATGAAGCAGCTAAAGGAGGACAAGGATGGATTTAATCCTATTTACATGATGATGGATTCCGGTGCCCGTGGTTCGGCTAACCAGATCCAACAGCTTAGTGGTATTCGTGGTTTGATGGCTAAGCCTCAAAGAAGTGGTGAAGGAGCTCAAACAATGGAAAACCCTATCCTATCTAACTTTAAGGAAGGTCTATCAGTGCTTGAGTACTTTATCTCAACCCACGGTGCTCGTAAGGGTCTTTCGGATACAGCTCTTAAGACCGCTGACGCAGGTTACTTGACCCGTCGTTTGGTAGACGTATCACAGGACGTGATCATCACTGAAGAGGATTGCGGTACACTTCGTGGTATCGTTCGCAAAGAGATTAAGGAAGGTAACAATGTTGTTGCTTCACTTTATGAGCGTATCCTTGGGCGTATATCTGTCCATGACATTATCCACCCTATCACAGGAAAGATCATTGTCAAGGCTGGTGAAGAAATCAATGAAAAGCTAGCTGCAGAGATTCAAGCATCACCTATCAATGAAGTTGAGATTAGGTCCGTCCTGACCTGCGAAAGTAAAAAGGGAGTATGTGCTATGTGCTATGGACGTAACCTTGCTCACAACTCACTTGCCCAGAAGGGAGAGGTAGTAGGTGTCGTGGCGGCACAATCTATTGGTGAGCCAGGTACACAGTTGACCCTCCGTACATTCCACGCTGGTGGTGTGGCTAGTACTGATACTATTGAGCGTAACTTTAAAGCTAAATACGATGGTATTTTAGAAATCGAAGAACTTCGTACGGTAGATACAACTGATGAAAGTGGTAAAGCTTACCAAGTGGTAGTAGGTCGTCAGGCTGAAATGCGAGTCATTGATCCAAACACTAAGATGACTCTTATTTCTGATAACATACCTTACGGTGCAAAGCTTCTCTTTAAGCCAGGCTCAATGGTCAAGGCAGACGATGTGATCTTTGAGACAGACCCATTCAACGCAGTAATCATTGCTGAAGAGGGTGGTAAACTGAAATATGAAGATGTGAAGGAAGGTGCTACTTACAGAATCCAAACGGACTCAAACGTGGCTGCTGGACACTCTGATAAGATTATAATTGAAAGCAAAGATAAGAGCTTATCCCCTGCCCTAATCATTACAGACAAAAGTGGAGATATCCTTCGAACATACAACCTTCCAGTAGGTGCACACATTAGTAAGGAGAATGGATCAAAAGTTAAGGCCGGAGATATTCTAGTGAAGATTCCTCGTACAGTTGTTAAGTCAGGTGACATCACAGGTGGTCTTCCACGTGTTACTGAGTTATTTGAGGCTAGAAACCCATCTAATCCAGCTATCGTTACAGAAATTGACGGAGAGGTTACACTCGGCAAGTTACGTCGAGGTAATCGTGAAGTTATCGTAACAAGTAAAATGGGCGACGAGCGCAAGTACTTAGTACCGCTAACACGACAACTATTAGTACAAGAGAATGACTTTGTTAGAGCAGGTGAAGCACTATCAGATGGAGCCATTTCACCTTCAGACATACTAGCCATTCTTGGTCCAAATTCGGTACAGAACTATATCGTTAACGGGGTACAAGATGTGTATAGAAAGCAAGGTGTATCCATTAATGACAAGCACTTTGAAGTCATTGTACGTCAGATGATGCGCAAGGTCGAGGTACTAGATCCAGGAGATACTACTTTCCTAGAACAGCAGATGGTAGATAAACTGGATGTACAGGAAGAAAACAATAGACTTTGGGGCAAAAAAGTTGTTACGAATAAGGGTGATTCACAAAATTATTATGAGGGTCAGATCATTACTGCTAGACGACTACGCGAAGAGAATAGTCAACTAAAAAGAAAAGATCTTCAGCCTATGGAAGTTCGTGATGCTCTGCCAGCAACTACGAATCAGATACTTCAGGGGATCACACGAGCTGCATTAATGACCAAGAGCTTTATGTCAGCTGCATCCTTCCAAGAAACGCCAAAGGTACTTAACAATGCGGCTATCGAAGGTAAGGTTGATAGCTTAGAGGCCCTAAAAGAAAATGTTATCTGCGGTCACCTAATTCCTGCTGGTACAGGGCAACGTGAATACGAAAAGATTATCGTTGCTTCCAAAAAGGAAATTGAATCAAAACGTGAATTAGATTCCGTTCGTGCTCATAAGGTCACAATGCCTGAATATGACTAACGATAATTATTAAAAGAAGAAGGATGTTGCGATTTCAACATCCTTCTTTTTTTGTATCTTCATTTGCTCATAAATAGTTTAAACAGCAAAAAATCGGTTACAGTTTCCTAGACCTCACGGCATTTCAAGAATTGGTTTATTGCATTATTTTTCGTACTTTTGCATTGGAATGGTTAATGAGGGGACTCAATGGGTAGTCTTCTCATTTTTATATATATTTGCGTAGGTTGAATAGAGAACAAATGATAGAAGTTACTGAGGTTAAAAATATTGTACAAGAGTACTTGTCGAGCAAAGAGGGATTCTTTTTGGTAAAAGCAGAAGTAAAAGGTGCTAACCAAATTACAGTGGAGATTGATCACGACACAGAGCCTATTGACATCGAAACAATTGTAGAGCTTACCAAATTTATCGAAGATCACCTAGATAGAGACAAAGAAGATTTCGAACTAGAAGTCTCTAGTGCTGGACTAACAACCCCACTAGAAAGTCCTAGAAGGTATCGAAAATTTATAGGTAAAGACTTAGAGGTCCTTTTGAAAACAGGGATCAAAGAGAAAGGAACCTTAGTAAACGCAAATGACTCTAGCTTTCAACTACAGGTAATCCGAATGGAAAAACCAGCTGGAGAAAGACGGAAAAAAGCCATTGAACATATCCTGGATATAGAATATAAGGATGTTAAGAAGGCGACCTACCTCATACAGTTTTAATAAGTATTTAGCCAAACCAATTAAAAAGAAGAATTAACATAGACACCAAGATATATTACTAGCTCATGAGCAAGAAAAAAGAGACGACCATAATGGCAGCCCTATCAGAATATATGGGGCTAAAGGATATCGACCAAGATACATTACAAAAAGTAATGGAAGAATCCCTACGTAATGTACTCGCAAAGATGTATGGTACAGACCATAACTTCGATGTCATCATAAGTCCTACTACAGGTGATTTAGAGATATGGCGTCGCAGAATTATAGTTGAGGATGGCGAGGTGGAAAACGAAAATACCCAAGTCACTCTAGACGAAGTCTTTGAAATATCTGGTGAAGATGATTTTGAGGTTGGTGAAGAATTTATGGACGAAGTGAAGCTAGAGTCATTCGGACGTAGAGCTATTCTTAACCTCAAACAATCATTATCTTCAAAAATCATGGAGCTAGAGAAGGATACTCTATATGCAAACTACAGCCAACGCGTCGGTGAATTAATCAACGCTGATGTTTATCAGGTTTGGAAAAAAGAGGTCCTACTAATGGATAGTGAAGATAACGAACTTATACTTCCTCGTAGCCTTACGATCCCTAGAGATCGCTTTAAAAAAGCAGATAGAGTTAATGCAATCATTGATAGAGTTGAATACAATAATAACAACCCAAAGATTATTCTTAGCCGTATCTCAGATGAATTCTTGATAAGACTTTTCGAACGAGAAGTACCAGAAATACAAGATGGACTCGTTACGATACGTAGTGTTGCTCGTATCCCGGGCGATAGAGCAAAAGTGGCTGTAGAGAGCTATGACGAAAGGATTGACCCTGTAGGAGCAGTCGTGGGTGTCAGGGGTTCACGAATTCAAGGTGTAGTTAGTGAACTTCGTAACGAAAGTATAGATGTTCTTCAATATACAGATAACCCAGTTTTGCTTATTCAGAGAGCATTAGCTCCAGCAAAACAGATGGAGGTTAGGATTAACGAAGAAGCTAAGAGAGCAGATATTTATCTCCAAAGGGATCAAATATCACTTGCAATCGGACGAAATGGACAAAACATCAAGTTAGCTAGTATGCTGACTGGATATGAAATTGATATCTATAGGGATGAGACTCAAGATGTAGATATGAGTGACCTATTCCTTACAGAATTTAATGATGAGATTGATGACTGGATCATCAATACATTTAAGGGTATTGGATGCGACACTGCGAAAAGTGTACTCAAGAGATCTCGAGAGGACTTACTACGTGCAACAGATCTAGAGGAGTCCACAGTAGATCACTTTATCCAAGTCCTAATGGCCGAATTTGACGATGACGAATTGCCTGAAGATCAGTATCCACACCTACCTCCTCGCGACCCAAGCTATAGAGCATTACCTATAGAAGAGGATGGGGATTCAGCACCTGTGGTTGAAGGTGAAATCACTGATGAAAGATCTGAATATTAATAGGATGACCTAGTGAGTTTCAGAAGTAAGTAGAATAGAAGATAGAGTAGAATATAAGACGATTTATGCCCAGCATTAGAGTAAATAAAGTAGCAAGCGAACTACAGGTAGGAGTACATACTCTTACCGAATTTTTGAGCAAACAGTTCCCAGATAAGACCTTCAGCGTTAATAGTAAATTGACTGAAGACGAGTTCAAACAATCCCTCCGAAAGTTTGGCAAGGATCTTGGGAAAAATGAACGTGAAGCTCTAACTTCGAAGTATCTTTCACCTGCACCAAAGCAGAAAGAGTTAACTACTCCATCAGCATCTAAAGATTCTGATAAAAATAATGAAAGAAAAACAGGTCCAATAGTTAAGGGTAAAATTGAGTTGGATGATAAAGGAAATGTCATCCAGACTAAGAAAGAGGTTGTATCGACATCTACAAAGTCCTCTGCTGGGAAGGATATTGTAGAAAAGGAGAAAACTGCCAACCTTGAAAAAGACCAAATAACTACTAAGGGAGAAGAGGTTGAAAAAGTAAAACCTGCAATGCCCAAAAAGGAAGTAGCCCCTAAAACAGAAGTCAAAGCGAAAAAGATAGAGCCTACAACAACCTCAGTTACTGAAAATAAATCACCTGAGGCCGTAGAGACAGAACCAAAAAAGGATGCTATGGCTACTAACAAGCAAGAGGAAGAACAAAAGAAAAAGGTGAAGGAAAAAGAGGTTAAAGAACCCACCACTAATGCGTCTACGCCCAAAGTCAATGTGACAGATTCAGCTAAAAAATCGGAACCAAAGACTATCGAGCAAAAAACAGACAGCAAACCGAGCGAAAAGCTTGCAGAGGAAAAAGCTCCGACTACTAAAGAGGCTCCCAAAGAGAGCAACGTATATAGAATTGGCACGAATGATAATGTTGGTGTCACTGTCGTTGGGAAAGTTGATCTTACATCTATAGAATCCAATAACAAGAGGAGACGTAGAAAAAGAGAGCGTATAAAGGGGGGTAAAGTGGATGTTGCAAAACAGACCGCACAACAAAAGCAACAATCTACTACTGGAGAGAAGAAAGATAGCAAAAACAAAAACCAATCTTCACAAGCTAATAAGAATAATAAACGCCCAAATGATACACCGAGAAACGACAAACGTAATCAAGGGCGTAAAGCGAAAAGAAGACAAAAGATTGAGCAAAAGCCTGAAATAACCCAAGAGGATATTCAAAAGCAAATCAAAGAAACTATGGCCGCTATCCAAGGTGGTCGTAAGAAGGCTACAAACCAATCTGCTCGATACAGACGAGAGAAAAGGGATGCTCACCGAAAAGAGCAGAGCTTGCTGGAACAGGAAATGCGTCAGGACAAGACTCTACAACTGACAGAATATGTTACGGCAAATGACCTTGCTCAGATGATGGATGTCTCTGTCAATGATATCATCACACTATGCTTTAGCCTCGGAATGATGGTTTCTATTAATCAGCGTCTTGAAAAAGATACTATAGACCTAATTGTAGAAGAATTTGGATACAAAGCTGAGTACGTAGAGGCACAAATGCTTGATATGATTGAGACCGAAGAGGATTCTGAAGAGGATCTTGAGCCTAGGGCTCCAATCGTTACCGTCATGGGACACGTGGATCATGGTAAGACCTCATTACTGGACTCTATCAGAAATGCTGACGTCACTAAGGGTGAAGCCGGTGGTATTACCCAGCACGTTGGTGCCTATAGTGTTACTTTAGAAAATGGCAGAAAGATTACATTCTTAGATACTCCAGGACACGAAGCGTTTACAGCTATGCGTGCTAGAGGTGCTAAGGTGACTGACATTGTTATCATTGTAGTTGCAGCGGATGATGGTGTGATGCCTCAGACCAAGGAAGCCTTAAGCCATGCATCCCTAGCTAATGTTCCAATAATTTTTGCGATAAATAAAGTTGATAAGCCTCAGTCTAATCCTGATCGAATTAAGGAAGAACTTGCTAACCTTAACTACTTAGTAGAAGATTGGGGTGGTAAGTATCAGAGCCAAGAAATTTCTGCAAAGAAAGGTATCGGGATACATGAGCTTCTAGAAAAAGTATTGCTCGAAGCCGATATTATGGAATTACGGGCAAATCCTGATAAGAAGGCTATTGGCTCCGTATTAGAGAGTACTATGGAGCAAGGTAGAGGGTACACAACCAAAGTCCTAATTCAAGAGGGAACTCTGCATATGGGAGATCATATCATCGCAGGGGCCAACTATGGACGTGTAAAAGCCCTATTCAATGAACGTGGACAGAATGTAGAGTCGGTGGGTCCTTCAGAGCCCGTAAAGGTTCTTGGTCTAAATGGAGCTACTCAGGCAGGAGAGATCTTGAATGTTCTTGATACTGAAGCAGAAGTTCGTGACATCGCAACTCGCCGTGGTCAGCTTAAAAGAGAACAGAGAGAGCGTACTCAGAGACTGCCTTCACTTATGGACTTAGGACGTCGTATTGCAGAAGGTCAGATCCAAGAACTCAATATCATTGTGAAAGGTGATATGGATGGTTCTGTCGAAGCTCTTTCAGACTCTATTGTCAAGCTGTCAACAGGTGAGATACGTGTGAACGTAATTCACAAAGCTGTGGGACAGATATCAGAGAGTGATGTTATTCTCGCTTCTGCATCAGATGCTATAGTGATTGGGTTCCAAGTTCGTCCGACACAAGGTGCTAGACGTCTTGCCGAGGAAGAAGGGGTTGAAATTCGTACATACTCTATCATATATGATGCAATTAATGACGTAACGACTGCGATGGAGGGGATGCTATCTCCTGAAATCAAGGAAAAGGTCACTGCTAATATTGAGGTTCGTGAAGTGTATAAAATCTCGAAGGTCGGAACGATCGCAGGATGTTATGTACAGACTGGTAAGGTCTCTCGTACTGATAAGATAAGGGTAATTCGTGATGGCATTGTCATTCACACTGGAGAACTTGGCTCACTGAAACGTTTTAAAGACGATGTAAAGGAAGTTAGCAAAGGCTTTGAATGTGGATTAAACATTGCAAACTTTAACGATATTAATGTAGGTGATATCATTGAAGCTTACGAAGAAGTTAAAGTTAAGAGAGAACTTTAAAATCAATAAACATACAATCTAACACAATAATAAATGCATTGGTTGGATCTTATACTGCTGTTGCTCCTTTTGATATCTCTCATTAGGGGTTACAGCAGTGGTTTTGTAAAGCAAGTAATACAGCTAGCATCTGTTATAGGTGCTTTATTACTAGCAACGCCCTTCTCAAGCTTTTTACTAGATTTACTGGCAAAGGAGGGGCACACCTTGACGAATTCATGGATTGGCTGGTTATTGTCATTTGTCACTTTACTAATACTTTTTTATCTACTGTCTCGTTTTTTACTTTCTGGAATTGAAGTGGCTTTAGGTTTTATTAATCGAATTCTTGGAGCAGCTCTTTCTTTTCTTATCACAACGACTATTCTCTCTATCATGATAGGGTTTTACAGTAATATCGGAGAGCAGTATGACTGGACACCTGTGCCTGAAAACTTAAAGGTTTACCCAGTAATAAATGAGATTAGTAGAACAATACTTCCTAAACAGCTGTTCATACAACAAGACTATAAAGATTCTTTTGAGATCAAAAAAAATGAAAGAGCAATTTGATGATATTATTGATAAGGTAACAAAAACCGATTACGAATACGGTTTTACAACTGATATTGATACAGATTATATCCCGAAGGGGCTTAGTGAAGATACCATACGTGTTATTTCTAAAAGAAAAGGAGAGCCCGAATGGCTTCTCGAACATAGACTGAAGGCCTACAGACATTGGGTAACGATGGAGATGCCTGACTGGGCACACCTTAAGATTCCTAAGATTGATTTTCAGGACATCATTTACTTTGCTGAACCCAAACAGAAGCTAGATAAGGATACTGAGATTGATCCTGAATTAGAAAAAACCTTTGACAAACTAGGAATTCCTCTTCAGGAACGCAAGGCCCTAGCTGGAATAGCGGTAGATGCTGTTGTGGATAGTGTTTCCGTTAAAACAACTTACAAAGAGACTTTAGCAGAAAAAGGTATTATCTTCTGTTCGTTTAGCGAAGCAGTAAGAGAGTATCCCGACCTAGTGCGTAAGCACATGGGAAGCGTCGTGGGTTATAAAGATAACTTCTTTGCAGCACTCAATACAGCTGTCTTTTCAGATGGATCTTTTGTATATATTCCGAAGGGCGTAAGATGCCCCATGGAATTAAGTACATACTTCCGTATCAATGCTATGAACACAGGACAGTTCGAACGAACCTTAATCGTAGCAGAGCAAGGTGCTTACGTATCATATCTTGAAGGATGTACAGCTCCTATGAGAGACGATAATCAGCTTCATGCGGCTATCGTTGAGATTATAGCAGAAAAGGATGCAGAGGTAAAATACTCAACCGTCCAAAACTGGTTCCCTGGAGATAAAGATGGTAAAGGTGGAGTTTATAACTTTGTTACAAAAAGAGGTCTATGTCGCGGTGATCGCTCTAAGATCTCATGGACACAAGTTGAGACAGGATCAGCTATCACATGGAAATATCCTAGCTGTATCCTACAAGGAGATGACTCTATAGGAGAATTTTTCTCTGTCGCTGTGACCAATAATCATCAGCAAGCTGACACGGGGACGAAAATGATTCATCTTGGTCGTAATACTAAGAGTCGTATCGTATCCAAAGGAATTTCAGCTGGTAAGAGTGTCAATTCATATAGGGGATTGGTTAAAATAAGTAGCAAGGCTGAGAATGCGAGAAACCATTCTCAGTGTGATAGCCTTCTCATTGGTGATAAGTGTGGTGCCCACACGTTCCCCTACTCTGAAATCAATAACTCTACGGGGATTATTGAGCATGAGGCGACCACATCTAAGATTAGTGAAGATCAGTTATTCTATTGTAATCAACGCGGTATTGGGACAGAGGAGGCAATTGGTCTAATCATCAATGGTTATGCCAAAGAGGTCATGAACCAGCTGCCTATGGAGTTTGCCGTAGAAGCCCAGAAGCTCCTCTCAATCTCACTAGAGGGTTCAGTGGGTTAAATCATATTGAAAAACTATTATTGATAAATATAAATATGTTACAGATAAAAAACCTTCAAGCAAAAATTGAAGATAAGACTATACTTAAGGGACTAAACTTAACAGTTAATAGAGGTGAAGTTCACGCCATCATGGGCCCTAATGGTTCTGGTAAAAGCACCCTTAGCAATGTACTAACTGGTAATCCTAGATATGATGTCACAGGTGGATCTATCATCTATAATGGTCATAACCTATTGGATATGCAACCAGAGGAACGAGCACAAGCAGGAATTTTCATGAGTTTTCAGTATCCTGTAGAAATCCCAGGCGTTAGTATGGTAAATTTCATGCGTACTGCTGTCAATGCAAGAAGAGCAGCTAGGGGAGAAAATCCTATGTCTGCCTCAGAGTTCCTAAAACTCATGAAAGAAAAGCAGGACTTAGTAGAACTAAATCGCGAACTTACTAGCCGTTCGGTAAACGTTGGTTTCTCAGGAGGAGAAAAAAAACGTAATGAAATATTCCAAATGGCAGTGCTCAATCCTACTCTTGCTATCTTAGACGAAACCGACTCCGGACTAGATATTGATGCACTTCGAATCGTTGCACATGGGGTCAACAGCCTAAGATCAGCAGATAATTCTACAATTGTAATCACTCACTACCAGAGACTACTAGACTTTATCAAGCCTGATATTGTCCATGTACTCCTGAATGGTGAGATAGTCAAGACTGGAGGTCCTGAATTAGCAGAAGAACTTGAAAAACGTGGTTACGATTGGATTCGTGAAGAGAATCAAGGGAATAACTAATCAAGAGTGTCATGAAAGAAGATATTACAAGAAAGTACTTAGATCTCTTTGCCCGAAGTGAGAGGGAGATCACTACGCACTCTCCAGATCTATTAAATAAATATAGATCTGAAGCCATTAAGGAGTTAGAAAATGATGGCTTACCTCGTTACAGAAATGAGGATTATCAGCGTTTTAAGATCGATCAAGAAATTGATCAAGATAGATCACAGCATCAGGTACAGAAGGATAGCAATCTTAACTTAGCTCCTTTTTCATGTCGCCTAACCTATCCAGACACTATCCAATGTTTCATAATAGAGGGTAAGGTGTTCACTCCAAATAAAGGGGATAATTTCTTCATTGGGTCTATATCTGAGTTTGAGGAGACATATCCAGGAATTGCTGAAAAGTATTACAATAAGATTTTACATGAAGATAACGATCGCATATCTTCTCTAAATACTCTCTTCGCTACAGATGCGTTAGTCTATTATATCCCTAAGGGTGTTAAGCAGAGTAAACCTATTCATCTTATTCACTACCCCAATTCTGAAGTAGAAAACGAGAATAGCCCTCTCTCCTTCCCTCGTATCCTATGGATTGCAGAAGAGGATAGTAAGAGTAGTTTGCTCCTCTGTGATCATGCTACAAAGGATCAATCTACGTATATTGGAGTCATGGAGGTTTATGCAGAAAAAAATGCAGAATTACAGTACTACAATATCGAAGAAACCTCCACTGATTCACTCCGAATATTTAACACTCACATCCATCAAAATGAGAATTCTACCGTGCTAGTTGATAATATGACCATTAAGAATGGTAAGACACGCAATAACTTTTATTGCAATCTGCATGGTAAGGATGCCCACTTGGATTTAGATGGACTTGGGATACTTGATGATGAACAACTATTGGATAACTGGTCTATCATTCGTCACCATGTACCAAGCTGTCACAGTGACGAACTCTTTAAATACACTATAAATGATAAAGCAGTAGGTAGTTTTAGTGGGTTAATATACGTGGCTCCAGATGCACAGAAGACCCTTGCCTATCAGAATAATAAAAATCTTATTCTTGCTGATAGTGCTAAGATGTACTCTAAGCCTCAGCTCGAAATTTATGCTGATGATGTAAAGTGCTCACATGGTATGACTACTGGAGAACTCAATGAATCTGCTATCTTCTATATGCAGCAGAGAGGTATCCCATACGTTGAGGCAAAGCTACTACTGACTATTGCATTTATGAGTGACGTGTTAGATAAGATTGATGTAGAGCCTCTTCGTGATCGTCTCTACACTGTTATCGAAAATAGATATAGAGGCCTGCCAGGTAGATGTAGTAAGTAATCAATATATGGGATTACAATTACAAACAGATATTAGGCGTTAAAATATATAACAATAAAGATTAAGGGCTGATTTCCTATAGTGGAAATCAGCCCTTAATCTTTATCACTTAGTAATATACTATCTTCATTAATAGTGGTGACCCTTAGACATCTCTTCCTTATCAATCTTATGGAAGTCGAGTTTACGCCACGCATAGAATATATAGGCTAGCACAAAAGGTATAGCAATAGATACCCATGCCATCACCTCAAGTGTATAAAGTGATGAAGAGCTATTATAAATAGTCAATGAGCTCTGTAAGTCTTGATACGATGGATAGTTGGAAGTATTATTCCATCCAGCCATCAAAAATAGAACAGTCACAGCTATGACAGTACCTATCCCATGGTACCATATACCTTTACTAAAGGTTGTAGAGAGCAACGTCTTGATGATACCAAATAGAACACCTACCACACCAATCAATAACGCTACCAACAGGTAAGGTTGTTGTATCAGATTATTAAGATACTTCCCTTTCTCCATATAGACTTCACCTGTCTCAGGTGAAACAGCATATCCTTTTGTGAAGAATAAGAAGCCCAAGAATGCTAAGAGAGCAACTAAGAATATAATCGCATTTGGTAGGAGACGCTTTCTTGCAGCTTTGTTAAGATCAGGGTCCACAATATTATTAATAAAATAAAGCAAACCAGTAGTACGAGCTAAGAAAAGAACAGCTACTCCTAATACTAAATTCCATGGATTGAGGACCGCCTCTAGTCCATGTAGCGAATTATGCCAAATAGATACAGACAGTTCTCCACCAAGATTAGTTAGGGCACTCTTATCAACGGAGAAAGCAGAGCCAGTAAAAAAAGTAGCAACTGCGGCACCTAAAAGTAACGGACCTAAAACTCCATTAATAAACAATCCCCACTGAAAAGTCTTTTTTCCCCATACATTACCTTTCTTATTTTGGTACTCGTATGATGTCGCTTGAATAACGAAGCAAAATAGAATTAACATCCATACCCAATAAGCTCCATAGAAACTTGTTGAGTAAAAAAGAGGGAAAGAAGCAAAGAATGCGCCTCCAAAAGTGACTAAAGTTGTGAATGTAAATTCCCATTTTCTACCTGTGGAATTCACGAGCATTCGGCGATCTAAATTACTCTTACCGAGCGAGAATATAAAGCTCTGTCCTCCTTGTACAAACAATAGAAAAACTAATAATCCTCCCAGTAAAGAGATAATAAACCACCAATAATTTTGTAGAAACATATACTTATCCATAATAATTGAATCTATTCCAGGTTATCTAATTGGTTTATTTATATTATTCGATTTTTCATCAGTCTTAGGACCGCTCTTAATCGCAGTAAACATGATACTCAATTCAGCAATAAGCATTACGGTAAAGAGTGCTATAAAGAGGAAGAAGGTAGTCTTAACATTAGCAACTGCGATGCTCGAAACTGCCGCCTTTACAGGCAAAGCATCCTGAACTGTCCATGGTTGACGACCAACCTCAGCAACAATCCAACCACATTGAGAAGCTATATACACTAGCGGTACGGAAAGTATTCCTACCCAGTGATACCAACGAGCTTTAGAGAAGGACACCCTATTCTTACGTAGTGCAAACAATGGCCATGCAAAGACCAAAACAAATAACAGTCCCAACACCACCATTATTCTAAATGAGTAGTATAAAAACTGAGCATTAGGTATTAGTTCCTCTACATTATCAAAGTACCCATACCCGAAGTGTTCAAAGTTCTCATCCAATATAGCACGTTGAGCATTCATTTCCTCTGTATCACCTGCTTTCTGGGCTTCTTTGTAAGCACCCAACGCATGTATCGCCTTCTTTCCTCTAGCCATACGCTCCTCTACAGATAGAGCAATAGTGCCATCAGGCTTAGTATATCCGCCCTCAATAATATTCTTTATACCCGGAACATAGCTGTTAGGGTCATTAAACGACAAGAAAGAGAGACCATAAGGCATAGAGATATTGAAGATAAAATCTTTCTTATCACTATTCCAATCTGCACGCTTCTTATCAGGATTAGGAATACCGATAATACTAAGAGGTGCTTGGGTCTGACCTGCATACATATTCTCGATAGCAGCCAACTTCATAGGTTGATGTGTTGCTACTTGATTAGCAGCTAAGTGACCTGTAAGTATCGTAATCAAACTCGCTACTAAGCCTAACTGACAAGCGATCTTGATGCTCTCCATGGCAAACTCCTTACGTTTATTTCTAAGGAGATAATACCCTGAGATACCGACCACGACAATAGCACCTAACACCCAACTAGAAATGACAGCATGGAAGAACTTCACAACGGCTGTCGGAGAAAAAGCTACCATCATAAAGTCTACCATTTCATGCCGAGCAGTATCAGGGTTGAATTCCATACCTATAGGATACTGCATCCACGCATTAGCAACCAGAATCCACCACGCAGATAAGGTAGCACCAACAATAGTAAGCCATGTGGAAGTTAAGTGAAACTTCTTGCTCACTTTACCCCAACCAAAAAACATGACAGCAAAGAAGGTGGCTTCCATAAAGAAAGCAAAAATCCCTTCAATAGCAAGAGGAGCCCCAAAAATGTCCCCTACAAAATAACTGTAGTTCGACCAGTTTGTACCGAATTGAAACTCTAGAATCAATCCTGTAGCAATACCTGAGGCGAAGTTAATACCAAAGATTTTCTGCCAAAATTTAGCAGTTTCTTTCCAAAAGTCATCTCCTGAGCGGTAATACTTTGTCTCTGCAATAGCCATTATCACTCCCATTCCAAGGGTTAGCGGAACGAAGATCCAATGATACATTGCAGTCATAGCAAACTGCAGACGTGACCAATCAATAAGTGCACTTAGTAACATAATCTATTTTCTTGAATGTGATTTATTAATCTTATTCAGACTCTATATTTGACTTAAAAAATCTAATCAGAGACACGGTTAACTAACTCTTGATAGACATATTCTTGACGTCCCTCCTCAGTATCAGCCTTATCCTTTAGGAAGTTAGGGAAGAAGAAAAGCTTCAGAACACCGAAAAGGATTAGAAGCTTAATAATATTCAGTATCCACAATGGCTTACCCCATGTCATATTCTTGAGGCCGTCCTTCCATATTAAGAGAAAGCGCTTCAGGATACCACCGTCCGTATTATTTCTATTTTTATCCTCTATCATACTCCCTCACAACAAATAATTATACAATTGCAAAAACAGCTATTTATATTACTTTGCATCCCTACGAATGTGTTTCGACGCACTAATTTATAAATATATAACGAAACAACCAAGGAAAACACATTCTTTTTACTACTTTTTACATATTATCATCACCACATTTAGTGATTTAACCTTTGATGTATAAAAAAAGCTCCTCAGACTTCAAGAGTCCAAGGAGCACACAATAGATATATCTTTCTACTTAAAATAATACCGCAGCAGTTAGGTAAAAACCTTTATTCTTAGTATTTAAGAAATCACTAGCCACCTGCTTAACACCCTCATACTTATAATCAGGAAGCATTGATGCTGAATAACCCGCTGATACTTGTACCATCTTAAGCACTTCTACACCAATCCCAGCTTGTAGAGCTAGGTTGAATACCTTACGATTAAAATCAGGCACTTCAACTGATGCTATCTCCACCTCTTTTTTAGAGATGTTAAAGTTGAAGCTTGGACCAGACTTTACAAACATACGGACAGCTGGTGCCACACCGAAATACACCTTGGCATTAACCGGTATCTCGATATAATTACTCTTGAAGGTACCAGCAATCTTCTCTAGGGCTTCCTTCCCTGTGATCTGATCCAATGGTTTATCCAGATTTACACTTTTTTGAGTGAATAGTAACGCACTCTCGACGCCGACAGTAGCTACCCCTAGATTGACATCGTACTCTACTACAGGACCTAACTGATATCCGGTCATATTCTTACCAGTTTTATAGTCATCAAGCTTAATAGACGCCTTATTGAAATTAGCACCTGCCATAAAACCGAATCGAACTTGAGCAGACACCTCTGACATGCAGAGAAACGCCATGAGTGATACCGCTACGAAACTTAAAATTCTTTTCATCTTTTCAATTAATCACATTTTTATATTCTAAAATCACATCAAATATACCAAAAAAGAGTATGTCATAGACAATGAAGTTAGATCTGGGCTAGTACTTAATAAAAGCACTTACCACTATCTGTCTTGGTCGTAGCATAGAGTATGAGTGATGCTGGTCGGCATCTATACTTCTATAAATAAACAATGCTTCATTGTTTAACAGATTATTACATCGCACCTCAACGCGATACCTCTTATACCTATAAGTTGCGAATGCATCCAGTAGTGAAAAGACAGGGTATTTATAATTATTGGTGTCCGATAATTTTTTTTAATCAACAAATAACTTACATTAAAATTAAGGATGGACCATTAAGAGTGGTAGAAATGAACTCAATCCATTCAAAGTCATCTGGTTGTCCTTTCTTAGGATAAGTTTTTCATTTGATAATCAGGCACTTAATATATAAACTATACGGACTTATGAATACTCTTTTTTTACTATTGCTACCATCTCGACAGATTGCGTCTATTAACCAAGTGTTCATATTCAACAAAAGGAACAAAATTGATTCGATATAAGAGTTGATCAAACTACTTGATATGAAAGGAAGTATCATCACTATTTATGATATCGGTGTCGATAGTCGGTAGTTACAAAGATTGCGAAAGAAGGTAGCGACATTATCATCTATTAAATGTAAAGCCAAATCAAGCAGGTACCCTATTAGAGCTTGAAAAGCATTTCAAGCCTACAGACAAGAGCAAGGTGATTAAAAATAGGTCGGGAAAACATGAATGACATGAACGAGTAGCAACGTAAACAATGTAAAGCTTAATCAACCTCTCCCAATTCAGAAGAGTTAGAGCTATACAAAGACTTAGACAGGTGGAGACTATTCAGTCAATCCAAAAGATAATCTAACATTTCATCCTCATCACCGCCCAGATGTACTATCACCGATGTCGCACCTAGAGTGAGCACATCACCATCTGAGAGACGACGACGCTCACCTGGATCTAATTCTAACCCATTAACAAATGTACCCGTCATGCTATCATTATCCATAATAGTAAGCCAGCCTTTGTTATTAAGTAATAAGACTGAATGATTTCTATCCATACTCGGATCACTAGTCATCAGCTGCATATCAGCAGTAGACTGAGGGTTAAAACGCCCCAGTATAGACTTTCCTTCGGGGACTCTAAGCGACTGACTAGGAGCGAACTCATTTTCCAAAAACTCCAAGTAAATACTATCCTCTGAAAACCGTGCATCCTCCAAACTTATAGCCTTTACGGAACGCTCTGTATGCAATAGAGCCTGAGCTCTATGCTTGTATAGAGCTATTGGTCTATGACATTTATTACAGACTACTTGTTCAGCCCTTTCAGCATCTACATGTGTAGATAACTTAACCTCTATTACCGCATTACAATATGGGCATACTACCTTATCTCTCATCTTTTATTTCTTTTATAAATTGTCAAACCGCCCCTCGTCAAAATAGCTATAATACCCACTTTCGGTATAGATAATATGATCCACCATTCTTATCTGCATAATGTTACAGGCCTTATATAGCCTAAATGTAATATCATCATCTGATGAACTTGGGTATAACGAGCCAGAAGGATGATTATGCACCAAAGCTAGTGCAGTACTAGATGATTGGAGTGCTTTACGTAGGATGACCCGAATATCAGCAGTCGAACTAGATAGCCCACCCTCTGAAATCTTCACCTTATCCTTAACATTATGCTGATTATCAAGTAAGATAATCCATAGTTCCTCTTGTGTCAATCCATATAGATCTCTAGAGATAAAGTTATAGATACACCTACTATTCGAGAGAGACTCCTTCTCACCATCCATCGCCTGCCTGTCACTCTCCATCCTTACACCTAGCTCTAATGCACTAAGCACTTGAATCTTTTTTACAGCTCCTAACCCTTTTATCCCTAGATCATAACCATTAGATAGCATCTGATAGAGTTTGTATAAGTTGTTATCAGCTTCTCGCAAAAGTTGATACGACAGCTCCAGTACATTTACTCCTCTCACGCCTGATCCTATCTGAACGGCTAGAAGCTCAGCTTCAGTGAGACTTCTGATCCCTTTTTTGATAGCCTTTTCTCGTGGACGTTCAGTCTCGGCCATCTCCTTAATCCGGACATGGTCTTTGGCTTCTGTTCCTCGCTGCTTCTTATTTACTTGCACTATGGACTCTCTTACTGAATATACTTATCGTCGATTCCTTGAGCCTCTGGCAATATCTGCTTGAGCTTATGCTCTTCACCTCTTCGGCAGACTAGCACCACGTTACCGCGACGCACGACCATCAAGTCATTGACACCCTGTAGTACTACCAACATATCGGGATCATCAATGACCACTAGATTATCTTTACTATTCCTAAAGATGTGATTAGCCCTGCCAACCAAAGCATTTCCACACTCATCCTTTTCCGATAAGTTATATATAGAGCTCCATGTACCAACGTCAGTCCAGCCAATATCAGAGATCAAAATCTTCAGGTTCGTAGCCTTCTCCATTACCGCATAGTCAAATGCTATGCTAGGACAATAGACATAATTATTATTGACATATTCAAACTCCTCATCAGTGCCCCAAACATCAGCACGCTCATTAAGGTGCTCATAAATCTCTTCGGCATGTGTCTTGAAAGCATCTAGCAACACCCGAGTACTTGCCATGAACAGACCAGCATTCCAATAAAACTCTCCACTATCCACAAGGACAGTGGCCATATCTCTACTTGGCTTTTCGATAAATGTCTTCACATCAAAGACACTTCCGTCAGCACCTTCAGCATTGACCTCATCCATCTTCGCTTGAATATAGCCATACCCCACTTCAGGATACGTCGGCTTAATTCCTAATGTAACGATATAATCCTCATTGGAAGCTAATTCCAGAGCCTGCTGTGACCGTGTAATAAAGGCATCTTCCTTAGTCACTAAATGGTCAGATGGTGCCACTACAAGGACCGCATCTTTATTTAAAGCATGAATATGAAACGAAGCATAAGCAATTGCACTCGCAGTATTCCGAGAGGTAGGCTCTAATAATATATTTTCTTCTAAGGCCTCTGGTATCTGATCTTGTACTAAAGACTTGTAAATAGAGTTTGTAACAATGAAGATCTTTTCAGGAGCATACATTTTACGAAATCGCCTATATGTCATTTGTAAAAGCGTATCACCAAGACCTAAAAAATCAAGAAACTGCTTAGGGTGGCTTTTTCGACTATATGGCCAAAAACGTTTGCCGACACCTCCCGCTAATATCACTACATAGTTATTTTCACTACTCATATTATAAATAGTATTATTACCCAAAGTCTAACTGAGTAAACATACTCACGTAAAACCTTAGAGGTTAATAAATAGCCCCTCTAACCCTTTGCAAATATACTTATTTTAGCGTAATCATTAATAGCTCACACGTGAGGCAATCATTAATATAATGATTGTGATTAGTCCATCACTGATCATCAGAAGCTCATTGAGTATAATCCCCATATCGGCTTACCGTTATGCAACCCTTTAGTAGTTGTACGCTAACACTTTCGACTCTTTACGACTCAATGGATAACTGAACTACTAAATGAAAGCAACACTCAAGTTAGCACCCTCTGAAACCGAGAAATCCATCCTATAAGGAGAAAAGATTCTTCTCATAGGAAAAAGATATCGCTCCTATAGGAAATAAATCTCTTTCATATAACTAAAATTTGGGTCGCCTCGAAAATGTGAAGAAGCCTACATGGCACGACACGTACCTTGAGAATCGGTAAATATATAATTCAAAGGCGGGTATATGACATTTACAAAAAGATTTCTTAGCACTTCTCATATCAATAACAAACTTTTCTCTAAAGATTCTTCTTTAGAGTCACAATATTTAGGTAATTTTGTGCGGCTAGGGAATAAGTAAGAGAAAAAATCATTCTGTTAGACTCACTATGGATTGTAAAGTAGGACGTGTCCAAGAAATACACAATGGATCAATTGATGTATTAGTTGAAAGACATTCAGCCTGCAGTGGATGCCATGCCAAGGGTATGTGTAGTTCGGCTGATAGGAGAGATGAGACCTTCACTATTACGGACTTTCCATTGGGACTACAAGTAGGTGACAGGGTGAGAATCGTGGCTAGTAAAAGTGGTAACCCGATGAAGGCAGTGCTTTACGCATTTGTGATACCCCTCGTTCTCTTACTAATAGAAGTTGTGTTATTTAGTATAATGGGTGTCGAGGAAAATATACTTCTTGTCATCCTTATCGCATCGCTAGCTCTATACACCTTTATTCTATGGGTATTTCGAAAATTTTTCGAGAGGAAATTTAGACTCAGAGTTGAACCCATCGAATAAAGAGCATAAAGTAATTAAGGAGTAAAATTTCAGATCAAGATATTATTCAGATTTATGGTAGTAACTGTTACATTCCTATCTCTAGTTGGTGCTTTTAGTGCCGTACTACTCTACATTATTTCGAGAAAATTCCGTGTAGAAGAGGATCCAAGAATTGATTTAGTAAACGAAGCTCTCCCCGGTGCCAACTGTGGTGGCTGTGGTTATCCAGGCTGCTCCAGCTTTGCGAAAGCCTGTGTGGAGTCTGATTCTCTAGACGGGTTATTTTGTACCGTTGGGGGAAATCCTACAATGCAGGATGTTGCATCTGTGTTAGGACGAACTGCTGTAGCAGCAGAGCCTAAGATTGCAGTGGTTCGCTGTAATGGGACTTGCGAGGCTAGACCACGTATGAATCAATTTGATGGAGCCACTTCATGTGCAATCGCAGCATCATTATATGGTGGCGAGACTGGCTGCTCATATGGCTGCTATGGCATGGGAGATTGTACCTTAGCATGCGATTTTGATGCGATCCACATGAATCCTATCACAGGATTACCAGAGGTGGATGAGGACAAGTGTGTTGCCTGTGGTGCGTGTGTGAAAGCCTGCCCTAAGATGATCATAGAGCTACGCAAAAAAGGACCTAAAGGCCGCCGCATATTTGTTAGCTGTATGAATGAAGAAAAGGGTGGCGTTGCTAAGAAGTCATGCGATAATGCATGTATTGGCTGCTCTAAGTGCTTCAAAGAATGTAACTTCGAAGCAATCACCATTAGCAATAACCTTGCATACATTGATCACACCAAGTGTAGACTATGCCGTAAGTGCGTTGCGGTTTGCCCAACGGGAGCTATTCATGAAGTGAACTTCCCCCCACGCAAACCAAAAGTAGAGGCAGAAACTACTGTGAGTGCCAAGGCGTGAGATAATTAGATAATGATCAAATTACATACTAGGATATAAGAAGATGTTAAAGACATTTCGTATTGGTGGTGTCCATCCCCCAGAAAAAAAACTCTCATCGGATAAATCAATTCAGGTACTCGAGCTACCCGAAGAAGTGACCATCCCTGTTGCCCAGCATATTGGAGCTCCAGCCCAAGCCGTGGTGAAAAAAGGAGACGAAGTAAAAGTAGGTACACTGATCGCTAAGGCAGGAGGATTCATATCCGCCAACATTCACTCGAGCGTATCGGGGACCGTAAAAAAGCTAGAAGAGGTTGTAGATGCTTCTGGTTTTAAGAAATTGATGATCACGATCCAAGCTGATGGTACAGATACATGGGAAGAGCAGATAGATCGCTCTCCAGAAATTGTTCGTGAGATCAAACTGTCAAAAGAAGAAATCGTAGCACGTGTAGCTGAGTGCGGTATCGTTGGTATGGGAGGAGCTACCTTCCCTACGAATGTGAAGCTGATGCCGCCGAAGGATGCAAAGCCTGAGATCATAATCATCAATGGGGTCGAGTGCGAACCTTACCTTACAGCAGACCACCGTGTGATGCTTGAGCGTGGTGAAGAGCTACTCATCGGGCTATCTATTCTTATGAAGGCAGCTGGGGTTAACCGTGGAGTTATTGGTATTGAAAATAATAAAAAGGATGCCATCGAACACCTTACCAACCTAGCAAAGAACTTTCAGGGTATTGAGATTTGCCCACTAAAAGTAAAATATCCTCAAGGTGGAGAAAAGCAATTGATTGATGCCGTAATTCGCCGTCAAGTGCGTAGCGGTCAGCTCCCAATCACTGTAGGAGCCATCGTCCAAAACGTAGGGACTACCATTGCGATATATGAGGCTGTCCAAAAGAATAAGCCACTCTTTGAGCGCGTGGTTACCGTCACAGGTGTTGACGTAGCTAATCCATGTAACTTGCTAGTTCGTATCGGTACTGGTACAAATAAGCTGATAGAAACAGCAGGAGGCTTACCAGAAAGCACAGCAAAGGTAATTAGTGGAGGACCAATGATGGGTAAAGCTCTAATGACAGAGAATGTACCTGTCGCAAAAGGCACCAGTGGCATACTTATCATGAAGGCAGAAGATACTAAGCGTAAGCCTATGCGTAACTGTATCAGATGTGCTAAGTGTGTAAGTGCATGTCCAATGGGCTTAAATCCAGCTTTCCTAATGCGTGATGTAGCATTTGCAGACTGGGATGATTGTGAAAGTGGACATATTGTTGACTGTATTGAGTGTGGCTCATGTAGTTTCACATGCCCAGCCAACCGACCATTGCTAGATCACATCCGACTGGGTAAGCAAAAGGTAATGGGTATCATCAGAGCGAGGAAGTCGTAACCTATTTAAGAAAAGAAAAAAGTAAGAAGTTATGTCAAGTACAAGAAAACTACTGGTATCACCTTCACCACACATACATAGTGGAGACTCTATCGAGAAGAATATGTATGCCGTGATACTTGCATTGATGCCAGCATGGATTGTTTCAATATATTACTTTGGGCTAGATGCTCTATGGGTAACACTAACATCTATCTTCGCCTGTGTTATCATTGAGTGGTTTATCACTCGATTTATGCTAGGAAAGAAAAAGTTAACCATCACCGATGGCTCAGCCATACTAACCGGACTACTCTTAGCAATGAACCTCCCATCCAGCATACCATTATGGATTGTAGTAGTAGGTGCTTTAGTTGCTATTGGTATTGGTAAGATGTCTTATGGTGGTCTTGGGAATAACATATTTAACCCTGCCATTGTGGGTCGTGTTATGCTGATCATCTCATTCCCTCAGCAGATGACAAGCTATCCACCAAGCCGTTTTGCTGAGACCGCAATAGATGCAGTATCAGCCCCTACCCCTCTAGGAATTGCTAAAGGGATTATTCATGGAACAAATACGATGGATCAGATGCCTTCAGCCATCGAATCACTCCTCGGTCAGACTGGTGGTTCATTCGGTGAGGTAAGTGCGATAGCTCTACTACTAGGCTTTATCTTCCTTATGATCCGCAAAGTGGTTACATGGCATACACCTGTAGCTATTTTCGTCACAGCTTATATATTCGGAGGTATCATGCACCTAGTAAATCCTGAAATATACATTGACCCAATCAATCACCTGCTAACAGGAGGTATGATGCTAGGAGCTCTGTATATGGCGACCGACTATGTCACCTCTCCAATGAGCAAAGGTGGTATGATCCTTTTTGGATTCTTCATCGGTTTGATTACAATGCTGATTCGTCTCTTCGGATCTTATCCAGAGGGTATATCATTCGCCATCCTATTTATGAATGGTATCACTCCAATTATTAATAGATATATGACGCCTAGAGTTTTCGGTGATAAGGCGGCTAAAACCCCTAAAGTAGCATAAGCATTATGAAGAAATTAACCTCAACACTTCCCAATATGCTCCTGTCACTAACCCTTATCTGTTGTGCAGCAGCACTCCTCTTGGCATTTGTTTTTGACGTAACCTCAGGCCCTATAGCAGAGTCACAAATGAATACTTTGCTAGAGGGTATCAATAAGGTTAGTCCAGAGTACGATAACAACCCCTACGAAGAAGCTATTGAAGTAGAGATCAATGGTGGTATCGTAAAGATCTATCCTGCACGAAAAGGCGGTGAACTCCAGGGTGTAGCAGCGGAAACATTTACAAAAAATGGATTTGCTGGACTCATCAGAATCCTGGTAGGTATCAATAACGAAAGTAACATTATCGACTATACGGTACTCCAGCATGCTGAGACCCCTGGACTTGGTGATCAGATGCAGGAATGGTTCAGAGTCGAGGGCACCAATCAGAGTGTACTTGGTAAAAACCTATCTACCCCTCTATCAGTATCAAAGGATGGTGGTGAAGTGGATGCTATCACTGCTGCGACAATCTCTAGTAGAGCTTTTCTAGATGCTCTTAACACAGCTCAAACAGCTGTTACAAATGCGAAAGCTGAAGGTAAACTAAAGTAAAGCGAATGAATTATGAAGAAGAAAATAAAGATATTTCTAAATGGATTCATTAATGAAAACCCTATACTAGTATTGCTATTGGGGATGTGTCCAACACTTGGAACGACCTCAAGTGCTTTCAACGGAATGGGTATGGGACTAGCTACAACATTTGTACTACTATGTTCGAATGTCGTCATCTCAATAATAAAGAAACTTATCCCTGACACAGTACGAATCCCAGGGTTTATTGTTGTGATTGCAGCTTTTACCACCATCGTACAGATGTTGCTCGAAGCATACGTACCCCCTCTATACGCATCACTAGGGATATTCCTACCACTGATTGTTGTAAACTGTCTGGTACTTGGACGTGCTGAAGCATTTGCCGCTAAGAATAGTGTTTTTGATTCAGCTCTTGACGGACTAGGTATGGGACTAGGCTTTACTATCTCTCTGACCTTAGTAGGTATGGTTCGTGAAGTCTTGGGAAGTGGTATGATCTTCGGTATGGAGGTAATGCCATCGCAATATGGTGCATTGGTATTTATCCTAGCTCCTGGAGCATTTATCGCCCTTGGCTTTATTATTGGTGTTAAGAATAGCATCGACCGTAGAAGCAGAGCAAGAGCAGTCGCTAAGGCTAATGCTGGAAAAGCTGTAGAATCTGCAAATTGAATTAAGGAATAGAAGAAAAGAAATAAGATATGGAATATATATTACTATTCATTGGAGCAATCTTTGTTAATAACATTGTATTCTCTCAGTTCCTCGGAATTTGTCCATTCTTAGGTGTATCTAAGAAACTTGATACCGCCCTTGGTATGGGTGCAGCCGTAACATTCGTTGTTACTATAGCGACATTAGTGACATTTGCTATTCAGAAGCTAGTCCTAGATAAATATGGTATCCAGTATATGCAGAACATTGCATTTATCTTGGTCATTGCATCGGTTGTGCAAATGCTAGAAATCGTATTAAAGAAGATTTCTCCATCGCTATACTCAGCATTGGGTGTTTTCCTACCATTGATTACCACTAACTGTATGGTATTAGGGGTAGCAATCTCTGTAATCCAAAGTGATTTCAATCTAGCACAGTCTATTGTTTACGCCATTGCCTCAGCTATTGGTTACACTTTTGCGATAGGCATTTTTGCTGTATCTCGTGAGCAGTTAGCTAAAACTAGTGTGCCTGGCTCCCTTGCAGGTATTCCAATCTCATTAATCACAGCTGGTATCCTAGCGATGGCATTCATGGGATTCACTGGATTGGTATAAACGTTATGACATTGCGTTAAGAAGCAATATATAAATAAAGAACCGCCAGCAGAAAGAATTTTTCTGCTGGCGGTTCTTTTCTATCTACTTCTTTGTTCCCTATAACCACTTACAAAAAGATGATCTCATCAAGATAAATCTTAACATTTAAGATCACTTGAAAGAAAATTTGATAAGTCACCTCAAGCTATTACTTAGACAGTGCGTCCTGAATATAGCGTTCTATGCTTTCAGGTTTCTTTTGCGGAGCAAATCGCTTAATCGGCTTCCCATTTTTATCGATAAGGAATTTAGTAAAATTCCATTTTATAGAACTAGATAAAAAACCTCCTAGTTGCTTTTTAAGGTACTTATATATAGGATGTGCATCCTTGCCATTGACATCAATTTTTGAAAACATTGGAAAGGTAACCCCATAATTGATTACACATCCCTCAGAGATAGACTTTTCGTCTCCTGGCTCTTGATTGGCAAACTGATTACATGGGAAACCCAAAATCACAAACCCCTCTTCTTTATACTTTTCATATAACTCCTCTAGCCCCTCCAATTGAGGAGTCAATCCACATTTACTAGCCGTATTTACCACAAGGACAACCTTACCCTTGTACTCTTTCATGCTTACTGTCTTACCTTGAAGTGTAGTCGCTTCAAATTCGTAAAAATTCTCTTTCATAATATATATACTTTAAAATCTCTCCCATGTCTCCCCTGCCATCATCTATGACCACTAATAAAACAACTCGTAACACCCTTTAGTTCAAGTTGTATCACGTGGAAGATACGGGATCTCAAGATTGGTTATAAAAATGAGGCGAACAAAGGGCCTCTATTGCCTCTGCTCGCCTCATAATTATGAATGATTAGACCAATACTTTATAATAGATATGGATCCGTTTCCCAATTTATTACTACGCTCTGGTCGCTGACATTAGTATCACGACCCTCAGGTGGCAAGTCCATCGCACTCTTTGGCTTAACTGGATCGGTAGGAACATCTTTATCCGCATCCTTGCCCATTTCTTCTCTCCACTCCTGATAGCTCTTACAGCCATTATAACTGAGGTCTACAGAGTTGAGATCAATGTCCAAGGCTTTGGCTACCATCTCACCATACTTTGGGTCAGCTTGGTAGCAATGACGTATGTGTCTATGCTTTATCTGTAAGGTAGAGTCTGACATATCTCTAGCCGTGTTTTCTGCAAGTACCAATTGCTGATCAGGCGACATGGCACGGAACAGCATACCTGGCTGAGTAAAGTAGTAATGATCATCCTCACGATAATCATAGGTCCAGACATCCCCGCCATCTTGTTTTGGTTCTAAAAGTTCAGGATGATCATGCCAATTCCCATAACTATTGGGTTCGTAGTGTACTTCTGAACCTAGATTACCATCCACACGCATCTGACCATCTCTGTGAAATGAGTGTGGGTGAGCTACACCACGAGGCTGATTAACTGGTATTTGATGATGGTTTACTCCTAATCTATATCTCTGAGCATCTCCATAAGAGAAGAGACGCCCCTGCAGCATCTTATCAGGGGAGAATCCTATACCGGGAACTATATTTGCTGGGTTGAAGGCAGCCTGCTCTACATCTTGGAAATAATTATCTGGGTTACGATTCAATTCGAGCATCCCTACAGGCTGAAGAGGGAAATCCTTTTTTGACCAAGTTTTTGTTAAGTCAAAAGGATTTGTTTTCATAGCACGTGCTTGCTCTTCAGTCATCACCTGTATAAACATTTCCCATCGAGGAAATTTCTTCTGCTCAATCGCATTATAAAGGTCATTTTGACTACTTTCACGATCTTTACCGACTACCATTTCAGCCTCTTGGTCTGTGAAATTTAGAATCCCTTGCTGGCTTCTCAAATAAAATTTCACCCAGACTCTTTCATTGTCTTTGTTGATAAAACTATACGCATGACTACTGAACCCATGCATATAACGGAATGAAGATGGAATACCTCTGTCACTCATCACAATAGTTACTTGATGCAAAGCTTCAGGTAAACTAGTCCAGAAATCCCAGTTATTATTTTTACTACGCATGTTGGTGCGAGGATCCCTCTTTATGGCGTGGTTGAGATCAATAAAATTCTTCGGGTCACGGAAGAAGAAAACTGGTGTATTATTACCAACTAAGTCCCAGTTACCATCCTCGGTGTAAAACCTCATGGCGAATCCTCTAATATCACGTTCGGCATCAGCAGCTCCACGCTCTCCTGCAACAGTTGAGAAACGCATAAAGAGCTCACACTTATTTCCAATCTTATTGAAAATCTTAGCCTTAGTATATTTGCTAATATCATGAGTAACTGTGAACTGTCCCCATGCTCCAGAGCCCTTAGCGTGCATCCTTCGTTCTGGAATCACTTCTCTATTGAAGTGTGACAACTTCTCTATCAGGTACTGGTCTTGCAGTGCAATAGGACCTCTTGCACCTGCGGTCATCGAATCTTGATTAGAGTACACAGGGGCTCCAGCCGCCGTACGTAATTCTGGATGATCTCCAATGTGATCATTTCTACTGGCGGCACTCTCATCTAGGCCGTTTTTCTTCATAGGATCTTTCATACACATTTAGTTTTTTTATAAGTTTAGTAGATATATATCTTTTTGACACCTAACTCACTACACTAGTTTAATATCAAAAAAATCGAAAAAACCTTGATAGTTTTCACGTTTCTAACAGGTATGACACGTTAGATAGTTTAAACTATCTCTTCTCAAACTAATGTACATTAATTATAGATACCCACAAAACAATCCACCTATATTTCTAAGATAATTTATAGGTATCGTCTAAAAATTCTACCTATACCTTGACAACACACTGTCGGTAACCTCAATACCTTCTGCTTATTTCAAGAAACTCCAAATACAGGAAAATGCATATTCTACTATGATCACTATGAAAAATCATTGTAAGAAAGGCCTTTTAAAATCTATATTTTAACTACCAAATACTGATTCTAATGGGTGAGTCCCATTCCTTAGTGTTACATTATGACCTCTTTTTTCGTCTCACGACAATAGCTACAAGTGTAAGAAGTAGGATACCAATAGCGATACCGCCAATCACCAAGCCAGTCGTTGCTTTCTCCTGATCAGTATTCATCGTCATCTTATCTTCCTCTAAGACCATAGCTTTCTTATTACCATCAACTGCACCTTCCATCATAGCTTTTTTATACTCAGAGGCGTTCTTAGGAAGCTGTTCCATGATGTATTCCTGTAGCTTAGCATTACTATCAGAGAATTCAGAACCACTAGGACCATACTTAATCGTTAGGTCGGAATATAACTCAGCCAACGATGCTACCTGCTCAGGAGTGGCACTCCACATACCCTTACGTGAGGTCTCCAACATGACAGCGGCAATCTCTTGGAGAGCGGCAGGATTGGTTTGCTCAAAATACTCCTGAACATTAAGGTCAAACTCATCTTGGACATAGACCTCATAGACCTTATCCCAAAAACTATCATCTAGTGCATCCGCTCTCATGGCTTCCCAGCCATAGGAGTTACGAATTGTTTTGGCAAAAGTATTGGCAGAAGAAGCGGCACCCTTCATCTTCTCTTTGATGTATTCAGGATTGAAGATGGTAGTCCTACTCTCTACCCCTATGGCTTCTTTGAGTCCTTGCATCCTTGGGCGGAAACGATTACGGTAGTCAGCCAGATACATCTCAGGAGCCTTTCCAGTCACATCCTCTACGGCATTACTTATACCGCCCATAAATTCATACATGTGATCAAGGCTCAAAGCTCCCCATGTATTATTCTGCCTTGGCTGCACTACTATATCGGTATTGGACAATGCCACCTCTAGGAGATGCTCGTGATACGCTCCCCACTCCTCCTCAGTGCCATATATAGCCCCCATATTTTTCATATAGGTACTGGCTATCTCTGAGCGATCTTCCCAAGCATCACCCTTCTCTACCAACTCTTTGATCCCTGTTCCATAACGCCCATTGAGTCCACCAAAGAGACGCATATTTGCTAATTCACGAGCCTTAGCAGGAGGTGTACCTTTCTCAATCAATTGACGCTCAACCTCTATACTGCCATGACGCACAAAGTTATTATCCACATCATCTGTAGCAGATGCCGCTAGCTCTATAGCTCTATTCAGAAGAATCAGTCTCGAGGTGGCTAGATCACGAAGTTGTCCTGAGACCTGAATGACCACATCTATGCGTGGACGGCCCAAGTCGCTAGCTGGAATTAATCGGAGATCCACAACCCGACCACGTCGATCTCGTATCGGCTCTACACCAAGCATATACATTACTTGTGCGATGGTTGCTCCTTCGCTTTCTATAAATTCGCCTGCCCAGAAAGTATAGCTAATCTTATTAGGATAGGTTCCATGCTCTTTTAGATAGGTCTCGAGGGTCTTATTAGCAAGATCTTTACCAGTATTCCAAGCCTTTTCAGTAGGCGTAGTCTCAACATTTATTGAAAAAAGATTACGACCTGTAGGAAGTGCATTAGGTGATCTTACAGCATCACCACCTGGTCCAGGAGCTATATAACCACCATTCAGCCCTCTAATTAAGCCATCTAGCTCAAGACTAGGAGATGATTCCAACTGCTCTCTAAAGGTAAATAAATCCTGAACAGAGCTTTTCAATTCATCTACTAAAGCTAAACTTGTCGAATCCTTGGCATATACATTCTTGGTCAAGTGTGACATCAGTGACTCCGTATTACCCTTTGAGAGATTTTGGCGAATCAATGCAGTAAGGGGTTGCAGATATTTCTTAGACATAAAGGCTTGACTTTCATACTGCTCTTGTGTAATCTTACCCAAATGCTTATCAAGCTGAGCACATTGATAGGCAATCCCATCAATACTCATAGCCATAGCGGTAGCGTCAACTTCAGCTGGTGAGTAGGATTCACCGAGCGTATAAAGCTTTCCAGTCATCTTTTCATTCGCTATCTCCTCTAGGAAGTTTTCGATGTAGATCACTTCATCCTCTGTATATGGAGTCGTCATATCATCATCCAACTGGAGATCCTTATGTAGATTTAGACGAATACACTCTTCCTTAAACTTCAATCCTGATACCCTATCATTGTCCATTCTGACATGCTCTAGCAAATGGAAAAGCTCTTGGTATTGCCCACGCGTACGACTCTCCATAAATGGAGGCGTTAGATACGAAACAATTGTAGCTTGGGCACGTCGCTTCGCTATGACACTTTCACCCACATTTGATATACTATAGTAGTAAAAGTGTGGTAAGTCGCTGATAAGAGCCTTTGACCAATCATAATGAGAGAGTGCGACCTGCTTACCTGGTGTGAATTCCAGGTTACCGTGAGTACCGAAGTGAATTATCGCATCAGCTCCAAAGCCTTCTTTAATCCATAGGTATGGGGCTAGATAGCTGTGTGGAGGTGGTAGCTCGACCCCGTGAACCATCTTGAACTGATCTTCGGTAAATGATGACATTTGCTGTGGAAGAATCGTAACATTACCGTACCTTAATCGAGCCACCGCTATAGCAGGTTCTCCATCGGGAGTGCTAGTATTCATATAGCTACCAGGAGCTTCTCCATATAAGTCAGTGACCTCTTTGTACTTGGTTGGCTGAATCATCTTCTTAGCCCAGCGTTCGTAGTCAGAGACCTTTATAAGTTCGGGATTTTCTTTCTCTATAAACTTTGCCAACATACCCTCTGTATGATTACCCCAGACGGCTCCTTGCTTCATGATCTGATCACGAAACTCAGTTAGCGAGGCAGGTAATCCAGATACGTTATATCCCTCTGCTTGAAGCCTTTTCAAGAAGTTATAGAGCGACGGAACCACTTCAAGCCCAGTTGCGACGAGTGAATTATTACCAGCACCACGGAAGTAAACGATCGCAATCTTTTTGTCCGCATTTTTTCGGTACTTAAGATTCATGTACCGCTCTACAGTATCCATAAAAGCCTTAATCCCCTCAGGCTGGGCCTCGACTGTCACAAGGTTATCTCCCACCTCATTTTCAGTCGAAATCACCATTGGCAATAATCCGCCATCTAGCTCGGCTAAGGTGACCCGAGCTGTTAGTGAGCCAGCGGAAAGTCCTATCTTATCCTCCACCCACTGCTTTTCGGTCTGATTCACAGGTATAGGACAGAAAATCGGTATGTTTTTCTCTTTAAGCCATACATCACCATCATTGGATGCAAGACGTCCCATAGGGATATAGATTAAGGCATCCGGATTAATTTCATCCAAGATTTCTAAGCGATGTTCACTAGAGATAAAGGGATACACATTATATCCTCTTGACATCAGCCCATTAATGAGAGTGTCCACATAGGCTCTATTACCTTCAAGCGGTGCTAGAGTCCCAGATATTAGGGCAATCTTGGGTCCATGTTCATGATACAGACCTTCAGCTCTGAGATAATCTACTAGCTCATCAGTGCTTAGGAAAAATCTCTCGTTATCAAGATGATAAAAGAGATCCTCAGGAAGAATTTGAGGCTTCTCAGGTTTCTTAGAAAAGAGTTTACGACCATCTAGCTCTGCTCTGATGAATCTCAGCAGATTGCGAAAATTTTTCTGACTTCTATACTTGTAGTATTGGTCCAGAGTCTCATCCTGCTCCTCCGTGATATTTGAATTTTGGATCCTATTGGATCTCATGACATAAGAATAAATTGGGATGCCTTTATTCTTTGCCTTTTCGAGTGCCACCTGTTGCTCCGGAGTCGGACGAAATCCGGCACCGAATATCAATATCACATCATATTTAGGTAGATGAGAAGCCTCATCCTCATTAACGACCTCGACCTTTGTCTGCCAATCGTCATTGGCATTAACCAGGTTTGATACCTGATAGGATGGGAAATGAATCAATGCTATTTTAGTGGGTGCTATAAAACTTCTGTACACAAAAAATACAGCTATCAATACGGCCAGTAGCACTACTCCACCGAGGACGAGACTTCTCTTCTTCATAAATTATTTCTTTTTGGGATGAAATGGATACTCATATCTCATAGTTATATATCCAGATTTACCATCTTTTTCATAAGACAGTAGCTGGACTTTAGCAAGCTCACCTGCAGCTGTTTTGACTAGGAATATAGAATTATCATATTTATGAGGAGGTCTACCACCACTAGCCAACCATGTCTTTAAGACTTTGTTTCCAGATACATCTTCATATTTGGGCGGCATAATAAAGTGACCATTTTCGTCAACCATCGGGATTTTGATCATAGAATCTTCTGTCCAATGTCCTTCTTGAGGCACACTTACGATATTATCGAAATCAAACATCTCTGTTTTGATGACAGCCCCTTGACCTTTTCCTGAGGTACCCCCATTAGTCCTAGGATAGTTAGCTCGGAAAGCAATATCCCAATCCATGCTTTTACTGGCTTCTTCGTCGGTAAGCTTCATAGTCTTACCATTCTTGAATGAAAAGTAAATAAAATGGGCATGGTCTGTTGCATCAATGACTACTTGATTAGCAACTGAGCTCTTAGGAGCTTTTTCATTATCACAAGCAGTTACGACTAAAAGAGCTATAGCTACAAGTAAAATTTTGTTCATCATTTTCATAATAAAATCGTTTATAGTTTAGAAATTAAATATAACCTTTCCATGCACTCTTCGCCCCGGATCAAAGGTGGTAAAATTGATAGGGTCTGTGAAATTGAAAAGATTTTGTATCCCAAGTGATAGGGTAATACTCATATCACCTTTTTCAAAAGGAGTTATCTGTCCGGATAATTTCCACATAGAGTATGCTTTCTGAGGATTATGTTCTATCATAACATCAGTCATACCAGTTTCTTTATTGGTAATCTGACGCTCTAGGTCATTAATTTTTTCAGAAGTCCATCTTCCTGAAAGGGATAAAGCACTATTCATCCTAAAGATATTTCCTCTGAAAGAAAGCGAACCATTAATGGCATGTTTTGCATTACCACTCAGCTGCAAATGATTATCCATATTGACTGCATCAGTATATGAGTAATTTGCTCTGAGCATCAGGAACGGGCATGGATATGCATCAATGATAAGCTGAGCACCTCTTATTCTAACTTGACCTATATTTTTGTACCTAAGTTCAGTCCATTTATTCCCATCATGATCAACGACCCTCACAAAATTGTGCTGAATCTTGTCCCGAATAGAATTTTGATAGATCTCTCCACTTATAGCAAAAGCTCGTTTTCTATATTCCAACGAACAATAGCCATACTGCGAACGCTCTGCATTGAGATCTGGATTGCCAATATTATGTGAAACAGTACCCATCATAAAATCAGAATAGAGCTCTGTAGCATCTGGTGCTTTGAACCCATAACTGTAGCCGAGTCGAAATTTAAAATTATGAGGAGAGTACATTAAATTGATTTTCGGAGTAAATGCTCCGCCAAAAGCCGAGTGATACGTATATCGTGCTCCTCCCGTTACATTAATTTCAGGATGAAGTTGATAATCCCCTTGTGTAAATACATTGAGATCGTAAATGTGTCTATGGTTATTCTCTTTGCCAAACTTTGTATCACTGTAGTAGTTATTAAAATTGGCTTCTGCACCACTGACAACCTCTAGATCCTCAGTAGGGTTATAATCATCTATAAACCTTATAGAATGCTGAGCGGACTTTGTGTTTGCTGATTTAACCTCATCAGCAATAATTGGATATCTAATGTAGTGATCAGCAAAGTAAGATAACCTCAGCTGATGGCTGTCAATTTGATGCTCTCCTTTGATATTAACCGTGAGGTTACTATTACGGTACCTATCGTCCTTAATACTTAGGGGTGGATTATATTGATTCTGAAGGAAGTAAGTAATACCGCCAGAAACAACGGTCGCCCTCTTTTCCCACCATACATTTTGGTTAATACTGTAATTAGAATATGGGTTTACAGTATATATCTGCTGATTTTCAGGATTGAGATTGTACCCTTTGGTCGAATTATAAAACATCGAAGTTCTTCCTGACCAGGCTCCCTTTTTCCCTCCCACAATAAGATCTACAAGAGCATTTTGAAACTTCCCATATTGCAACATACAGGATCCCTCAAATTCTCTTACCGGTTTCTTAGTGATAATATTGATGACCATCCCGATTGCATTAGATCCGTAAAGTAATGAGGATGCTCCTTTCACAATCTCGATCTGCTTAATATTCGATTGAGAAATTCTACCGAGATCAATATTACCTCCCGCTGTTGATGTGAGCTGCTCTCCATCAATAAGCACTAATATATAATCATTTTCAAGTCCCTGCACTTGCATATTGATTCCTCTTCCATCTTTCTTGAATGACAAGCCTGGAAGATTATATTCTAAGACTTCAGTGACGTTTTCGTAGCTATTTGACTTGATTTCTAGTTCTCCTATGAGACGTGTTAGTATAGGCGAACGAGATAGTGTCTTGGGAGTTCTTGTTGCCGTCACTACTAATTCATCCAAATATTGATCCCATAGGACAGATACACTATCATTCTGGATGGATGATCCAGTATATGCCTGTGCTCTTAACTGACCAACTAGGATCACCATAGCTGATAAAAGGAGAACGAATCTAAATGTCTTAATCATATCTTGAACAAAACTTGTTTGCTCATAAGAAGTCGCACTGCAGTTACGAATGTGACTTGTATTATTGAGCATTAAACTTCACACCCGGAAGCGTAGCTAATTAAATGAATTATTCTCTGGTAGGTCTCCTGACTTATTCCCCCACCAAAACTCCTTCCCATCACAACTAATATATGACAGTGGACTAATGTTTTGCTGGGTTTTATGGAACTTACAGTAGCGGGTACTGTTCTGGATTTTCACCAGATTCCCTTTTCAGTGAGAGAAGAAACTTCTAGCTCACAACCAAATCTTAAACCATGCAAAATTAGAGATTATTTTTTACGTAAACAAGCTTAATTTCTTTTTGATATCTAAGCGATTTAATAGTTCCTTCGGAATTTCATATTGCAATTATGGTTTTACTTCTTGTGACCCTTCTTATCAATTTATCATGTAGTTATGTAACGTTGTTATCAAGGCCTCAAAAGACACAGGTAATTAAACACCCTATTTTCATATATCTTTATTAATAAGCGTGTTACAATCAATAAATAGAAACGTCCATCTTGCTAAAAATCACTTATGAGGAACGAAAATTCTTCTCATATAAAGGAGTTCTTCTTCCTATAGGAAATAATTATGTTTTATATGTCTAGAATTTCGGTGCATCCGAATGCCTAGTCGGTAGTGTCCCCAAAAGTGTGTACGGCAGAATGCGTCTCTGAAAAGCAAACCTACATATTTTTTCGCTTTGTTTTCCATAAACATTAAAGATAGACCAATAAAGAATTAAGGCAAGGCTGTCGTAGCACCGCGGAGACACCGCCTTGCCGTATTCTTTTAGGTTGATATCTTTGTGTTGGAAAATAAAGCACATTGTTGTTATTTACTTTTCATTGTTCTTCCTAAGTCCAAGAGTTAGATCTCCTATTCTTTTCTTCAGATAGTTTGCATTGATTGCAATACTACCTATCAAGTGTAGAGCGGATTCTACGCTAGGTAATGCACATTTATATCGAGCCCCTTTCTTTACCTGTCTATTGAAGCGTTCTATCCAGTTAGTACTATGAATGTACTTGCGAACACTGACGTCGTATTTTAGGTATGTGAAGTAATACTCTATCCTCTGACCGTTAGCTATTTTTGTGAGAAAAGGATAGCTCTTACGCCATCTGAACGCAAAGTTTTTAAAGCTCTCTAGGCCATCTAAAGGTGAGCTTCTTGAGCCGTCTTTACTAAAGACCTCCTGTAGATCACTTGCGATGGCTGACTTATCTCGAGGGCGTATCTTTCGAGTTATTTCTCGCTGTAGATGCACCGTGCAGAGCTGGACTTCCACTTCTGTAAAGTGCTCACGTGCAACCTCTTCAATGTTATTCAACCCGTCTGAAATGATTAGTCCTACCTCTTCGAGTCCTCGGCTTTTTAGATCCTCAAAAAACTCGCCCCAGATGCCGCTTCCCTCTGTTGGATTATTATAGACACCCACGATGTCTCGACGTCCTTCGCTATCTAAACTCATCACTACAAAAAATGCCTCCTTGCTCACACTTTCTCCTCTCCGTACAGGAAGATATGTAGCATCGATAACAAGTGCCTCTAAAGTCCTCGGTAGACGTCTTTGACGCCACTCTTCTACTGCTTCTTGGGTCGATAAGGAGAGACGATTGATTTGACTCGTACTATAACGTTTACCATACAAACGCTCGAATACTCCAGAGATATCCTCCATCGTATTACCGCAGCTATATAGATAACCTGCTAGTTCTCCCATCTCTTTCTCTTGATCTTTGAGAACGCCTAAAATCAAGGGCATGAAGCCCTGCTGTCGAGTTCGGGGTACTCGTAATTCTAGCATATTACCACTCGCAAAGATGCGACGGGGGCGGTATCCATTGCTCACATCGCCACTATCTTCTTTATACAGTTCCCTCTCCCCTTGCATCGCTATTTCGATGATTAACTCCATTAAACGACCAACTCCATTTGGCTCTGTCATCACGTTTGATAGAATTTCCTTAAATTGCATTTGTGTAAGTCTCATCTTCTTGTTTATCTTTTGTTTTTAACTTTTCAAAGATAACATTCTTGGGACTTACACACTTTTTGGGGACAGTATCGCCTAGTCTTTCGTCTAAAGCTTCAGGCATTAAATTGAGGTATCATCTATTCGTAATTGATAGGAATATGCCAATTACTATAGGAGTGATCACAAAAAATTAGGCTGAACGAGAACAAATCTCCTTCAGCCTAATTTCAACTAAAATAAGATAGTCTAATATGTATTACTTCTTAGCTGGTACCTTAAGATGCTCGTAGTTACCTTCATGAATAGTACGGTAGTAAGCTTCATCATATCCAGGTTGGTCTGGGAATACCGCAAGCCCATCTTTCTCGATAAACTTACCATCCTTTTCCAACTTAACGTTACCATCAATATACTTAACTAGGAGATATTCCCCGAGCTTCTTCCACTCAGCAGTCATATCATCAGCCAGTTTAGTCGCGTAGTTTGTTAAGAACTCAACCGCTTTCTCCTCACCTTCTGCCTTTGCAATCTCCATTGCCTTAGCTTCGATAGATGGTTGATCAGTCTGGTATTGGTTCTCAAGCTTTTGCTGAACCTTACGGATGTCCTTAATCATATAGCTATACTTATTATAAGCCATATTTGCGACCCAGTTATGCATCCAGAATGCTGAAGTCCATGAGAACTCAGTCATACTACCATTTTTCTCATCATAGCACCATGGGACTTTAGTCATAGAGCCATACATAGGAGTAAATACAGACATATCTGCATCATCTGTAGCGAACCACTGGATACCACCCACGTAATCAGGCATATCTGCTCTTAGCTGTGTCACTAGCACGAAGCCTGACTGCTGAGTAGCAATAGCACGTTCGTTAAGGTATGTCTGACCATCTACTTCGAAGTTCATTGGTCTCCAACGATATGGAACTTTATATGGACCAGCACCTATATCTTGTGTCATATCCATAGGAGTACCTTCATAGTGGTCACGCATCATATTCTGTACATCAGATAGAGATAGCTTGCGATTAGGAATCACATAAAGAGGCATTGGCTCTGCGTCTGGCTCGTAACCCATTACAAGTGGCAAATACTTATCCATGCCATCTGCAAAACGATTAAAGAATGACCAAACACGTGCTTCACAACCACGAAGACCACTGAAATCGTAAGGATTATAAGCCTTCTGGAAGCTAAAGTCCTCATCACTGCCTTCGTACAAGCCCTTCTCTCTAGCAAACTCCACTACATCAGGGCTATACATACAGTTCTCCTTGTCATCAAATGGGATCTGCTGGATACGTGATTGATTAGCATGAGCAGAAATGGCATTATCTGGGATCCTAATGGCTACCCATACAGCACCAGTTTCGCCCTTACCCTTACCGATCATCTCCATCACCCATACCTCATTCTTATCAGCGATAGTGAAGGACTCTCCAGTACTCTTGTATCCATACTTTTCGACTAAACCGGTCATTATCTTGATTGCTTCACGAGCAGATGCAGCACGCTGAAGGGTAATGTAGATCAAGCTACCATAGTCAATCAGCCCTTCAGTACCACGTAGGATATCACATCCGCCCCAAGTACTTTCTGTAATAGCTACCTGCTTTTCATTAAGATTTCCAACAACGTTATAGGTCTTACCTACCTGAGCAATCTGTCCACTGTAGCTACCTGTATCCCACTCTACAACATCAAGGATTGATCCATCAGCCCATGTCGCTGCAGGCCAGTGGTAAAGTGCTCCATACAGAGTATGGCTATCAGCTGCATAACTGATAAATACGCTTCCATCAGTCGAAGCTTTCTTACCTACAATTAGTCCTGTACAAGCGTTTGCTGTTGGTGCTACGATCGCTCCCAATAGTAACACTAGCCCTAGAACTAAGCTCAGCATTCTTCTCTTCATAACTTATTACGCTTTTTATAAATTAAAATATTAGATTATTCAAAACTTCCACAATATACCCAAATTAGGCTAAAGGGAAAAGGGTTAAAGGGTATTATAGGCAATAAAAAAAGCTATGGTAGCATTATCAATCATGCCCCATAGCTCCATAATGTTCATTATGTATATATAAAGGTCAATTGCCTTTATCCTCTTCCTTTAATTCTTTGAGTATATCATTGACCTCGGCACCAATCTTTTGAATCTGAGTGCGACAATGACTTATCAAAGCGACTACGCGTCGGCTTTTCTCAAGAACCTTATCGATAGGTAAATCCCCCTTTTCTAACTCGTCCAAAATTTGCTCGGTCTCCTGGACTGCTTGGTCATAGGAGAGCGTTAGGATGTCTTCGTTGTTATTTTTATCACTCATATATCTCTTAATCGTTTGGTAATACTTCTTGTATATTTGTTTTTACTGAACCGTCAAGCATAATAATTTCAAGGGTGTCGCCCTTATTTAGCCCCTCGGCTTTGGATATATTAATTCCATCTTTTAGGACAGGTAAGAACCCTCGCTTCATAATGTGACGCGGATCCTGCAAACGTATCAGTTGTTGGAATTGATCTAAATCCTTAGACAACCGCTCCTCTAAGGGGATTAGTAGACGCTCTAACCTCTTGTGTCCCTCGGAGATTATATGCCTCTTCTGCTCTAGTTTTCCTTGAGTAATATTCAGGTGATGTGATAATCTCATCACTTGTTTGCTTATGTCTATGGATTTTTCCACCTCAGTCAGCTGGTGAGTCAACCGATCATCTAGCTTGCTCTGGCGATTCAGTTGCTGAATCATCATCACTCTTAAATACTCTTGGATATACGAAGCAAACCCATTCAATTGTACTTCTGCTTGCTTCTCTAGTGAGAGTAAGGCTTGATTACATCTTCGGGTCATCAATGAAGAGTGATCGACGACCTCTTTTAGCTTATCCGAAAGCAACTCAGATAGACGATCCTCAGCATCAAATAACTGCAGGACGACCTGCTCCATTCGACGAATTAGAAAATCAGCAACGGCAGTTGGTGTCTTAAGGCTAGTATTTGCCACCATATCACACACGGACTCGTCTCGTTCGTGCCCAATCCCGGTAATAATAGGTCCTGGAAAATTGGCGATGTAGCAGCATAGATTATATTCATCAAAGGCAGCAAGATCTAGTTTACTACCTCCTCCTCGTATAATCACAACGGCGTCAAATTCATTAAGACGATTATATACAGACATTAGTGCCTCACTTACAGAGGCCGTGGTGGACTGCCCTTGCATGATAGCAGGGAAGTACTCTAGGTGTATCAACCCACCAACAGCACTTTGCTCTATCTGTCGTTTGAAATCACCCAGCCCGGCAGCTGTTTCAGAAGAAATCACCGCAATCCGCTGAAGCAGCATAGGAAGCTGAAATGACTTATTCAAGTCCCATACCCCATCAGAGTGCAAACGCTTTATCGTCTCTTGCTTTATTCGTTCATGCTGTCCTAGCGTAAAGTCGGGGTTTATGTCAAGTATATTTAATGAAAAGCCCCACTGCGGACTATGAACGACTCGAACCAACAACATCAATTGCATCCCTGACTGGATCGCTGATCCTGTGACTGCCTGAAACTTAGGAATAACACGATTGGCAACTCCTGCAAAGAGAGTTGCATTCGTTTTGGCTAAAATTTTTCCTGCTTCATTTTGGACTAGCTCTAAATAGCAATGTCCACTAAAGTTATTGCGATTAAAGCTATTAACCTCGGCTATAATCCATATAGCATCACGAAAAGATCTATTTAGGACATCTCTCACTTCAGAAAGGAGATCTACAAGCGACAATGCTTGTAGTCCCTGACTATTTTCCTGAAATGCAAAACTCCCCAAACTCATCATTAAAACTTATGCTCCTTCAAATAATTAGCTAAAGCCTCTATAGCTCGTCCTCTATGACTGATTTTATTCTTTTCCGAATCACTCATTTCCGCAAAGCTCTTATCAAATCCTTTTGGTAGAAATATAGGGTCGTAGCCAAAGCCACTACTCCCTCTCTTTTCACTAAGAATTTCGCCCTCCACAGTTCCTTCAAATAGATATTCCTTACCATCCAGGATTAAAGCGACCACTGTACGAAACTTAGCCGTACGTTCGCCGTGTCCCTCTAACTGACCCAAAAGCTTCTCAATGTTCTGCTCTGGGTCACAATCCGGCCCTGCATATCGTGCAGAATATACTCCAGGGGCTCCATCAAGTGCAGCAACTTCCAGACCTGTATCATCAGCAAAGCAATCCAAATGGTGTCTTTGATACACTGTCCTAGCTTTTTGGAGTGCATTATCTTCTAGAGTGTTGCCATCTTCTGGAATATCTTCAAAGTCGTGAAGGTCAAATAAAGAGACGAGCTCTATATTTACCCCTTCACGATCTAGAATATCTTTGATTTCATGTAGCTTGTGCTTATTGTGTGTCGCTACAAGTAGTTTAGATTTCATTTATTTTACAGATCCACTCTTTTTAATGTTCGGGATTTTCAATCGCAATACCATCAGGAGCATTCGCTACCTTCACCTTCTTATTATCATCACCTACTCTGATAAGGTCAAAGCCATTTCCGTAAACACCACGTACTAAGCTTTGAGTGATAAAGGCATTTGGATCTACTTCTTTTACCGCTCTAAAGATATCGGTACTTTCGGTTTTCTTAGCGATTACCATGACAATCTTCATCTCAGAGTGAGAATAAGCCCCTTCACCATTTAATAGGGTAACTCCTCTATTCACTTTACCGATGATAGCATCAGAGATTTCCTGATGTTTCTGGCTAATAATAAAGAATTGCATACTCTGGCGTGCTCCATTAAGATAATAATCCACAGCTGTATTAGCGACTAAGACCTGTACAATACTGTACACTAACTTATCTGCATCCTTGAAGATAAACCAGCTAGCACTTAGTGTGATTACATCAATGTAGATCAGAGCTCTACCAATAGAAATTTGCTTGTACTTATTAATGATTGTCGCTACAATATCTGTCCCGCCAGTTGATCCATTAGCAGAAAAGACCATCCCGAGACTGATACCAATTAACACAGAGCCAAAAAGTACTGCCAATAGAGGGTCATTCTGAAGGGGCAAGCTGTCCTTAATGTTTGGTAGGACCCATGTCTCAATACCCGTGGTAGCAAAAGCGAGAACGATGACACTGAATAAGGTTCGCACCATGAATTTTAGCCCAATAACTTTCAGTGCAACAATGACTAAAATAATGTTGATGACGTTATACGGCACAGAGAAAGGGATATTTAACCCCCAACTAATAACAGAAGAGATACCTGCTAATCCACCACTAGTAATCTCATTACTATAGATAAAGCCAAAATAGGCTATCAGGTAAATAATCAAGGCGACAATTATCGTGAAATAATCCTTTACCTCACGCCACATATTCTTTTGTTCCATACGCAAATGATATATTTAAAATAATGTTTGTTCCGTTACTTGCTAACAACAATGTTAACTATTCGACCCGGTACTACGATGATCTTCTTTATCTCTTTCCCAGCAAGATGTTTCTGAACGTCCTCATTGGCCAAAACTTGCTCTTCAATAGCTTTTGGCTGAAGCTCGGCGGCCAACTTCATCTGGACTCTCACTTTTCCATTGAAGGAGATAGGATAGTTAATCTCACTCTCCTTAAGGTAGGCATCATTATGTTTAGGATAGGCTTGATCTACCACGCTATCATTATGACCTAGTAACGACCAGAGCTCTTCAGCTAAGTGAGGTGCAAATGGTGATAGGAGCACGGTAAAGTCTTCTAGTATCTCTCTCTTATTACACTTAAGAGCCACCAATTCATTACAGCATATCATGAAAGCACTCACACAGGTATTGAAGCTGTACTGCTCCAAGCTCTGATTGACTTTCATTATAGCAGTATGCATCACTTTCAACTCCTCTGGTGTCGCTTTATCATCAGAAATACTAAGATTGTCTTGGGCATCAAAGAATAGCCCATAAACCCTTCTTAAGAATCTAAATACTCCATCGATTCCATTAGTGTCCCATGGCTTAGATTGCTCCAATGGGCCTAAGAACATCTCATAAACTCTTAGAGTATCAGCACCATACTCTTCGATAATGTCATCTGGATTAACCACATTCAGATAACTTTTGCTCATCTTTTCTACGGCACTTCCGCAGATATAACTGCCATCGTCCTCAAGGATGAATTCAGCATTCTCTCTATCAGGTTGTGATAGTTTGAAGCCTTCGATATCTAACTTATCATTATGGACCAGCTGTACATGGACGTGTATAGGCTGTACATCGTACTCATCTTTCTTACCAAGAGTCACGTACTTGTCCGTACCTTTTATTCGATAGACAAAGCTAGAGACCCCCTGGATCATACCTTGATTAATCATCTTTTTGAATGGCTCGTCCTCGCAAACAACACCTATGTCATAGAGGAACATATTCCAAAAACGACTATAAATCAAGTGCCCAGTTGCGTGTTCTGAACCGCCAAAATATACGTCCACATTACGCCAATACTCATTTTTCTCCTTACCCACTAACGCCTCACTATTGCGAGGGTCCATGTAACGAATGAAGTATGCTGAACTACCAGCGAAACCAGGCATCGTATTGAGTTCAAGTGGATAGCTCTCTTTTGTCACCCAGTTCTTAGCACGCCCTAGAGGTGGCTCACCGCTCTCTGTTGGTAAAAATTTATCTATCTCTGGTAAATGTAATGGCAATTCACTCTCATCAAGAGTATAAGGCATACCATCTTTATAGTATATAGGGAAGGGCTCTCCCCAATATCTCTGACGACTAAAAATGGCATCTCTTAACCTATAATTAACTTGACGCTTACCGATGCCCTTTTCCCTAAGGTAATCAATCATCTTATAGATAGCATCCTTGACCTTCATGCCGTTAAGAAAACCCGAGTTAATCATGATCCCCTCGTGACTATCCAAGGCTTCCTTCCATGTCATAGGATCCCCAAAGTCCTCTACGCCTTTAGGTTGGACCACAGGAGTAATAGGCAATTCAAAGTGCTGAGCAAAAGCTAAGTCTCTACCGTCATGAGCTGGGACTGCCATTACAGCTCCAGTACCATATCCAGCCAATACATAATCACTGATCCATATAGGAAGTTCGGCTCCTGTAATTGGATGAATGGCATAACCTCCACTGAAAACACCCGAAACGGAATGATCTATCATGCGTTCACGTTCGGTCCTCTTTTTAGTCCTATCTAAGTAAGCTGATACAGCTTCCTTTTGCTCATCGCTAGTGACCGCGGCTACCAATTCGCTCTCTGGTGCCAGTACCATGAAGCTCACACCAAATAGAGTGTCAGCCCTTGTGGTAAAGACCGTTATCTTTTCCTCGCTATTTTTAAGGGCAAAAGTAACCTTAGCACCGCTGGACTTTCCAATCCAGTTCCGCTGAGTCTCTTTAATAGCATTACTCCAATCTAGCTTCTTAAGCCCCTCCAGTAAGCGGTCAGCATAAGCAGAGACTCTTAATTGCCACTGCCTCATCAACTTTTGCTCTACAGGAAAGCCACCTCTCACAGAAAGCCCTTCACTGACTTCATCATTCGCCAAAACCGTACCTAAGCCAGGACACCAATTGACCATGGTTTCACCTTGATAAGCGATACGATAATTCATCAGTACCTCCTGCTGCTCACGTTCATTCATCGAGTTCCACTCATTTGCAGATAGGATTAGCTCCTCACTTTCTGCTGCGGCTAGCCCTTCTGTGCCATGCTCTTCTAGGTGCTTAACTAATTCAGCAATTGGACGGGCTTGATTGGCTTTTGTGTCGTAGTAGCTATGGAACATCTGAATGAATGCCCACTGAGTCCACTTGTAGAATTCTGGATCACAGGTCATTACTTGTCGGCTCCAATCGTAGTTAAAGCCTATATTATCCAACTGCTCACGATATCGTGCAATATTGATTTGAGTTGTTTTCTCTGGATGTTGTCCCGTCTGAATAGCATACTGCTCAGCAGGAAGGCCATAAGCATCATAGCCCATAGGATGCAATACGTTGAATCCCTTATGTCTCATATATCGGCTAACGATATCAGATGCAATATATCCCAATGGGTGCCCTACATGTAACCCAGCTCCAGATGGATAGGGAAACATATCAAGAATGTAATACTTTGGTTTATTTGGATCTTCCTTTACCTTATAGGTTTCATTCTCTACCCAAAGAGACTGCCACTTTTTCTCGATTTCCGTGAATTTATACTCCATGACTTCTTATATCTTAAGCAGTTTGCTTTCTTTTCATTCGACGTGCAAAATTACATAAAATAAGGCTGATTCCCAATTATTTCAACCCACTCTACCAGAGCTAATCTATTAGTAATTTTATGAGGTAGCTGATAAGTATCAAATGGACAACTTTTTGTCATAACAATGATCATTTTCACTCATTAAACATGTGGAAAACAAAGCCACACTTATTATCTTCTAATTGTAGGTACCGACTCAACAGTAAAATAAAGGGTCCTAAATATCACATCTCTCATGATGCAATATTTAGGACCTTCTAAATTAATCCAGATTATATTCCTTAGCAATTCATTACTGCAAAAGGTATAATGTGGATCTTCTTATCCATAGACTTAATATAAATAGTCAAATAATCTCGCTTGCAGATTAGAACTCATAGGTCACGCCCACGTTAAAGGTAGTTCCTGGGCCATAATAGATACCATAGTTGCTCTGCGATACCACATAGGTTTTATTTAGAACATTATAAACATTTGCTCTAAAGACAAGCCCTTGACTATTTTCCAAGGTCCATCTATATGAAGCACCCAAGTCAAGCAAACCATAATTATTCAACTTATCTGACTGATATTTCTCACCTTTAGAAGCATTCGCTACAATCTTATCAATCAGCACCATGCTATAGAGATTGAAGTAATGGTTGTAGTCTGCATAAATCCTGAAACCACCCTTCTTATACTCTGTACCAAGTCCAAAGGTAGCCTGAGGTGCATCACCAACCTTAATGCCATTCATATCAACTTCAAACTTATCTGCGATCTGATTACCAGACTGCTCATCTATGATGTCGATTGGAGCCTTACCAGAATATTTCCAATCACCATAGGTAAAGTAACCTCTAAACATCCAGTTCACGGTAGGTTGTGAGCGTACCTCTAACTCCATACCCTTGTGTACCTGACCTACATCATACATTCTAATACCGGCATTTTGAAGATCTTCCTTTGTATTAGGTGTAGTAAAATTCCTCATTGAGTATGAAAGGAAGCGGTTTGCCCAGTTAGTGTAATAGAAGTTTAAGTTAATGGTAGTATATCCAGGCAACTTAGCCTTGTAACCGGCCTCGATACCGAAGATTTTTTCATTCTCTACATCAATTTCACGAGGTTTGATAGTACCATACTCAAACATATTATCTAGGAATGGTTGACGAGAGTAAAAACCAGAGTTAACGAAGAACGTATGATTCTCATTTGCGTTAATTGAGAATCCACCCTTCACGTTAAATCCTACTCTATTATATGTCTTAGAGCTCTCACCATCAGAGCTAAATCCTTCCCACTTCTTGTATGACTGGTTAGAGAGAGCACCTTGAAAAAAGGCTGAGAACAGATTATTGTGATACTCAGCTTGGCTGAATACACCTTGGTAATTAATCCACTCACTATTATTATAAGCGATACGATCTTTCTTAGGAGCGAAGTTAAAAAGTGCTGCCCAAGGATTTGCTGCATAGGTGTTTTCGATTAGATACTGACCATTTGCATCCAGCTGATTCTTAGATCTATAATTTACATCATCCCATCCTTTAAGACCCAGAAGATCTACCAACTGACGGAAGTGGTCACCTTTGTAAAATCTAAAGTCAGCACCAGCGTTGAATGAAAAGTTCTTCTTATTATCATATTGATAGTTAGAAACCAGTCCATACCACTGGTGATTATTAACTGAGGCTCTAATAGCAGTGCCGTTATATCCCTTGCCATAACCACTAGCTAACTTAGCATTCTCTGTCTCCTCTATGTAATCCCAGCGAATGAGTCCAGATTCAGCATCACGTCCAATCACGTTCTTATTAGCATCTTTGATATAGTCAGGTCCATTACCATAGGATCCTGTACCACCACCACGGCCAAATGAAGCATATACTACGGTTGATAGCGAATTCATATCATCGATATTCCAGTCCCAGTTGAAGTTCATCACAGGCTTGTGATAATAGTTTTTTCTTTCATTTAGGACCTTACCATTGTACCAACCCCAGTTAGCATTATACTTCATGCCATACTTCTCATATTTTTCCTCTGGGATAGCATAATGTTGATTGTGCCACTGAGGTGCACCGAACACGAGGAAGTTAAACAAGTGATCACCTGCACTTTTACCAATAGAAAGGAAGTAATTCTGTCCAGCTCCCTGAGTAGCATCATTCCACTTACGGCCACCATACCATGCATCGACGAGGACAGAAACACCCCATCCACTATCCATCAAGCCAGTATTATAAGCGACAGTACCCTTATAATAATTGCCATAACCTGCAAGAGCACGAACAAACCCACCCTTATTTAGATCAGTAGCCTTAGTAATGATATTGATGGTACCACCTACGGAAGAGATCGCCAACTTTGATGATCCCAGACCACGCTGAACATCAATCACATTAGCAATATCAGAGATACCAGCCCAGTTAGACCAATACATCTTTCCATCTTCCATTCCATTGATAGGCTGTCCATTAAGCAAGAATGCAGTATTGGATTGGTCAAAACCACGAAGGAACATATTACTATCTCCATAACCACCTGCCTGATTTGACACATAGACATTAGGTGTATTCTTCAGTATTTCAGGAAATTCCACATTACCGACAGCTTTGGTTTTGATTTCCAAAGATCCTACAATGGTTGAAGCAATAGGAGTAACACGGTCTGACGCAAGGTCAATAACCCCTTTTCCAACGACCACAACTTCGCTCAACAACTCAGAATCAGGGTAAAGTAGGATTTTACCAAAATCATGGTTTTCTGCTGATGCATCATAAGCGATCTCTAGATCATTATACCCTAAGTAAGAGATACGTAGCGTACCTTTACCAGATAGAGTTATTTTAAAGAGACCATCCACATTAGTAGTGGCTCCATTTTTGGGATTCTTAGTATCCAAAATGGTAGCACCCATTAATGTCAGATTGGTCTCAGCATCAACTACTTTTCCTTTAAAAGTCGTTTGTGCAATGGCGTATGATCCAGTAAGGAACATAACAAACATAACAAGCCATACTTTTTGAAGACCTGTCCTAAGCAAAGAGCTTTTTTTTAGTTTCATCATCTTAAAAACAATGTTATACAAATAATTACTTTAATTATCGTCTTGAAAACACTACAGTTTTTCTACACGGTGCAAATATAAACAATTGTTAACATATTAGAGCAATCCAAGAAATTAATTTTCACTTACGTTTATGTCACGATAGCATTAACGTGAACAAAATAAAAATCGAAAAGCATAAATCATAGTGCAAAACATACAAATATGTACATTGACCACTCCTGCACATAGACATATTCATTCGGGGTATCTTTGACTCTATGCAAAGTTTTTGTATTTTTGCATATTAGTATTATTCTTTAGAGATATATTCTAAAGACCACTCACAGGAAATGTTATATGAGTACATTCATTCCAAAGAACGACAGAGAAATTATTCTAGCAGTATTTAACGGCATGGACCGCCCTGGTATTTCAGCTGCAATCACCAACGTATTAGCAAGGCATGACGTTACTATTCTTGATATTGGTCAAGCAGATATACACAAACACCTTACCCTTGGGATATTATTTTGTGCCAAGTCACAAGTTAATGGACTTATCCTTAAAGAACTTCTATTCAAGGCTAATGAACTAGGGATCACCGTAACCTTCCGCCCAGTAGATGCTGAAGGTTATTCACAATGGGTCAGTGCTCAGGGTAAAAATAAATATATCGTGACTCTACTTGCTAAAGCGGTTACCGCTGAGATGGTGGCAGCCGTGACCAATGAGGTAGCAGCACAAGGGATGAATATTGATGCCTTAGATCGATTGACAGGCCGTATCCCTCTCATTGAACAAGAACGCGTCCCTAAAGCCAGTATAGAAATTTCCGTTAGAGGGACTCCGATAGACAGAGAGGAACTTCAGCGTAAATTCATGGAGATAGCAGACAAATATAGCATTGATATTTCTTTCCAACAGGATAGTATGTTCCGTCGTATGCGTCGCTTGATTTGCTTTGATATGGACTCAACACTTATCCGGACAGAGGTAATTGATGAACTAGCCGAAAGAGCTGGGGTCGGTGCTGAAGTAAAAGCTATTACAGAGAGTGCTATGCGTGGAGAGATTGACTTCACAGAGAGCTTTACTCAGAGATGTGCGTTACTTAAGGGGCTAGATGTCCGTGTCATGAAAGAGATTGCCGAAAACCTTCCAATCATGGATGGTTTAGAGCGAACCATGAAGATCCTAAAGAAAGTTGGATTCAAGGTGGGTATCCTCAGCGGGGGATTCACTTATTTCGGTAAATACCTACAGGATCGTTTCGGCTTTGACTATGTCTATGCCAATGAACTTGAGATAGATAGCGATGGTAAATTAACAGGTCGCTACATTGGAGAGGTCGTTGATGGTCGTCGCAAGGCAGAATTACTTAAGCTTATCGCTCAGGTTGAGAAGGTGGATATACGCCAGACCGTAGCTGTCGGTGACGGAGCCAATGACTTACCTATGCTTACTACTGCTGGACTTGGGATCGCATTCCATGCCAAGCCAAAAGTGAAAGAAAATGCTAAGCAATCTATCACAACTATGGGATTGGATGGAATCCTTTACTTCCTAGGATACAAGGATTCTCAATTGGATGAAATCGAATTTTCAAGCTTCTAAAATGATTACACAATGATCCATCACATCGTTCTTTTCAAACTCTCGCTTGAAGGCGAAGCGAAGCAAAGTCAAATAGCTCTGATTAAGGAGCAGCTTGAGGCACTTCCTAATGTTATTGATGAGCTGAAAGAAATTAAGGTAAGCACCAATATCAATGAGCAAGAGGAGTATGACTTCATGCTACTGGCTGTGTTAGAGGAAAAAGCACACATAGACCTCTATGCTAAGCATCCTCAACACCAGCAGATACTCGTTGATCACATCAAGCCATACTTAGAAAAACGTGCCTGTGTAGATATTATTGTGTAATAGTTAGCACAATGCTTCATAAGATAAATAAAGAGCCTTTGGACTGTAGCGATCATTCTGTTAGCTACACTCCAGAGGCTCTCTTGGATATAGCCTACTTCACCTCACCTCTCGGAATCGTCATCTGCTATTTTTCGCCCGAAGGTCATCTCACTCAATGCAGACCGATTGAGATGGACGAAGCCCCTAGCCAGCTGGAAAAATGTCTGCAACAAAGTCTCTCTAAGCACCCAACCTTAGCTAATGCACTATGGACGTGCACACCTCCACCCGCTGAATACGCCCCAGTCATGCCCCACGTAAGATGGGCCCCACATTTTTGGGAACTCCTCGCTCAGGTGCCTTTTGGCACTACACTTTCGTACGGGGAGTTAGCTCAGCTGAATGGTCTAAATAAAAATCAATCTAGGGCTATTGGCCGATTGTTAGGCACCAATCCCATCATTATCCTCTATCCATGTCATCGTATCATCCGATCAAATGGCGAATTGGGTGGCTATAGATGGGGCCTTGAACGAAAAGAAGCCCTTCTACAATATGAGGCATCTAATAGCGGTCTAGGATGAGTTACAAATGAATCTGACGATACTAAATACTGACGGACATATGATGGAGCAGATGGTTGCAGATCTGCTTAGACGTTCTGGATTTATCATCATTGATCAAAACTACAAAGTAGGTCATCTGGAGATAGACCTCATAGCCATGGAGGGGGAAACACTCTGCTTCATAGAAGTAAAATCTCGTGCCAAGCCCATCAGGCTTGAAGAGGTGGATGAAATCATTTCGGCAAAACAGAGAGAACATATCACCACAGTAGCTGACATTTTTTGCCGAAATACCAATAGGCTACAATACAAAAAGGTAAGATTTGATTACGCCTTGGTATACGTCCCCCAAAATGAGCCCCCTCGGGTTCAGTACATCCGTGACGCGTTCACGCCGACCCACCCAGATTTACAATAGTATCGCCTACTCTCTTCCACGATAGTCTATACTTATCTGCTGACTTTCATCTGTCGGGTGTGCCGACTGGAGATAAGTAAGAGGGTGCATCAGAATAATTATTCTGACACACCCTCATCATTATTTAATGCTCATAAGTACACCGATCTGTATTTTAGATCGTCACTTCAGTTCTCTACAGTGAAAGAACCATCTAAGCACATTCAGCGATCTGAATCATCCTTGTCATCTAGTCTATAAGTAATTATCACAGATGGTATCCAGTATCAATATCATGTACTGGAGGTTCACCATTTATCTGTAACCATAGATCATGAAATGCCTCCTCTGGACTGATATTGCAAGCTTCAGCAAGGCTATTCACCAAGCGTTTTTCTGACTCTGTCATCTCTTCAAATTTATTGGCATTCAGATATTCATTAGAGTCTCCAAATACATAGATAGGAATGGTGATATTAACATCTGTATCATCTCGTGCTATCTGTTGCTTATGCATCATATAAAAGGGTGATGCTTTCTTATTAGGGGTATCAAACTTACTACTCCTGGCATGTAACAACTTAACATTCAGATCAAACTGAGTATATGGCTCATAAAACTCCAGTATTCCCTTAAAGCCTATCGGATTTGAAGGACCTATTAGTTTAGCACCACCATGAATGGTCTCATTCCATGGATCAGTATCGTAGTAGAAGTAATTCATCAGTCGATAATCATTAGGATACTCTTTACTTTGATCTCCGTACTTTGAGGCCTTTTGGTTTTTAATTAAGAAAAAGAACTGGTGAATCTTATCCTGTCCATTCGTAACAAACTGAGAGGTAATCTCCTCCCCTTTATTGTAGAGCTTGATGATCAAGCCATACTGATGCTGAGCAGCTGTGACCTTTGATGGGCTAAATGTTTCATTAGTCCAGTTAGCTGTTGCCGGGTCCACAATATCAGATGCCTTTTTATTGCTGCTTATTCCGCCCAAGATGGCAAACTGCTGATCCCCCTCGGGTGAAATTTGAAACCCTTTCCCTGGGACATTCTTAAAGATTATGGTTTGTACATCTTTAAAGTATTTTTGTCCTTCCATCATTCCTGAGCCATGCAAATCAAAGCCGTGAAAATGACCTCTATAGAGCGTCAATTCTATTTTATCAGGAAGATCATGGTTCTTTTCCTTCGTTTCATCCGTTGGGTCCACGGGCTTGTCCATGTTTTTACAGCTAGAAAGAGCTAGCATAGTCGCTAAGGCGACTATCAAAACGTTAATAAGATTTCTTTTCATTGTCATTTAAATTGTTAGTTCTAAAAAATATATTTCACAGAAAATGTAATGTCTCGTCCTAATGCGTGTGCATAATAGCGAGATAAATTGGTGTATTCCTTGTACTCCTTATTCAGAAGATTGGTGACTGAAAGCATAAAGCGAAGCTCCTGTTCACCCCGAATCGGAATTGAGGTCGCAGCCTTTAGTCCCAATAAGTGATAAGCTGGCGGTGCATATGGGATAAGATCTGTATCTGGGTCAAATCGCTTTTGCTGTGCTGTAAACTTATGTGAGAGCTCTATATTAGTCTCCAAAGATACTGGCAGAGCATAAGTGAGACTTTGACTAAAGCGAAAGGGCGGAATATAGGGTAAGTACCTTTTCGTCTTCCTTTCATTACCCCACATCATCCCAGTCATTGCTGTATAGGTAAGGCCGCTTATAGGGTGCCACTCTATGCTTGCATCCACTCCGTGTAAGGTGGCAGAGGTTTGTCTGTACTTAAATAATGGGTAGCTCCCACTTATAACGGTAAAAAACTCCCCTGTCGGCTCCTTATTGATATATCCATTGATCCACTGCAGGTACCCTTCTAGGCTTATGGATAGTTTATCAGAGTGATACAATATAGAAGTGACCCATTTATAATTACGCTCACTCCTCATGGTGCTATCTCCTCTTAGATAAAGGCCACCAGTAGCATCAACCCCCTCACTCCATAGCTCGCCAACGTGTGGTGCACGCCATGCGTTACCCACTTGGGTAGTTAACTTCAGATGGTCTCTTAGGTGATAATGCAGGCCAAAATTGGCAGTAAAGTTAGTATAGCGACGATGACCTCCATAAGGTCTAGAATACATATCGATACCGCTAGCAGTCAGCTGCAGCTGGTCTATCCTTGCTCCTAACTCCATCCCAAGATGATTATTATGGTATTTCTGTATTCCATAAAAGCCCATCTTACTCTCAACATAGTTAGGGATAAGTGGGACTACTCCAGTTCCAGCCCTATTATAGTTATTGGTGTACTCACTCTGGAGCCCCAATTCACTACTCCAGTGATCCCAATAATTGTTCTCCCACTTTAGCTGACCTTGAATATTATTGAGAGTAAGACTAACACTCGGGATATGACTTCTCCGCATACGCCGGACATGGAACTCCTCTTGCTTGTCATTTTGCAAAGCCACCTGGAGCATCCACTTACCCACACTATTCGTATCCCAAGAGGCTTTACCCACCAGATATTGATGAGTCGCACGATGTTTAGGATAATCGATTTTCCTCGAGAAGGGAAATAGCTCTATGGGCTGACCTATCTTAATCCTCTCTTCCAGGAGATCTACACTTCCCATCTTGGCAACATAGAGAATGCCTGACTCGTGGTGAGTGAGATGATAGAGGAGTTCGAACTTCAGGGCTTTATTCTTCCAGCCGATATTACCCAATAGATCTACACCTCTGGCACCTGTATTATTCAGAAGATACTTAGCACTCGAATGGTCTCCGACGTTGCTGTATTTCGTTTGCAATCTGTAGGCAAAGTTCTTACGTATGGACCCTTCAAGCATCGCAGACGCTCCAATACCACGTCCATTACTTCTGTATTGAGTTTGAATAGATCCTGACAGCTCATTATTATACGGCAGACTTGCTCCATTAATTAAAATCACACCACCAAGAGCGTCACTACCGTAACGAACTGACTCCGCACCCTTTAGAACGCTAATCTGATCAGCATTACTGGCATCTATATCAGTGCCAAAATCATTATTCCATTGCTGAGCCTCCTGTGTGACTCCATTATTAATAATGAGTATCCTATTGCCACTCATACCATGAATGACGGGCGTGGAGCTAGTGGTCGAAGAGATCATGCTGACGCCCTTGATATGAGATATCGCCTCAGACAGATCACTGTCCAGCTCCATCATCTGCTTTCCCAAATCAATAGACTCTCCCACCATAGTACGTGATATAATGGGCCGTCGAGCCTCTACAGAGAACTCCTCAAGGGTGGTAGAACCAAAGCGTAACTTGATGACATTCACCTTATGATGTGATAGATCCGCTTCTCTGATACTAATGGTTTCATAACCAATGAGAGAAAAACTAATATTGGTCTCGATAGGCAACTTATCTGGAAGTGTTATAAAGCCCCTATTATCTGTGGTCCCTCTATAATCATGAGCGGTCACAATTACTGATGGAAGCGGTGCTGAAGTCTCAGTATCAACTACCTGAATCTTAATCCCATCACCCATCTCTTGAGCACTGAGCTTAGAAAAAGGGGTTAGAAGAATAAAACAAAGGAGAGCGATACACCTTACACCACTCCATCCATGAAAAAATACATTCATAGTTGGATGTGTTATGCAGAGCCAACCACAACGAGGGCTAGCTCCATAAAAATTATATTATTTTACAATGAAATTATTGGATATTGAGTTATCCAATGAAGGGTGGAGCTCTAAGAGAAATAGCACTATTGATAGACCTGAAGGTCCTCTGCTCGCTCTCTACTATCGATTCATCTAGTAGAAAAATAGTCTGTCCAATAGAAGGGACAGATACGATACCATCAAAGTTAAGTGCTACAAATTGGCTGAGAATACATGCGGAGTAAGATTCGCTATGACGATGGTGAGCAGACTGCTCAGTATCAAAGTCACTTTTAATATGTTTGAAATGCTCTTCCGAAAGTACGTGTACCGTTACCGTCATGGACAGCGATACAAACACTCCTAGAAGCAGCGTAGCAAATATATATCTGATCCTTTCACTTTTCATTGCCACAAATGTAGTCATTTTGGTCTATTTCCCTAATACATCGCTTGCATTCTGCCGCCCTTCACGAAGCAGAAAACAAACATAATAGACTCACTATCTGAATATTATAAGAACAAAAGAGATTAAACATTTATAGTTTTTTGTGATTATGAGGAGATTTTTTACGTCCTCAAATGTAGTACTGATAGCAAAGATTAATAAAAACTGTCTTTTATCCCACTCGCGTTCAATCAACGACCTTGAGTCTTCATCAGATTGACCTCAGCAACGAAATGAAAATATCCACATAAAAAAATAGCCATAGTGAACAGGAAAAATTCTTCCTATAGGAAACAGATCTCCGTCTTATATGATAAATAATTTTTTCCTATAGGAAACGTTTCTCTTTCATATAACCAAATTTCGACCTGCTTCTGACCGTCGAAAAAAGAGCTCTGATAACATTTTAACACCCTCCTCTTACCACTATATATCAAGAGCTTACATCTCACTCATGATTGGCCTCACTTGATTTATAAGCCGTATTTATAAAACAGCTTATAAATCGTAATACGCACTTCAATGCTTACACCACTCAATGCTTTGCCCGTCTCTTTTTTATGATCATTTGGAAATGAGAATGGCTCTCGAAATTCTTTAGAGCAGAAAGAATTTATATTTATTTATGATATAATGTAATTATTCTGTAAGTTTGCCAAGTGGTATTATGGTATGGTCCCTACTCAATGGGGACTATTTAATAGGGAATCTGGTGAAGAATCCAGAGCAGTACCCGCTACCGTAATTTTTTATCAATGGCTCTTCGATGTGAAAGAGCTATTTGAGCTGAGTCTAAATTCTTTTTGGCCACTGGTATGAGTATCATTCAAACTGGGAAGGCGTTAGACGAGTATGTTAAAAATAAGCCGGGAGACCGACCATATCATATCACGACAATATATTAATGATACTGTACGTCCGGGAAAAGGCCAGTATTGTGATCGAATAAATAGAAGGTTGGATATATAACGGGGCCACTTAGGTCCTTTGTAAATGATGAAGACAGTACGTGTGAGCAATCGATTTGTGCTCATCATCCTTGCTTGTTTGTACGCAGGGATGGTGGTCTTGTATGCACAAGAGAAAGAGAAAGAACTAAAGGGTGTATTGGATGAGTTGGTGGTCACCGGAACTGGGACACAGCACTTTAGCCAAGTAGCACCTATTCGTACAGAGCTAATTACCGAGAAAGATTTGGAGAGCTATGCTCCTGAAAACTTCTTGGACCTCCTAATGGGACTCTCCTCATCCTTTGATGCTTCACATAGCTCTATGGGAACGGGATTGACATTGGGCGGACTTGGGAATAAGTACATCTTAGTCCTCGTCAATGGACGCCGTCTTCATGGCGATGTAGGAGGACAGAGTGACCTCTCTAAGATAGACCCATCTACCATCAAAAAGGTAGAAATAGTAAAGGGGGCAGCCTCGACCCTATATGGCTCGGACGCTATTGCAGGCGTCATCAATGTGATCACGAAGGACCCAATCAGCAATCGCTTCAAAGTGGAAAATACCACTAGGTATGGCTCCTACAACACATGGAGACAAAGCAATGTTATCTCTATTTCGCTCGGTGATTGGTCCAGTGTAACCAAATACTCGGGAATGAAATCTGATGGCTGGCAGAATAGTACTCAGGAGTTATATCGTGATAAGCTTTATGAAAATAGTACCACTCCTACAGTTAGTCCGTACTACAATCACTCCCTAACACAAGAATTCACTTGGAAGCCTGATGCTCGATGGTCACTATATGCTAATGGAATGATTTATAAAAAGAAAATCTTTCATTATGCAGGCGAACCTAGATTACGCCAGTACCACTTGAGATATAATGATCAAGCATTAGGGATGGGTGGAGAGTACAAACCGTCACCAGACCGATTCTATACCCTAGACCTTAACTTTGACCGTCATGCCTATTACTACGACTACCATATCCGGTATATGGATGAACGCATACGCGAAGAGATCTTAAGTGATGGTCGTAAGCATTACGTACCCGAACCTTTCTTTTATTACCCTGGAGAGAGTTCTCTAGAGAGTGATCAGCGGAGATTCCTAGCACATGGGAAGGGCGTCTTTAACCTTTCCGATGAACACACCCTCTCTGGTGGGCTAGAGGCTGTCCTTGATCAGTTACGAGCACCACGCCGAATGGTCAAGCCCACTCGAAGTGCCGCATCCCTATCTATGTATGCTCAAGATGAGTGGCAGATGTCCCCTATATGGAACGTAACCGCAGGATTGCGTTACATCTATCACCAAGCTTTTGGCTCACAGCTGACACCAAAGGTATCATTCCATTATGCCAATGAGCGTGGGTTACACTTAAGAGGTAGTTATGCAATGGGCTACAAGACTCCTACTATCAAAGAGCTTTACTATGAATATGAGCGTACGATGATGGGAAAACTGAGAGTATATTTGGGCAATCCTGACTTACGCCCTGAGACCTCACAGTTCATCTCTTTAGGGGGAAGTTATAGCCCAATATCCTCGCTAACTTTCAACCTCAATGGATCTATCAATAGACTGAAAGACATGATCGTCTTAGTCCCTACTGATCTGCCTGACAAATACTTATCTGATGAAGGATCGGACTTCGACACTGGTATGAAATACATCAATGGAGAGAAGGCGACCATAAAGGAGCTAGAGGCCTCTATCTCTTGGAGACCCTCAAGTCATTGGAGATTCTCTGCTGGATATAGCCTAACAGATGCATGGGCTGATGTCTATGATGAAAAGCAGACAAAGAAACAGGAGACTATAGTCATAGAACATAGGCAAGTAGATGGTACCTCAAAGCATAAAGGAAATATTGGAGCTACTTGGATGTATAACCGAGCAGGCTACGATCTAATGGTAGGCCTGCATGGTCGAATGCAATCAGATCGTTACTATAGATATTATGGGGATGCACCTGGCTATATGCTGTGGAACCTTACCTCTACTCATAAGTTTAAGATTTCAAAGAATCTGAAGGCTCAATTAGCTGTAGGAATAGACAACATCTTGGATTACAAAGAAACTCATCCGTATGGATATAACTTTGGAACTAAGACAGCTGGTAGAACCTTCTTTGCCTCTATTAATATAGGATTTGAACAGAAGAAAAAGTAATTTATTATCATTAACAACATTCACACAATTTATTACAATTATGAAAACGTACTTTAAGAATTTTTTAGCACTGTTCGCAGTCACAACACTTTTCATGCTCTACTCTTGTAAGAGTGAAGATAATCAACCGGATCTAAATCCAGCAGATCAGATTGAAAAGAAACATGACACCGCTCTACTATTAGTAACTTTTGGCTCCACATACGATATGCCAAAAGACACTTACAAGAAGCAGCAAGAGGCTTTCAAAAAAGCATTCCCTAATACTGACTTGTTTGTTTCGTACACCTCACGTACTATCATCAATAGAATGCAAGCAAGGAATGAAACATTCTTACCACCACAGGTTTGGTTTAAGAGCTTCCTTAAGAAGCAATACAAGAATGTGTATGTACAATCTCTTCACGTGATCCCAGGAGAGGAGTTCACCCTTCTTCGTGACGCTTACGTTAATAAGGAGTACAATGTCTATATTGAAGATTTGGATAATGGTCAGAATCCTGCTATCCTAGGTGGTCCTCTTTTATCAAAAGATGAGTCTGTCAAGAAGGTCGCTAAGATTTTGGTAGATGCTTTTGCTGAGCCTCTAAAGAAAGGTGAGGTAGTAGCATTCATGGGCCATGGTAACCCTAAAGATGACTATTCAAGAGCAAATGATAAGTATGACCTAGTCGAGAAGGAAATGCAGGAATATGCTCGTAAAACATTCGGTATGGGTCATGATAAAGTCTTTGTTGCTACCGTTGATTACGAAGGTAAGTTATTCAATGACTATCTAGCTAATGCTGTAGAAAATAGTGGTGCTAAAGAAAAGGTTATTCACTTACATCCATTGATGACTATTGCAGGAGACCACGCTAGTAATGATATGGCAGGTACAGATACTGAAGAGGATGGACAAACTATTCCTATGGATAAGCGTAGCTGGAAGCTTCAGCTTGAAAATATGGGTTGGGAAGTTCATACTTATATGAAGGGTCTAGGTGATTATGACCAAATTAATCAGATCTACATTAGCCATCTTAAGAGTGCTATTAAGGAAGCTGAATAATTGATTCTTAATGAAAAACTATAGAAAAGGGGTATTATACCTCATACTTCTATTCCTTTCATACACTGCTATGGCAGATGAGGGACTACTCTTGCATGGAGTGATCTATGACAAGAGTGGTCTCCCTCTGCCAAGAGCGGTGGTCACAGCAGAGGGGGAGGTTAAGAAGGTCGCTATAGCGGATCAGAATGGTGTCTATCAACTGTATCTGCCAAGTGGTAAATATGACTTGAAGATACAGTTTGTTAACTTCGTTACGATTAAGAAAAAGATAGAGCTTAAGCGTAGCATGAAGTTAGACTTCGTACTACAGGAGGATTCAGAAATGCTTGATGAGGTTACGGTCTATGCTGATGCCTCACAGCAAATCATTCAGAAAAAGACATTCTCTGCTATCAGTCTTGACGTCTCCCCTATTACAGCATCTTTGATTGACCTAAGCACACTAATCAATAAAAGTAGCGGTGTTAAACTGAGGGAATCAGGTGGTGTAGGGTCAGACTTCAACTTAACTATTAATGGATTAGGGGGGAATGCCATACAATATTTTATAGACGGTGTACCACTTAGCTCTATGGGTAGTGGTATCTCAATAGCCAACCTACCTGTAAATCTAGTAGACAAGGTCGAGATCTATAAGGGAGTGGTACCACCTGAATTAGGGATGGATGCTCTTGGGGGAGCTATCAATATCATCACTAAGCGGAGTCTTGATAATTATCTAGATGTATCCCTGGGAGCTGGCTCATTTGGGACTTTCAATAGTAATGCATCAGGTCAATATATGGTGGGGCGTTCGGGATTAACGATACGTCCTGCGATTTCATACAGCTATGCTAAAAATGATTATATCATGAAGGATGTAGAGGTATGGGATAAGGATGCAGAAGAATATGTGCTAAAGGATCTTCCCCGATTTCATGATGGGTATCGCTCATTTTTAGGTCAGTTGGAAGTGGGCTATAAGGACACTTACTGGGCTGACGACGCATTCATAGGGGGTAGCTATTCAGATGTATATAAAGAGATACAAACAGGGGTGCAGCAAACTGTGGTGATCGGTGAAGCTAACCGATCAAAAAAGGCCTTGAGGCTATTAGCCAGATATAATAAAAGGGATCTTTTTCTTGACGGTGTCTCAACCTCTCTTCATGTTTCTTATACGCAGGATCACTCGATATTAACAGATACCTGCTATAGGAGTTATTCTTGGGATGGCAGTTATGTAAAGCGTGCATACAGCGAAGTCACAGGGAGAGGGAAGTCTATACGTCATACCGTTAGGCCTCAACTTGTAGGGCGTGCTAACATCTCATACGCTCCCTCAGCTGAGAATGCGATAACCTTTACCTATTCATTATCAAGTATTGATAATCGCCGGTACGATGATTATGACACAGAATTTATAGAAACAAATGACCGTCTTACCAAACATATCATGGGCTTGGCATATAGCCATAGCTTCTATGACGAGAGGTTGCTTGCTAATCTATTTCTGAAAGAATATCTCTATAAGGCTGAAATTAATCAAAAGGATTTTGCTTGGATCACTGGGGCAAATGACATTGTTCCGAAAACGACTCATAACTATTTGGGATATGGACTTGGTAGTCGTTATTCATTTTCCCCTGCCTTTGCCATCAAACTTTCGTACGAAAAGGCTGTACGACTACCTATGACTAGAGAGTTACTGGGTAATGGGGAGACTATTTATGCTAATCTTAAGCTTAAACCAGAGATCGCAAATAATCTCAACCTCTCCACATTTGGAAATTCGTCTATTTATGATGGACATATCATTAGGTACGAAACCAATCTATTCATGAGAAAAGTCACGAATTATATTCATCGAGTAGTCATTGATGAAAGACAATCTCAGTACAATAATGTAGGAGCAGCTACAGTTTGGGGTGGCGAGGCAGAGCTGAGTTATGAGTATAATCGACTGTTTAATCTGACCATTAATGCTACCTATCTAGAAGAGAGAAATAAGACTCGCCTAGATAAGTGGGGCCACCCGAGTGTGACCTATAATAACCGTATGCCGAACAGGCCTTACCTCTATGGAAACGTCATTGCTGGTGCAAACATTAGGAATCCCATGGGTCTGAAGGATCATCGAATTAAGTTGGATCTCTCCTACAGCTATATCCATTCTTTCTTCCTGACCTGGGAAGCTTTTGGAACGAAAGAAAGCAAAGCGACGATCCCTAGTCAGAGCATAGTTAATGGAGGAATAACTTGGTTTTTCCCAAAGGACAAGTACTCTATCTCTCTTCAAGGTAGCAACCTTCTGGATAATCGTCTATATGACAATTTTATGTTACAAAAGCCGGGGCGAGCATTTTACTGTAAACTCCAACTATTTATTTAACTAACTATATAAAAATAATGAAAACAAAAAAATCACTTTTAATATTATTACTAGCATCATTTATAGCAGTATTAGCTACATCTTGCGACTCCAAGGACTCTTCTCAACCTGATGAGAATCCATTTGATAGCAAAGAGATGCTATATCATGTATGGGTACCAATTAATTCAGAAACCGCCATGGGGGGAGATAACTTCATCGTTCACGCCCGTAAAGATCTCACCACAGGTACCATTAATTCACAGGGTGCAGGTAAAGATGTCTCAACAGTATTGAATGCTTATTTTATCGTCAAGGATAGAAATTACTACACCATAAATAAGGCAAAGCAATTTGCGATGTATGACTCAAAACTAAATGAAGTCAAAAAGATCCCGATGCCAAACATCAAGGAACGCTTCTTCTGCCATGCCTGGATTAATGACAATACACTTGTATTGATGGGCTCAAATGGAGAGAAGGACGCAGTCAACTGGGTTAAGATTGACACCAAGAAGATGAGAATTTTGTCTGAGGGTATCTTGGCTCTAAAAGCCCCTGCTGACGACGAAAAAATCAGCTCATCAGGAATGCTTGCATATCGTAAGAACGATAATAAGCTGATGTACACCTATGAATACAAAGCAAAGAAAGGAATGCTTTCTAAAAACCATCAATTTCATCTGGCGTTCATCAACCCCGAAGATATGAGTATCGAAAAGGTGGTGACTGAAAACCGTGCTGAATTTATGGCTTCAACTGCTTATGGTGAGCTACGTCAAGATAAATCCTTTATGACTAAGAATGGGGATTATTACATCGCATGTAACTCAACATACGAAGGTGCAAGCTCTTATACTCAGCAGCATGGTGCCTTATTGAGAGTAAACGCTGGAGAGATGGACTTTGATAAGACTTACAATGGTTATACCGCCGAAAGGGGTAAAATTATCACGGTGAATAACTTATTCAATGGGAAAGCTCTGCTTTATATGCAAGATCCAGTCTTCGCTACCCCTGATAATCCTGAATGGAATCACAAAACAAATCCTTATGTATTCTATTGGATTGTGTTGGACTTAAAGACAGGAGAGTATCATCACCTCAAGGATATTCCTTTCTCTGCAGGTAATTTCTCACAGTTAGCAGTGATTTATCGTAACAAAGCATATATCGGTACAAATGCCTCTGATGGGACAACAAAAATTTATATCTATGATATAAATACTGGGAAAGTTAGCCAAGGTTCTAACCTTGCAGAAGGCTTCAAGGTGGAACGTCTAGTACTTCTAGAGGACGAAAAGTAATCTTGATATGATGCGGATTATTCGCAAAGTACATGCATTTTTGGGAGCTTTGCTCTCTCTACTTTTTTTGATATGGTTCCTGTCTGGATTTATGATGATGTTCACATCATTTCCTCGACTCGGAGGTAAAGACGCGAAACATAAGACTGAGATTGATGGAGAGGGATTGCCTTCCATAGAAAAAATTCTGAGTTGCTTGCCTGAAGGTGAGCAACTCAGCTCATTTAGGCTCACAACCATCGAAGATAAGCCTGTACTAGATTTAAAGACGCCTAATGCACACTATCTTCTCAGTGCTGATTCTTTATTAAAACCTATTGAAAGCAAGGTCAGTGGTGAGTGGATCATCTCTTATGCTGAACGTTGGAGTAGCTATCCTATTATGGGCATAGACACACTACGGACATTAGATGCTTGGACACCATACTCTTCTCTAAAAAAGGAATTGCCTATATATCGTTTTAGATATTCAGATCCAAAGAAAACGTATCTTTATATCTCTTCAAAAAGTGGAGAGCCTCTACAAACCTGCACTAAAACGCAGAGGATTAAATCATCGTTAGGAACAATTCCTCACATGTTATATTTCTGGCAACTGCGTCAAAATAGAGATTTGTGGTTATTGATAGTAAGTATCTTAGCTGGACTCGGTGCGATCATGACCTTGACTGGACTGATTGTGGGAGTACAGGTCTATGTTCAAAAGTATAAAAGAAGTGGACAACTAAGGTCTCCATACAAAAAGAAGGCATACAAATGGCATCATATCTTTGGGACTATATTTGGCTTTTTTGTGATGATGTTTGCTTTAAGTGGTATGATGTCTCTGAATGACCTGCCCGAATGGATGGTAAAGCAACACAATCCACACCTCAAGAATGAGATCCGAAAGAAAGACAAACTCGAGATTCAGTCATTCCTCGCGTCGGATTACAGAGACCTCATGAAGCTAAAGAACGTCCAAGAGATCACTTTTCAACAGTTTGCACAGACTCCTTACTTTATCGTTATTCACTCTGGAGAGGAGAGCCAATATAGACTCTCTTCTGATGGAAAGATCACACCACTATTCTTTTCTGAAGATGAGGTTAAAAAAAGAATCGCAAGACATTTAGACTCCACGATGGAGATAGAATTGATGCAAGAATATGATAACTATTACTGTAGTACCAGTGGAAAATCGGAATTACCAATATATCGTATTAAGGCGAATGACCCCGATAAGAGTATCATATATGTCAGTCCAACGACTGGATACACTAGGTATTATAACACATCGGGAAGAGTCAAAAAATGGATTTATCCAGCTTTTCATAGCTTAAGATTTAAATTTTTTGCAAATCATCCAACTTTCCGAATGGTACTAATGATGATTTTAGTCCTTGGAGGAAGCATAGTTTCAGCTACTGGCGTCTGGATGGGTATAAAATACTATTATAGAGCTTATCGTCGAATGAGCAAACGTAAGAGATAAGACATTTTATACTATATGCTCATCTATAAATTTTCAGGCTTCTATCTCATAAAGAAATAGAAGCCTGCAATTTTTTTTAGTTCCTACGCTAGCTAATTATACTTACAATAGTTAACTCGTAGAAATTAAGTATTTCTATCACTTCTTATTCTCATTCAAAGAAGTTTTAAGGTCTTTAAAGAAGGGCTTAACAAATACCCAGCCCACTGATACTACAAATCCTAGAAGGATAAATACGAATATAATAAACCCTCTTCTTGGAGCACTTTTTTCGTGAGGTACCACAACTGGGTCAATAACCGTAAGCACAGGTGCTGATTCTTTAACCGAAATCTTAGACTGCTCAAGTTGCTTTGCCAATTCATTATACACCGTATAAGCAACATCATACTCCGCACTTAATCTCCGCTGTGTAGCTTGAGCGGTAGCAGTAGCTAGATTACGATTGGCATCTTGGAATGTAGCAAGCCTACTTTGCTTCTCCATAAAATCCTTATGTGCTCTGTCATAACTTTCTTGTACAAACTCAAGATTGTCTTGCTGCTTTTGGCTCTTATATCTCGTAACATAACGTTCCAGTGTCAAATATAGATTTTCAGCTATAGCAGCAGTTGCTTCGGGTTCAGAAAAACTATAGCCTAAGGTTATATAACCATCTTTCTCATTATAGCTGAAAGATATATTGTCGTTAATGACCGATAAAACGCTTCTTTCTTTCTCAGATATGGAGATTGTATTATTAGTAGTACTATCATGTTGAATTACATCTGAGCTACTATCGGACTTCCTTAATGAAGAAAAAATCAATCCTGGTAAACCAATGGTATATTTCTTAATGCCTCCTATTATATTTACAGGCTGATACTCTTTATTAGTATAGTAGTCATAAAGAGAAATGGTATGCCCTGATGATTTCTCTACAACTATGGGAGTATTCATAATATCTTTTCGGAAAGGGACACTCTTGATAATTTGCGGATACACAGAAGGCGAAAGAGATTCTCCAGAAGCTGATGAACCCAAATTGGCACCCATCATTGATGCAATACCGCCCAAACTTCCACCATTTCCCTTTGCTCCAGACTGTGGGACCAGAATAGACTGAGATGTATAAGATACAGGAGAAGTGAAAGCCACAAATATCCCTATCAACGTAAAGATGCCTGTAAAGATTAAAATGAACTTACGTTGCAGCCAGACCTTACCAATCAGTTCTTTTATATCAATCTCTTCTTCATACCTATCCTCGCCATATGCTTTTGACTTATAATATGGATCAGACGTATTTAAATTATCATTCATAACTCCAAACTAAATAAAAAGAGATTAACTTACTTGAATATATTCAATAAGACCATTGCAAGAGTAGCTACGGAAGTTGTCATTCCTAAAATAGACTGCACTGACATAGGCTCTCTATCAGGCTTTTCAGGAACGATAATCTCGCAACCTGGCTCTATCTTTGCCCATCTTCCTGCAGAGACCTTCCCATTCATATATACTACATATGGCTTATTCTTCATCGCTAAGCGAGAGTAGCCACCAGCTTGCTTAACATACCCATATAAAGACATCCCTTTCTTGTAAGTCACAGTATTAGGATATAGGACACCTCCAGAAATCTTGACAGTCCCTGAATAAGTAGGGATCGTTAAGACATCACCTGCTTGCAAAATAAGGTCATCATCTCCACCTGGATTCTCCAGTGCTTTTTCTAAATTGATTCCAACATACTGCGTAGAGAAGTTAGGACCTGTTTCTAACATCGTTGAATCCTTTTCTACTTTTGTACTGGCCTCAATAGCTTGTAGTGCACGAGCTTTCTCCTCTTCTGTTAATCGTCTCATTAATTTAGCACCCTTAATATAAGCATTATCTTTCAAGCCTCCAGCTCTTTCAATAATCGAAGATAGGCGTTCATCCTTGGACTTCTTGGCATACTGACCAGCAAATAAAACTTCGCCTTGCACATAAATATTCTCTTGCACTTCATAACTTGGAGACTTACGTACAACCACTTGATCATATGGCTTGAGCGTAAATTCTTTCACATCCTTAGTCATTAATCCGTCCTTCAAAGAGAGATTAAAAACTTCACTTGTACTACTAGATGTCGTAATACCTGAAGGGTCTTTTATTCGACGATAAACATCAACTCTAGCAGTTGAAGCGGCCTCAGTAAGTCCTCCTGCTCTTAAAATAATATCCTCTACAGAAAGGTTATCAGCATAACTATATTCACCTGGGTTACGGACCTGACCACCGACATATACTGTATAACTATCTTCCAGGTTCAATACTGATGGCACATATAGACGGTCATTCTTTTTCAATTTTATATCTGGCACTTTATTGGACATAAGAGCCACAAGATCAATAGACTCTACTGTAGTTGTAAGGTCTTCATTCTCACGATAAAGAAGTGCTCTATACAAATAAGCATCTCCAGTGGTCCCTTGTGCTATTTTCAAAAGGTCCTTTAGAGTCTGTACCTCACTTCCGATGGCATATTTTCCAGGACGATATACAGCACCTGTGATTTCAATAGAATTAGAATACTCATTTAAAATATCTCCAACCTCTACGATATCTCCATCTTTTAAATTAAAGTGCTTATACTGAGAGCTATTAACCGTGAAAGACTCCATACCATCATCCCCTTTACGATCGAGAGATACGTTCTTCTTAAATGCTTTTCCGGCAAAACCACCAGCAAAGCGTATCAAATCATTAAGCGTTTCATCCTCACGCATCTCGTATCTCATGGGACGCTTAACTTCTCCTTTAATCTGAGCTAAAATACCATAAGGATTGATTTTGACAATATCACCATCTTTCAAACTAATATCCTTCATATTATTACCATTCATTAAGTAATCATATAGGTCAATAGTCTCGATAGCTCTACCATTTCTATAAACTTGAATATTACGCAAACTACCTATAGAGTTTGGTCCTCCGGCTGAATAAAGAGCATGAAAAGCGGTAGCAAATGAAGTTAAGGTATATGTCCCAGGTTGAACAACTTCCCCCATAACATTCACTTTAATAGTACGTGTATTTCCAACAGAGACAGCTAAAAAGGTATATGGATCAGAAGAATCTAAGTCAGAGTAGATAATAGAAAACGCATCTCGAATACGAGCAGTAGCTCGTTCTACACTCATGCCACTAACCTCTATTCTACCCAATCCAGATACGTTAATATAACCATCAGGAGCAATCACTGTATTGACATTCAATTCAGAATCTCCCCAAACATCAATAATAATTTCATCTCCAGGACCAAGAATATAGTTGGCTGGTGTGGGCATATTCATGTTAGGAGCAAAGGTAAGAGATGACTGACTAAAAAAGTCGTATCCAAATACACGCATCGGCTTAGGCATATTCTCTTGGGGATTATTATCTATGGTTTTTGCAACTGAAGTCACATCATTCATTTCAGAACGTATCCCCTGAGTATTATCTTTAATGGTTGTTACTGGCGACACATTAAAATCAGAACCCTCATACTTCGCTCTAATACGTTGTAACTGAGCCATGGACACACCTTTCTTAGTCAACTCCTGGAATATTTGTGTCTGTGACATCCCTGCTTCTTTATAACGCTTTGCTTCTATCAGAACCTGATCATCGCTGATCTGTCCAAAGACATTGGCACTAGCTAATAGAAGTAGCCCTACAAACAGTACAATTTTCTTATACATATTACTTTTATTTGAAAATTTAATCCAATAAATACTTGCAAAATTAAAGATTTATATCTATTACTGCAAGCCATTAAAATATTTATAGCTAAACTTAATAAGGATTGTTGATAAACAAAATAAATATCTCTTTTTTCAGATGATCAATCCCTTTCTTAATATCTCTCCCACATCAATCTTAGGCTGAAATAAATCATATTATACACGATGTCTAAAAAAGAGAATAACCCCCATTTTAAATATATTCTAAAAATCTATAAAAAAAGGGTATGCCCCACAACGAATCCTAACGCTGTATGGTCATACCCTTTCACTGATGTTTATAATATATTCTTTTTTACTATTTATTCGTCATAATGTGCAGGACGTGCTTATCTGTCTCAGTCATCGCATCACGCCCTATACTGGTTAGATTATCAATACTGCGGTCTATGTCGTCATCAACCACACCCTCATTGCTAGTTACCACCTTTTGTTCCATAGCTAATAGAGACGAGAGCATTGCAGAGCTAACACCGCTAGTTACCTTAAGACTACAACTAGGCTTAGCACCATCACAGATCATACCAGTCAGATTCCCAACCATGTTCTTCACCGCAAAGCCTATCTGCTCACGTGAACCACCCATCAAATAAGTTATGCCGCATGCACTCCCTGTAGAGGCCACAACACATCCACATAGGGCAGAGAGACGTCCAAGCTTTTGCTTGATATAAATGACCATTAAGTTACTAAGCATCAGAGCTCGGATCTTCTTTTCTTCGCTCACTTGTTCATCTTCGGCAAAGCTCAATACAGGAAGTGTGGCTGTAATACCCTGATTACCACTACCAGAGTTACTCATCACGGTCACAGGTGCTCCATCCATACGAACATCACAAGCTGCACTAGTAGCAGAGAGGAGATGTGTATAAGTGGTATCTCCCAAATATTTTTTACCTAGGTCTCCACGAATCATACGCCCCACACCATGACCATACTCACCCTTCATTGAGAAGTCTGAAGCATTTTTATTCAATCTAGCTGCCTCCAAAATAAAATCGATTTCTGAAAGTGGCATCTGCGTTGCAAAGTCATAGACCATATCGAAAGTAAGAGGCACTTCGGGTCCTTCGTACGAAGCACTTCCAGCTGTTGTGTCTGAATCATGCACACACTGTGCCTGTACAGCACCATCCACTTGAAGTGCTTTACCATCAAGCATTAACGACTTTAAGGAAGTATGAACGTGCTCTATTATGGCTACAGCTTTATGCCCCTCTTCATCCTCCAAGGTAGCTTCGATATAGAGCTTGTCCACATCGCCTACCTTCAATGAGATGTCTATAATGCCATCCTCTACCATCTTCTTCGCTACCTCAAATTGCTCTGGTGTAAAACCATCTAGGACCTTAAGCTCCTTCTTCGGGTCAGCTATGACAGCTCCTAAAGCAACCGCAATAGGTAAGCCTATCATTCCGGTCCCTGGTATCCCTACGCCCATAGCATTTTTCAGGATATTGGCACTTAGGTCTAGACGAATAGATTGAACTTTCCCAGGTAAAATATGAGCTGCGTATGCGGTGGTCAATGCGACAGCAACTGGTTCAGTGCATCCGGTTGCGGGAACCACTTCACGATGCACCATCTTGATAATATCTAGTTGGACTTGTCTATCCATACAACTTTAGTATTGGTTAATGTATTATTTTTTTATGTTCACACAAAGGTACTCTCTTTAGTCCTATTCAGCAAATCATAACACAGCAAATACAGATTACCATGCTTAGCAAGAATAGCACACAACTATCTTGTATTTGGAACAGTGTGGCACTTTGAAAGGCTCTTGAAAGAAACAGAGTAAAATCCAATCAAAAAACACAAGAAAAAGTCACGTAATGCACTGAAATAAAACAACAAACAAAATATATTAAAACGTAACCAAGGGTATTGCTTCTAAGAAATAAAGGCAAGTAAAAATTAAGTTATATGAAACGGACGCGTTGCCTATAGGAAAAAAATATTTATCCTATATGAAGGAGAACTGTTTCCTATAGGATGAATTTACCCTGCATAATAAGAGGAGATTCGGAATGTTCTCTAACAATTCGTTATCTTGCATTCAACCTAAAAATGACAGCACATGTATAGACTAAAGGTTTCCACACTCTAGCATAAAATGCCATCTAATACAGGTCATTCTAATTGGTACGATCATAATTAATATGGACTATTTTCTATGCACTAAATTTGTAATTTTATTATTGATATCCTCATGGATTTTATCAGTTGCCCCCATTCCACTCTTGTTATTAAGAAATAAAAGCACTAAATTTGTGTGCTTTTGAAAAAGTTGAGTATGCTTGCAACTAACCTATTAGTACTGCGGAACCACTAAATCAACGACTGAAAGCACTATGACCATTGGATTAAGAACACCCCATCTGATTAGCATATAGAACCACCAACGAGGGCTTATATATCTAAGAAACTGAATAATAGACACTCCCTTATTATTCTTCAAGCGAAAGGAGACCTATATTCTTAATAGAAACATGATCATAGACCGATATTGAACATATTTTCTAACTGTTTATTTTATTATTTTTGGAATGGAGAATACGACTGATTCCAAAGAGTTACACTCTACAAAGACTGCCACAACTCTAAAAAAACGAAAATCTGTGGTGCCAAAAGGATTGACATGTTTGATACTGGTCTTTGCTTTATTTGGAGGTATAGGCCATGTAATGGGCGTAGCCCCAATGCTGAATACCATCATGCATACAGCACATGATTTGTTGCTCAATACCTGTTTTTACTTGATGGCCATCTGTGTTCTCACTGGTGCTCTGGGTAAGATCTTTGTAGAATTTGGCGTAGTAGATTTAATTGAAAAACTACTGAGACCTCTGATGAAACCGGTATTTAGACTTCCTGGAGTTGCCTCACTTGGTGCAGTGCTAACATTTTTATCTGATAATCCAGCCATCATAACCCTATCACAGGACAAGCACTTTAGTAGCTATTTCAAGAAATATCAGTACATCTCACTCACAAACTTTGGAACGGCTTTCGGTATGGGGCTTATTGTCATAGTCTTTATGCTGGGATATGGATATTTTATCGAGCCACTGATTGGTTTCTTTGGAGCTTGTGTCGGATGCGTAGTATCAACTCGTTTGATGCAACATTTCGTATTAAAGGCCTATCCTCAGTACCTCACCGAGGATGCCGTGGACGAAACCCACTTCAGGGGCTGTCTTGAGTCAGAAGAGCAGAAAGAGAGCTCAATATTCCTACGGGTCTTGAATTCACTATTAGATGGTGGTAAGTCTGGAGTAGAAGTAGGGGTCTCAATCATCCCTGGTGTTTTGATTATCTCTACTCTTGTCATGATTCTAACTTTCGGGCCATCCTCAGACGGGTCCTTTACTGGGCAGGCTTATGAGGGAATTGCGATACTTCCAGATCTTGCTGGTAAGTTAGATTGGCTGTTGGGACCTCTATTCGGATTCACTGATCCTCACCAGATCGCCTTCCCTATCACAGCTCTTGGAGCTGTAGGAGCTGCCCTTAGTCTGGTCCCTAACTTTGTAGCCGAAGGTTGGATTGATGGTAATGCGATTGCAGTATTTACAGGTATCGGCATGTGTTGGAGTGGATTTTTGAGCACTCATACAGCGATGCTTGATGCCATTGGCTACCGAGAGTTGACCTCCAAGGCCTTCCTCTCACACACTATTGGGGGTCTTGCGGCAGCTTTAGTTGCTCATTGGGGCATTTTATTGTATTACTGGATAATCTTTTAGAGAAGCATATCTGCTTTGTAACTAAGGGAACATCTTTAGTATTTGACTTGCCGATGATAATGCATCTCCTTCATAAGGAATAGAGCCTAGCATTTTATCGCACCAAAGTTTATTACCTGATTTTTGATAAGCTTTGTCGTAATATCCAAGTGCGATCCGAACGGCCTCTGATAAGTTACCATCCACGACCGCTGCTTTTGCTTTATCACAGGCTTCATGTCCTAATCGTCTGCGAATTTTATCGAAGGCAGTCAGTAGGTATTCCTGATTCAGGCCCCCATACTGCTTTACGATGAGGTCAATTCGTATCTCTATGGGGGTCTCAAGCCTTATCCTGCCAGCTTGCTTCATAAGGTCAAAGAGGGGATCAGGTACTTCTCTGGAGCCTACCTTTTTGCTCTCAGACTCTAAGAAAATAGGGCGGTCAAGATCAAAAGATGAGAGTTTTTCAATCAAAAGACAGGCGATCATCTCATTTGATCTCTGCTGAGCCACGCCAGGGATATTCCCAAAGGCGGAACCGTGGTGCTGTGCGATACCTTCAAGGTCTATCACCTGCCCACCTAACTGCTCTAGAGCCTCTAAGACGATGGTCTTCCCACTTCCTGTCGGTCCTTCGAGCAGCACTAGGTTCTTTATACGACTACAAAACTCAGGTAATAGAGCCTTATAGCTCTTAAATCCCCCTGGTCTAACCCTTACATTAAGTCCATAGAATCCCAATAACCACGCAACAGATGCACTACGCATACCTCCTCTAGCACAGTACAGCTCCACCTCATCTGACTGATATTGGCCCATCAGTTGGGTCGTTTGCCTTACCATATCACTCATGCGTGGCCCTACATAACTCAGACCTAGCAATATAGCTTCTTCGCGTGACACTTGCTTATATGTGGTGCCGACATTGGCACGCTCTTCATCTGTAAATAGGGGTAAGTTCAGAGCCCCTGGTATGTGTGCCTCTTCGTATTCACTGGGTGTCCTAACATCCAGTAGAAGCACTTTAGATCTCTTTATATCATTCATATATTTATGCTAGCAAGAGCGACGTATCATAAAGTATGGACTCTCATTTCAGAGTCAATCTTCACGAACAAATTAAGTATCAAGAAACAGAGTACCTATACCTCGAAATTATTCCATAGGCACTCTGAAAACATTCTACCTATACCTCTGAAACACACTATAGGTAGTTCAATATAGTCTGTAACCCTTAATACAGTGAGTAATCTATAATCTAAATGTTCTGATCCGTCAGCCCTATTTATACTACTCTCTATCAAACAAAGATAAGTTGTTTTTCGTACATTTGCATATAATAAAGAGTATATTTTTTCGATACGAGATATAATGGCAATAGAAATTGACACTCGAGGTAAACTTTGTCCACTACCTTTAATCCTATTTAGGCAAGGACTAGCGGCACATCCTGAGGAAACGACATTCGTAATTTTAACTGACAACCCCACCTCATGTGGTAATCTTAAAGATTTTATCACAGATTATGGCTTTGACTTTTCAGAGGAAACAAAGGATAGCTTTACAACCCTTACGGTAGAGGTTACACCTGATGCTAGAACTAAGAAAAGAAATACAGCGATCAATAATAACGAGCCAAGAAAAGAGACCTCGGAAGGGGTAACCATTCAGATAGAAAAGAATAGAATGGGAGAGGGTGCTGATGAACTTGGTGAAGTACTCATCCTAGCATTTCTTAACGCCCTACTAGGAGCTGAACGTTTACCAAAAGAAGTTATTTGCTATAACTCTGGCGTACTACTTGCTCTTAAGGGGACTCCAACAGCGGAGAAACTGATGGAGCTTGAGAAGAAAGGTGTAAAGATTATCCTGTGTGGTACCTGCGTTGATTACTACGAGGTTAAAAACGAATTAGCCCTTGGACAAATCACCAATATGCTCACAATATACGAGCACTTATCAGCTGCGTCCAGAATTGTAAAGCCATAAATCAACCGATACGTGTATGCTCACTGAGCCTGATACCATATACTTAGATAATGCCTCAACTAGCTACCCAAAGCCCAATGCTGTGCATGAGGTGCTAGCCCATTACTATGATAAGCCTATCGGCTCATACGGGAGAAATGGCGACCTAAACACTATTCGGACCGCAGGTGTGATAGAAGACCTTCGTGATTTACTAGCCTCGAAAATTGGAGCTGATGGACTGGGGAGCCACATGATATTCACCCATAATTCCACTGATGGTATCAATAGGGTGTTAAATGGACTTCCTCCTCTACAGCCTCATGAAGTAGTGATATCACCTATGGAGCACAACTCCGTAACTCGGCCTCTATATGCTAAGCTTAGAGGACAGTCGCCCCTTATCTTACCTCATTTAACTGATGGAGGTATTAATATAGAGATGCTATATGAGTTTCTGGAAGAGTGTAAGAAGTCAACATCTATAAAGCTGGTAATCCTCAATGAGATGAGTAATGTTAATGGCGTTACTCAGCCTATTGCTGAGGTTATAAAGACTTTTAGAGAGGCCTTCCCAGAAAGTCAAATTCTTATAGATGCATCACAATCTTTTCCTTACACTCAGCCACTCCTCACACAACTTCTGCCTGACTTCCTTGTGATGACAGGCCATAAGGGTAGTCTGGGTCCGACAGGTACAGGTGCCTTATTTATTCTGCATCCTGAATCCCTCACTCCTTCTGTTCAAGGAGGTAATGGCTATCGCTCGGAAGAGCAAGCCATCTCCCCATATATGCCAGACCGTTTCGAAGCAGGCACGCTTAATATGCTTGGGCTAACTGCTTGGTATGCAGCATTAACGAGCTTAGAGAGCATACATATCGAGAGAGAGGTGTGGCTAGAGCATCTCATAAAGGTTAAGTCTATCCCAGGGATTAAGGTATATTCATCCAATGACTCTGAGACACAGGGACCGCTATACTCAATACGTTCTGAAAAGTTTACACCCTCACAACTAGGTGATCAGCTGATGCACCGCTACCACATTTCTACCCGTAGTGGTTTGCATTGTGCCCCATTAGCACATCGTTCATTAGGTACGCTTCCCGAAGGCACCACACGTATCTCTATCTCAGCACTCACCCCTAATTCATACCTAGAGACGCTTTACCAATCGCTTTATGAACTACATCAATGATAGATTTATCATCGTCTTTGCAACCACTAGGGCCTTTATACAAGGCGAAAAACGGGTTAAAGAGATTCCACACCAAATCATAAACACCCCACGTAGTCTGTACGATCAATGTGGTATGTGTCTCTGTTTTTCAGAAGAGCTTCGCTCGGAGGTGGAAAAACTACTACCATGTGATAGTGAAGACCTTATATATATGCAAGCACCAGATAACGAAAATGAATAAAGATATAATATTAGACTTATTAGAGGAGTGTAGCTATGGCGGCTGTTCGGCTAAGGTTGATCCAGCAGAGCTTGCCACTCTACTATCTGATATACCGCTCCCGGTATCTCCTAATCTACTTGTTGGGACCTCTACTCATGATGATGCGGGAGTATATAAGGTTAACGATGACCTTGCACTCATCTTTACAACGGACTTTTTTCCACCAATGGTTTCGGACCCATACACTTTTGGTCGGATAGCAGCAACGAATGCTCTTAGTGACATCTACGCAATGGGAGGAATGCCACTCCTTTCGCTTAATTTGATGCATTACCCAGCTTCACGACTTCCATTAGAAGGGATGAAGCAGATTCTGCTAGGTGGTCAGAGTGCTATTGATGAGAGTGGTGCTCTTACTGTCGGGGGGCATACCATTGAGGATGATACACCACAATATGGTTTAGCTGTGGTAGGGACAGTTCACCCAGATGAAGTCATCACTAATGATGGAGCCAAAGCTGGAGACCTCCTTATCCTCACTAAGCCACTGGGTATCGGGACACTCATTGCTGGACATCGTCTGGAATTGGCAAAGGATACTGATTATGAAAGAGCATTACACTCCATGATGCAACTCAACAAAGGGGGCATGGAGGTAATGAAAAAATACGGTATAAAGGGTGCAACGGATGTAACAGGCTTTGGGTTAGCTGGTCATGGACTCGAATTGGCACAAGCGTCTGATGTGAAGATAGAGCTTTACGCTGAGGCGATACCCTCACTTGATGGGGTTATTGAGTTACTTGACACAGGCTGTATCCCTGGCGCTGCTTTTCGTAATCTTAAATACGTGGGTGAAGAATTATCTCGCCATGCCAACCCTTCAATTAATTATCTAATCACTGACGCACAAACATCTGGCGGACTACTAATGAGTGTGCCTTATGATAAGGCCTCAGCCATCCTCAGTGACCTGAAAGAATCTGGCTATCACAAAGCAGCTATCATAGGCGAAGTAAAGGAGTACTCAGAAAAAATTGACACTGCTCGTATCATCGTCAAATAAATATACATAACGACCGAACCATAGTATTATCCATATGTTCTATGGTGTCGGTTATATATTAAGAATGACTTCTCAACCCTAACAATTTCGCAATTATTAAGGGTATTGGACGCTAAATGAGACATAGATGCTAAGGCTAAAGTCATAGAAAACACATCAATACACGTGACTAAAACTGGGATACAGAAAGCGACACGTAGAACTCTCTCTAATTCCCAATTGAGTTATGAAGCAATAAAAAAGAGCCAGAGTAGTTTCGGTCAAAAGACCCTACTCTGGCTCCATTTCTTAAAAAAGTCGTGGAGGAGGTATTACTTCTTACGAGGTTTCAAACCCTTGAAGAAGTCGTTGCCCTTATCATCAACTAGGATGAAAGCAGGGAAATCTTCCACCTCAATCTTCCATATAGCTTCCATGCCTAATTCTGGATACTCAAGGACCTCAACATTCTTGATGCTCTCTTGTGCTAAAATAGCTGCAGGACCACCAATACTTCCCAAGTAAAAGCCTCCGTATTTCTTACATGCATCGGTTACCTGCTGACTCCTATTCCCCTTAGCTATCATAATCATGCTACCATCATGACTTTGGAAAAGATCGACATAAGGATCCATTCTCCCTGCTGTAGTAGGACCAAATGAGCCTGAAGGCATACCCTCTGGTGTTTTGGCTGGACCAGCATAATAGATAGGATGATCCTTGATGTATTGTGGTAGTCCCTCTCCCTTTTCAATTCTCTCTTTAAGTTTGGCGTGTGCAATATCACGACCAACGATAATAGTACCAGATAGAGATAGACGGGTAGAGACAGGATATTGACTCAACTGTGCCAGAATCTCACTCATCGGTCTATTCAGATCTACCTTGACAGTTTGGCCCTCCAACCCTTCTCGGTACTCTTCTGGGATGAGACGTGCTGGGTTAGTTTCCATCTTCTCAATCCAAATACCCTCTTTATTAATCTTGGTTTTGATATTTCTATCGGCAGAGCAACTAACACCTATACCTACAGGAACGGATGCTCCATGCCTTGGGAGACGGATCACCCGAACATCATGAGCAAAGTATTTTCCACCAAACTGTGCTCCTATCCCAATATTATGGGCCTCTTCTAATAAGCGCTCTTCGAGCTCGATGTCTCTGAATGCATGTCCTAATTCATTTCCTGTAGTTGGAAGCTCGTCATAATACTTAGCACTAGCCAGCTTAACCGTCTTCAGGTTAGCTTCAGCGGATGTACCGCCTATAACAAATGCTAAGTGGTATGGAGGGCAAGCAGCAGTTCCGAGCGATTTCATCTTCTCAACTAAGAAAGGGATCAATGTTTCGGGATTGAGGATGGCCTTGGTTTCTTGATACAGATAGGTCTTATTAGCAGAGCCTCCACCCTTAGCCATACATAGGAAGTGATACTCATCCCCTTGAGTAGCCATAAGATCAATCTGTGCAGGTAGATTGGTGCCAGTATTAACCTCCTCAAACATACTTAGAGGTGCGTTTTGAGAATATCTCAGATTATCCTCCTGATATGTATCATAAATACCGTGAGATATTGCTTCTGCATCATCAAAGTTTGTCCAAACTCGCTGTCCTTTCTTTCCTAAAACAATGGCCGTACCGGTATCCTGGCAGATAGGCAAGCGTCCTTTAGCACTTACTTCAGCATTTCTAAGAAAAGTAAGAGCTACGAACTTATCATTTTCTGATGACTCTGGATCATTGAGTACCTTTAGGACCTTTTTTTGATGATCTTCACGAAGATAAAAATTGACATCGTGGAAGGCTTGCTTAGCCATTTGCCTAATTCCTTCGTAATCTACTTTTAAGATAGTTTCGCCTTCAAAGGTACTACATTGGACATGTTGATCAGTGAGTAAATAATACTCTGTACGATCTTCATCCATTGGGAACATTTCTTGATATTTAAATTCTTTACCAGCCATTTTATTTTACTTTGATGTTATAACTACGAATAATGAATACCAAATTTACCACGAATAGTTCTTATGAACAATATTTTGTTTCGGAAGGAGGTTGTACAACAACTAAAGCGAGAGGGTATGCAGCTGCATGCCCTCTCGCTTTATATGATATGAAATAATCAAAATTATTTCTTGTAATCATAGAATCCGATACCAGTCTTTCTACCTAAAAGGTTAGCACGAACCATCTTACGAAGTAATGGATGTGGACGATATTTATCATCTCCAAATTCGCTATGAAGAACTTCCATAATAGCAAGGCAGACATCCAGACCAATCAAGTCAGCTAATGCTAGTGGTCCCATAGGATGTCCAGCACCTAGCTTCATAGCTTCGTCAACCTCTTCTTTGGTCGCTACACCCTCAGCATACGCAGCAATACCTTCATTAACCATAGGTATCAGAAGACGGTTTACCAAGAATCCAGGTGCCTCTGTTACTTGCACAGGTACCTTATTAATTTTTTGGGAAAGCTCTGAAATAAATTCATAGACTGAATCTGAAGTCAATTGTCCTCTAATTACCTCTACCAACTTTAATACTGGTACAGGATTAAAGAAGTGCATACCAATCACTTTATCAGGACGATTAGTACATGCAGCTATCTCAGTAATAGATAATGAAGATGTATTGGATGCTAAGATACAATCAGGCTGGCAGATCTCATCTAGCTCTGTAAAGATTTGCCTCTTTAATTCCATATCCTCTGCTACGGCTTCGATAACAAGGCCACAATCTTTGACATCATTTATAGATAAAGTAGTAGTGATGCGACTTAGGATTTGATCTTTATCGTCCTCACTCATCTTTCCCTTAGAAACCAATCGTGACAAGCTACGATCAATATTACCTTTAGCACGATCAAGAGCCTCTTCTCGGCGGCCTTTCATAACCACATCAAATCCACCTTGAGCAAATGCTTGAGCAATACCATTGCCCATTGTTCCATTTCCGATAATTGCAATTTTCATATCTCTCATTAAATATTAGTGTTAAACAAAAACATCATTCTTTGAATTATTAATACTGTAAGCTTATGGTACAGTAGTGTCATCGATTCGAAAACCAATTCATAAAAGGTCATCGATTAAAAGTGCCCTCTTCTGGGCAAGTTTGATGGACGAGAGGCTACCCATAAATTTACCTGTGTCAGTAGGCTAAGTGAATGCACCTATCTTTATTTTTGGAAATCAGGTTTCCTATTTTCAAGGAAAGCCTCCATCCCTTCTTTTTGTTCCTTAGAGGAAAAGCAGTAACTGAAAAGATAGTTCTCAATAGCGATACCAGTGTCGATGTCAGCCTGCATACCACGTTGGATAGCTTGCTTTGATGCAGCTACCGCAAAAGGTGATTTCGAAGAAATCTCTTCTGCTAATGCTCTTACTGTAGGCAAGAGTTCTTCAGCTCGAACAACCTTATTAACCAAACCAATGGCCAAGGCTTCTTCGGCTTTTATAACGCGTGCAGTGAATATTAATTCTGAAGCTACACCAGTTCCGACAAGTCTAGGAAGGCGTTGAGTACCACTGAATCCTGGCGAAATACCAAGCCCAACCTCTGGCTGACCAAACTTAGCTTTATCCGATGCATATCTAATATCACATGCCATCGCTAATTCACACCCACCACCTAGAGCAAAGCCATTAACTGCTGCTATAACTGGTATAGGGAGCAGCTCTATCTGACGAAAGACACGTGCACCTTTTTGTCCAAAGGCAAGTGCCTCTTCAGGAGAAAACTGGCTCATCTCTGATATATCAGCTCCTGCTACAAATGAACGTCCTGCACCAGTCAAAATCAAAACATGTATAGAAGAATCCTTTGAGACTTCCTCTAGGGCCATGGACAATTCATTGAGCACCTCTGTTGAAAGTGCATTCAGAGCCTTAGGACGATTAAGGGTGAGGGTACATATAGTACCACTCACCTCTTTGATAATAGTCTTGAACTCACTCATAACAAGTGTAATTATTTCTTTTTTGCCTGTACGGCTTTAACCTTTTCGGTCAGAATAGGTAACACCTTATGAAGGTCTGCAACCACTCCTAGGTCTGCAACCTGGAATATTGGAGCAAATTTATCCTTATTAATAGCAATAATAAATTCAGAATCCTCCATACCTGCAAGGTGCTGGATAGCACCAGAGATACCAGCTGCTATATATAGGTCAGGGCGAACAGTTTTACCAGTCTGTCCCACCTGTCTTTCATGCCCTATGATACCAGCATCAACCATCGCACGTGACGAGGAGACTTCTGCATGTAGTACGTCTGCGAGATCAACCAGCTTAGAGAATCCGCCCTGAGTCCCGACACCACGACCACCAGATACAAGGACATTTGCCTCTGTAATATCAACAAGGGTGCTTTCCTCACGTTCCTTACGGATGAGACGTACCTTATTACATTTCTCGACGTCAAACTTCACATTAACAATGACCACCTCGCCTTTGCGATTTGGGTCACTTTCACGACGACGCATTACCCCTGGACGTACTGTAGACATCTGAGGACGATGCTCAGTACACATAATGGTTGCCATGAGGTTACCACCAAATGCAGGACGAGTCATCATAAGTTCACGCTCCTCACTCATCTCTAGAGAAGTACAGTCAGCTGTAAGTCCTGTATGAAGACGAGCAGATAGACGTGGTCCTAAATCACGACCGATGGTAGTAGCACCTAGAAGAAAAATCTCTGGCTTGTACTCATTCACAATTTGAGTCACCGCCTCAGCATAAGCCTCAGTGGTGTAATCCTTAACCATCTCATCATCAACAACCAACACCCTATCAGCACCAGCTGCAATCAAAGTATTAGTTAAATCACTGATATTATGTCCGATAAGGACTGCGGTCACTTGTTCATTAATAGAATCTGCAAGCTCACGAGCCTTTCCGATCAACTCAAAAGCCACATTTTGTATAACGCCTTCGCGCTGTTCAGCAAAGACCTGAATTCCTTTATAGTTTTCCATTTGTTGTTCCTTTCAGCTTAAATGATGAACTTCTCTTTCATTTTCTCCAAAATAAGATCTGCTGCCTCTTCAGGAGTTAAGTCTTCATGGAGGGTACCCATCGCTTTAGCACCCTTAGTAAAAGACTTACGTACACGTGTTGGAGAGCCTTTCAATCCAAGACGAGTAACATCTACTTCAAAGCTATCAGCTGTAAGAGTTATAACCTCCTTATCAAATGCAGTCATGATATCAGCTACATTCATATAGCGAGGTTCATACGCAGAAGCAAGGAACGTAAGCATACATGGCAGTTCAACCTCAAATACTTCATGCCCCTCCTCTACGTTCTTATATACTGTAAGCTTCTTATCACCATCAAACTCCACCTTCTCAACGTAAGTAACCTGAGGAAGATCCAATTGCTCAGCAATCTGTGGTCCTACTTGTGCAGTATCACCATCAATAGCTTGACGACCAGCCAATACAATATCATAATCGATAGACTTAAGTGCTTGAGACAGAGTATAACTAGTTGCTAATGTATCAGCACCACCAAATCTCCGGTCTGTAACAAGATATCCCTTATCACAACCCATAGCAAAAGCCTCACGAATGACAGCTGTTGCTTGTGGTGGTCCCATAGTAATAACACTTACTTCTGCACCATATTTGTCCTTAAATTGCAGTGCCTGCTCGAGTGCACCCTTATCATCAGGGTTCATAATGCTTGGAACACCTTCACGTATTAGGGTCCCCTTTACTGGATCTAACTTGATCTCAGTAGTATCTGGTACTTGCTTGATGCAAACAATGATTTTCATATCTAATAAATTTTCCTTCTAAAAAATAATCGGTTACTTCAATAAAGCTCCGGCAATTACCATACGCTGTACCTCACTAGTTCCTTCGTATATCTCAGTGATCTTTGCATCACGCATCATACGCTCAACTGGATACTCACGGGTATAACCATATCCGCCATGGAATTGTACTGCCTTAGTTGTCATCTCCATTGCTGTTTCAGCGGCATAAAGCTTAGCTCGTGCAGCTGGTACAGAATAAGACTCTCCATTATCTTTACACCAAGCCGCTTTTCTCACTAGTAGTGATGCACATTCGATTCGTGCATCAAGATCAGCTAGCTGGAACTGCGTATTCTGGAACTTTGACAGACTCCTACCAAACTGTTTTCTCTCCTTTGTGTACTTAACAGTTTCATCCATAGCACCTCTTGCGATACCTAGTGCCTGTGCTGCGATACCAATTCTACCGCCATCTAGCGTTTTCATCGCCACCTTGAATCCCTCGCCAATCTTACCGAGTAGATTTTCTTTAGGTACAATGCAGTTCTCCATTATCAACTCACATGTAGCCGAACCACGAATTCCCATCTTTAGCTCCTTCTTACCCACGCTAAATCCAGGGAAGTCCTTCTCTACGATGAAAGCAGAAATACCTCTATTACCTTTGCTCTTATCAGTCATTGCAAAGATAATGTACACATGAGCATACTCTGCGTTAGTAATAAATATCTTATTACCGTTAAGGACATAGTGGTCATCTTCTTCTACTGCGAATGTTTGCTGACCAGCAGCGTCTGTACCCGCATTAGGTTCTGTCAAACCAAATGCACCGATCCATTCACCTGATGCTAATTTAGGTAGGTACTTTTGTTTTTGTTCTTCTGTACCAAAAATTTGAATAGGATCGCAGCATAGAGAAGTGTGTGCGGAAACTACTACACCAGTGGTAGCACAGACACGACTAAGCTCTTCTACCGCTCTTGAGTAGATTTGATTAGTACTGCCAGCACCTCCATACTCTTTAGGTATGTTGATTCCCATCAATCCCAGCTTACGCATTTTTTCAACAGTTTCTATAGGAAACCTTTCTTGCTCATCTATTTCAGCAGCCAGAGGCTTTACCTCTTTTTCCGCGAACTCAGTTATCATCTGCAAGAATAGCTCCTCTTGTGGAGTCATCTTAAAGTCCATACTTTCTATCTTTATTTATAATAAATATGTGGTAAAACTACATTTATCTCACTGACGCATTGTGGTACAGTTAGGGTCAAAGTGAAGCTCTGCACCTGTAGCACTTTGAATTTCTTCACGAGTAACTCCTTCACGAAGCTCTGTGACCCATAGTCCCTCACCCTTACGTACTTCAATAACACCTAACTCAGTGACAATAAGGTCAACCTGACCTTTTGCTGTAAGTGGCAAACTACATTTCTTAAGAATCTTATGAGCTCCACCTTTAGCAGTATGAGTCATCGCTAAAATAACCTTTTTGGTTCCTACCAAAAGATCCATAGCACCACCCATACCAGGAGCCATCTTTCCAGGGATGATCCAGTTAGCAAGGTCACCATTCTCATCCACTTCCAGAGCACCAAGGATACTAACATCTACGTGACCACCACGAATAATACCAAATGAGGTAGCACTATCAAATGTAGCTGCCTCTGGTACTGTTGTTATATATCCACCTCCAGCATTTACAAAGTCTTCATCTACTTCTCCTTCTGCTGGGGCACCACCCATACCGATGAGACCATTTTCGCTCTGAAGCATTACTTTTACATTCTCAGGCAAGAAATTTGGAACCATTGTTGGTAGTCCAATACCTAGATTGACGACGTCACCGTCTTTCAATTCGAGTGCAACACGTTTTGCGATTACCTCTCTGATTTGATTTTTGTCTAATTCCATAAGTATAGTTTTTATATGATTAAATTTTTATTTTTCATGTCTACGACAATACTCCTGCACGATGAAGGATGCCACATCATCAGCATAAGTATTGGCACCAAAACCAGCATCAAAGCCTAGTTCCTTAGCAAGTTCATGGGAGATACGTGGTCCTCCACAGCATACTATCATCTTATCTCTTAGTCCCTCAGCTTCTAGGAGCTCAATAAACTCCGTCAGGTTCTTGATATGTACATCCTTCTGAGTCACCGTCTGAGATATCAATAATGCATCCGCACCAAACTCAATAGCTGTAGCTATAAATTCATCATTTGGCACCTGACTACCGAGATTACGTGCCTCCAGCATATCATAACGCTCTAGTCCGTAATGACCAGCAAAGCCCTTCATGTTCATGATGGCATCAATACCTACTGTATGAGCATCTGTACCTGTACTCGCACCCAACACTTTGATCGGCTTACCGATGTGAGTTCTTATATACTCATCCGTTTCCTCCATACTCATCGTAGTGGACTCCACTTTTGGTACATAAATATTTGAATAATCGACCGTATGAGTGGTATTTCCATAACAATTAAAGAATGTGTATCCCTCAGCCAACTCTTTAGAGAATACCACCATGGGATTCTGAAAACCCATCTCACGCAGCATTAGCTTTGCAGCCTCCTCTGCCTCAGCACCCTTAGGGACAGGTAAGGTAAAACTTAACTGAACCTTACCATCATTCATTGTATCCCCGTAGGGCTTTACCTTAGTTAAGTCTAAGGTTCTATCAAAATCTTTACTATCTGTTGAATATAAACCTCCGCTCATAACTTACCTTCAATTCTAAAGTTCTTCATCAATTCTAGGACAGGATTATAGTAGCGATCTCCTTTTGGCTTAACCCCATCCAGACCTTTACCTCCATCTTCTGGACGCTTAATATCAGCAAAAATCCCTTTAGAAAGTGCGGAGAAAAGTCCTTCATTCTTAATCTCATCTAGAAGTACAGTTGTCTTTTCCAAAACCTCTTTAGCACGGCTCTGGATAATCCCATTCTCTTTAAATTCAATATCCTTACCGATTGAGGACATATTATTGAATATATAACGAGCATTTTCGATAGACAAGTATCTATCGCTCATGAATGGTGTGTGTATAGCCTCGGTAGGCATACCCAATAATTGGATCCCCTGTTGAGTCCAGATTCCTATCATATTAAATAGAGCATCTTGTATATGACCACGGAAAATATTACCAGTCATGAACTTCGTAGGTGGCATATATTTAAGTGGAGCTTTTGGGAAGATCTCACGAATCAACTGAGCTTGTGCTAGCTCTAGTAAAAATCCATCATGTGTTTCGGGATCCATCTCAAAGGCATGTCCAAGTCCCATTTGGTCCTCTGGCAAACCAGCCATAAGTGCAAACTGCTCATTGATAAAGTCGGAGGCAAGAACTGTGTGAGCCTCTTCAATAGCATCTGCAGTGGTCAGATAATTATCCTCCCCTGTATTAATGATAACGCCTGCAAATCCATTGATCACACGAGAAGTGTACTGGTCAATAATGGTCCTCTTCATATTGATATCACGGAATAGGATACCATAAAGAGCATCATTAAGCATCATATCCAGACCTTCCAGAGCCCCCATGATAGCAATCTCTGGCATACAGAGTCCAGAACAGTAGTTACAAAGACGTATATATTTTCCAACTTCTTCGCCCACTTCATCAAGAGCCTTACGCATGATGCGGAAGTTCTCCTGAGTTGCGAAAGTTCCTCCAAATCCCTCTGTCGTAGCACCATAAGGTACGTAATCAAGAAGACTCTGCCCAGTCGTCCTAATCACTGCAATAACATCTGCCCCTTGTCTAGCAGCTGCCTGTGCTTGTACCACATCCTCATAGATATTACCTGTTGCTACAATCACATATAGGTAAGGCTTTGGACCCTCACCTATTGTTTCTAAGTAATGATTTCTCCTCGCTCTCTTCTCTGCAATACGCTCCATCCCCTTCTTAATATAAGGCTCTAGCTCATTTGCCACCTCTTCTTCAGAGATCGGGTCGAAGTGTGTCAGATTAATCGACCCATCAGCAACACCTTCTGCCAACTCTTGTGGCGTCTTTCCGGTAGCGGCCATCGCATTTGCAAGATAAAAAAGCACACCATTACCTAGAGCGTCCTGCGACTTAAGATGATCAACTACTACATTCGGCAATGGCACCCCATTGTCATCAACATTATCTATTCCCAAAAAGCGGGAAAGCGTACGCTCAACAGCCACTGTAGTATATCGATCCACGAATCCCTGCACATCTTTTGCAATGGTATGTGCAGACATCCTAGCAGCCTCTACTTTTTTGAAATCAATTCCTAGCTTACTCGTTTCCATTCTATGTTATTCTACTTTACACATTTCAAGTAATTCCTCATCCACTCCCAAAATGCGTGCTATCCTAAAGGCCTCTTGTGGCACAGTCTCCAACACATCTTCCTCCAAAGAATAATCAATACACTGATTCAGCTGATTAATTCTCAGAGGTTGTACCAGTCTATCTTCTACGAATCCCTTTACTCGCCATCGTCTAACATCTATATTTATATTACTATAGTGGGTTGTAATAATGGCTCTTACTTGATAGTTCTTTAATAATTGTACTAGCCCCATGACTAATGCATGTCCTTCAGTCGGATTGGTACTTCTTGCAGGCTCATCGACTAAGGCTAACACCCTCCTCCCAGCTTTTACCATTTTCACGATAGCATCCATCCTCAACATTTCAGCACCGAAAGATGAAAGACCATTCGAGAGATCTTGGCCATCGCCAACGGATAGCATCACCTCATCTACCATCACAAGCTCTGCATATTCAGCAGGGACATACCATCCATACTGCATCAATAACTGCAATAAGGCGATAGAGGAAAGTAACACACTCTTTCCAGCCATATTAGCCCCAGTAATCAAGGTAGGTTCGGATAGGAAGTCTATTGATACAGGTTGGAATTCCAAGCCTCTCTTCTCCAAAGATGATTTCACCTCTGGATGAATTACGTTCTTAATGACACTTCTACCCTTTTCTCTAGGAATAGGACGTACCGCACCTATTTCTATCGCCCACCTAGCCTTTCCTAATGCCAGTATATCTTGTGAAAAAGCCCTCAGGACACTCATCAAATCATCGGCTGAAGCTGATAATTGTTTTGTAAGTCTGGCCCTTACAGAATCTTCCAACTTTGCTATCTCTTCAGCTATCTTACTTTGTTCCTCATCACTCTTCGATTGTTCTTGCTTTTTTCTCAATAGACCTAACTGGGGGTCAAAATCTGAAGAGAGATAAAATGTAGGAAGACGTTGAGCTAATGGATCTAAGACCTCTAATACTTTCGTAAGAGCTGGTTTGCTCTCTAGTTCAAAACCATAATCACTAGAGAGTTGACGAACCTTCTCTTCAACGATAGCCAACTTCTTAATCTCAAAGAAATCAACATCACTGCATATACTATCAGTCTGCTTGATCGTCTGTATAGATCCATTAATATTAACTAATTCTGATAATACAAGCTCCAGCTCCTCAATCCCTTTCTCTTGAGAAGCATCAGTCATGTATCCATAGAATCGCTCCACTTTATTCAGATTTTCATTAATACCATCAATTGAATCTAACCATGGAGCATCCAACATAGCATGTCGCCCTAGAGATGAGCAAAACTCAACATCTTGGGAGACAAAAAGCAATGCAGAAAACTGCTCCAGTGTATTCCGAAAATCCTTCATATTCTTCTTACATCGTACACAGGTATGCCTATAGCATCCTGTAATCTTTCACACATCTCTTGAGAATCTAATCTATACCCTGAAGGTGCTTGGGGGTTAAAAGTCAGAGCTACTAATTTAGTCCTATTCAGGCACACCAGCTCTTTCCCCGCTGCTAAAAAATTCCTCACAGAGCTTCCAGAAGAAAAGATCCTCGTAAAGTCCTTTACAATAAGCCTTGTAAAGCTTTTTGTCACTCTCAATTTATCCAACAATCGATCATTAACAACTCCTGGAACATACATCGCTCCACCGCTTTCCATCCAACTTACGTCTTTCCATAAGTCTGGTAATAAAGCAGAGACAACCCCCGTATCTATCACTTCTTTTTCAGGAGTGATGATCCTGATACCCTGCTCTATCTCTTCGAGCTTTAAAGCTAAGCCTCGATCTTCCAACTCAGGCAACTGTATCAATCGATACAAGTCCTTAGTCCTCTGGATTAATAAATCTGGCTGAGCTGAATAACTCGCTCCGGTCGCTAAAATCATTCCTTCAGCTACTGACGGAGAGGCTAATGAAACTCTTGATAAAGCTCCATCAATTATGGACAAGTCCGAACCCCACCATTGCATACGCTCTACTACCTTACGTAACCCTCCCGTTGATGGAGGTCCAGCTATTAATGCTTTTCCCCTACCCTTAGCTCGGGATAAGATGAGTTTGCCAATAGATGTCGTAAACTCTCGCTCAATCTCCAAAACCTCTGTAGGTAATCTCTTTAAGCGATAAAACTGTTCCGCCGTAGCAAATAGCATGTTTTCTTCGAAGGTAATCTCTGGCTTCTCTGTTTGAGTTACCTGATCTCTTCTCTCACCATCGATACCGATAGAAGTGACCCCTACAATCTTTGATGGGTGCTCTTCTCTTAATCGACGCAGTAGATAATTAAGAGATTCAGTCTTTCCGGTATTCTTTGCTGTACCTACTATGGCCAGACTACTTAGGCCTTCTATTTTCTTTATAAATGGCATAGTAACGACAGCAAAAAATACCGTTTAGACTTATACATCATCTAACAACTAATATTAATTGTTCTGATTACGTCTCTTGACTCTCTCCTTACGAGCTAAGTGATCAGGCTCCAATGACAATCTATTACCTGCCAATAAGGATGCCACACCATCTTTCTGCTGGCTCTCACACTCAGGACAGTGACACTCTGAAGCCACATAGTCCTTAGGCTCTGTATAAGTAGTAATTACACCCTCATAGTTACGAAGAACTACCCTGTGAGGTCCTTGAGAGATCACATAATTTGGCATGACTGGAATCTTACCACCACCACCAGGAGCATCCACTACGAATGTAGGTACTGCATAGCCTGAGGTATGGCCTCTTAAGCTCTCAATAATCTCAATTCCCTTAGATACTGGAGTACGGAAGTGTCCAATACCACGAGAGAGGTCACATACATAAATGTAATATGGGCGAACTCTGATCTTCACTAGCTCATGCACTAGCTTCTTCATGACATGAGGACAGTCATTAATACCTCTTAGGAGTACAGATTGGTTACCTAGTGGGACGCCTGCATTAGCTAGTCTCTCGCAAGCCAATTTTGATTCAGCTGTAATCTCATTAGGATGGTTAAAGTGAGTATTAAGCCATACAGGGTGATACTTTGAAATCATCTCCACCAACTCTGGAGTTATACGCTGTGGGAGCACAACAGGAGCACGAGAACCAATCCGTATAATCTCTACGTGAGGAATAGCACGTAACTTTTGGAAAATATATTCAAGTCTTTCGTCACTTACCAATAGGGCATCTCCTCCTGATAAGAGCACATCTCTTACCTCAGGTGTATTTGCTATGTATTCAATAGCCTTGTCTATTCTCTCCATTGGAGATGCAGTGTCCTTCTGACCTGCAAAGCGACGACGAGTACAGTGACGGCAATACATTGAACACATATCGGTGATCAAGAACAGCACTCTATCTGGATAACGGTGAGTCAATCCTGGTACTGGAGAATCTTCATCCTCGCTTAGTGGGTCTAATTGGTCCTCAGGGTTGATTACCAACTCATCAGCTGTTGGGATGGACTGCTTTCTCACTGGATCATGAGGATCGTCAGGATCTATCAAGCTAAGATAATATGGAGTTATAGCCATTCGGATAGACTTCAATGAGTCACGAACGCCCTCCTCTTCTTCAGGAGTAAGCTTCACATATTTCTTAAGGTCTTCTAGTGTCTCTATTCTATTCTTTACCTGCCAATGCCAACTGTTCCAATCCTCATCTGAAACATTAGGAAAGTATAATTTTCTTCTACTACAATTCATGTAAAAAAACCTCTTATTTAGTTCCCTTTCTTACTTATAAAAACTTTTTTCTGCATCACAGCCCTTATGCATAAAGCTCTGTGAACACCTTTCTTAATTCTTCATTTTCACGGAACTCCTGGAGCGTAATCTCAGAATGCCCCTTCGTGTACCCATTACCCATAATCATGGTAACGTCACTTCCAACACCCTCAGCTCCAAGTGAAGCCTTAGTGAAACTTGTTGCCATAGAGAAGAAATAAACAGTTCCGGTATTCTTAGTACATAAGATACTGGTCATTTCGGTATCAGTGACATTGACGTTGTTAATAGTCACATCACACATTTCACCATTGGTCAGCTCTTCCACTTTCTCCATTACAGCTACAGCTTGTCTAGCATCTGCAGTAAAGACTTCGTCGCAGAAGCCCAATTTCTTCATACGCTGAGTACTACTTTCAGGATAGCAAAGACCTATCACCTTACCAGTAACGCCAGCACGCTTTTTAGCTTCGTATGCACACAACATACCGCTCTTGCCACCAGCCCCAATGATCATCACAGTATCTCCAGGACGGACCAACTTAGCTACCTGAGCAGGAGCTCCCGCTACATCCAATGCTGATAGCACTAGTTTTTCAGGAAGATCTGTAGGCACCTTCGCATAGATACCACTCTCGAATAGGATTGCCTTACCCTCAATATCTACTTGGTCAGCATCTGCTCTAATCGCTTTGATTTTGTCTATCCTAAGAGGAGTGAGTGATAATGACACTAGAGTAGCAATCTTATCACCTACATTTAAGTCTATTTTTCCTTTAAGAGCATCTCCAATCTTCTCGACTGTTCCAAGAAGCATACCGCCCGAACCAGTAACAGGGTTACGATGCTTTCCTTGCTTCTCGACGATGTCCATCATGATCTCAGCAATTTTCTTTTCATCACCACCTGCCTGTTCTTGGATCTGAGTGAAGCTAGCTGAGTCTATATTCAAAGTCTGTACATTGATGAGAATCTCATTATCATAGATCTCATCCATGTTATTATCAATTTTATTTGCTGGTTGTGGTAACACTCCTACAGGATCAATGACCCTATGTGTACCATATCTATTTCCTTTCTTCTGAGCCATAACGTTATAAGCTTAATACTTTTATTTCTTTACAAAAATTAATTGGCGTCATTAACGCTGAGGAAGAGAAAGGATTCTACGAGCATCAGCTGGAGTTGCGATCTCACGTCCCAACTCTTTAGCGATACGAACTACTTTCTCTACTAGTTCTGCATTAGATTTTGCCAATACACCTTTTGAGATATAAATATTATCCTCAAATCCCACTCTCACATGTCCGCCCATGGCTATAGCATGAGCAGCCAAAGGCATCTCTTGCCTACCGATACCCGTAGCGGTCCATGTAGAGCCAGCAGGGATATTTTGTACCAACCATAGTAGATTACCGATTGATGCACTACCTGATCCTGGCACACCAAGTACAAAATTAAACTGCATTGGATGTCCTGGTACTTCGCCCTTTTCAGCCATCTTCAAAACGGTTTCGAGGTGGCCTATCTCAAAGCACTCATACTCAGGCTTAATGTTATTCTCCAACATCCTCTTACCGAAGTCACGCATCATAGGCAAGGTATTTTCAAAAACCTCATCGCCAAAGTTGCATGTACCACAATCAAGAGTCGCCATTTCAGGCATCAGCTCAGTAGGCTGTAGTCGCTCATCAGCTGTCATACCTACAGCTCCTCCAGTAGAAGGAATGATAATCACATCAGGGATCTCTTTTAGGATCGCATCTATAATCTCCTTATAACGCTCTTTTGATTGAGTAGAAACGCCATTATCATCACGAGCATGCACGTGCAATACAGCAGCACCTGCCTCGTAAGCTAACTTAGCTTCTCTCACCATCTCCTCAACTGTATAGGGTACTGCAGGATTATGCTCTTTAGTTACCTCAGCACCACATATAGCAGCTGTTATTATTAACTTCTCCATGTCTTCAAACGTCTGATCTTATTTATTCTTTCTCTGACATGCCTTTGGCACTACACAAGTACCCTTAGCACGACACACCACAATCGGCTCATCCAAAACATCAGCCGCAGAATCGCTTATATCAGTACGAGGCTTAATCACTTTACGAGCTTCAAAAACCATCTTTCTTGATGAATTACCTACGCTCACAATCTCACCTTCAGCCTCAATATAATCGCCCGCAAAGACAGGTGCCTTAAACTCTACTTCATCGTACGCAACGAAGAGCCCCTCATCGCCATCATTAATGATTAGCAACTCAGTAGCAACGTCACCAAAGAGCTGAAGCATACGTGCACCATCTACTAGATTACCGCCATAGTGGGCATCAGCTTGAGACATTCTAAGACGAATTAAAGACTTAGCATTTTTATCACTCATATTTATATGTGTATTGTATTATGTGTTTTATTATTATTCAAGAATATAGTCCACAAAGATTCCAGAAGTATGGATAGCCTCAGGGCTAATCTCACCTACTGCTACCTTCTCCTCTATCTCAGCTACTACAGTATCAGCAGCCATCGCCATTAGAGGCTGGAAGTTCTTTGTCGTTCCCTTATAGACTAGGTTACCATACTCGTCACCTATGCTCCCCTTAATAAAGGCAAAGTCAGCACGAAGAGGTGTTTCTAATAAATATGAGACACCATCCACTTCAATGATCCGCTTACCTTTTTCAACATCAGTAGATAGCCCAGTAGTAGTAAGAACACCACCTATACCATGACCACCTGCTCTTACTCTTTCAGCAAGAGAACCTTGTGGTGAAAACTCAATCTCCAGCTCACCACTATTCATCTGCTCTGCGGTCTTAGGATTTGTACCGATGTGAGACACAATAAGCTTTTTCACTTGCTTATTGGCAATCAATCTACCACAACCACGATCAGGATACGATGTGTCATTAACAATCATAGTCAAGTCTTTCACACCACTTTCCACCAATGCGTCAACAATACGTTCAGGAGTCCCATTTGCGAGGAATCCACCAATCATTACAGTCATTCCATCAAAAAACTTCTCAGATAGAACGGACTTTGAAATAGTCTTACTCATAGGTCATTCGTTTTTTATTTATAGGTTTTAAATACTTTTTCACACAAAAGAAAACAATTTGCACTACGTTTTGACATGTAATGCAAAAATAAAAATCAAGCGAGTATTATAACCGTGTCTCTTGAAATTTTCTTAGTTTAATCCTTGGTTCAAAGATACTATAAAAATTAATTATTTCACAATTAATTATTAAATTCTACCCATACACACAAAATACATTAAAAAAACTATTTGAGATGAAATCCTGAGATAATAAGTTATGATTTTACTAAAAGATATTTCGATGAAATCACTCCTTTCTTGGTGATCTTTGACATTAAAACAAGAAATACACCTAAAAACCCCAAAAAAATCTTCTGAGAATTTTGATATATATCAAATTAGTGGTACCTTTGGCGTCGCAAAAGATGTCTATGCCTGGATGGTGGAATCGGTAGACACGAAGGACTTAAACTCCTTTGGCCAGCAATGGCTGTGCGGGTTCAAGTCCCGCTCCAGGTACGAAAAGTGGGTGCTGTCATCATAATTGATGATCAGCACCCCTTTTTGTATCTACTATTTCACTAGTAGAAGAAACACCCTTGGCTTAAGTATTAATCAATAAACATATAGTGCGAAGTTATGCAAGGGGTCAGAATGATTCATGTTTTTATGCGATAAAGATATAGGGGCTCTATAGTTGACTCAACTAAAGGCTTATTTCAGAAGAAGACACATCCACGAGGTGCAAAAATTCTTCCTATATGAAAGAGTTTTTCTTCTCATATAAAGAATTTCTTTTTCATATATCAAACGATTCTCTTTCATATGATAAAAATCACGCCGCATTCTAGCGATGAAAAAGAAAGCCTTTAGACAACATCTAGCCACACTATATTCCTTACTGAATATCAGCATATCATATTACAGCTAGAGGTTGCACGAAGTGCTACTTTCGCCCTTTTATCTACATAGCTGCTAAACAATCGAATGATGGTTGAGATACCCAGTCCGAAAGCCTATCGCGACGGGGTAAATCACCATCATTCAGTTTTCTTAGCAGGGAGTTATGTTCACTCCCTTTTTAATCACTTGTCAAATGGAGCCACAATCTTAAATCCTGCCCCTCTAAGCACTACTAGACCTTTTGAACTATGTACCTTCTCCACAATTAGATCATAGGTAGCTGGTGCGAAATTATCGACGTTTACAAAAGTTAGATCCACAGAAACTTTCTCTCCTTCTTTCGGAGCAGAGAGAGGTTTGAACTCTACTCTCTTATAAGTTCTTCCCAAGTGCGTAGATCCGCAGATCCAAACCATAGCCCCTTTCCTATATCCTGCTAATGTCGTAGGTATAAGCGAATACAGCGAGTGCGAAGTGGTTGCATACAGACCTATCTTCTCAGAAAGATTATCATTGTCTTCTGCGATGATTTTGACAGTCAGTGTCTTATCAGGTTTGTCATCTTTAGAAATAAAAGTAATGACCGCTACGCCTTCATGCTTGGCCGTCAGCAAAATACTATTATTTTCATTCCATACATACTCTAATGCCCCTTGGGGGTCATCCACTTTTATCTCGCCATCATCACCTCCACCAGTAACCTTGACTACATAATCAGTATCACCTGGATATAGTCGGACTTCTGTTTGAGTTAAGTTGAATTCTGGCCGCTCCACCATGACGGTCAATTCACGACGTTGATCATGAGAAGTAATAACGAGACTAGTTTTCCCATATTTTAAGCCAGTCACCTTTAAATACTCGCCTTCGATCTCAGCCTTAGCAATTTTGGAGTCCTGTAAGGTCACTTTGTACTTACCATTACCTCCTAAAACCTTTAGATCGATTGTACTATTTTTATCGACCTTAATAACGGTGATATTTCCATCACCAACTGTAATTTCAGGGAAATCAGGTTTTTTATCTTGAGACTGACATGCAGCTAATCCAAATATAATAAATGCCAGGTATGTGTATAATAATTGTTTCATATAAATTAAGTATTTTGTTTGGGGTAGATTAGTTGAAAACATTTAGTTGATAGATTAGCTCCCATATATGTGTTGGGCTCTCTTCGATTCGAATCTCAAGCACTTGAGTACCCTTCTTAGGTAACTTCAAGATACATCCATCAGGTGCTATAGGATTACCGTCTACCGTATAGGTAATGATCGCATCTTTATGATTATATAGGTCATTGTAAAAAAGCTCTATGCTTTGTTTTTGAACCGATCCATCAGGTGCTAGAGTACGCAGGTGTGGGAGACGATCGACATCGTCCTTGCCCTTAGCAATAGGTTTAGTCCTGACCACTTTCTCCTCACTAAATGGAGACTTGACATTTCCCTTCACTGCACAAACTTTCACTTTAAAATCAGTCCCTTCATCAAGACCATACATTAAATATTCTGGCGTTGTGGTAGGGATAGGAGCTTCATCATTGATAACCACCTCCCAGGACACAGTATTATCTTCATGACCTTGCCAAGCTAATTCGATCTCATGCTCATACGTTCTGACCTCCTCAAAAACTGGAGCATCTAGGATCAAATCTGGCGTGGTAGATTCTGCCACCAGTTTAAAGTCATCCACTATGATATATTGAGGGCTATTAAATTTATTAGAAGTCGTTAGGATGACATCAAAGTGGTCGAGCTTCTTCTCCGCTGGAATATCGCTTGCCTGAATGGTAAATGATACTTTATGCTCAGTCCAATCAGGCTTAGTTAATACCTTAGAGCCAGGAAGTCTCTTTTCCAAAAAAGGATTAATTTTATTATCAGCATCATACAATCGGATAGTGACCTCCAGCGTTTCTATATCCAAATCGCCTTTATGCCAATATGATAATGTAAAGCGATCCCCAACCTTACAGGGATAGGACTGGATCTCTTCCTCTTTCTCATCGAAGATGTTCAGGGATTGTACCGCAGTGGGATAAATGATAAGTGCCCTATTACCTGAGTGAGCCTCCTTAGCAAAATTAAATTCTGTGATGGCTCGGCCACCCATAGCCCATCTTACAAATTTCATTTCTCCCCAGTACTCCTCAGTTTCCTCAAATCCAGGATTAGGCCAAAGATTTTCTTGAGCCTTTATGCTTGAAAAGCTCCAGACTAATAGGCTTAGTATTATTAATAATTTTCTCATAAGATGATTACTTTTTTTGTTTCTATTTATAATTCGATTTTTAATCGGCACTAATTGATATTTAGTCGATTTGTTAGTTTTTCTTCTATTGATTTCAGCGTGCCACTACCTTTTTCGTCAGAGAGCAGTCGGGTTGAATCCCAAAGACCTTTTTCTCCGAGCAGCGTCTGTTGCATCTCTTTCACTTCTTCGTACGTAAAATAAGGACGACCTTCTGCATCGTTAATGAAAGCCATTGAATAAAGTAAGGCATAACCTCTGGACAATTGTGGGAAGGCAAAGACAAGATCTTCATTAAGATTACTAATCGTATGCCCACCTAGTAGATGCTCTTTGGTCCTGATAAGTATAACCTTTGTAAGTAGGCGTCTAATTTCATCCACATACTTCGGTAGTTCGTCATACAAATGGTAATTGATATCCATTCTTCCTAATGTAAAAGCCAAATCCAATTGTCTAAGACAACCTCTGAGTGCAGGGATTCCGTCACCTTTAGCCATAGGACGCCAGAAGAATTTATAATACCCGTACGCTAGATCCCAATGGTGCTCGAGTGCTGTGTAATTTTGCCCCTTGATCAAACGATGATTTTCATGGTCTTGGATTATTTGCTCACTTTTTATGACGTTATCATCAAGATGAACATTCATAATCTGATCTAGAGCTATGGTACCCAATGCCATATATTGAAATACTTCTGACATCATGAGTCCCTTCGCATCAACAAAAATCAATTCAGTGCCCAACCCATTACTAATAAGTCCCGAGCTACCCATCACGGCTTCTCTTCGACGATGGGCAGTAGGATTATCCGCATAGTATCCTGAAATCTCAGCAATAGATAGGAATATCCCCTCTATTTCATTCAGTATCGCCTCTCTATTAGGTTGTTGACTATTCGAAGTAGAGATATAATCATAAGGTGCATAGCCATATATCCCTTGATTGTACAGCTCTTTAGCTCTCTGCATATCATATTCACTTCTAAGGTATGCTTGATCTAGAAACCTTATACCCAAATCATTGATACTCTCACGCACATACTGCGGCTCCTGAATATCTACGCTACTCTCTTGGTTTCTATAGAACTTATAACTAGGATCCTTCTCATCTAATAATAAGTCTCCACTCTCCACCGTCTGTAGTGGCAGATTCTGACATCCTCCAATGATTAATACTAGAGAGAAGAGAGATAGGATATATAAAGTTGATTTATTATGAACCATATCAATATTTAGATTGAGCATTAGGGTAAAATAATATATTCACAATAAGGGGAAGGGATCAGATTGGTACCTTCCTTATTCTGACTCTGGGTCGTCTTTAATGATGGTACTACGATAAACCCATCCAAAGAGTGTGCTGAAATCTCCGCTGTGATTGAAGACCCTCTAGGTGCTGAGCCCGAAACACTTAGATATAATGGATAGCCAGAGTGCACCTTGAAGATTAAGACCAACTCTTTATCATGCTCCATATATACATCCGCATCCTGATTCTTTTTATTGCTACTAATTAATTTCATCGTCTTATCTGGAGCGATATAGCGAACCATAAAGTTAGGACTTCCATGGCTTTCAACCTGTTGATCATATCTGCATCGTATCGTCACCTCGTATTCTCTCACCTCTTCAGTAATCGTCACACCGGGATATTGGTAATTAGATAAGGCCACATCTGGGTCACACGGGGTGACATTCATATCCTCATAAGAGGTCTCAGGTTTACTAATCCCAGTAAATGGGAATAGCTGCTCATAGTCTTCCTCTAGTTCAGTATTGGGAGTGCCTTTGCAACTGAAGAGCAGCAAAATCACTATCAATAGGGGTACATATTTATTCTTAATCATATCTTTATACTATTAGGGGGTTATTCTGCATCGTATATCTCAGCAACGTAGTTGGTCACCTCGCCATCTGGGTAGAGATGCTTACTTTCGTTTTGAAATTTTCTCAATAAAGGATTATAAACAGAGACCAATTCGGACACAAACGTTTTTCCCTCTCTTTTAAAGTCCCTAAATATCACTTTGCTACTGTGGTAAAATCCTGGACGGAAAGAGATCCCTTCTGGGGTGGGCACATATCCTGATCCTAGAGCATTATATCCCTTATGTATCACCCCACCGTATTCCTGAAGCTCATACAAAAAGAGATGATATCTCTTCCGTTCACGTTCTTGCTTTAGCTCAGATGAGGTAAGTCGTACGTCGCTTTGGTATATAGTCCTGCCGCCTATTTTAAGTCGTATCTGAGGATTCTTCATCTGTTCATATAATTCTCTATTTTTCTTCACCTCTCTAAGATCATTCTCCCACTGATCCTTCGTTGCCACAGGCTTCAGAGTGATATATGACCTTTTACCATCTTGTTCATTTGCTGTCGCAAAGACCAAATGATTATTAAAGTCTTTATACAGATATAGGAAGTCTGCGACACCCTCTAGTTCACTATTGATGAGCTTATGAATGGATGTATAAGTGGTAAAACTTAGTTGGATACTGCTATTCAGTCTCACAGCGTACTCCCCTACCTCATTGGTCAATTCATTAGACCTGATATCCTCTGTTCGTATTTCGACTTTGCGATTGTCTTTAAAATCCAAGTAGTATATATACCCACCATAGCCATAATACTCACTCTGTACGGCTGTGCTTTTAAGGACATCAGAAGCATTGATAAAAAGGAGTGAATCCACCTTAGGAAAATACACCATCTCCCAACCAAATGGGGCTTCCTTGAGCATCTCCTCAAACTCCATTAATTGTTCTTGAGTACGAACTGCGGGAGACTGCTCAAATACGGTCTCGGTCTGACAACTCAATAAGCTTAAGCAGATTAAAAGCGGTATGAATAAAAATCGTTTCATCGTCTTTTTCATTTACTGTGTTCTTTATTGTACAGGGCTATCCTTTTAAGGCTCTCTAATTGAAGTCGTCTAAGGTTTATTCCCACCTTCTCCTTAAAATACTTTTCCACAAACAAACGTTTGTTCACCAACGTACTATTAGCATCCTCTGCAACTTTAATGGATTCTGGTGAAGAGGGATCAAAAGGGATAGCGGCTTTGTCTTCAACCTCTTTTATCTCCACCGCAGAGTGGAGTAAAAGTGTAGTAATAATCTCTGCAAAATCATCCTGTGGATGAGACATTGAGTGAAGAGTATAAAAGCCTTTCCGTAGAGCATACGAACTAATTCCTACTCTCTTGAATAATTGACTCTCAGAAGGAGTTAAACCCATTGAGCCATAGTTCTTGCTACTGATTTTAGCAAATTCGTCCCTGTCATAAGGGATGTATTCAGTTAAACGTTTAGCAAATTGATGATGAATACTACGCATCAGGAGATATACCTTTTGAGGATCTTTCGGGTCAAAATCATTCACCCCATAAACATATATTTCATTAGTAGTGGCACGATCATTCCACAATTTAAGTAAGACTTTATTGCTCATAGTGTCATACCCACCTAAGAGAATGATGCGAATAATCCCTTTATCCTTCATAAAACCAGATCCTCCTCCACGTTCAGTAGAGTAAGTCTCAAAGAGTAGTTCATATATAGTCTCCAGCACCGCTGGTATTTTCTCAGGATTTGGTGGATAAGCTATAGTGCCAGCAGGCAGATGGCTCTTATCCCAACGGTAAAGCACTTCGATATTATAGGGGGAAAACTTTTGGGTAATCCACTGATCTATCTCAGATTTAGGAGTGTTCTCCCAATGATTATCTACCACACTATCATGACTTAGCCCTTCCTTACTACATCCACTCAGTAATAGTATCAATAGTGTTCCTACTATGGTCAATTGAATTTTCTTTATATCCATATCAATTATATACATATATCTGTTTATCTCTATAATTAGGCTCCAACCCCTGTCGGATCGCCTCCACTGGTAGCTGTATTACCATTCTTGGGTCATCCTTCTCCAACATGCGATATCTGGGATTACGACTATCCCTTTTTATGGAGATATGGAATCGACGGATATCAAACCATCTTATCCCTTCCTGAACAAACTCTTTCTGTCTAAAGTCTAGAATGATCCGGATCAGACCCAGCTGCTTCATCGACAAGCCATAAAATGGAGTAATCTGACCATACATATCAGTTGTCGAATTGGTGTAAACTTCTCTTCCGCACGGAGGTATAGAATGATATTTTCCTTGCATAAAAGAAAGCAAGTCATCAGTGGCCTTGTCATACTGCCTCAGCATCGTATATGCTTCCATACGATTGAGAAGGACTTCATCTGTTGAGAAGAGTATATTTGTATTATATAGACCCTTAGGCCTTATCCCCGTACTTCCGAAGCTAGCAAGCTCTCCAAACTTAGAGATGTACGCCCCATTCTTGATGGGTTCCGGCGAAGAATTAAATACATAGTTGAGGGCTAGATTCAGATTATTGTATCCCGTGCAGCCATTAAATCCCTGTTTATTGAATATTGCATCCATCCTCTTATCTGTGATGCCATATCTCTGATTCTTAATATCTCTTGCCCACCTTGATTCCGTAGTAGTCAGCAATAGATTAGCAGGATTAGTAGTCGCAGAGTATTCTTGGTGTAGAGCCTGTCTATTGAAGCGATATTTTTCTTCATACTTATGCCAATCCTTTATAATAGCCTTGGGATTTGCTCCCAAAACATAATTAGAGTAATCCACCACACTTTGCCAATCTCCCTTGAATAGATAAAACCTTGAAGCAAATGCGTATGCGGCTTTCTTATTAAAGTGAAATTTTGGATTTTTGTAGTAACTGTCATTGACAAGAGTAATCCCTAGCTTTAGATCCTTCTCAATACTTTCATAGACATCATATAGAGTCCCCCTCTCATAATTCACGAGAGCATGCTTCTCGGGCTTTGTCACATAGGGAATCCCTAACATGCCCTTGGACTCTTCACCCCTATAGGGTTCTGCCCATATATTCACCAGCATGAAGTGCAGGTAAGCTCTTAACAAAAAGGCTTCTCCATACAATGCCTTAATGCGATCATTTTTGGGGTATTCCTTTAGCAACTCAAGAGCTTTATTGGCTTGAGCAATACCTCGATAACATGCATTCCAATAAAATAGAGGGGTATCTAGATCCTCTTGGTCATAATCTTCCCAGAAAAACATCGCCTCATTGAGTTGGAAATGTTCACCATAAACCCGCACATCGACATTATCTGTACGAGCCTCGAGAAAAGGGAAGTAGCTAGCATCGGGGTAAGCTCCAGTGAGTAGCTCTGCTATCTTCTCAGGGCTATCAATAGATACATCAAACGAAGTATCTGGAGAGACCCCAAGGAATTTGTTACAGGAGGATAGTGCTATAAGGAGAAGCACAAATACCGATAATATATATTTCCTTTTATTCATATCTATTCTTAAAAGCTAAGATTGAGTGTAATGGTATATTGCTTAGGAGTGGGTAATGATACCCCACCAGCTTGATAATATTCTGGATCCTGTCCCTGCAACTTCCTATCCGAGTATATTAGAAAAGGATTAGTGGCATTGAACCTAATCACTGCTGACTGCAGGTACAACGGACGAAGTACTGACTCGGGCAATTGATATGCCATAGTGATATTCTTCATCCTGATGAAACTTCCATCTGCAACCCTATTTTGTGAATAATTATAGGTGTTATACGCTCGCTCTATATTCTCCCGACCTACTTTACGAATCAAATCATCCGAAGGAATCACAGGTATATCAGTTAGGAACTCATCTCCTGGCACCAACCATCTATCGTAATACTCCTTGGAGAAAACATTAAGATCACCAAAAGAAGGATCATAGGTAGGATTTAGCCTTATTTTATTACCAGCTTGAGCGGTGATAAAGAAAGAAAGTTCCCATCCTTTGTACCTAAACGTATTGGATAGACCACCAATCATATTAGGCTCTATAGGGCCATGATATAAGAGATAGGTCTTTGAGTACTGTGCATCCACAAAATCTGCTCCAGTCGATGTGGCATAGGTATCATTATCTATAGGATAGTGTCCAAAATCGAAAGAAGGAAGACCCTCGGAGGTAAGTCCCTGGAAATTAAATGAGAATAACGAGCCCTTGGGATACCCTTCAATATTACCTCTTCCCCTACCCGCTACCATATCAAATGTATTGGGGGTATTAAGGAGACGAGTGATCTTTTGATTCATATAACTAAATGTCAAGCTCGAAGACCACTGAAAATTCTTTGTCTCGATATTTCTAGTATGCAAAGCAAACTCTGCTCCTAGAGTACGCATATCACCGAAGTTAGCATACTTATAATATTCTCCTCCGACACCAGATGTCCTTATTAAGTCAATCAGGTCAAATGCGTTCCGTAAATACAAATCAATCGTAGAGCTAATCCTATTATTATATAAACCAATGTCTAACCCCACATTCCATTCATACATCTTCTCCCAGCTGAGATCCCTATTCTCAAGATTGTAGATCTTTAGGGCATTCTCCCGATCCTCGATGGAGAGGCGGTGTATAATAGCATTCTGAAAAATAGCATTAGCATTGAGAGCTTGCTCATTCATCTTCGCGGTAAGTCCATAGCTTGTGCGAACAGCCAGCTTAGAAACAACAGATTGCTGAGGCATAAAGTCTTCGCGATCTATATTCCACTTGGCTCCGACGTTCCATGTCGGCAACCATCTAGCACGTGTAGAGCGTCCACCCGTATTAGAGCCTTCATAGTTCAGAATCGTATTGAAAATATACTTACCTGCATACCCATAGGTATTACTCCATGAAAAGGTGATCCCTCTATTGTACAGTTTATTGAGCTTGAAGTAATCCTCTCCACCCTCTGATAATTTTTCGAAAATCAAGGGGTTATCAAAGATTTGATGGCCTCTATCATACTGTATTCCATAGCCATCAAAAGCATCTATCTGTCTATTCGTTGATCTCGCTTCAGTGAAGAAAAAGCTTTTGAGATCATGCTCACCAAAGGAGCCATTGTAGTCCAGAGCAATTCTCCCAAGATAACTCGTGAGATGAGTCGTTGACTTTTTGTAAATTCCACCATTGGTAAGTGGTATTAAGGGTTGAAAGTACTGATTCTCCCGATTATGAAGAAGGAAGATATTCTCCTTCGCTACCTCGGGTGTTTCATTGGCACTAAAGGCTCTGATTATATTTGAGTTTTGATGTATCTCGTGCTCTGTACTGGTACTTGCACTACGTATCGAAAAGAGTCCCTTCACCTCTATGTTGGGGGTGATCTTATAGCTAGTCTCACCTTGTAGCTTAAGGTCTAGCACCTTGATATTCATCAGATTGTTTTGATACTCATTGAGGATATTGAAGGGTGCCCAATTGTATCGGTAGTATTCATAGTTTCCCTGCTCATCCTTTGGGCGTAGAGTACGACTAGTCCCTAAGGCGTAGGCAAATGGGTTAATATCAAAGTCTCGTTCAAAAGCACCCAACGTGGTATTCTTTCTCTGAGGGATAGTGCCAGGAGCCTTTTGTGTCCTGATGTTTCCTTGTGCAGCAATAGTAGCAGAGAGCTTATCATTAAAGAAGAAAGAGGTCTTAACATTTCCTGTAAGCCTATGCACTGCATCAGTAATAGTCCAGCCAGCATCATGAAAATAGCCCAATGAGGCATGGGTGGCGAGTTTTTCCGAGCCTCCAGAAAGACTGATCGTGTGATTGGTCGTTGGTCGTAGTGTAAATAAATGATCGAACCAATCAGTATTAGCATACTCACGAGTCTTCAAGAAGTTTCTTTGTGCTTCAGGTGTATTTTCTAGAACATATTCCCCAGTATTAGGATCAAATGTTGAGACGGCACTATAGAGTTGATGAAAGAGTCCAGCACGTCGCCCATACAAAGACTCTTTTAGCCCGAAATGCCCCTTTCCTTTCATTTCCATCAGTATGGACATCGTCTCTTGCGAGTCTAATAAGTCGAAATTACTATAGGATGGTTTCTGACGAATACTATACTCTGAGCTATAGTTGATCCGAATAGGAGTATTTCGTTTACCCGATCTTGTGGTGATAACGATCACCCCGTTCAAGGCTCTTGCTCCATATATAGATGTAGCAGAAGCATCTTTGAGAACCTGTATATCCTCAATATCTGAAGGATTGATCCCCGCCACGGCAGAGCTAATAAGTGTCACAGCATCTCCCGATGCGAGTTGATCTAAAGTTAGCGAAACTAGATCCTCATACACGGCACCATCTATAACCCATAGAGGTTGTACATTTCCAATGATTGAAGCACCTCCTCTGATATTTATTCGCGGAGCACTCCCAAAACTACCTGATATATTTTGGATTGAAAGGCCAGGGACTCGTCCCTCTAGCATTCGAGAGACATCCGTCACCCCCTCCAACTTTATATCATCCAGTTTGACGGAAGTCGCCGCTCCAGTATATACCCTACTACTTACTTTCTGGTATCCCGTAACGATGACTTGATCGAGTAACTGAGCATCCTCCTTTAGAGTAATCAGAAGTTTATTTTTAGTCACCGGGACCGTTTGGGTCTTCATTCCGATAAAACTAAATCGAAGGTGTTGTCCCTTTTTCGCACTAATACGAAATTCTCCATGGATACCTGATGCAGTACCCTGACCTGATTCGACAACCAAAATGGTCACATTGGGCAATGGTAGTCCTTGTTCATCATTCACGATACCCATTATCTCCTCTGTCTGTGCACAAAGAGGCAAAGAGATCAAGAGTGTAAGGACTGCAATAGAAAAAATATTGGATAAGAATCTATTCATTTTGATTATCATATTATAGATCAGCACTGATACCTACATAAATCCCCATAGGGTGTCCAGGACGCAATCCAGCTGGATGTCGTGAGGATAGGTAAGTTTTATTAAAAATATTAATGGCATTTAGGGTCAAGTCTATCTTCTTATAGACAGGAACTCGTGCAGAGAGATCCCATATCACATGAGAGGGGATTAACTCACGCTGTGCGATAGGTCCTTGACCCGGGCGTGTCCTCATATCATCATTGAATCTACAGCTGATGTTGAACTCTCCCCATCGGTGCTCTAAGCCTAGGCGTGCATTAAACGCATGCTTATAGATATAGGGTATCTCGTCACCAACATCCACTTTACCCCACGAATTACTATCAAAGGCATTTAACATCTTAGTATCTGTATAGGTGTACGATACCTGTATAGGCATATGTACACTCCACCGCTCGGGAAACAATTGATATTGGACGATGAACTCTGCTCCTTGGACCAGAGCCTTACCAATATTAAATTGGTCCAATGTTCCTAATCCACCTGAAGCGGCAAGGTCACTTCCTACCATATTGCTATAATTATTGCGGAAGCCAATCAACTCTACATGTAGGTCTTGGTAGGTATATCTTGCACCCAACTCCATATTCACACTGCTTTCAGGCTTTTGTTGTTCAAAACCACCATCAGGTATGAGACTAGGATGAATCACTCGTCTGGGAATATTACGAACTCCTGGAGGGGCAAAGCCCTTATGAATACCGAAAAATAGGGATCCCCCATTTATCACTTTATAATTGAGACCAAAACTGGGGATGAGTACTCTTGCACTATTATCTGCTTCTAAGCGATTCATTCCAGTACGTCGAGGATCCTTCTTTCCCATATTATTAAGATGAAGATGTATATCCTCGTATCGTAATCCAGCGGTCACTGTTAGGGCATTAGACGAAAGCTTGGCTAGGATATAACTAGAAAACGCTTTGGCAGAAGTGATCCGATTGGACTGTGATCCATGGATACCAGGATAATAAAGATACATCTCGCCATCCTTTATACCGTACGCATCATCCCATTGATATCGATCTTCCATATCAGTATGGTACCGTAAGCCCCCTTCGATGGTCAAGTATTTTTCTCCTAGCCGAGTCTTATACTCTCCTTTGGCTTGAATGCCTGATGAGTTATATCCTCTATTATTAGCCCTTACGTTTAGAGCCTCTCCATCGTAATCTTTCCGTCCTCGAAGAATATCAAAATAATCGGCACTTAGTTCGGGCTCTGATAATATTGCTTCGATAGAACGAACCTCTCCTGAAGTATGTCCCGCACGAACAGAGGCCAGCTTATACCAATTTCGATGGAAGTGATTGTAATAGGCTTTAGCAACAATATTAACGTCATTACCGTGTTTGAAGACATAAGTCAGAGCGTACTGCTCATGAGACGACTTCATGTTATCAACTTGGGAACCCAGGTAGCGACTAAAGGGATTGATCTGAAAATCTGATTCACTCAATCCTACGTAAGTTTCATGCGACTTTTCATCAGCGTATCCAAACTTAAATTCCAAGGAGTGCTGGTTGTCAGCATCTCTATCTGTTTGGACGCGAAACTTAGCAATTATATCATTTCGGTATAGCCCTACATCTCGCTTTTTCTCATACTGCTTAAAGCCATCTGACTGTAGCCGAAGATACTCTACAAAGTAACCGTAATACTTGTGGCTATTACCATAAAATGTGTGTGCCTTGAGGTACCATAACTACCATATGATAATGAGAGATGACCTGCTCTACTATCTGGAATAGGATTAGATACCATATTAATGGCTCCTCCTGTAGTGAATGGGCCGTATTGAACCTGACTACTACCTTTCAAGACCTCTACGGCATTCATTCTAGCCGCGTTGGGAAAATAATAAGCCGCTGGGGCTGAGTATGGTGCAGGAGCAGCCAATATACCATCTTCCATAATGGTAATACGCTCGCTTCGCTCCGCTTTGGTACCTCGAAGACTGATATTTGGACGCAAACCAAACCCATCCTCTTCATAGACATTCACGCCAGGAACTGACTTTAACATACGATTGATATCAGTATAGCCCAGTTTTTTAATCTCTTGTGGCGAGATGTAGTATGCGGAACCTGTCCTATTTCTAGCTTCAAACTTGCTTCCTAATATCTGTCTCGGGCGGACATAAATTTCATTCAATTGGTACTCAAACTTTACACTAGTTGAGTCATTGGGTAATTCTGTCTTAGTAGAGACCTCCTCCTGTGCGAATAAAGACAGAGGTAGCATTGAAGAAAGAAATAAAAGAATTCGTAATGACTTATGCATAAACTTGCTTAGTAATTAAAATAAATAAACACCTCTCCAACATATTGAGTGTGCATTATTAGTGGAACTCATGAATATATGAGCTCGACACAAAGGGCTACAAAGATAGATGAATATGATTTACACGACCATAACTATTTTTAGGTATTTTAGCTCACCGATCGCACCAGTTTGAAAATATGTAAAATAGAGTTGTTTTATACAAGTCACTAGGTCATTTCACATCTAACATAGAAATGGGTTTATATATAAAATTCAAACTTTCAGGTGAACGCATTTCATTTAATACCTAAAAGTGGTCTGTAGAATAACTATCCAACTTGATGATCTTTGTTTGAATAAAAGGGATTTCTCCAAAAGAGAGCATGACACAAAACCTCCTTTAGACAAAGTATAATCATAGTGTTCAAGAAAAGAAACAGGGAATAAATAACGGCATTAACTTTGGTAAGTTTCTGGGCATAGGCATCGGGTATGAGTCCACCAATCACACTACATTTTTTCGCGAACGGTGTCATTGACGAAATATAATCTTTGGGATAATGATCTCGATATGCTCAATAAGCAATTAACAGGGCATGGGATTATGGATATTCGCCTAGCCTCTCTCCCAGAAGCAAGTATCGTTGATTGTTCCCTCCTCTCAAATAGCTATATAAAGATTAATGTATCAGGAGAGAGATAAATAAATTGTGCGACAGTCCAACTTATGTAGAAAATACTGAAAGAACAGTGTGGACCGTCATCAATAACAACGTTGCCAATTAAGAAGGCACACCCAAATACACGTCTGAATCTATATCAATCTAATTCATGTGATTCGTGCCGTAATTTGTGGTATGACTTAGATGTACCATTGTGTAACTTAGTTATGTTACACACTACATAATTTGCTTAAAATGATGAAGAGGATATAATCAGTTATATTATTCTAACGTGAGTTCGATTTAAGCAAGTGTAGAAAGAGACTTTCAATCAACATATACAAGCTTTAAGCAAGGCTTATTGGGTATCATGTTGTACGCAATTAACTCTGAATACTAAACTTGTATTTTCTTATCAATTTTATATAAAGCAAAAAGCAACTTGTGAATTACTCTGAAGTATTATTCAAATTAATTCATAATCCTATGCTTGGAGTTCATTCCACCAGTCTATATAAAGAGGGAGACACCACCTTATTCAGTTCATTCTTCTTCAAGAAAGTTCTTTATCACAGTACTATAATACTTATCCTTTGATGAAATGGGGGAGTCAAAAATACCTTTATCCCAAAGGGTCTTGAGTCGCCCTCTAATAAGTTCGATATCCGCAGGGTCTTTGATTTTTCGTAGTTTTCTAGCGATATGTACGATTATAACGGGCCACATACAGTTTTTATACCACTGGCTCTTCTGATAATCATTCGCTTTCGCTTGGTAGAGATCATAGCTATGCTCCAACCCCCTCATCCAATTCATCACTTTATTGGTTCGTTTACTACCTAGATTGATGGACTTGAAATTAGGGAAATAGTAGTAAAAGGGCAATCGAGTAATAGTAGCCCGTGGATTCTTTAGAATCACTTCACTCCACCAAGGGAAATCTTCATACGTTACCCCCTTAAGAAACTTCACATCCTCCACCAATTCTTTTTTGAGAAGATGTCTCCAGACATAAAAGTGTGTGATCGGATTCTTAATATTAGACCTTGATTCCTCCGTCACATGTGCAAAGATATCGTCTGTGACCACCGATTTAATTTTATCAATCTGATAGTGTTTCTTAATGCCTCTAGGAAGTGCATTATCAATATCCATCCCCAGGCGATATCTAATGATAAGCTCTGAACGAAACATCTTATCCTTATACCAACTCACTACATCCGATCCATCTCTGACAGCTAAGGCATAAGCAATCTCCATCGTCTGCGGATGGATCAAATCATCAGAGTCTAAGTACATGATGTAATCTCCCTGACAATGCTTCATCCCTTCATTTCTAGCATCTGACAGACCGCCATTCTCTTTATTGACGATTTTGATACGATCATCCTTTTGGGCATACTCCTCTAGGATTGCGGCACTATTATCGGGGCTACCATCATTGACACAAATGGCTTCCCAATCAGTGAAAGTCTGAGCTAAAACGCTATTTAGACAGCGTCGAAGATAATTCTCTACGTTATATATCGGAATAATTACTGAGATCGTGGGCATAGAACTTCTTTTCTTTGTCAAAAACATTTCTCTACAACGGATTATAACTCAAATGATGACTTCTGGGGTAAGATACTATGGAAGGACTCTTTTATACGCCCCAACGTCTTATCGTAATCCTTGACATGTACATTATCATTAATGCAGATCAGTCTATAAGATTGATCTCTGATGGCCTTGATGGCTTTCTCTGACTTAAGCACCAGCGGGAACATTTTCGTATCCTGATAGGTATTGTAGGGGGTGAAATTAGAGGTACAGATCTGCCAAGTCCTAAATAACTCTGGCGTATAATCATCATCACTCCGGAAACGATGGGAGGACATATCGATCAACTCCTTTTCGCAATGTGCCCATACCTCCTCAAAGGTACTCTTAAGGAATGGCTGTGCATTATGTGGTGTGCGTAGAGTGATAAACTTATTGTAATGCTTGAGTAGATGATTCAGTCTTTTCCTCTTACCATAGAACGGAGCAAACCACTTATCATGATCTCGCTTCATCACTTCTTTTTTATCAAAGAAACGATTAATCAATCTGATGTTATTCTTCAACATCCTTTCATATTGTGATAGGCCAGTATTCGTGCGAAAGGCAGCAATATCACAAGGCAAACCATTTTGAAAAAAACGATCCTCAGTCACATCATTGATGACAAAGAAGTCGTCATTAAAATAGACAAAGTGCTCCGATAATCCTGGGATGCGATGCATATATATCTCGATGAGATTGGAGTTAAAGACAGGTAAATACTCCTCTGGAATAAAATCCTTATGGTCCACCATATTCAACTTAGGATTATCTACATTCAGCCATTCAGGTTTCTGTCCACAAGTCACAAAATGAATTTTATTAACCCAAGGAGCAAATGTCTCTATCCCCCTAAACCAGTACTTCAATAGACCATAATCTCTAAAACGAGCCTCTGAGACCTCATTTTTTGAATTGTCTATTTTCCCTGAATATTGGGCAAATTCTTTCTTCCACCTTGGGTCATCCATATCGACCCAAGTCACGACAAAATCTATTTTCATTTATACCTACACACTTGTACCCATCGTAATCCTATCGCCTTAGTATACAATCATGATATGATTAATCATGAAAAGTCTATCTAATGATAGTACACTATGCGAAAATTCTTTATGGATATGATTCACTTCCCATTCGTATTCTTCACTCAGGATAACCTCCCATTAACAAAGATAAGATAAAAGTTGGGATTGGCTAAATTTTGCATTACATCTTATTAGCATCCACAGCAAAAATATATTTACAAACTCATAATAACGAGGAAAAAGCCTTTATATAATGGTCCTCATACTAATACCATAAGCCTTTTATGATCTCAGGCTCTTTTAATCAAGGGGTAAAATAAAAAGAGGTCGCCGTAAATTACTTTACCGCGACCTCACTAAGTCTCCAAACATATCTTTGCTTGATAGCTGTGACCTCGGAGGGGCTCGAACCCTCGACCCATTGATTAAGAGTCAATTGCTCTACCAACTGAGCTACGAAGTCATACAACAGGGTTTATCACCCGTTTGCGATTGCAAAGGTACAAAAAAATATTTACTGACCAAACTTTTAGGATAAGTTTTTCCATCTTTTTCATCACTCCGAATAGCCCCTAAGCCGTACGCACCAATGACTCTACCTCACACAACTTATTGTCTTTTTCTCTATGACTAAACGAATGAATGTCATAAACTGTGAATCAAGCCATGATCATCATTATTTCTTGTTTTGTCGGTAGTTAACGATGTCTTCTATAGAAAGCACAGGCATATCATGCTTGGCACCAAAGTCAGTTATTTCAGGCATTCGAGCCATAGTTCCATCTACATTTGTCAATTCACACAATACCGCAGAATCCCCTAACCCTGCTATAGAGACAATGTCTATACTACCTTCTGTATGGCCTCTCCTCTCTAAGACCCCTCCTTCCTTAGCTTGCAATGGAAATACATGTCCAGGATGAACTAAATCGTCAGGTCTTGCTCCCTCTCTAGCAGCTGTAATGATAGTTTGATGTCGGTCCTTAGCAGAAACACCCGTTGTGACACCTTCTTTGGCTTCTATAGATATGGTAAAAGCGGTGTGATTAACACAGGTATTATTGGGGACCATTTGAGTGAGATTTAGAGCTTTGCACTTTTCAGGCTTTAAGCAAAGACAAATAATACCGCTACATTCTCTAATCATTAGAGCAATGTTTTGAGGAGTAAGATTAGAGGTCGGAAAGATAATGTCGCCCTCATTTTCTCGATTTTCATCATCTACAAGAAGAATGCCTCTTCCTTCTCGGAGTGCTTGAGTGGCCGTTTTAATACGAGCCTCGACGTCTGTCAAAATTGAATTACTTTGTCTCATTTCTTTTAATGCTAAATAATATTAATATAAAGCAAGAGGAGAAATGATATACAAAAGAGGATATACCTTCTACTGAAATAAGACTTTCAGGAAGCATACATCTCAGATTCGAATACCATCCGGACTATAACCGTCGGTTATGGAATTTCACCATATCAATCCTATACTTAGGAGTTGTGGACTTTACCACCGATAAGGAATTTCACCTATCCTCTTTGAATCGCCGCAAATTTATGGCTTTTTATTGAATAGTCCAAATATAATATCCTGAAATATCGGTCGTAAAAACTTTACTAATGACTAAGTATCTGTTGTGAAGAAGCAGAAGCTATAAACTACGTCGACAATGAGACTCCGATCACATGTGATAAAGCATTACCTAAAGGAGTAGCAAAATCACAGCAAATACATCCTTAATAATTGACTAAGATTGTACCCTCTTCCAGGAATAGCACATCAATAAAGTAAAGAACATTAGTGATGAATTAATCTCTGTGCTTTTTATTCAGGAATAGAATATCATACAACCCTAATTATAACATCATTTTGTGAAAAGGCAGAAAGGTATTCTCGAGGCAAAATTAGTATCTTTGACAATGATTATGCGTTTTCTCTCCTGTGTTGGATGTGACAGCTGTACAAAATTTATTTATAGTATCCTCTCGTTTAGAACGCCTAATAAATAAGCAATCAGATACTGAATTTGAGTCCACTCTACGCATCTTTAATCCCAAGACATTGGTGTGGATCATATTCTAACGGGGGAAGCCATTCGACTGACAGCAAGAAAGGTCGGGAAGGACATCATCCCGACAGAAAATAGCACGGAAGAGATGAGGTAGGTATTCTCCATTATTCCAACTTCAGCATTCCAATGGCGAAAAGAACGATTGAACGTACAAGGAGAAAGACGAATAAGAGCAAGAGTAAAAACAAACAGAAAACAGACGACAATAATAATGAAACAGAAAGTTCTACTCGTTTTACTAAACGAATATACAGATTGGGAAGGAGCATTCCTTTCTACTGCTCTTCATGTGGGAGTAATACCGGGAAGTGAGATAAAATATGAAGTATGCACCGTTGCACCTACATTGGATGCTGTGCGTTCCATCGGCGGTTTTAGAACGTTGCCCGATTATTCTTTCGATAACATGCCCAGAGATTATGTAGGCTTGGTGCTTATCGGCGGGAACAATTGGAGTTCCCCGGAAGCAGAGCTTGTCGTACCTTTGGTACAAGAGGCTTTGGATAATGGCAAAGTCATCGGAGCAATATGCAATGGTGCGTCCTTTATGTGTGCTCACGGCTTCCTAAACAATGTCAAGCATACGGGTAACGGACTTGATCAACTCAAACAATGGGGCGGCAGCACTTATACGAATGCGGCAGGTTATGTAGAGGTACAGGCTGTAAGTGACGGCAACATAGTTACAGCAAATGGTGTGGGACATTTAGAGTTTACTCGTGAGATGCTTTTACTACTGAATGCTAATACACCCGAGAAGATAGCTGGCTGGTATGACTTCTACAAGAATGGGTTTGTAAAACAAAACTAATATATGGCACGAGCAACGACAAAAGCGGATTTGATAACATCTGCAAACGGACAATTTGATAAAATGTGGAAACTCATCGAAACGATGAGCGATGAACAACAAATCGCATCATTTGCAGAAGAAATGGCAATGGCAGGCAAAGAGTCCCATTGGAGCAGAGACAAAAACCTGCGTGATGTTCTGGTACATCTGTACGAATGGCATCAACTACTGATAAATTGGATCAATGCCAATCGTAGAGGAGAACATAAGGCTTTTCTTCCAGAACCTTACAATTGGAAAACTTACCCAATGATGAATGTTGAGTTGTGGCAGAAGCATCAAAATACACCCTTAGCAGAAGCCAAAGAGCGTTTGAATGCAAGTCACAGAGAAGTCATAAGTCTAATAGAGAGCTTCACCAACAAAGAACTATTTACCAAGAAACTATTTGACTGGACGGGAGCTTCTTCGCTCGGTGCCTATTGCGTTTCTACAACAGCAAGTCATTATGACTGGGCTATAAAGAAAATCAAGGTGCATATCAAAACAAGTAAATAATCTATTATGCCGTAAATCACCGAGTAGAAAAATTTGTTTTTGGAATATCTCATATAAAAAGATATGACTGTACAAATTCCGACACAAGCTACCGTAGAATATAGGCTCCCAGTAATAAGCATATAACACTTATTACTGGGAGCAAGCACATTAGAGGATTCTGCGTAACTTCATATCCCTTTCTTATCCAATACTTGATAGGGGTGCTGCTGTGCCTCAAACTGCATTTTGACATTAATGACAAAAGAGAGATAATCGCCTACCAAAGCACTCCTGAAAATAGAGATGACTAGCGGTCCTAAATTAAAGGAAAACGTCCTAGTCCAACTAATATCTGAACTACTGTCGTACTACCTGATGCCTCTAAAAAACGTTCCTTAAAACCTTGAAGTCATAGATAAAAATGTGCCTGCTGCACTTACCTAGAGTGCACTCGCACTATTTTAGGATGATATCTCTGCAATGAAAAATCAAATACATTATTGTTTTTCACTTCATGCCAAACTTCTTAAGTTCAAGCCTACAAATGCCCAATATTCCACTACTCTTTGTCAGATAATTATAGACGCTAGCTAGATGCCAAAAATTGTACCAGTACCTTCTAAAGATTGGATAGGTATCATCACGAGGGGGGATAGTGGGTACTGAAGGATATGATGGAGGAGAAAAAGACATAAAAAAGGTTGCTCAAAGTAGTATTAAACCACTCTGAGCAACCTTCTTTTGCTGTCTCGCAGGGATTCGAACCCCGAATTAAAGAGCCAGAATCTTTCGTGTTACCATTACACCACGAGACAAAGTTTATTGTACCTTTTTCTAAGGTTGTGCAAAGGTACAATAAACTTAGCAATCCATCAAGATTTCAATTAAGATTTTGCGTTCTATTCTTATGGCCTGTTATTGAAATTAAAGTCCGTTCCATCATAGTCCAGCACTATCTTTCCAAGTCTAGAAATCTTATCCTCAATAATCGCGACCGCTAACTTATCCAAGACTCTCCTCTGTATAACACGTTTCACAGGACGAGCCCCAAACTGTACATCAAATCCCTCCTCGGCAATCTGAGAGACAGCTTGGTCAGTATAGGTCAGTTCGATACCATTTTCAGCTAGTCTCTTGACGACTCTATTCAATTGAATCCTTACCACCTCACTAATCTGATCTCTATCAAGAGGAGTGAAGACTATCGTCTCATCGATACGATTCAGAAACTCTGGGCGTATCCTCTGTTTGAGGAGTCCAAGCACTTCAAGCTCAGTCCTAGCTGTAACCTCTGCAATAGTTTCCTTAGTAACACCTTCCATATTCCGCTGGATGATATCAGATCCCATGTTAGAGGTCATGATAATGATGGTATTTTTGAAGTTCACAGTCCTACCCTTATTGTCTGTCAGTCGACCATCGTCTAGCACCTGCAAGAGGACATTGAATACATCAGGGTGTGCCTTCTCTATCTCATCAAAAAGTACCACGGAATAAGGTTTGCGTCGGATCGCTTCGGTCAGCTGACCTCCTTCTTCATAGCCTATATATCCTGGAGGTGCTCCAATCAATCGAGACGCAGTATGCTTTTCCTGATACTCACTCATATCGATACGAGTCATCATATCCTCATCATCGAAGAGGAACTCGGCCAAAGCCCTAGCCACCTCAGTTTTACCAACTCCAGTAGTCCCTAAGAATAAGAAGGAGCCTATCGGCTTCTGACTATCCTGTAGCCCTGCTCTGCTACGACGAACGGCATTAGCAATAGCGGTAATGGCTTCATCCTGACCCACTACTCTATCGTGCATCTTATCCTCTAGGGTCATGAGTTTTTCACGCTCTGAGGCCAACATTCTAGACACTGGTATATTGGTCCACTTAGAGATGACCTCTGCGATATCTTCTTCATCTACAACCTCCTTAATCAGAGCATTATCGCCCTGAATTTCATGAAGTTTCTTTTCAGCTTCAGCGATTCCATTTTGGAGTTCTTGCAGTTTACCATACCGTATTTCGGCGACTCGTCCGTAATTTCCCTCTTGTTCAGCATGCTCTGCCTCTAGCTTCAGTTGCTCTATCTCGGCCTTATTCTTCTGAATCTTCTCCATCTCAGCCTTTTCACGCTCCCACTTACCGGTCAGCTCATTCAGCTTATCTTGGAGTTCGGCTATCTCATGATCTAACAGGGCACTCTTCTCTGTATCGCCATCACGCTTAATCGCCTCACGCTCAATCTCTAGCTGCCTCATCTTTCGCTGAATCTCATCCAGTTCTTCAGGTAGAGAATCCACCTGCATCCTTAGTCGTGCAGCGGCTTCGTCCATGAGGTCAATCGCCTTATCGGGTAAAAATCTGTCGGTAATATATCGACTAGATAGTTTTACAGCAGCAATGATGGCATCGTCCAAGATACGTACCTTATGGTGGGTCTCGTAACGTTCTTTCAAACCACGAAGGATACTGATAGAGCTCAATTCGTCTGGCTCATCGACCATCACGATTTGGAAACGACGCTCTAATGCTTTATCTTTCTCAAAATACTTTCTATACTCATCTAACGTAGTCGCTCCAATAGCTCTCAACTCTCCTCGTGAAAGAGCTGGCTTAAGTATATTGGCAGCATCCATAGCACCTTCGCCACCACCGGCCCCAACTAAGGTGTGGATCTCATCAATGAACAGAATGACTTCGCCATCAGACTTCTTGACTTCATTCACGACACTCTTCAGGCGTTCCTCAAACTCTCCCTTATATTTCGCACCAGCGACCAATGCACCCATATCGAGTGAATAGATCTGCTTGCTCTTAAGATTTTCAGGGACATCCCCACGTACGATACGACGGGCAAGACCTTCTGCAATAGCGGTCTTACCGACCCCTGGCTCACCTATCAAGATAGGGTTATTTTTAGTTCTCCTACTCAAAATCTGCAGTACCCTACGGATCTCATCATCACGTCCGATGACGGGATCAAGCTTACCCTCCTTGGCACTCTTGCATAAGTTAATCGCATAAGTCCCAAGAGCATTGTAAGTGCTATCAGCACTAGGGCTATCTGCCTTTGCTCCGTTTCTTATTTCCATAATGGCTTCTTCTAATCCTTTATAAGTTATTCCTGCCGCGGATAAAATCTTAGCGGCTTCATTTTTACTCTTTACTAGTGATAATAGCAGATGCTCTACCGCAGTGTACGCATCGCCCATCTTTTCACATATCTGCTCAGCTTCACTAAGCATACTTGACGTCTCTCTACTTAGATACGGCTCCCCACCCTCTACGCGAGGTAATTTATTAAGAGCCTGATCTACACGCTGGCGAAGATCATTGATATCCGCACCAACTCTAGAGACGGCATACTGTACGACATTGTTCCCATCAGCCAATAAGGCATCGAGGAAATGTAGTGGCTCTATCGCTTGATGTCCCAAGCTCTGAGCTCTCTGGATGGCACCTTGTACCACCTCTTGTGACTTAATTGTATATTTATCCCATTTCATATTCTTTTCTCCTTTTTTATACCAATAGATGCAAAATAATGTCCGAAGACATAGTGTCGTGACAATCCCCCGATATATGTCACATTTAAGAGCAAAGTTGTCCAAAAAACATTCAAACCGTCATATTCAATAGACACATATTACTTATAAAAGGAGCCCTAATTATTATACTTATCTCATCACAATTACCGTTTATCTTTCGTTGACTCCATAACGTGTAATTCTTATAAGTGACGGCTAGATATCAATCCATTTATTGCAAAATATATAAATTTTCAGCCACAAAAACAAAGCTCATCGGGTAATAAATACATTTACAATATATGGAAACTTCTATAATGAGAAATAAAAAACGGATTAAGATTAGACAAAATGTATTCGTGTATCATAAAGAAAAGAGTTATCTTTGACCTCAAATAAATATTTTTAATTATTATTCCGTCAATAATAAAGATAATCAATAACTGATAAAGTCAAACTAGATTTTTATGAATCCAACAACTCAACAAAAACAACAGAGCTATATGGTGCCATTCATCATCATGGTTGTACTAATGGCTCTAATTGGATTGATTACCAATCTCAACCAACAGTTTCAGGCTCCAATGAAGGCAGCGTACCTCCTTAAGGGAGGGAATTGGTCCAATACGTTAGCTACATTGCTCAACTTCGCATTCTTTACAGCATATCTAGTAATGGGCCCTGTGAGCTCAAAATATATCGCTAAGAATGGTTATAAGAAGACTTTAGTCTTTGGACTAAGTATTCTTTGTATTGCCTTTGGTATTTATATGTCTTCGGCTTATGTCTTTGATGCCTTTGACTTAAAAAACTTCCAAGGTGCTATTGACGAAGCTAAAGCGATAGAGGCGGCGGGTGTTGCTGGAGTCCCAGCTATGCAAGCATTAGCCTCCAGTACTGGTCACTTCCATGTAGAGGTGTTGGAAGCCACAGGAGAATACAATGGCTTGACTTGGCTAGGTACGGTGACAGTCCCAATGGCATACTATGTATTCCTAATCGCTGCATTTATTGCCGGTACTGCTCTAACATATCTCCAAGCTGTCGTTAATCCGTATATCGTAGCGTGTGACGTGAAAGGGACAACTGCTATCCAACGTCAGAGCATTGCAGGTACAGGTAACTCACTGATGACAACCATTGGCCCTCTAATCGTAGCCTATATTATCTTCCAAGGTAAGGGTGGACTAGAGGTGGATATTACTTCCCTATATGTTCCATTTGCCATCCTCCTATTACTCGTGCTAATCTTAGCATTCACCTTAAATAAGGTTGAGTTACCAGAAGTTGCGGGCGGTGGTGCAAAAGAGGCTGACCTCACAGAGAATATCTGGAGTTTCCGCCACGTAAAATTGGGCGTTTTAGCATTATTTGCTTACGTGGGTGTTGAAGTTTGTGTCGGTACCAATGTACTCTTCTACGCACAGGATGACCTAGGCTTTACCATTAAGGATGCCGCTCTAATTTCATCTATTTACTGGGGTGGATTGCTTGTAGGACGTTTCCTAAGTAGTTTCCTTAATAAAGTAAGTGCACAGAAGCAATTGTTAATCGCCTCTACTGGTGCTGGACTCTTTATCCTAATTTCTATGGTCACTAAAGAGCCATGGTTCTTAGCCGCTGTAGGCCTATTCCACTCTGTTATGTGGCCAGCTATTTTCACTCTTGCCTTAGTTGATTTAGGTCGATATACATCTAAAGCTTCAGGGATCTTAATGATGGGGTGCTTTGGTGGTGCATTGCTACCTGTGCTTCAGGGATTATTGGCAGACCAAATAGGCTCATGGCAATGGACCTGGCTATTCGTCATCCTTGGAGAAATATATATCCTGTATTACTCTCTAAGTGGACACAAAGTACTTAAGAAGGATTTAAATTTTTAAATCCCGGACCTTAAAAATCAGACTAACTTGTACTTAGTAACAGATACAACACTTACGCCTAAATAGTGTTCATGAGAAAGAGGGTGTGTCAAAACCTAGTTTTGATGCATCCTCAATTTTTTTGATAGGGTGTGTCCTAAGCAGCTACGAGATGTTTTAGAATTTGGTTTTCCTCTAAAAGTAGGTTGTTAGTGACTAAAAATGGATGATTTGGGCAAGAATGAGGTGTATTATCCATGTTTTTTGGGTTTTTCGCCATCATAGAGCATAGTTTCTTGACATTGAATGCTATGGCAAAGAAGGCAAAGTCCATAGTGACCTTGTCTTGACCGAAGTGTCGAAAGCGTTTGTAGCTCATATTGTATTTCATTTGACCGAATACTGATTCTGGCTCTACACATCGTCGTCCTCGATGTCTTAGTCCTTCTTCGGAGGTAAGGAGTTGGTTTGCTTTCTTTTTGTACTCATTGAGTCTGTGATTGACCTCTATGATTCGATTGCCTTTTGCCTTAAAACATAGTCCTCTGAGTGGACATCCTTTGCACCTCGCAGCCTTATATCTCGCACTCTCAGTAGTGTATCCGCTTGCTGTCTTGCCTCTCTTTGTCCCGATACGCCTCATCCTTTGTCCCATCGGGCAGACATAGTAATCTCCTTCTTTGCTGTAGTATAGCGATGAGGGCTGAAATGGGTCGGGCTTATAGCGAGGACGATGCTCAATATGGAAGCGATTGTATTTGACAAAGGGTGTTGTACCAGACTCTTCCATAAAACGATAGTTCTCTTCCGAGCCATAGCCAGAGTCGGCTACAACAGTAGAGGGCAAATCACCATAACGGTCTTGGTGGAATTGAAGAAAAGGGATAAATGTGAGGGTGTCAGTAGGATTGTAGAAGAGTCCAAAGTTGGTAATAAATTGCTGATTCGTAGCTATTTGTAAATTGTAACCTGGCTTGGTTTGACCATTTCTCATGGCATCCTCCTTCATACGCATAAAGGTGGCAGAGGGGTCGGTCTTGGAGTAGGAGTTGCGATCCTCGAGTTTTTCCAGCTTCTCGTCATACTCCATAAGTTTAGCCTTATGCTCTTCTAGTTGCTTGATCTGCTTCTTCCTCTCTCTTATTTTCTTTTTCTCCTCCTTGTTGACTGGTTCCGGGGTTCTCTCTAGTTCTGCTTTGAAGGTGGTCACCAGCTCTGAAAGTTGTTCCGCTGTAATCTCTACTTCTTCGCTACCCTCGCTATTCTCTTGAGCAATACAATCATCGATTTGAGAGAGCAATGCCTTTAGCTTTTCCTGAAGTTTGGCTCGATTTCGTTCCACGCTCTTCCGCCACACAAAGGTGTATTTATTGGCTTTGGATTCTATCTTAGTGCCATCGATATACTCCACATCAAGACTGATAAAACCTCTCTCTGCAAGTAACAATACCATCTGTGAGAAGACCTTATTGATCTCTCCTTTTACACGATTACGAAACCTATTGATGGTGATAAAATCTGGTTTTTCATACCCTGCAAGCCAGATGAAGTGGACATCTCTTTTGAGGGCTTGCTCAATCTTCCTGCACGAGTAGATGTTATTCATGTAGGCGTAGATAATCACCTTGAGCATCATCTTGGGGTGGTAGGGGTGGCGACCTATCTTACTGTACAAGCCCTTAATATTCTCAATCTCAATAGCATCGATAATGGCATTGACCACTCTCACTGGATCATTAGCACAAATATCCTCGTCAAGCCTTTGAGGAAAAAGCATTGACCTATTGTGTATGTATGGACGAAATTGTATCTTTGTCATAGTTAATTTATTGATATACATAAAGATACAAAATCTTTATGATATAGAAAAGCCCCAGCTTGTGAAAGTTGGGGCTTTTGTCGCAAAATAATAGGGTGCGTCAAAAAAATTAGTTTTGACACACCCTCTTTCTCATGAATGCGCATCAACAATCACATAAATAATCAAATGAAAGTGTTAGCATCATGTTGAGATAATTCACATCTTTTTTAAGCTTTGTCTCCGTTTGATAATCATAGACAATTCCTTAAGGATACGGGCTCTTCCATCTTCGGTACCAAGAGATGCTGATGCTGTAGGATCAAGCGTGTTAAAAACAATTTCCAATACTGGTTTTCCATCATTTAGATCTTTGTAAACACCAACAATAGGAAGAAAAATCAAGTTCTTTTCGATTTTAACATATGCAGGCCACCCACTTTCGGTAGCACCAAAAAGGACAAAACCTTCTTTTTCAATTAACTCAGTAAATTCATTTGTCAAAACCCATTTATGAGTTTTATTTTCAGAACTATCCCAATAAGCTAGCTCTACCTTATTATGTGAAAACCAAATTTCTGAGACCTTGCCAGTATGTAAATCCTTATCCCACAAGAAATGATAAAAAGTTGAAAATAGCGGACTATTTGAAGTATCCTTCATATACAATGCCGTTGCTATTTCATCTGGGAAATCCTTACTTTTATTGGTTTTAACTAATGTAGAGCCTTGCTCTAGTTCCCACTTGTTTACTTCTTCATAATTTTTTTTCAACAACATGTTGGAATTATAGTATGGAAATTCAGAGAATGTTTCATAATGGACTTTTTGTACAGCGTAATATTTGAAATTAACTTTTACACTATAGCCATCATCCATGACCTCAATATTAAATTTATATTGTAGATCTTTATTTTCACCTTCAAACTTTTTATTTTGTGGCTCCCATTTATCAATCGTAAAGCCATTCTCAATGAGGAATTCTTTAAACTCTTCTGATGTGACATATTCTGCTTGCCCTGATTCCATGGTAACTAAGTTTAATCTACCATCATCAATTGATCTCTCATATCTAATAATTCTAAATACTGGAGATAAAGTTAAAAATTCATACTTTTCAGTATAATATTGATATTTAGGTAGGGCTCCACTAAAGTCCAAAAGTTGAGAACCTCTGTTAGTCTCAAATTCATTTATTTCAGGTGCTGTCGCTAAGCTTTTAAGTAATGGCATTACATTATTTCCAAGAACACCTGAGGCTTGTACTATATTAATCTGCTTCTGAATATCACCACTGATGACATAAAGCTGTGCTTTTCTCTCATCTGATGTGAGATTTTTTTCAGCGATGAGCTCGATTAACTGACCATTAGAAAGTTTTCTCCAATGTAACCAACTGATTTCTTCTTCAGTATCAATTCTCCAAGAATCAGAATTGCTATTGATGTCAATCATATACTTGCCACCTTCTTTTGGAATCGCAAAGTCAGTTGGGGAGAGTTCTAAAATTAAATCAGCTGAACTTTGCGTCACAGTTATCTTCTTGGGTACCCCTCCAGCGAAAACAAGCACCTCGGCGACACGAGTTTTACCAAAAGAATTTGATTCTGAGGTGATTATAATTCCATCTCCTTGTCGTTTGGCATCAAGCCACTCTGCATTGTCCGTTACTTCCCAATCCTTAGCGTTTGTTGTAACTGTAATCTGTGGAGTAGCAGGCTTTTGTTCCTTACTATCAAATTCTAAAGATGTTTGAGATAAAGTTATATTGATTTCATCGGGCTGAATATCATCTTCCGGCTGACAAGAGACAGCAAAAAGAGAAAATAACATCGTAGCCAAAAGCATTACTAAAGTGTTTTTCTTCTTCATAATTTAATTACTTTAACGTGAGTTCGGGATAAGAAACAGGAGTAAAAACACTAGGAAAAGTGGTGAATTATTTGTATCTTAGTAATTGATTACCAGCTAATTACAAGAAAATAAAACACCACTTTTATGACAACAAATATACTAGAATCATTTTGTATTATCGACGATTTCTCTATTCAGTTTGATCGTGTTGTTGCTGAGAATGCTATAGAACAAGGAGGTAAGAAGAGAAGAAATAGAAAATCACGTCTTTCTGACAGTGAGGTCATGACAATACTCATACTTTTTCATATGTCAAGATATAGAGACCTCAAGTCCTTCTATCTCAAATATGTTCAGGTTCATCTTAAAAGTGAATTTCCTCAAACAGTCTCCTATAATCGTTTTGTGGAACTTCAAACTAAAGTGGGGCTAAAGCTTGTTATGTTTCTCAATATGTGCTGCTTAGGAAAGTGTACAGGTGTTTCTTTTATTGACTCTACTCCTCTAAGATCTTGTCATATCAAACGGGAAAGAACCCATAAGACTATGAAAGGTTGGGCACAGAAAGGTCGCTCCACAATGGGTTGGTTCTATGGCTTTAAACTGCATCTTGTTATCAATGACAAAGGAGAGATTATCACCTATCAGATCACGCCTGGTAATACAGATGACAGAGCTCCACTAAAGGATGACTCTTTCTCTAAGAAACTCTTTGGTAAGCTCATTGCGGATAGAGGATATATCTCAAAGAGTCTATTTGACAAGCTCTTTATTGATGATATACACTTGATTACAAAACTTAAGAAGAATATGAAGAATGCTCTAATGCATATTCATGATAAAATTCTCCTTCGAAAAAGAGCCATCATAGAAACCGTCAATGATCTCTTAAAGAATGTATGCCAAATAGAACATACGAGACATCGCAGTGTCAATAATTTCGTAGTCAATCTGGTTTCAGGATTACTTGCGTACAACTTGATGCCTAAAAAGCCTTCCTTAAATCTTGAAATTATTGATAAAGAGGCTCTTGCTATAGTTTCTTAAATCGAACTCGCGTTACTTTAAAATTACACATACATTATCATTAAATTCACAACACAAATTCCGATGTAAAATATAGAATATTCGTTGAATTTTATTAACCATAAATCCTAAATACACGCTAGGTACTCTTAAACAAGCATAAATCTAGTCTTAATATTTCAAAGTAAGCGATTTTTTTCTAACAAACAAGAAAAAACAGAATATCAAACACAAATATTGTTAAAGAACATAATAAAGTATACATTCAAACAAGAAACGAAACATATACATTGCAATATACATCAAAAACAAATACACCTTAAAACAAATGCTAAATTCCACAACCTCAGCAAGAATATCATAAAATATCATATCACCACTCATAGATTAAATGTGATACAAATTAAGTAATTAAATTTAAATAATATTTCTAGGCTTTAATATAAGAAATGCATTATTTACCTAGAACCAATAGATATAAAGTAACTATCAAGAAGTATATGACATACTTTTAAATCTTCTTATATATACTGGAGATAAGCCTATAAGAGTAAAAAGATTTTTAGCCAAAATGTAACCTATAAACTATATGCGTTATTTGCAAGTGGCCCTGAAGAGCAAATAATCGTAGGCTTTAGCGAGTGTATCTAACCTTAAGGACCTGACAGTGATATCCTCTCCCTTAGACATAATTGTTAGATGTCCTGCACTAAAAGAGATTCCTAATAGGTTTAGCTGGCGTCTCTCAATACGCTCTATTCTATCCATCGGTATCGTGAGTATCTGATTAGCAAAAAAGCCACTATACACGTTGATACAATCATCGAAAATCTCAATTTTACTTTTTCTAAACCTTTTCCAACCCTCAAAGCCAAATATCATGAGCAGAGGAATTAATCCATAAAGTATAGGCTTATAACTGGTTATTGCAATCACCACCACTATCACAAAAAATAAACAGCGGGAAAAGAGGTGCCTCCAAAATAGTCCAAACTGAGAGTGACCTGATAGTACTAAATCGGTTGATCTATGATCATGACCTTCATTCCAGCAATCTAATATCATTTGCGGCTTATCCATTCCAATGATTGCGAGCTCTTCATCTCCCTTTAAGCCAAGTGCATTTGAAGCTTGCTTGAATTTGAAAGTTATTAAGCCTAATTTTCGCTCAAAGTAATTTTTCTTCGTAGAGAGTCCTATAACTTTGTCCCGATGTATGCGTACGGTCTTATGAGTAAAGAGGCCCGCCTCATATTCCAATCTATTTTTATGAAATGTGATTTGCAATCCCCAATACTTCATTAGCATCGCTGCACACAGAACAATCAAGCCTGCAATATAGGCGAAGATAAAAGCCATCAAATAAAATACTATGGACACCCCGATAAACTGTGCTTCTGCATATGAAAGGAGCTTATCCATGATCCAACTATAATCACTGAGCTGAGAAAAGAGATACCAGAAGGCTAATACAATCATCCATAACCCCTTGAGGTGGTTCTGTACCAACGTACCCTTTATGATCTGAATAGGGGACATTCTATAGACAACCTTACTTTTCTCCCTGGATTCCCTCATCTCTATCTGCTTCTGGACTTCCATCATCTCTTCTGGAGAGACTAGGCTAAGCATCATCTGCCAATCTTCTTCACTTAAGATAAACTCCAGCTCTTGACCCTTTTCCGCAATCGTATCAAAGAAGACCCCTATCATATCTACGGCTTGATATATAGGCCCACTCTTAGTTCGAAGGGCATGTATTCTATTTAATGGGATGGTCTTGACTTGCTTGTAAAATAGTCCTGACCGGGTGATAATTTTCCCATCTTTAATCTGAATCGTAGTTGTAAAGTACCTTGAAAGAGGATTGATAAATGAGAGTATCACTAAGCCACAAAGAAAGTAAAGCATTGTTCTCCCCTCTTTGATACCATTTCCAAAAACAAAAGGGATTATCAGGATCCACAAATTCTTCAGAATCTCCCCAAAGGCATTGACCATTATGACTATTAAAGCCTCCCAGCCCATTCGTCTGGGTGTGGAAAAGTCTCTTGGCTCTGTATTCTTCATGAGATTTGTCCCAATAAAAAGTCTTTGAGCTCATGTGCTCGCTCTTTAGTTAGACCTGGGATAGAGAGCCCTTGTCCGCTTTGAGAAGCATCTTCAATCTCCAATCGATAAAGCTTGAATGGACGAGCCAGAAGCCCCTGCTCCACCGATACCTGTTGTATATTATTAAAGGGAACAGTGCGGTATTTACGAAAGAAAAGACCACGTCGCATAGAGATATCCTTACTCCTTATGCCATATCCTCGGTAGTCCAATGCTTTTTTTAATATCAAGAGATTACATAACCACACTACCAATATTAAGCCCGTGGTAGCGAGTATTACCCAAAGAGGAATGGGTTCGTAATTCGGGTTCATTTTCTCTCTAGATTGTATATATACAAAAACTATAATAGGAATAAACATCAGTATATAAACAATAGATGCAGAAAGGAGCATTTGGTAGTAAAACTTAGGATCTAATCGATTGAGCTCCATATCTGTAACCGGAGGCAATCGGTCTATCCCTATTTCAGGGTTGATGTAATCTTCAGGTACTTTCATAGGATTAGTAAAATAAACCGACTTATATAGGCTTGGCTATATAAGTCGGTTTGTAAAATCATAAAATATTATTTCTGGAGCGAAGCTATACGAGTACGAACAGACTCTAACTTCTCTAAAGCATCACTCTCTTTTTTTCGTTCTAGAGCAACGACCTGCTCAGGTGCGTTTGACACAAACTTCTCATTAGATAGCTTACCACGAACACCTTTGAGGAACTTCTCGAGGTGCTCAACCTCAGCATTTAACTTCTTAAGCTCTGCGTCTATATCAATCAATCCAGTAAATGGTACGCCGAAAGAACCTGTCCCGACCATAAAGGTAGCAACCTCGGCACTCTCCTCAATCTTACCAGCATGGAAAGCAGTAATATTGGCCAACTTACCCACGACAGCCTTTACCGAAGGACTTAGCTCCTCACCTGAATTGTAAAGTTCTAATTCTTCTCGTGGCGATACATTACGCTGAGCGCGAAGATTCCTAATTTGGGTAATCACAGCATTAGCTACCTCCATCTCCTTGATGATGCTAATATCCGCTGGTTGTATCTCTTCCAACTGAGCGACCATAATACTTTCTCCATCCTTTCTAGGCTCCAACGCTTGCCACAACTCCTCTGTGATAAATGGCATAAATGGGTGAAGAAGCTTGAGGAGTCTTTCGAAGAAATTATTAGTTGACTTTAATGTTAACGGATCAATTGGCTCCCCATAAGCAGGCTTAATGAGTTCAAGATAAGTCCCAGAGAAATCGTCTCTTATTAACTTATACAGTAACAATATAGCATCACTTATTCTATACTTGCTGAAGAGGTCTTGTAACTCTGCAGACGCATGACGAAGAAGCTGTTCAAACCAGTTTACAGCTGCCACCTGTGCAGCATCTTGCTGAGCTAATTCGCTTACTTCCCATCCCTGAATAAGTCGGAAAGAGTTCCACACCTTATTATTAAAGTTACGGCCTTGCTCTACCAGCGTTTCATCGAAAAGAATATCATTTCCTGCTGAAGCTGCAGTCATCAACCCCATACGAACTCCATCAGCTCCGTACTGAGCAATGAGTTTAAGAGGGTCTGGACTATTTCCTAATGACTTACTCATCTTACGACGTTGCATGTCACGAACAATCCCTGTAAGATAAACATTCTTGAATGGAATTTCCCCTCGGAACTCATAACCAGCAATGATCATTCGTGCGATCCAGAAAAAGAGAATATCGGGTCCAGAGACCAAATCAGCAGTTGGGTAATAGTAATTGAGATCCTTATTGTCCTTATCCATTGGATTACCAAATACTGAGATAGGCCATAGCCATGAAGAGAACCAAGTATCCAAGGTATCAGGATCTTGTCTGAGATCATCTTTGGTCAATTCGGGATTACCTGTTTGCTTCTTGGCCTCCTCTAAGGCAATCTCAATATTCTCGCCGACCACAATCGTACCATCTTCAAGGAAGTAGGCTGGAATTCGGTGTCCCCAATACAATTGACGAGAGATGTTCCAATCCTTGATATTCTCCATCCAATGAGCATAGATACCCTTAAATCGATCAGGAACAAGCTTTATAACATCATCCATAACAGCCTTATAAGCAGGCTTAGCAAGATCTGTCATTTTCAAGAACCACTGCATCGAGAGCTTTGGCTCAATAGGCACATGGGTACGCTCTGATAGACCAACCTTATTGACATAATCCTCAATCTTCTCGATCAAGCCTAAGCTATCCAACTCCTGAACAAAGGTGTTACGAACCTCCATTCGATCATGGCCCTCATACTTACCACCATATGAATTGAGTGTCCCATTGTCATTGAAGATATCGATCTCAGGTAGATTATGCTTCTGTCCGAGCATATAGTCATTTATATCATGGCATGGGGTGACCTTAAGGCAACCTGTACCAAATTCGAGATCCACATATTCATCTAGGATAATCGGCACGCTACGACCAACCCCAGGGACAATAACTCTCTTACCCTTTAGCCATTGATAACGCTGATCTTCTGGGTGAATACATACAGCAGTATCACCAAAGATCGTTTCTGGGCGAGTAGTTGCTACTACGATATACTTATTCTCTTCGCCTTCAACATAATAACGGATATAATAGAGCTTACCCTTCTGCTCTTCATGCAATACCTCTTCATCAGAGATAGCTGTCTGTGCCTTAGGATCCCAGTTAATCATCCGTACTCCACGATAGATCAAGCCCTTCCGATAGAGGTCACAAAAGACATCGATCACCCCTTCCGAACGCTCGTCATCCATAGTGAATGCTAGGCGATCCCAGTCGCAAGACGCACCTACTTTCTTAAGCTGATCTATAATAATACCGCCATGCTCATGGGTCCAATCCCATACATGCTTAAGGAACTCTTCTCTACTAAGATCACTCTTCTTAATTCCCTGCTTAGCCAGACGCTCTACCACCTTAGCTTCAGTAGCAATGGAGGCGTGGTCAGTCCCTGGCACCCAGCAAGCATTGTAGCCAGTCATTCTTGCTCGACGGACCAAAATATCTTGAATGGTGTTATTAAGCATATGCCCCATATGCAGAATACCTGTGACATTTGGTGGGGGCATAATAACTGTATAGGGTTTCCTATTATCGGGTGATGACGCAAATAGCTTATGCTCTTGCCAATAAGCATACCACTTGTCTTCAACATCAGCTGGGTTATACTTAGCACTTAATTCCTTACTCATATATATTTATATTGTCTATTGTATTTTATTCATTTGTGATGCAAAGATAAGACATTTCCTACAAATCCCCTATGATAGCATATTCTTAATAATAGAAGTGTCACACATACTCCTAAGCTAGGTATTATGTAATTTACCTTTTCGAATAACTCACAGCTCACGAACTCTAGGCATTTATTGCTTTCGCTGCAAACATCCTTATTCAGAGATCAGATGATGAAGCTCCTTCGCACTTTTCGTTAGCATAAATCGCCTACTACGGACTCGGTATAAGCTATCAGATCATCAGGAGAAATGCATAGTTGAAGCCCACGCACACCAGCACTCACGTATAATTGGTCATATAGCGTAGCACTCTCATCAATATAGGTAGGATAGCTCTTCTTCATACCAATCGGGGAGCAACCTCCACGTATATAGCCAGTAAGTGGTAGCAGTTCTTTCTGATGAATCATCTCCACACTCTTATTACCAGATAGTTGTGCTGCCTTTTTCAGATCTACTTCCGCATCCCCAGGGATGACACAGACGAGGAGCCCAGTCTTATTGCCACGCAATACAAGCGTCTTAAAGACCTGCTCCACATTTTCCCCTAATTGTTCCGCCACATGTGCCGCAGAGAGATCGTTCTCATCCACCTCATACGGCACCAGTTCATAGCTAATATTTGCTGCATCCATTAGACGAGCTACGTTCGTCTTAGTGCTCTTCTTTGCCATTGCTTACATTATTATCTTTATTGTACAGATGGTAGCTATCTTTACTAAAAAATATGAGTCGATGTAAGAAAGACTCTATCTCTCCTGTAGGCGTATCTCATGCCTACGTAATCTAGTATCCATATCCAGCATTTGCTGCAGGATGTTATAATACTGATAAGAACCCGTAATGGCCTCCCTTGCCACACTATTTAGACTAAAGGATGGACCTTCATGCCCATCTTCTTTGTAGAAAATCACCCTTAGCTGTTCATGCTCAGGTGCCATAGCAATAAAGGAGGCTAATCGTTCAGCTGCTTCTGGAGAAAAGGTAAGGCGTTCATAATAACGACTCAAATATTCATACCTATAATTTAAGCCACCATCATAAGCTATCGTATCACTTGCTACGAAAGTCTCCCCTTTCGAATCATAGATCTTGATATAACTGCTTTTGATAGGATGAGTTGCAGAAAGTCCAGCCACTAGTTTTAGCTCACCCTTATGACTAAGGTAACAATCCAAAAAAGGGCTTGAAGGATTCGTGGAGGGATCATATCCCTTGAATCTTAGAACGTTCTCATCTGGCATATCTGGAGCTTCGATGAGAGTAAAATGGTGATAAAGACTATCTGCAATAGCCTCCATACGTTGTAACTCAGGGACCATCAAGATGGAGTCTCTTCGACCTTGCAGGATCCTAACATCTTTTGATAGTTCAAAAGCTGCTCTCCTTACCTTCACCACATCGGGATAAGTTTTTTGGAGACTATCCAGAAGTATAAGAGCCTCCTCGTACTCCTCTTGTTGCACCAACTCTTCAGCCTCAGCCTGCAATTGCTCGGCAGCTTTCTTGTGCTTATTCTCACATGAAATGAGCATTAAGCACATCACAATGGTCATAAATACTTTCGTCCTCATCATTTATTGTTTCAAGTGACTATATCTTTTTTCTTTTTTTATATGATAACGCCATAATAAGACCTTCGGATATAGTACCTGATAGCCTTTAAGACGATCTATCCCACGAGTACGCCTACTCGGCCTCATCCAAAAAGCCCACCAGGCCTTATATACAGCCAACGCATCCCCTCGCTTACCTTTGACTAAAAAAACTAATGCCGCCAAACGATCCAAAAAAAAGCGACGGACCATGGTCCATGCTAATACTTTCTTAGGTAGTAGCTTATGTAACATCAGCAGGTTATTCCTGAAGTTAAGAAAGGTTTTTCTAGGATCCTCCATATCTAGAGAGGCTCCACCGTAATGAAAAACTACACTCTCCGGCACTACGTATAATTGATGCCCCTCACAGTTCCAACGCCAGCAAAGATCTATCTCCTCCTGATGTGCAAAAAAATGTTCATCCAGCCCACCTTGATTGACATAAGCTTCACGGCGGACTAACATTGCTGCTCCAGAAGTCCAAAAAATACGTTTTGGTTCCGAACCATACTGCCCATCTGACTCCTCTAACGTGTCAAAGATACGACCTCTACAGAAAGGGTATCCCAGACGATCCATATAGCCTCCTTCAGCTCCTGCATACTCATACTTAGAGGGATCTCGATCCCATAAAATCTTTGGCTGTACGGCCACCACTTCAGGATGGTCTGTCATGAACTGAACCAAGGGTTCGAGCCAATTAGGAGATACTCGGACATCGCTATTGAGTAATAAGATATAGGGGTAATCCAACTGATCTATTGCTCTATTGTACCCGCCAGCAAAGCCATAGTTGTCAAGTAGAGGAAGAACCCTTACCCCTTCTATGCTATTTAAGTATTGTATCGAATTATCAGTACTCCCATTATCAGCGATAATAATATCAGCGATACTACTAGGGGTATTGTAGATAACAGAGGGGAGATACTGCCTTAGTAACTCAGACCCATTCCAATTCAAGATAACAACGGCAACTTTCTTCACGACTCTAATATTGAAATCTTCCTCTCCGGAAAGTGATTCTGTACATCCTCTATTGAATAACGCCATCTCCGATGTGACCAAAGCCAATACTCTGGTGCTCTACGAATGGTCTCCTCCAGTCGTTTCATAAAATCTTGTGCTAACTCTCCCTCCCCATACTCTGAAGCATCCATCGTCATCAATTCTATTCTTACGCGATATTGTCCACGTTTGGGTTTCTTAATCTCCACATATACTACAGGACTCCCCGCTATCTGAGCTAAACGCTCCATCCCGGTATAGACGGCCGTCTTTTGTCCAAAAAAATCTATGAAGACGTGTGTGTTATTAATTCCTGGTGATTGGTCCGCAACGAAGACATAAGTTCGAGGGACGTCATCATGTCTTCGACTTAGGATAACCCTAGGAGCGGCATACTTTTCTAATAGCTCGGCACCAAACTTACTCCTTGCCCTCTGCATCAGGTAGTTCCAAACTCCATGCTGTTTGTGATACAGGACGTTCAACTCCGTATCGGGCAGAAATTTTTGCAATGCTGTAAACCATTCCCAATCACCATAATGACCCAAAAACATATAAATACTATTATGTCCTTCATTATGTAACTGACCAAAGATTTCGCCATTCTCTAGCACCACATGACGCCTAAGCCTCCTTTCGGTAAATCCACATAGCATGATGATCTCTACTGCCAAGTCACAGAGATTGACATACACTTTATGCTCTAATGACTTTAGCTCCTTGTGACTCTTCTCTGGAAAAGAGTTCCTCAAATTCTTTCGGATAACCTCCTTACGATACCCCACAATATATTGGAGGGGGTAGGATAGCAAATCAGCCCATAAATAGTGCCACCATGATGGGAGTTTACCAATGACACCGAAAAAATGATATAATATTCTACCAGCTAAGGGTGCCTTCTTATCACTTTCACTCATAACAATTCACCATTTACGACCTCTACTTCATCATCCGCTAAGTCACACAGCTTTACATTACGCACCTCTCCCTGCAAGATCGGATCATATGGGACACGAACACGCACATAATTTTCTGTAAATCCGTATAGCCATGGTCCCCCATCGGCATGCTCTAGTAAGAGCTTATGGGTAGAGCCTAATTGACTGACATTAAAAGCTCTATGCTTTTCTTCACTAAGCTCTATTAATCGCTGACTACGGCGGTGCTTCTCTTGTGGGCTAACCACATAGTCTATCTCCAAGGCATCTGTACCTGGTCGTTCACTATAGCTAAAAACATGTAACTTAGTCACAGGTAACCCCTCAATAAATTGGTAGCTGTCTTCGAAATATTCAGGACGCTCTCCTCGGGTCCCGACAATCACATCAACACCAATAAAAGCGTGAGGCATAACATCCTTGATCAACTGTACCTTATGGGCAAATACTTCCCTTTTGTATCTCCGACGCATTAACCTCAATACATCATCTGAGCCACTCTGTAATGGAATGTGAAAATGCGGTGCAAACCGCTCTGAATCAGCCACAAATCGGATAATTTCATCCGTGATAAGGTTGGGCTCAATACTTGAGATCCTAAATCGTTCTATCCCAGCCACTTTATCCAGTGCTTGTATCAGCTCCAGGAAGGTCTCTCCTGTCGATTTACCAAAGTCCCCGACATTAACACCTGTGAGCACGATCTCCTTACCTCCTATGCTCGCTACCTTTTCGGCTTCGGTCACAAGCTCCGAAATAAGTCCATTACGACTCTTTCCTCTAGCCTTAGGGATAGTGCAATAACTACAGTGATAGTCGCAGCCATCTTGAACTTTGAGAAAATGTCTTGTCCTCCCCTCACTCGAAACGGAGTGAGAAAAAGTATCAATATCCTCCACAGCGGTGTGAAGCACATGCACTCTATCTTGATTAGAGTCACTGCTCTCCAACTGCTCTAAAAACTTGATTAGATCGCCTTTCTCATTAGCACCTAATACTAAATCAACACCCTCCAGCTCCGCCACGACCTCTGGCTGGAGCTGTGCATAACAACCTGTAACTATAATCTTAGCATTAGGATGCTCGCGGTGCAGCTTACGAATCACTTGTCGACTCTTCTTATCTGCTAGCTCTGTCACCGAACAAGTATTAACCAGACAGAAATCTGCCTCTTCACCATCAGCGACAGCACGCATGCCTCGCTCCAATAGAGTCCTACCAAGATGGCTCGTCTCAGCAAAATTAAGCTTACACCCGAGCGTCAAAAAAGCCACCTTCTTATCCTGAAATATATTTGTATCAATCATTCTCTGAACATCTTATAGAGTACAAATATAGCCAAATTTCTACCCACTGAACACCCATCTTTCTCTCCTTCTAAGTGTATCGGACGGAAGAAAGTTGTGAACGTTTGATTATCTTCGTGATACAATTAAGAAAAATACTATGCCTAGAGATTGATGATCGGGCTTATATATTATCCTACTCTCCACGCTTATTTGACTATTAGTGCATTAGGTTGGATAGACATAGGCTCTTCTTATGCCATCCATACGGATCTAGACCTAAGATGACGAAATGAAAGATACCCACCCATGAAATGGCCCTAAAATGGGTCTATTCTCTTCCTATAGGAAACGTTTCTTCTTCTCATAGAGAAGATAATTTTTTCCTATGAGAAACGTTTCTCCTTCATATAACCAAAATTCAGCCCACGCAAGACACCTCAAAAGGACACTCTTAGTCACATTTTAAAACATTCAGCATCACACTCTATTTCACTGACTTACCTAAGCATATCATCTGCATCTTGATGAATCTTCAAACTATTCAATAGTAACAGCTTACGAATCGTAACCACACCCCTATTTGATTCACCACTAATCTAAAGAAAGTACACTCCACTCATGCTACAGCTAGCAATTCTTTTTCTCCAAAATAGGCTATATTTGTGCTTTATTACCTGATGTAACAATAGATATACTATTTCAAAGCTATGAGACGAACCATCGTAATTATACTCATCTCTCTAATTTCCACCCTAATAGGCTATGGAAAACCGACACAGAAATGGCTGGATCAAAAATACTCTATGTTCATCCACTTTGGGCTATATTCTCAATACGGCGGTGTCTATCAAGGGGAACCCGTCAAGTGGGGATATAGCGAACAGATACAATCATTTGCCGGCATTTTTAGCGACTGGTATGCAGCGAGTGCGGAAGATTTTAATCCTGAAGAATGGGATCCTGATAGCATCGTAGCACTGGCAAAAGAGGCTGGTATGAAGTCCATCGTCTTTACCTCGAAGCATCATGATGGTTTTTGTATGTACCACTCTCAGTTCACATCCTTCAATATCGTAGATGCTACACCGTATGGGAGAGATTTGATGAAGGAGCTTGCGGATGCTTGCCATAGAGGTGGGATTGACTTTGGGATATATTACTCATTGATAGACTGGCACTTTCCACAGGCCTACCCTATCTCAAGCCACAATGCAGACCCTCTGACTCCAGAGCACTTTGAGTATAACATGAATCAGGTAAGAGAAATCATGACTAACTATGGCACTATCTCTGAGATTTGGTTCGATATGGGATGCTTGACTCCTGAGCAGAGCAAGAAGTTGTACCACTTAGTGAATGCCCTTCAGCCGGAGTGTATGATTAGTGGTCGCTTGGGTAATGACTATGTGGACTTTAGTGTCATGGCGGATAATGAATATCCAGACTACAAGCTAGGGGTGCCATGGCAGACGGCCGCATCCATGTTTGATGAGACCTGGGGGTATCGTTCATGGCAAGAGCGGGGCTCTGTATCCGATAAGATTAATGAGAAAATAAAGAGCATAATAAAGGTGGTCAGTCGGGGTGGAAACTACCTGCTCAATATCGGTCCAAGGGGTGACGGTTCGGTTGTGGAATTTGAACGAGATGTACTACTAGGGATTGGTCAGTGGATTGGTCGCAATAAGGAAGCGATATACGGGACAAGAGCCAATCCATTTCATCAGTTTTTCGGCTGGGGTGATGTCACAGCGACGGATGACGCTCTATACCTTTTTATTGAAGAGCCCACTATTAAGGAGGAATTATCCTTATGTGGATTTGATGGGGTTGTCAGAGAAGTGGTGCGGCTAGAGGATGGTCAGCCATGTCACTTCGTGGAATCAGAAGGGGGTATCATAATCATTTGTGATGGTCTAAATCAGCAGCATGCGACTCCGTTCGTAATAAAGGTAAGCTTTGAAAATGGCTATACCGTACGTCCAGAACACATCCTTCAAGGCGGTGAACTATCCCACCTGAATGCGATTCACACCTTTGGGCACTCTAGTCAAGATTATTATGGAGGATATAAAAGTTTGATTGGATACGACTGGTACTTTTCAAGCTCCGAAAGCAGTATTACGCCTACAGTTTACTACGCTGAGAGCGACACAGACAAAACCATCAGCATCAACATAGATGGCACAGAGCAGATCGTTCAGCTCACTGGCAGTATATACGAACATAAGGAATTAGATAGTCAAAAGGTAAAATGGGGCAGGCTCTATACTAAAAGAGGAAGAGGTGTATTTGGGTACCTCCCTGAAGACGGCACTAGAATTTCGCCCGAAACTCTGAATCAGGAGTGGGAGCAGGTAGAGCACTTCCGATATGGTGAGGAGCATCAGAAACGACTGAGACCGAGGGGGAGCATCCTCTTTCTGCAGGAAATAAAATCATCGGAAGATCAAACCATCGCAGTGAAGCTAGGTTGTGGAAATGCTATGTATATAACACTTAATGGAGAATACATAACAGCCCATTTCTCTCCGGACAGAATCTCATACCAAGAAGAGCTACTCCTCCTTCCACTAAAAGCAGGAAACAACCAATTAATAGTGAAGTACTTTAATCGCTTTGAGAATAACCTTAAGTACAGCATTACACCTATGAAGAGCTGGGATATCTATGCCCAGCCATTAAAGACTATTCCGCTTAAGGATAGTGACGAGAGCCACAGGATATCCCTTAGACTTGCATATCCGAGCTCTAAGGTATCGCCCCTAAGACTCAGTAATCTTTCTATCAAACTTTGAGGAGGACTATAAGAAATAAGGATGAGTAACAGCTATCGAACTAACTATTAGTGAGTTACAGTAGATAACCAAGAGCTATATGTGATAATAGGAGAAGAATCTGTACATTTGTACAGACTCATTACACTTATAGCTATTATGTGATACTTACGAAGAAAGTTATCCTATAGCGTTTGGGTGCAATCAGTCGTGAACCCTTCAATTTACATTATTCAGAAAGAGTTAATGGACGACTTTTTAGATACAATAATCCTGAATGTCCTCGGTTATCAACTTAATGTTAGGACACTCATATACTTGATTATTTTCTGCCTTGCGACCTATGGGGTGCTACGGCTCGTCAAGTATATGATATACAAATCCAATAAACTAAGTACTGGAGAGAAGTTCTCCGTCAATAAGCTATCACGCTACGTCATCGCAGTTATTGCTTTTCTGAGTATTCTTAAGATCCTCGGCATAGACATTACAGTGCTCTTAGCTGGTTCGGCTGCTCTATTAGTTGGTATTGGATTTGGACTCCAGAATGTATTTAGCGACTTCATCTCTGGTCTGATCCTTCTTTTTGAAGGAGCTTTGAGGGTAGATGATGTAATAGAGGTTAATGGCCTCATTTATAAGTTGGAAGAGATTCGTTTTAGAACCACCACAGTACTTGGACGAAACGAGAACCACGTGATCCTACCCAACTCGCAACTGACAAATAATAGTGTCATCAATTGGTCATACAGAGGGAAACCCTCACGCTTCAAAATTGATGTAGGGGTGGATTATGATACTGATGTCGATGAACTGATGACACTCTTGACGGATGTGACCAAAGCTGAGCCCCGTGTACTGAAGAACCCTGAGCCATTCGTACGTTTTGAGGATTACGAGGATTCGGCCCTCAAGTTCGGCGTCTATTTTTATACCTATGAAATATTCAAAGCTGAGCAGATTAAGAGCCAGCTGAGGATTGAGATATTCAAAGAATTGAAGAAGCATGATATTAATATCCCTTTCCCTCAAAGGGTTATCAGATATCACAATGATGAGATAGAGCATTAACCATTCAAGGCACGACCTTATATAATTATATATCTCTCAACATTTTCGACATATTGCTTGTTATTATTATGAAATGAAAATATTTTTCTAGACAAATAATGATTTTATAATAATATTAATGCAATAGTTTTATGAACGATAGGTTAAAAGCGGCAAAAGAGATTTTAGAGAAGCGTCACAGTGAGTATGCTTTATCGCCAGAATGGGTAACATCAGAGAAAGAGGTAGAAGAACTACTGGGCGATGTCCTTCAGCTAGTTCCTAGCCACTTCAATAGCCAGCCTGTGAGGATGGTGTTATTGAAGGGAGAGGCTCACAAGGCACATTGGAACCTGATAGAGGAAATCCTGATTAGCAAAATAGGTAAGGAAGCATACGATAAGAATACCCGTGCAAAAATCGAGGGAGCATTCCTAAGTGGTGCAGGTACCGTTGTATTCTTTGATGACACGACTGTAACTAAAAATATGATCGAACAATTCCCGACCTATGCTCATAACTTTCCACTATGGGCTCAGCAAGTACAGGGTTCTCATCAATTGATGGTATGGCTTGGACTGACTGAGCTTGGATATGGTGCTAGCCTCCAACACTATACCGGAATGGATGATGATAAGATTAGGGAGCAACTAGGAGTTCCTAAGGAATGGGCTTTTATCGCACATATGCCTTTCGGCAAGGTGCTTAATCCAGCTGGTAAGAAAGAGAAAAAGCCATTGAGCGAGACTCTTAGGATCAAAGAGTGATAGTTTGGCATAATTACCACATTTTGATGTTCATTCACAGTAAGTTTTGTGTAATGGTTAAAGTAGCATAAGAGTTAGTCAATTTCCATATTAGGAAAATAGAATAACGTATATTTGTAGCGGTTTGGTAATCCAAATCGCTACTTTTTTATTATGCTAAAGAATGTACGTCATATAATATTAATAACCATCTTGCTAATGCTAGCACCTCAAGTTGTTGGTGCTCAAATTCAAGATATTAATAAGCTTCCTCCGGAGAAAGCCAAAGGCTTTTTGGTACCCGCATGTATCGAAGCTAATGGGGATACTATTCCTTACCTTACTCTACCCACACTTTATGTATTCAGAAATCTAAATTTCAGTAATCAGGAAGCGAGGATGGCGTACAAGAGGATGGTACGTGATGTCAAGCGGACTCTACCTTTTGCAAAGTTGGTCTCAAACACTTTGATTGAAACCTATGAATACATGGAGACCCTCCCTAATGATAAAGCCAGACATCGACATCTTAAGAAAATGGAGAAGGAGCTTTATCAAGAATACAAACCAGAGCTCAAAAAGTTAACTCTAAGGCAGGGAAAACTATTACTAAAGCTAATCACTAGGGAGTGTGGTACGGATAGCTACCATCTGATAGATTCATTTCTCGGGGGCTTTTCAGCCACGTTTTGGGATGGGTTCGCTAGGATCATTGGTGCCTCACTTAAGGCTGATTATAATCCTGATGGAGAAGATGCTTTGATAGAGAGGGTCTGTATAGAAGTGGAACAGGGATACGTATAAGGGACACCGATAAATAATCACTTACAAGGTTATAAAAGAGACAGCTTTATTCTAAATGAATAGAGCTGTCTCTTTTTTTTGAATCAATTGCTCAAGAGTAGTCTATATCATGGGATGCTAAGCGTGTCACTGGAGCCTCGCAACACCATTGTAACTTCAATGTAACGATTGCTTAAATAGTAATTCATACATTTGCGATGAGAAAATATTAAAAATAAAAGGGTATATTTATTGTGAATCAATTACACAATATTATAATCAAACGAGAAAAATTATGAATGTAAAAAAAACATTAGCTATATGGGCATTTGTCCTACCAGCACTTCTAGCTTCATGTGGAGGTAAATCAAACATCTCATTAAGCGGTACGGGTGCTACTTTCCCTGCACCATTTTACAATGATGTGACAAAACAGTATGGGGAATCACACGGCATACGTGTAAGTTATGGCGGTACTGGTAGTGGTGCTGGTATTCGTAACTTGCAGGATATGACAGTAGAGTTTGGAGGTACGGATATTTATCTATCAGAAAAAGAATTAGCTGCTATGCCTGGAGAAGTATTACATATCCCTACATGTATTGGTGGCATCGTTATGTCTTATAACATTGAGGGGATTACAGAGCTTAACCTAACGCCAGAATTGATTACAAAAATCTATCTTGGAGAAATCACCAATTGGAATGACCCTCTCATTGCTGCCGTCAATGAAGGGACTAAGTTTCCTGACCAAGAGATAACTGTTGTGTATAGAAGCGAAGGAAGCGGGTCTACAGCAGTATTTACAGGCTTCATGAGTTCGGTAAATGCAGAATGGGAAAAAGCTATTGGCAAAGGTAAGTCAGTTAACTTCCCTATGGGTATTGCCGCTAAGGGTAATCCAGGGGTAGCTGGAATCATCTCTGAAACGAATGGTGCTATTGGCTACATCGGTTCGGAATATTCACTCGCTCTCCAAATACCTTCGGCAAGGATTCAAAATAGAGCTGGTAAGTTCATCGAAGCAAATATGGAAAGCATATCACTTAGTGGTAATATTGAGAATATGCCAAACGACACTAGGATGATCATCTCCAACTCAGACAATGAGCGAGCTTACCCTATCAGTACATTTACATGGCTCATAGTATATAAGGAACAAGCATACAATGGTAGGACATTAGAGCAAGCACAGACACTTCAAGATTTTCTACTATACGTAATTGGCAAGGAGGGAGCCGAGAGTGCCTCTAAGACACACTTCGCACCACTTCCAGAAATCGCACGTGCTAAAGCTGAGGCTGTAGTAAAAAGCATGACTTACGAAGGTAAGCCTTTAAGATAATATAGATATAATTTATAGGGGATTTAGAATGAGATCACAGTAATGAGTATCCACTCTAGATCCCCTATTATGTACGTTTGACCACAGACGATGAAAGATAAACTATTCAACGGATTGCTAGCCATTGCTGGTGTTGTAATCATCATCATCTCAGCAGGAATCCTCTATGCACTAACGTCTGAAAGTATTCCAGCCTTCAAGGAGTTTGGCGTCTGGAATTTCATCACATCGAGTGCTTGGGAAGATAGGAGTGATACCTTTGGAGCCCTTCCTTTTATCACAGGGACACTCCTCACGTCAATTCTGGCACTTCTCATCTGCATCCCCTTTTCTCTATCAGTGGCACTTTTTAATGGGGAGTACTTTAGAGGCAAGAAAATATCAAGGATTGTCGGAACTGTGGTGGATCTACTAGCTGGTATCCCATCTATTGTTTATGGTTTATGGGGGTTTTATACCGTACGTCCGATAATGATTACTCTGGGTGTTAATGCACAAGGCTTTGGTATCATCTTAGCATCCATCGTTTTGGCGATTATGATTATTCCTTATGCCTCTTCCTTAAGTGCAGAATTTATCAGTATGGTACCCAATGATCTAAAAGAAGGAGCCTACAGCTTGGGAGCTACGAGATTAGAGACCATCAAGGCCATCAGTATCCCATCTGCCGGCTCGGGGATCTTCGCAGCATATATCTTGGCGTTCGGTAGAGCATTGGGAGAAACAATGGCAGTAACCATGCTGATTGGGAATACTAATAACATACCTATCAACCTCTCAGATACAGGGAATACAATGGCGAGCGTTATTGCTAATCAATTTGGAGAAGCTGGTGGTATAAAGCTTAGTTCATTATTTGCGATTGGCTTTTTGCTCTTCCTAATCACAGCCATAATTAATATGATAGCTAAGGTGGTCATTAATAGAGTCAGTAGATGATGAATAAGATTGAAGAAGTATCACGCCGACCAAGTAAGACTGGTCGTAGAATAGCCTTAAGCAAGTTTGTATTCATTGTGGTCATTATCCTCAGTGCCTTTACTGCGATACCACTTTTATCCATATTATTTGAATTGATAGCCAAAGGCTGGCGACAGTTTAATGGGGCATTATTTACAGAAGTAGCTCCGACCTCAATGGAGGCCATGTTTGCTCGACAAGGAGGCAATGTCATACCTGGTGGTATCTTGAATGGTATTACAGGTACTCTAACGATGTTGGGGTTGGCCATACTATTGTCCATTCCATTAGGCGTACTGGCAGGGATCTATCTAGCTGAGAAGAAAGATGCTAAGCTTGCGAACGTCATTCGTACTCTGACCGATATTTTACAGGGAGTACCTTCGATCGTTATTGGTATCGTTATCTATATGTGGGTAGTAAAGTCTATGAATAATTATAGTGCATTAGCTGGGGGTATAGCTCTTGGACTTATGATGATTCCGATGATTGTACGAAGTACCGAAGAGAGTCTCCGAATGATTCCTGACAGTCTCAAGGAAGCCGGCTTGGCACTGGGAGGATCATATACTAACGTAATGTTCAAAGTCATTTTACCAAGTGCCTTCGGGGGGTTATTTACCGGCATTCTACTATCTATCTCAAGGGTAATGGGGGAGACTGCCCCTCTATTGGTGACCGCTCTTGGAGCTAATTATGTTCATGGAGATATTACCAAACCTATGAGTGCCGTCAGTCTTTTGATTTGGGAATTTTATAATGATCCTAATCTAGCGGACTTAGTATGGAGCTCATCCCTACTTCTACTCCTTTTAATTCTAGGTATGAATTTGCTGGCGAAGATGATAGCAAGCCGTTGGCGGATACAATAAAAACAGTTATATTTATAAGCAATTATGACAGATGCTAAGCAAGTGACACAGACACAAATAACAGATATTGGTAGCATGGAAAAAAAGCCGACGTCATTGGGAGGATTTAATGCAGCGGATGGATTGTTAAGATCACCAATGCAGACTCAGGATGAACTGACACCTATCATTGAGATAAAAGATTTATCCGTATCATATACTCCAGGAAAGAAAGCCATAAAGGACATTTCGGCTACTCTTTATAAAAACCTTATTACAGCGGTCATGGGACCAAGTGGATGTGGCAAGAGTACTCTACTAAGAGCCATCAATAGGATGCATGACCTGTACCCATCTATAAAAACAGAAGGGGAGATACTTATAGAAGGGGAGGATATCATGAAAATGAATCCCATGCAAGCTCGTAGAAAAGCTGGTATGGTATTCCAGAGACCTAATCCATTCCCGACAATGTCTATCGAGGAGAATGTATTAGCTGGATACAAACTAAATGGTATTAAGCTGACAAAAGATGAAAAAGAAGAGATTGTCGAGACTAGCCTCAAGAATGTCGCTCTATGGGAAGAGGTTAAAGACTCCATGAAGAAAAAGGGATCCTTCCTCTCTGGTGGACAACAACAACGACTCTGTATTGCTAGAGCTCTGGCTCTTCGCCCTGAAGTGCTTCTGATGGACGAGCCAACATCTGCTTTGGACCCGATATCTACGAATCGTGTGGAAGAGCTCATCATGGAACTAAAGCAACAATACTCTATAATCATCGTCACCCATAATATGAGCCAGGCCGCTCGTCTTTCTGACAAGTCGGTATTCATGTACCTTGGTGAGTTGGTAGAGTATGGTAATACGGATCAGATGTTTACCAAGCCTAAGGACAAGAGAACTGAAGATTATCTCACTGGTGTTTTCAGTTGATTTATTCATGAATATTGTAATCTAAGTATATGAAAGATAATAAAAGCAATCCTTTTACTAATTCTATCAAGGAGCAGCAGCTGCAGATTTTACTCAATCAATTTGAGCTCATCTCAAAAAACACTTTATTGCAGCTAAGCATTGTCAAAAAACTTTTTGACAATCCAGATCTTGATGTCCTTTTCGAAGAGGCACAGTCTAATGAAATCATTATTGATAGATTAGAATTAAAAATGAGAGAGGAGGTCGCTTTCGCGATATTTAAGTTCTCCCCTGTTGCTGAAGACCTCAGACGGATCATTGCCTATCAGGACCTAACAACTAACCTAGAACGTATTGGTGATATGGCGATGAATATCATGCTCTACCTGAGAGAGATTGACTTCAACAGACCTGACCTTCACGAACTAAAGCAGCTTTGCTTTGAGATGCTTGACTCGGTAATACAGATGATTAGGAATGGTATCCTTAGCTTTACTAACGAATCTATAGAGACCGCCTATGGTGTACTAAATTCCGACAATCTTGTAGATGACCAGTACTATGCCGTCAAAAACATGCTCTGCAACTTATATTCTGATCGAGACTTAAGGACAGAGGATGTGAAAGAACTCATCGGAATTGAATGTATCGCTCATAACCTTGAGCGATGTGGGGATAATGCAACAAACATTGCTGAATCAACAATTTACCTAATAAAAGGGAGAGACGTAAGACATGCTAAACCAGACTCAAATGAATAAAATCTTAGTCGTTGATGACGAACAGGATATACGTGAAATACTTCAGTTTAACCTTGAACACGAAGGATTTAATGTCCTCACTGCATCGTCTGCAGAAGAAGCTCTAGAGATACTTGATGAAAGTTTTTCGCTCATCTTATTAGACGTCATGATGGAGGGGATGAGTGGTTTCAAGATGGCCGATCTATTACGAAAGGAAGATAACCTCATACCTATTATCTTCTTAACGGCAAAAGACACTGAAAATGATATGCTCACTGGATTTATGCTGGGAGGTGATGATTACATCAAGAAGCCTTTTAGCGTCCAAGAAATAATTGCCCGAGTTAAAAGTGTCTTAAAAAGAACAAATATCACACCCATCCAAGAGCCCAATGATGAGATAATAGACCTAGGACCTATTCAGATCAATCGAAAAGCGATGACAGTGACGGACAATCATGGCATCATTAGGGTCACCAAGACTGAGTATGATATACTCGTATTACTAAGCACCAACATTGGCAGGATTTTCTCTCGTCAGGAGATTCTGGATAATGTTTGGCAAAATGATAGCATCGTATTAGATCGGACCGTGGATGTACATATCGCACGTCTGAGAAAGAAACTAGGAGAGCATGGTAATTATATTGTAAATAGGGTGGGCTTTGGTTATACCTTTAAAATGCCGAAGTAAGAACCTGCCCCTATCAGTTCGTAAGTAAGAGTCAAGCCAGGATGCCACATGCACTACTGTGTTAATAATAGCAATTAAAGATCATTAACGTGAAAACAACATTTTCAAAGAAGATATTTTATCCTACTCTAGGTATCATTGCACTATTTATGATTGGACTAATCATAAATCAGCAAAAGATAGAGCATGATATGAAGTTTGATGCACTGGCTTCTAAGTTAGAGGCTTACAATGATCTTATTCACCTTGCTTACGAAAAGGACCTGGTACCAGAGGTAAAACAACTGTTACCAACAGACCTAAGAGTAACAATCATTGAGAATGAAGGTAAAGTGCTCCGTGACACAGAGGTAGATAACGTCGGTAAGATGGAGCTCCACGATACTCGTCCAGAGCTCCAAGAAGCTAGATTTCACACCTTAGGAAGTGACATTAGGAAATCCGTAACTACAGGGAAGAAGACTCTGTACGTTGCCAATTTTTACCAAAATTATTATATACGAACAGCGTTACCCTACAATCATTCACTAAAGAGCACATTAACAAGCTCCAACTATTTTATCATCATCAGCTTGTTAGGATTTTTTCTTATATCCATTTTGCTATATTTCCTCTTAAGAAAATACGACCGCACTATTGCACAGCTTAAGAAAGTAGGTGAGATGGTAGTTAATGGACATAATGTCACAGCTGATGACTTCCCAGAATCTACAGGCAGCGGGATATCAAGTGTCCTGTTAGCCATTTTAGAGCAAAAACAAAAAAATAATGATGAGCTAGAAGAGTCGAAAGATAGATTAGTTTCTCATTTCCAACTTTCTAATACCGGGATTGCCCTCTTTAATAAAGATAATGAGGTAGAATACACTAATAGCCACTTCATTCAATACGCTAATATCCTATCCACTAGTGCGATGACGCAAGCCAAAGAATTTTTGAATGAGCATATCATGCTACCTATCAAAAGGTTTATTGAAGATCATGATTCTCAGGAACGAAGTACAGCTATTACAGTCGCACAGGGCAATAAAATATTCGCCATCAAAGCACTAAAGTCCGGAGGTGGAAAATTTGAAATAACCATCGAAGATGTCACCGAAGAAGAGAAAAATAGGCAGCTCAAGCAAGAGATGACCAGCAATGTGACTCATGAGATTCGTACTCCATTAACCTCCATCCGTGGATATTTGGAAACGCTTAACTACATGGATCTTACAGAGGAAAAGAGAAATGAATTCATCGAAAAAGCGTTCCAACAGACAATCCGTCTTAGTGAGATGATGGATGATATCAGTTTGCTATCTAAGTTAGATGAAGAAAGCCGAAGCTTTGAATACGAGAGTGTTAATCTATATTCTGTGGTTGAAGAGTTAAGGGTTCATTTTTCAGATATTATTATAGCACAGAATAACACTTTTATCAATAAACTAGATCCTGATACTAAGATAAAAGGGAACCGCTCTTTGATTAATTCGATCTTCAGAAACCTCATGGAGAATACGCTAAGGTATGCAGGTCCTGGGGTTGAAATGGTAATTACTCAGTTCCATCAAGATAATCATTACCTCTATTTCTCATACTACGATACTGGGACAGGTGTATCAGAAGAACACATGAATCGATTATTTGAGAGATTTTATCGGGTAGATAGTGGTCGTACACGTGCGACTGGTGGCTCTGGTCTAGGGCTAAGCATCGTAAAAAACTCTGTGCTCCTTCACGGTGGTCAAATACAGGCAAGGAGACATACCTCTGGAGGATTGGAAATACACTTCAATCTTCACCGTTAATTAGCCCATTTTACCAGCTATAGAAAGCGAACTAATATACTACTTTATTGGTGTCCGATAAAAATCTCAATAGTTCTTATAACGAATTGAATTATAGCCTATTACACTACAATTAGAAGAAGGGGGCTTGTCTCATAAAACTATATTGATTATCAATGAGTTAAGTATGTTTATCGGACACCAATAATACTACTTATACTTAGCTAACTTTGCTTGTCCCCCAAAAACATCAGCGGTCTGATAGCTTCTAAGTAAGTCATAAAGCAAATAAACGACCGCACTTCTTCCGCACTATCAAAGCCTCTGCTAAAATATAATCAGAGCAAGAGAGTAAGAATGTTATACTCATCAAAGTAGCGGAGAAAAAAGTCGCAATGTGGACTCTAAGAGACGGTTCCAGACAGGACGCTTACTCCATTCCTCAGCATTCAAGAGCGTTCCATTTTCATCAAAGTCACGCTGCATAATCTCTCCTAACATCACCGTAAACGCCTTGTCATAGACCACAGAAGTAATCTCAAAATTATGCTCCAGGCTACGGAAGTCAAGATTGGCTGAGCCTATGAAGGAAATCTCGTCATCTATCGTGATAAGCTTAGAGTGGAGAAATCCCCCATCGTACCTATACACATCCACCCCCGCCTCTATAAGCTCAGCATAATATGACTGAGCAGCATACTTGACAGTAAAGCTATCACTTACCCATGGTATCAATATCTCCACTTTCACGCCACTCAGAGCAGCACCTATGATAGCTTTATTCAAGCTCTCATTTGGAAGAAAGTACGGGGTATGGATTTTAATAGACTTACGTGCTTCATATATGCTTCGGCAGAGTGCTTGTAAAAGAGTGCGAAAATGCCCTGTAGGACCACTACTAAAAGTTTGCATAAATGCACCTCGACACTTAGGAGCTCTCTGGTACGCCTCAGACGAATTGGGGATAATCTCATCCTCTAGTCTATTTAGCTGGTCCAATGATTCCAAGCCTATATACATCGTCTTAGGAAGTATCTTTCGCGTAGCGACATACCAGTCTGTCATGAAGGCAGCTTGTAGACCATTAACAGCCATCCCCGTAACACGAAAATGGGTGTCTCTCCACTGTCCCAAGTAATTTCCAAAGGTATAATGATCAGCTACATTCATCCCTCCTATATAGCCCACATGACCGTCGATGACGGCCACCTTCCTATGATTTCGATAATTGACTTTGCTAGTCAACTCTGGGAAGGCAACAGTTAGTATGGGTTCAGCCTCAATTCCATGACGCCTCAGTTCCTTCCAAAATCTATTGGCTGTATTAAAGCTCCCCACATGATCATAAATGACACGTATAGCAACTCCCTCCTTAGCCTTCTCTATCAGAGACTCAGCCAGCATCACACCAGTACGATCGTCAAATATCTTGAAATACTGTAGATGTATAAACTTTTTTGCCCTCTTGATATCAGCTAAGAAACTCTCGAACTTGGATAACCCATCCGTAAAAACAGCAATCTCTGAAGCCTGCATCACACTGCTCCCCGTCTGCTGATGAATAAGATCAAAGAGAAGATTATGATGCCCTAAAAAAGGCAACTCAGTAACACTCACGATAGGAGCTTTCTGAACTGCAGGCTTATTGATCCTCTCATACGTCTTTTTCGAGATGATTCTCAATTGACGAGTATCCTTACCCACAAAAAAATAGACAATCAATCCAAATAGAGGGAGCAATAAGATGATAATGATCCAACTCAGAGCCTTTAGAGGATTGCGATTCTCCAAAAGGATCACAATCACGGTACTGATAATAATCAGCACATAAAAAATAAGCCAAATTGTTGTCCAACTCATAAATCGATAGCGATTGACTGCCTAGTTAATATCAACGACACAATATAATTATTTTTTGGCTACTAATTCAAACTATTGCCCGCCTATGTGACATCCAAGGACATGTCCCTACCCCAAAACTTTATCCTAATCCTATTTATAACTAAAAGAAATACAACGGTCATAAAGAAAGGGTAATGGGCTCATAGCATCTTCCCTAAGTGGTGCTTATAAAAAAGCCATGAAAATTTGATTAATGAAAGAGATGTGAGGCTCAAATGGCATAAGCGACGATTCTTACTTAAGAAGTATTAGACCAAGCCCATATATCAAGGGCAATGCCATTGATTGCCAGCACTAAGAGTCATCTCATAGTATCTTCTTTCGCTTGAACCAAATATAAATCAAGACCGAAATTATTAGCATCACCAGCCACGTGACATAGTAACCATACTTAAAACTAAGCTCAGGCATCTCTCTAAAGTTCATGCCATAAACGCCGACGATAAATGTTAGGGGCAAGAAAAATGCAGAAAAGACGGTAAGCAGCTTCATCACATCATTATTTTTCTGTGCGGTAAAGGTCATGTGTGAATTGAGTAAAGAGTTGGCATCCTCTACCACCTCCTCAGCGTTGAGCGTTAGGTGCAATAATGTATCTTTCAAATCTTGTAAAGTAGAGGCTAACTCGTCACTCACAGAAAGTTGGCTCAATACGTCTTGAGAAATAAGCAGTATTTTCTTAACCAACCGAGCCTTTGACTTTTCGTAGTATAGTTTTTCAATGGACAAATCACCTCCACCCTCTAGGAATATATTTTGTTCAAATTCATCCATTCGATCAGTTTGATTGAGTATAGATTGCTCATAAGTCATAAGCAATTCACTAAATAAGCGTAACGCCACCTCATCAGTACTTTTAAAATCGGGAGAGACCTTTTCCATAAAGCTAAATGAAGCTTTATGGATAGTAACAAGAGATTTCTTATTAATGAAAAAGGCGACCTTACTACTAAGCTGCTCGACCTTAATGATTTTTTCACTATCCGTCGCCGTATATGCTCTTAGTATAATAAATGTATATTCTGGTGTTCTCTCAATTTTAGGAAGGTGACCAATTTCAAAAACATCTTCGAGGAAGTTAGCATCTATATCAAAAGGGAATTCAACAGAGTCAAATTCACTTTCCGTTGGATTCTGAAGGTCTATCCATTCAAAATCATCAAATTTCAATACAGTTTTACTCATTACTTTATCAAAAAAAATATCCTATTTCATGAAGGCTCAGGGTATGACAAATGTATTAAAAAATATGGACACTTATTTTCGCTTAATACATTTTCTCAATAGCACCAATTAGCAAAGTTCTCCCTCAAAACCACTCATTTACATTGTGAGGATGATGGTCTCATAAATTTCTATTATAAACTACTTCATAGCAGTGTAGATGTTTCTTATTATCTTTGTATCAATGGAAGACAAAATAATCATAGGCATAGACCCTGGTACTATTTTTATGGGTTACGGTATCCTAAGAATCCAAAAGGGGAAACCTCATTTGGAGGCTATGGGCATCCTTAGGCTTGACCGATTCACCAGCCACTACGAACGTCTGCTGAAGATCCAAGAGGGTGTTGAGGCACTAATAAATCGTTACCACCCAGACGCGATGGCTCTAGAAGCACCCTTCTATCACAAAAACATCCAAACCACATTAAAGTTAGGAAGAGCACAGGGTGCGGCTATGGTAGCTGCCCTAAAGCATAATATTTCGGTAAGCGAATACTCTCCAATGAGCATAAAGAAAGCCATTACAGGACATGGAGGTGCTTCTAAGGAACAGGTGGCAGCCATGCTACAGCACATTCTCAATATATCCAAAGAATCTATCATGGATCACCTCGATGCCACTGATGGCGTCGCAGTCGCCCTTACCCACCACATCCAAGAGACCTCCCCGATAGCCAAAAGCTCTAAAAGCTCATGGGGTGACTTCATTAAAAACAACCCCGATAAAGTCCTCTAAGATTATTTTTAATAAAAGAGCATGCTCAATACCGAAGGCATCAGAGGAGCTTAACATTGTGTCAGATCTCATCATACTCGGAAGCAAATAGCTAGATACATACGATCCTTCACCGAGTCTGAGATTCCACTACCTCGATACTTGCTTATGGCATCATTCAAGCAGTAAATAACAGTTAGTCATATAGCGATAAGTAAGAACATCAAGACATTTAGCCTGCTGCACCTCGAGTTGGTCCTACATGAACCACCATAACCATTCGTAAGCAACTACAGCAAAATAGGGTTCAACCCGAACCGAAACGCGCATTTCATGACGAGCTAATGATAAGAGAACACTGCTGACATATCTGTGATAATCACACTTCTTGCCTCTTTTAAAATGTGATTTACACGAGCTTTCAAAACGTAACCCCAAGTGCTGATTTTGAGTGCTAGTTGGGGGCAAAAATTTAGTTATATAAAAGAGAAATGTTTCTTATATGGAACATAATTTTTTCCTATGAGAAGACGAACGCGTTCCTATAGGAAGAAATTTCGCTCATTCTAGTGCACTTTATTCATGAAGAGCCTTTCATTTCGTGACTTATTACCAACCTCATAAAAGTGTCCCTAAAATGGACCAAATGGTAGTTATTAAAAAGCCTATTCACAGAAATAAAAACTCCATTCCGCATAAAAGAACTTAAGAAACACCAACTATGCAGCGAATTCCAAACTCATTGATATAGCCCAGTTAGTACGAGGTCCACTATAACAAAGATTAAGGGCTGTTGCTAAACAATGGGACTCTGTTGCAGACATTTTAGTACGACTGATAATTGATGTCTCAAAACATCTACCATAAGGACCGCATCTCACATGTCTCTAAGTTCATCCTCTCACCCCCTGAAGAAGGAGCTATATCTGGGAAACGTTTTTAATTGGTGTCTTTTGCCAACTAGAATAATCAGAGAATAAATACGCGATTAAAAAATAGTAGCACAAAGCATAAATTATCTATATAAAACGAGGAGATGGAAACAATTCCACCTCCCCGCTACGAAGAATAATTATATCTAGAAAAGTAATTTATCACATTTTATTCGAGCATGCTAAAGGTCTCATGACACCTAATTCATACGGTCTAATACTGAGTTTAGTGCACCTTGACCTCGATACTTACTCTTGGCATTATTGAAGCGGTAAGTAATGTTCAACTTTATAGCTGTAGGTGAGAACATTGAGACATTTTGTCGGCTATATCTTGAATAGGTCCACACTGAACCTCCATGACTATTTGTAAGATTATAGACAGATAGCGAAGTGTACAATTTTCCATACCACCACTTCTTGGAGAGTTCCCCATAGGTATATAGCAAAGGCTTATCTATCTGCATATTTTTTTGATGACCACAAATGGCATAATCGGCACTAAGAAATAAATAGATATCATGAGGTAAGGCAAAGCTATTATTAAAGTTAATCATAAGAACAGGCTTAGATCTATTCCTAAAAGTCTCGAAATCCCAGTACTCAAAGCCTATCTCTTGATTGACAATAAATGAGAGGTCTGGACTCCAGCACCCTATCTTAGGAGCTGCATTCAGGGTCAATCGGACACTATGGTATGGCTTACCATTAATCGGAGCCAGCAAGATAGTCTTAGGCTTATGTCCTGTAGGGCTACTCTCATCGGGCATCAGATTAGTATGTTCGTCGAGGATGTTATCTTTATTATAATCATAGGAGAGCATCGCCATGAACCAACTTTTCTTTACCATACTCTGTACTCGGTAAGTGATGAGGGGTTTTAACTGAGGATTACCACTTTTATACATCCACTTACTGATATAGCGATATGTAGGCTGTAACAGCCAGTAGCTAGGTCGGGAAATAATGCTTCTCATCGCTATCTGACCATTCCAACCACGCCCTAGCTCACCAGAAAATGAGAACGATGGAAAGAGATTAAAGCTTCTTCTACTCACCTCATCTACTCGCTTACCATTTTGATTAAAATCTGTATCCACATACTCCATCCTTAAGCCTGCTGATGCTTGCCATGCTCCTATAGGTAGAGCATACTGAGCAAAGAGAGCCGCCATCTGCTCAGCTGTCTTAGTCCTCGTATCTGGTAGCTCCAATTCCTCTGCATTGAGTGCCACATAATTATTTTTCACCCAAGTGTATTCACCTCCTACCGTCAAGCTACCCTTGCCTAAGTCCCCAGATAGCTCCCCTCTCACTCCAGCCGAATGAGTCTCTTTGGAGGTCATGTTCTCTGCATTCAATACATTAGGATTACCCACAATCCGCTCAATAATATTTTGAGTGCTTCTATTCTTATTAAAGTAAAAGTCCGCATCCAACTGGGCCTTCCATGCACCGAAATGCCTAAGATAATAGGCTGATGGTCTATGTGCTACATTCCACTTCGTATCCTCACGACTATCAGACGAATACTTTAGTAGTGGCTCTTGATTCATCCGAAGTTCACTTACATTATGAGATGAAGAGTAATCATTCTCACCCAAGAGTGAATAGCGAAGACCCAAAGAGCGAACTTTATCCTCATAATTAATACCAAAGACATTATTATACTCTTTTCCTCCAAAAAAGTACTTTAGCTCATCATATGCCGTCCACTCGTCCTCATCTACCTTAGAATGAGACTTGACATAAGGATTATGATTAGAGTTATTTAGATCATAGTACGAAGTATTATAGTAAAAGTCCCACCCATCATAACGGTAATTGAGCTTAATATGCCCTCCATAACCAAGGGCAGCATCTATACTTTTCTTGAGAGAAGTACCTACACTACCACTGAGTCCAGAGCCCGGCTCCCTCTTCGTATATATCTTAATCACCGATGTTGCCGAAGCACTATACCGGCTATCTGGAGTCGTCAGCACTTCTATCCTCTCAATGAGATAAGGACGTAATTGCTGCAACTGAGTTTTGTCCCTCATCAATTTATCATTAATGTATATAATAGGGGTACCATGCCCCACGACGGTAATCTCTTCACCCTTAACCTCTACAAGTGGCACCCCCCTGAGGACACTATAAATATCAGCTAGGTTAGCCAATGGCGATAAAGAAATGTCTGTACTCAGTCCACCCGGTATCATCTTGTGCGATATTCGCTGAGCAGTGACGACCGCCTCATCTAGAATCGTTGCCTCCTCCTCAAGCACAATACGCACCGCCTCATCAGAAGCGACCTCCGTATGAGAAGTGCGGTAACCGAGCAAACGTACCCTAAGTACAAAAGGATAATCATAACCCTTCGTATTCAATACAAAACCTCCCTGATCATCAGTAATACCACCATCGATCACCACGGAATCAGATAACGCTACCAGCTGTACCGTCGCAAATGATATATTGGCACCATTGCCATCTACTACACAGCCCCTTACATTTTGTGCGCTCGCCTTTTGTGCCCTCACTTCAACACTCATCAAAGTAATGAGGCAAGCCACAAATGTTAGTTTAATTAAACGTACCATTTCATTCGTTATTAAGTTAGTTAATTATCCTTTTCGAAAACAAATATAGTACAATATCAGTACATTGCAAAATAAACTACCTTATTTTCATGTCTATTGTATTATAATGTTGTGTAAAAGTATATAGACAGAACCTTAGACCCACAGACACGACAAGGTACATCGGCATTATGCGCCTATAATCCATAGAGCACACCATCACAAAACTTTTTCTATTCCCTCAAAGACTTTCAAAAGTCTTCGGTACCAACAAAAGTCCTACTTTACATATTCCACCATTACCACCACAGGCATCTTCTCATCATAAAAGAAGCCAAGTTAATAAGCAGTCAATAACAAGGTAAAAACTAGAGCAGAAAGATGAAACGGAGATGAAAACCATCTCACCTCCGCTTCCTAAGAATAATTTTTGATCGAAAAGTAATTTATTATCTAATTAGTATCACTAATGCTATTTAAGCTTAATTCATACGGTCTAATACGGAGTTTAGCGCACCCTGACCTCGATACTTACTCTTGGCATTATTGAAGCGGTAAGTAATGTTCAGCGATATTGCTGTAGGTGAGAACAATGAGAAATTTAGTCTGCTATACCTTGAGTAGTTCCGAATTGAACCAGCATGGCTATTCGTAAGATTATAGACAGATAGCGAAGTGTACAATTTTCCATCCCACCACTTCTTGGATAGCTCCCCATAGGTATATAGCAAAGGCTTATCTATCTGCTTATTTTTCATATGACCACAAATGGTATAATCGGCACTAAGAAATAAATAGATATCATGAGGTAAGGCAAAGCTATTATTAAAGTTAATCATAAGAACAGGCTTAGATCTATTCCTAAAAGTCTCGAAATCCCAATACTCAAAGCCAATCTCTTGATTGACAACAAATGAGAGGTCTGGACTCCAGCACCCTATCTTAGGAGCTGCATTCAGGGTCAATCGGACATTATGATATGGGTTACCATTAATGGGAGCCATTAATATCGTCTTAGGCTTATGTCCCGTAGGGCTACTCTCATCGGGCATCAGATTAGTATGTTCGTCGATAATATTATCTTTATTATAATCATAGGAGAGCATTGCCATTAACCAACTCTTCTTCACCATACTCTGTACTCGGTAAGTGATGAGGGGCTTTAACTGAGGATTACCACTCTTATACATCCACTTACTGATATAGCGATACGTAGGCTGTAACTCCCAGTAGCCAGGTCGGGATATAATGCTTCTCATCGCTATCTGACCATTCCAACCACGCCCCAGCTCTCCAGCAAATGAGAACGATGGAAAGAGATTAAAGCTTCTTCTACTCACCTCATCTATCCGCTTACCATTTTGATTAAAATCTGTATCCACATACTCCATCCTTAAGCCTGCCGATGCTTGCCAAGCTCCTATAGGTAGAGCGTACTGAGCAAAGAGAGCCACCATCTGCTCAGCTGTCTTAGTCCTCGTATCTGGTAGCTCCAATTCCTCAGCATTGAGTGCCACGTAATTATTTTGTACCCAAGTATATTCACCCCCTACAGTCAAGCTACCCTTGCCTAAGTCCCCAGATAGCTCTCCTCTAACTCCAGCCGAATGGGTCTCTTTGGAGGTCATGTTCTCTACATTCAATACATTAGGATTACCCACAATCCGCTCAATAATATTCTGAGTGCTTCTATTCTTATTAAAGTAAAAATCCGCATCCAATTGGGCCTTCCATGCACCAAAATGCCTAAGATAATAGGCTGATGGTCTATGAGCTAGATTCCACTTCGTATCCTCACGACTATCTGATGTGTACTTTAGTGGCGTCTCTTGATTCATCCGAAGTTCACTTTCATTATGAGAAGAAGTATATCCATTCTCGCCCAAGAGTGAATAGCGGATACCCAGAGACCGAACTTTATCCTCATAATTAATACCAACGACATTATTATACTCTTTTCCTCCATAAAATAACCTTAGTTCATCATAAGACGTCCACTCGTCCTCGTCTACTTTAGAGTGAGACTTGAGATAAGGATTGTGATTAGAGTTATTCAGATCATAGTACGAAGTATTATAGTAAAAGTCCCACCCATCATAACGATAATTGAGCTTAATATGCCCTCCATAACCTAAGTCAGCATCCACTCTTTTCCTAAGATAAGCACCTACACTGCCACTGAGTCCAGAGCCCGGCTCCCTCTTCGTATATATCTTAATCACCGATGTTGCCGAAGCACTATATCGACTATCTGGGGTCGTCAGCACCTCTATCCGCTCTATGAGATAAGGACGTAGTTGCTGCAACTGAGTTTTATCCCTCATCAATTTATCATTAATGTATATAATAGGTGTACCATGCCCCACGACGGTAATCTCTTCACCCTTAACCTCTACAAGTGGTACTCCCCTAAGGACACTATAAATATCAGCCAGGTTGGCCAATGGCGATAAAGAAATGTCTGTGCTCAGACCACCGGGTATCATCTTATGCGATATTCGCTGAGCAGTGACGACCATTTCCTCTAGCATAGTGGCTTCCTCTGTAAGAACAACTTTAAGTGCCTCTAAAGACTTTACATGACTAACAGAGGTGCGATATCCCAACACACGAGTACGTAAGAGCAGGGGAAGCTGATACCCTTGGGCATCTAAACTAAATAACCCTTTCTCATCGGATACACCACCAACAATAACGGTGGAATCTGACATTGTCAATAATTCAATAGTAGCGTATGGAACATCTTGTCCCGCCTCATCCTCTATATGACCGTTTATCTCCTGTGCACGCACATTACAAGTCATTACGACAAGAAAAAAGGCAATCAAAGTTATACTGACTGAGTGCTTCATAAAATAGGTGTTTTATTAGTTAAATATTACTTTCAAAAACAAAGATATTACAAATTCAGTACATTGCAAAATAAACTACCGAAACAAAAGCAGGATCATTCAGTAATTATTATATCTCAAATCGATAAACAAGGCGTATCGACTTATATATGAACGAATTAAATGAAACAAATAAAAGCTTAGCATGACTAAAAAAGATATAAAAAGAAATTACGAGTTAGGTAAACACCACTATTTCGCACTAAAACACCATATCATTGCTTACAAGATGTTACGTATTAGTTAAGAATAATAGAGTTATAAAGCTTATGCACATTAAAAGGGTCTAAAAACAACAACTCTAAAAAAAATTAAGTAAATTGCTTAACGATGAAATAAGATAAACCTATTACAAAAACAAAAAAAATGGCAAACTACAAAATCGAAAAAGTCGAGGGTATAGGACCTCAGTATGGAGAGAAGTTAAAGAAGGTAGGCGTAACAACAACTGATGCCCTTCATGCGGCAGCTCGGACCAAAGCAATGCGTAAGGATTTGGCTGATAAGACAGGTATTCCAGAGGACAAAATTCTGAGATTCGCTAACCATGTAGATTTATTCCGTATTCAAGGAATCGGTGCTCAGTATGCAGAACTTCTTGAGATCTCAGGGGTAGATACCGTGAAAGAATTAGCTCAAAGGAATGCGGATAACCTAACGATGAAAATGGCAGAAGTCAATGCAAAGAAAAAACTAGTCCGACGCATACCTCCACTTAAAAGTGTAGAAAAGTGGATCATTATGGCTAAAGAGCTACCTAGGGGAATAGAGTATTAATCTACCATCCAGCCTGCAGCTGTAAGACTAAAAGAGAGCATGACTTAAAAGAGCAAAAGCTCCAATATCTCATTACTCTTAATAAGACAAAAGCCGTTTAGAGTTTTTAGATCATGGTATTATGCCATAGAAAGCTCTGAAGCGGCTTCCTTACTTGCTATTGCAAAATCAGTTCATTATATAATACGAAAACGGACGGAATACTCGTCAATAGCAGATGAGTAAGCAGTTTTAACTTTTCAAACACTCTCTTTTTTAGTAAGTTTGCGTTTGTAACCAAATATTTACTTTATTAACATATAGCGAATACTCTTTTTATGAGACTTAACAAAACCATTATTGCCTTACTGCTCCTAGTATCAGGAGTTATGGCACATGCCAACGACAATCCTTTATGGATGCGTTACCCTGCTATCTCTCCCGATGGATCTGAAATCGCATTTACATACAAGGGCGATATTTATAAGGTCCCTGCACAAGGAGGCGAAGCCGTTAGGCTTACTACAAACCCTGCACATGACACACGTCCTATGTGGAGTCCTGATGGCAAAAAGATTGCATTTGAGAGCAATCGCCATTATGGTGCTAATGACATCTACATCATGGACTCCGAGGGTGGAACTGCTACGAGAGTAACGACCCACTCAAGTAGTGAAAAACTCATTAGTTTTAGTCCAGATGGTCAGTTTATTTACTATGCCACACACATTCAAGACCCAGCTAGTAGTGCACTATTCCCTACTGGTCGTCTTAATGAATTATATAAGGTTCCTACCACTGGAGGTCGTAGTATCATGGCTATGGCTACACCTGTCTCAATGGGTAACATATCCAAGGACGGACGTTACTTAATCTATGAAGATATCAAGGGATTTGAGAACGAGTGGAGAAAGCACCATACTTCTTCTGTTACCAAAGACATAAAGATGTATGACTTTAAAAATAAAAGTTACAGCACACTTGTTGATTGGAAAGGTGAAGATCGTAACCCAGTATTTGCACCAGACAATAAGAACTTTTACTTCCTAAGTGAGAGAGCTGGTACCATCAATGTCTTTAAGCAAGGCTTGAATGGTAGCACAGCCACACAAATGACCAGCTTCAAGCACCACCCAGTCCGCTTCCTATCTGTAGCTAATAATGGGGTTCTATGCTTTGGTTATGATGGTGAAATCTACACCCTACGTGATGGAGGAACTGCGAGTAAGGTAAATATCAAAATCATCAATGACCTTGATGAAACGCTTGACGAGCAGAAGACATTCACTCGTGGAGCAACATCTGTCTCAGTATCCCCTGATGGTTCTCAAATAGCTTTCATAGTCCGTGGCGAGGTGTTTGTAACCTCAGTAGAGTACTCAACAACGAAGAGAATAACAGAGACAACAGCTGAAGAAAGCAGCGTATCTTTTGGTGCAGATAATCGCAGTATTGTTTACGCTTCAGAGCGTGATGGCAAGAGTGATCTCTACATTGCGAAGATCACCAGAGATGAAGATCCTAACTTCCCTAATGCGACACTAATTACCGAAGAGAAGTTGATTCCTAACGATCATTCTGAAAAGATGCACCCACAATTCTCACCTGATGGAAAAGAAGTGGCATTCGTGAAAGATCGCTCTAAGGTTATGATTTACAATATTGAGCGAAAAGAGCTTCGTCAAGTCACAAATGGTAAGAATGTTACAGAGCGTAACGGATATATCGGCTTCGTATGGTCTCCTGATGGCAAATGGATGGCAATGGAAATGGTGGATAATCACCACGAGCCTTTTGGTGACATCATGCTCGTCAGTACCGAAGGTGAAAATAATGAGATACACAACTTGACTCAAAGCGGATACTTCGCAGGTAATCCACGATTTGTAATGGATGGCAATGCGATCATCTATTATTCAGAGCAATATGGGATGCGTAATCACGCATCATGGGGCTCTATGAATGACGTGATGATCGTCTTCCTAAATAGAGAGTCCTACAACAAATTTGTACTAAATGCTGAAGAGTACGAACTTCTGACCGAAGCTGAGAAAAAAGCTAAAGAGGAAGAAGAGAAAGAGAAGGATAAAGACGAAGCTAAAAAAGAGACTAAGAAGGATAGTAAAGACATCCTCGTAGAGCTTGAGAATATTGAATATCGTACCCTACGACTGACTCCAGTATCCTCTCAGTTAGGAGACGCATACATCACTGATGATGGCAAGAAGCTATATTATATGAGTGCCTTCGAAGGTGGTTATGACCTTTGGGTGAAAGACCTAAGGAAGCATGAGACTAAGCTACTGAAGAAGATGAACGGTTCATACCAATCACTTACACCTGACGCAAAGGGTAAAAACCTATTCCTTCTGAGTGGTTCATCATTCCAAAAAATGTCTCTCGCATCTGAGTCTATCACTCCTATCTCTTATAGAGCAACCATGAAACTAAATACCGCTGAAGAGCGTGAGTTCATGTTTGACTATGTCAAGAGGGAGGAAGCTGCAAGATTCTATGTCAAGGATATGCATGGTGTGGATTGGGAATTCATGACTCAGGAGTATCGTAAATTCTTACCTCACATCAATAATAATCACGACTTCTCAGAAATGCTTTCTGAGCTACTTGGTGAGCTAAATGTTTCACACACAGGTAGTGGATATGGTAGCCCTAGAAGTGCCGAAAGCACCGCTGAGCTAGGCTTATTCTTCGACCTATCTGAAGCTTCCGACAAGGGCCTTAAGATCGAAGAGGTCGTAGTAGGAGGACCGTTTGACACTTACTTATCTAAAGTGCAGGAGGGTGACTATTTAACTAAGATCGATGGAGTGGAGATCAAAAAGGATGTTGATTATTTCCCACTTCTTACTGGTAAGATTAATAAGCCTGTCTTACTAAGCTTCTACTCCGTACATACAGGCAAGAGCTGGGAGGAAGTGATCAAACCTATATCTGCTGGCAAACTCAATGGGCTGCTCTATGAGCGTTGGATCAAGCAACGTGCAGATGAAGTTGATCGCCTATCAAACGGACGCCTAGGATATGTACATATCCCATCTATGGATGATAATAGCTTCCGCCGCGTGTTCTCTGATGTAATGGGTAAATATTACCAAAGAGATGGTATCGTCATTGACATCCGCTATAATGGTGGTGGTCGCTTACACGAAGATCTTGAAGCATTCTTCTCTGGTACAAAATACCTAACTCAGGAAGTACAGGGTAAGTATTACTGTGATATGCCTTCCAAGAGATGGACTAAGCCTAGCGTCATGGTGATCTGTGAAGCGGACTACTCAAATGCTCACGGTACCCCATGGGTATTCAAGAAGATGGGTATTAGCAAGCTAGTAGGTATGCCAGTACCAGGAACAATGACTAGTGTGAACTGGGTAACCCTTCAGGATCCATCTCTATACTTCGGGATCCCAGCCGTTGGTTATAAGACTGACGAAGGTTACTACCTAGAGAACTTCCAGTTAGAGCCAGACGTGAAGGTTGAGCTTGATCTGAAGAAAGTCTTAAAGGGTGAAGACACCCAGATGGAAGCTGCTGTGAGGGAACTAATGTAATCACAATAGATCCTAAACGCACGAAAATAGGTGCATCAGAAGTTTTCTTCTGATGCACCTATTTCCTTTATCCCCCATGACGTTTGAGTAGAGACCACAGTTAAATGTACCATTCAATAGGTAGTCGTATTCTATCACGTACCCGTTGTACTCTCCAACTCGCAAGCAGTTTGGATACTGTCCCCAAAAAGTGTGTAAGTCCCAAGAATGTTATCTTTGAAAAGTTAAAAACAAAAGATAAACAAGAAGATGAGACTTACACAAATGCAATTTAAGGAAATTCTATCAAACGTGATGACAGAGCCAAATGGAGTTGGTCGTTTAATGGAGTTAATCATCGAAATAGCGATGCAAGGGGAGAGGGAACTGTATAAAGAAGATAGTGGCGATGTGAGCAATGGATACCGCCCCCGTCGCATCTTTGCGAGTGGTAATATGCTAGAATTACGAGTACCCCGAACTCGACAGCAGGGCTTCATGCCCTTGATTTTAGGCGTTCTCAAAGATCAAGAGAAAGAGATGGGAGAACTAGCAGGTTATCTATATAGCTGCGGTAATACGATGGAGGATATCTCTGGAGTATTCGAGCGTTTGTATGGTAAACGTTATAGTACGAGTCAAATCAATCGTCTCTCCTTATCGACCCAAGAAGCAGTAGAAGAGTGGCGTCAAAGACGTCTACCGAGGACTTTAGAGGCACTTGTTATCGATGCTACATATCTTCCTGTACGGAGAGGAGAAAGTGTGAGCAAGGAGGCATTTTTTGTAGTGATGAGTTTAGATAGCGAAGGACGTCGAGACATCGTGGGTGTCTATAATAATCCAACAGAGGGAAGCGGCATCTGGGGCGAGTTTTTTGAGGATCTAAAAAGCCGAGGACTCGAAGAGGTAGGACTAATCATTTCAGACGGGTTGAATAACATTGAAGAGGTTGCACGTGAGCACTTTACAGAAGTGGAAGTCCAGCTCTGCACGGTGCATCTACAGCGAGAAATAACTCGAAAGATACGCCCTCGAGATAAGTCAGCCATCGCAAGTGATCTACAGGAGGTCTTTAGTAAAGACGGCTCAAGAAGCTCACCTTTAGATGGCCTAGAGAGCTTTAAAAACTTTGCGTTCAGATGGCGTAAGAGCTATCCTTTTCTCACAAAAATAGCTAACGGTCAGAGGATAGAGTATTACTTCACATACCTAAAATACGACGTCAGTGTTCGCAAGTACATTCATAGTACTAACTGGATAGAACGCTTCAATAGACAGGTAAAGAAAGGGGCTCGATATAAATGTGCATTACCTAGCGTAGAATCCGCTCTACACTTGATAGGTAGTATTGCAATCAATGCAAACTATCTGAAGAAAAGAATAGGAGATCTAACTCTTGGACTTAGGAAGAACAATGAAAAGTAAATAACAACAATGTGCTTTATTTTCCAACACAAAGATATCAACCTAAAAGAATACGGCAAGGCGGTGTCTCCGCGGTGCTACGACAGCCTTGCCTTAATTCTTTATTGGTCTATCTTTAATGTTTATGGAAAACAAAGCGAAAAAATATGTAGGTTTGCTTTTCAGAGACGCATTCTGCCGTACACACTTTTGGGGACACTACCGCAGTTTGCAATAAGATTGCATGCGTTGTACGAAAATCTATGTCTTACCATAATGAGCACCCTCTTATTGGAGGGCTTTCTTGACTTGCAATACAAAGAGGGAGGGAACTTAAGTTCTACCCTATAAGTGTGAGTCGAAAAGACTTAGAAAAAACTCGTAAATAGCATCGTTTTTAGTGGACCTCGCACACACCCTACCCTTCTATTCAACAACTACGGAGCAAAGTATATATTTTATTAAACAGCATCAAAATCATACCGAGCGAGGTGGATAGATAGATAGATTATAGCGAAGTTAAGTATGTGGAACGCATGATATGCCACACCTTAAAAAGCTAAAGAGATCGTGCTATATAGGGACAAGCCTCTGACATCGGTAATAGATATAAGAAAAAAGAATCCACACTCTTCCTAATCATAGTCCTTTTGATTAAAAGATGAAATCTTATCAAAAGACGTAAACGTATTCATTTTTAGAAGTCTAATAAAAACTCTTCATATTTGATGCGTTCCAGCTCCAAATCGAGGTTAAATTTCACTGCTAACACCAATCTTATCAATAAAAAATGCCAGAACAACAGAGCGTTTACTACTGTTATCTGGCATTTTTAAATCTGAAGTGTTATCTAGTAATACTACTTGACTTGACTTCTCTTCTGTATATAATTTCAATCTCTAAAATAGGTATTAACACTAAGTAAAAAAGACTACCTAAAATTGGGCCCATTCCTCTTACACTACCTATATGAATAAAATATAATCCACTAAATATTGCCAATACACACAATAAAGACACAAATCTCACGAATGATCTTAATAAGTTTATTTTTGATTCGCGATTTTCTCTTTTAGTTATTAATCTTTCCATAATTCCACTAAGGATTAGATACAATGGAATAAACAGAAAAAAGGTATCTAAAAATGAAGAAGGATTGCAGATACCTGAAATCACATAAACAGAAAGAAATATCGCTCCAATAACAAGTTTAAAAACTATCCTCATTGTTCTTTCAACTAATTGCAGTTAATAAATTCACCAAAATCACTGATGTTGCACTCCCCGATTGCACCCCTAATATTAAAGGGGACAACAAAAAAACATATAGAACCTTTTGTCTATAACTTATTGAAAATTATATATACATACACCAGTTGATGATAAATATAGATATTTTAGAGATAATAAAAAAAATGTCTTCTAAGCCTTCAAATACATACAGGTTCAAATACGATGTTCTAATACAATGCGAGTTTGATTATAGCAACCATAACAAGAGCCTACTTATCAATGACTTCAGAGTTTAAGGATGGTATTTGGGGTATCAAATAGTACGCAAGCAGCCCTGATTTTTGATTAATCAAGAAATTATTCACTCTGCGATGTCTCGAGTTTATTACTTGACATACAATCTTTAAGAGATCATTGACTGTTTCTATAGTGGATCTTTTTCTAAAGAAAATCATATGGTGTATGCACATTAGGTACTCTTAATAACTAAATTCCCCTACGTTTGAGTAGCGACCGTAACCAAATGTACCAATCAATAGGTATTGTAAAAGAGATATCTCCTCTGTACCTTTGTTCACAGAAGTAACACAATTAAATAACCACGAATAATACAAGGAATGAGCTCATCCGTGAGGATATGCTCATTCCTATCTTTTTATCCAACCCCATCACCATCATCGTGTACCTTTAAGGCAGATTCATAACGTCATGGCTAGCATCCATGGTAGAGATAAAGGCCATGGGATCAACCTCCTTAACACAAGACTTAATGATTGATATTTTTTTACGCTCTGTAATCATAAAGATCACTTCCCTCTCATCACCCTTATACATACCTTTGCCCTTCAGGATAGTCCCTCGAAGTTTAAGCTTTTCATCTAGTAATAACTCCTTAATCTTATCTATATGCTCAGATACAATGAAGATAGCTTTTTTAGGATTTTCGGGCTGTAGAAAATCAACCACCTTACCATAAATAAATATCGTCAACCATGAGTACAAAGGTACCGTCCAGTCTTTGAATACAATAAGACCAAAGATAACTACGATTGAATCAATTACTATAATGCAGTTACTTAGCTTAAGATTTCGCCCCGAAGCAATAACACGCCCTAGAACATCTGTACCAGCACTCGTACTTCCTGCCTTGAATACAAAAAAGACACCCAAACCCACAATAGCAGCACCATAGAAAGCTGACAACAAGCGATCCTCGACCACAAAAGAACTATCCTGAAAGAGCTTTGTGAAGAGGTCTGTGAAAATAGAGATTAGCATAAAGGTAGCGACCGTCTTCCATCCAGATGAAAGGCCTAACTTCTTAGATGCTAATATCAGTAAGGGGATATTAAATACTAATGCTGTAACCCCTATTGGTAAGCCATCAGGAGCAAAACTGAAGACCCCCTTCGTGAGATGATTGATCGCAATGGTCGTACCATATACACCGCCAGGCACTATATTAGCAGGAGCTAAAAAAAAGGAATACGCCAGGGCTTGAAATAAAGCACCCATTACTATATATATGGCATCCATGAAGGGTTTATTGCCACTTAGTCTCGTACGCCACGAAGGTTTTTCTTCATGTATAAAAGTAAGTTGATTCATTAATTATTTTGATTGAAGTATCCGACAAATTCACAGCAAAGATACCAAAAAGGGATCACTAGGAGTCATACGCCAAAAGTCCTAAGAGAGAGCACTAAATGATCATAGGACATCTCTTTTTAAAAGTATAGTTACATTCTTTTCAAGGTACCTGTACAATATTTTCATTCTACCTATACTCTCGCGAAACAGTCCGCCTATACATTTTATCAAGTATGCCGAAAGGAAGGTTTTTCACAGATCAAAAAACGTTCGTTACTGCTTCATTGAAAACATATCAAAATAACATATAAATGGCAAAAGAACATGAAATAATTTGCTAAAGCAAAAGAAAATAACTAAGTTAGCAATGTGTTACAATAGTATAACATTGTGACTAAATTTAAATTGCTTAATTCACCATATAAAGAGATTAGCGATATGAGCAAAACACTTACATTCAACGAACTTAGGAGTTTTAAAGACAGCTTGCCTGACGGCACAATGCAACGCATTGCTGACGAACTTGGAATTTCAGTAGGAACAGTACGTAACTACTTCGGAGGAGCTAACTTCGAAGCTGGAGCACCTTCTGGAATACACTTAGAATCTGGTCCTGATGGAGGTCTTGTTGTACTAGATGATACAACAATTTGGGATAAAGCAAATGAAATCTTAGCCGAAGAGTCAAAAACCGAAAAGATTGATGCCTAGGCTATCAACAATAACATGAAATAGGACCATCCGGAGCATTATTTATTAAGTAAATCCTCCGGATGGTTTTTTATACCCTCTCATTTTTGAAAAGACGAATTAAATACCCTGTATTTCTAAAATAAAATCATTATTTTTGTAACATATCACAAAAATACTTTTCAATTATGAATGAATGCCAATTCAAAAAGAAATTTGATAGTAACAACAAGAGTCTGCAGTACAAGCAGAGAATCATCCAACATATTATTTATAATGGGCCCGAAACACTCCCCGCTCTTGCTCAACGTCTAGAGGTCAGTGTACCAACCATTTCAAAGATGGTAAATGAGATGGTCGACACCCACCTACTACAGAATTTTGGAAAGCTAGAAGCGGCATCGGGACGGCACCCCTTCCTTTATGGACTAAGCGATGGAGATTATTACTTTATAGGGGTTGACTTCACCGTTGATACTACTAATATCATGGTCATGAACCTAAGGGGGGATCAGGTTCAGGAGAAACTAAGCATACCATTTGATTTGGTTAATACCCAAGAGTGCCTCGACGCTGCCTGCAGGATGATTAATGACTTTATTGATGATGAGTGCCATTTCTCTAGAGATAAACTGGTCAGCATCGGAGTAAATATTCCAGGACGGCTTAATCCTATGACGGGATATAGCTATACGTACTTCAACTTCAGTAAAATATCCCTTTCTAAATACCTTTCTCTTCATGTAGGAATACCCACCTTTATAGACAATGACTCTAGAGCATCAGCCTTCGGAGAATACATGACCCACTACAAGGACTCCGGTAAAAACCTATTATTTGTACAGTGTACATGGGGTCTAGGACTAGGGATCATTATCAATGGTGAGCCTTATGCTGGAAAATCTGGATTTAGCGGCGAAGTTGGACATACCCACGCCTACTCCAATGAAGTAATATGTCACTGTGGCAAAAAGGGATGTTTGGAAACGGAGGTGTCAGGATCAGCTATTCATAGAAAGTTTATAGAGAAAATCAAGACTGGAGCAAAATCCATCCTAACCGACCCTAATCACCCTAATGGATGCAAGGATATAAATCATATCACACTAAATGATATCGTACAAGCTGTCCTATTGGAGGATATCCTATGTATCGAAATCATAGAGGAGATGGGGAAAAAACTGGGCTTACACATTGCGAACCTTATCAATCTACTTAATCCAGACATCGTAGTGATTGGAGGGCCGCTTGCTAGAACGGGCGACTACCTATTACAGCCCATTCGTACAACAATCCGTAAGTATTCCTTGAACATGGTCAATCAAGACACCGATCTTAAGCAATCTTTATTAATGAGGTACGCTGGGGTTATGGGAGCTGCCATGCTAGCCAGGAAAAAGTCAATCGAGGCTTTGACATACAAGGATAATTGCGATTAACAACCCATTAATAATAATTGCGGATATAGCCCATTTCCCAACAAGTGATCATGGCTGTATCCGCAATTATTAAATATAAAAAAAACCACTGCACCCTGACGTAAGTCACAAGCACAGTGGAAAAAACCGTGGACCCTGATGGATTCGAACCATCGACCCCCTGCTTGTAAGGCAGGTGCTCTAAACCAGCTGAGCTAAGGATCCAATAATATCTTGAATCTAAATCTAAGTGGACCCTGATGGATTCGAACCATCGACCCCCTGCTTGTAAGGCAGGTGCTCTAAACCAGCTGAGCTAAGGATCCGATATATCTCTACTAATCTCTCCTCTGAGAAATGCTTTGCAAAGATACAAAAATATTTTTACTTCGCAACAATAACGTCACAAAAATTCCAGAAAAAGATTATTTACTTAAAATTAGAGAGCAATTCCCCTACGACAAAATTACTTCCACCTATAAAAATAGTAGAGGTATCAAGGAGTGAATAATGTTCCATGGCATACTGATACGCCTCATACACATCAGGTATGACAGTAACACGACTCAATCCCACGGACCTCGCATGCTCAGCTAACTCCTCAGCAGGCATCGAGCGGTCACCTTTTGCTTTACAGAAAATAAAATGGGCATTCGACGGCATTTTACTCAAGACTTGCTTCACATCCTTATCCGCCGCCATACCAATAACGCAAAGCAAACCTCCATTTTCAGTCCATGCATCCAACTCATTATGTAGATGTTCCCAAGCCCCCGGATTATGCCCTGTATCTATAACAACCTTAGGATCCTTATCATGGATTACCTCTAAGCGTCCTCTCAATCCATACTCCTTAGTCTTACGCACCCCAAGCCTTACATCGCTATCTGCAATATTAAAGCCCTTATCTCTTAGGAGCAGTAAGACCTCCAATACTGTAGCCATATTCTCTAGCTGATAATCTCCCTCCAGGGGCAGAACAAAAGAGCCAAAGTTCTTAGAAATAATCTGATACCCACCAGACTCAATCTTGAAGTACCCCGAAATCTGAGACTTTTGATCCGCAAAAATCAAAGGGGCAGATAACTTATCTGCATTTTTTCGGACAACGGTAGAGACCTCCGAGACACTACTCTGACCAAGTACCACAGGTATATGTGACTTTATGATCCCTGCTTTTTCTCCAGCAATAGCACTAAGAGTACTACCAAGATAGGCGGCATGATCCACACTCACATTAGTGATGACACTGACCAAAGGCTTAATGACGTTAGTGCTATCTAGCCGTCCGCCCATGCCTACCTCAATAACAGCAATATCCACCTTCTCTCGTGCAAAATAATCGAACGCCATTGCTGTAGTTAATTCAAAAAAAGAAGGCTTCAGATCCTCTGGAATCTTAGGTAGGATATTTTCCACAAAACGCACCACCTCCGACTCGGGGATCATCTCTCCATTCACGCGAATACGCTCACGAAAATCAATCAAATGAGGCGAAGTGAATAACCCCACCTTATATCCAGCAGAAGCTAATATAGCTGCCAACATCGTACTTGTAGAGCCTTTCCCGTTAGTTCCTGCAACATGCACCGCTGACAAGTCGTTTTGGGGTGACCCACAAAATGCGAGTAACTGCTCTACCCTCTCCAACCCAGGCTTATAAGCTATGGCTCCTTGTGTTTGGAATTGTGGCAGTTGAGTATATAAGTATTCTATAGTTTCTTGATAGTTCATCATAATTTATACATATCATTATTAACTCACCAAAGATACCACAACTATAGAATATTTTTATAAAAAAAAAGAAGCTGACCTCTAATAATTAGAAGTCAGCTCCGATTTAGTTGCGGGGGTAAGATTCGAACCTACGACCTTTGGGTTATGAGCCCAACGAGCTACCACTGCTCCACCCCGCGATTTCTTTCGTAGTGCAAAGATACCAGTATTTTTTTAGACTACCAAATCATTTCGCGTATTTCTACTTTTAAAGCAACGAAAAATCTCCGAAGCCATAGGACAGGAGAGGCATCTGAAAGGAATACAATAAGAGTGATACAGCTCCAAAATAGCCTGCGTATCAGCAGCATTTTGCGACTTGATACCTAACTTATCAAACAACCTGATATATTGATTTTTCTCTGGTGATAACTCACTCAGCCAACTCATCGCTCGATCCCCTAGCACCTTATCCCCTATCTGCTCAGAATAATAATAGATGGTTGGGATCACAACATTAATAATCAAGGAATTTAATGTTTGCTTACCAATCCCTCCCATTTGACGATTTTGAGTGTGTCCAAAAGCTATATGTCTGCACCAATACTCACTTGGGGGAAGCATCAGGATCCGTTGGATCTCATGTTTGTCTATGGTAGTGAGGGCTGCCAACACCTCACTCTCATGATGAATAATCTGTGCAACGATTGCTAACATCCTAGAGGGAAAAGAGGATGGACGTAGTCGCATGTAACCGAAGTGAAGACCTTCAACTCGTTTCAGTCCAAACTTCTCTTTATAGAAAATATAATCTGAGAGTAACTTTTCTTCGTACTCATCTCTAGGGCTATCTTGGATCAAACCAGCTTGCCCCAAAAGCATCGCCTCTAGAGCCACCCAGTCACTGGAGTGTTTCTTGAGATAAAGATAGGGCAGCGACTGAGCGACAGACTCCATCACCTCATTATTCTGATGAGCCCCCATATACCTCATTAAGGTCTGGTAAAAGATAGCGTTAATATTAGACTCCGTTGACCTCCTCTTGAGTTCATCCAACTTTCGCATCTGACGTCTCAGCAGCAAGTCCTTGAAGATGACCTCACGGCGGGTCTCCTCTACCTCTAATAATTCGGGCATACATCTTAATGACTGGGAGGCTACCCCTAGCTTATCTACCCTACGCAGCACATCCTCATCTACTTGGAGGACAGCCGTCGGGATCATTCCCCCATTAGCCGACCTAGTACACTCAGCATTATCCTCCATAACCACGTGTAAAATAACTGAGTTATAATTAGGATCATGCTGATGACCGTGCTGCTGCCACATGGAGGAGCGTTCGTGGATCTCAACCGCCCCTATCCACTCCATAGCATCCGTACGTATTCGTGCCATCTGGAAGTCGGCACCATCATAACTGTTCTGAGTCCCTACTTCTATGACATCAATTGCTTGCCCATCCAATAGTAAGGAATCAAAAAGCCGATTACACCATATAAAATGCAACTGCTCCTCCTTCACGCTGGATTATCCTCCTCCCATTTTTCACGTAAGAACTTAGCGGTATAAGACCCATCCACGTCCATCAACCCCTCTGGAGTACCGGAGTACAATAGATAACCGCCATCCTCTCCTCCTTCAGGACCCAAGTCTATAACATGGTCTGCACTCTTGATGACCTCAAGATTATGCTCTACGATAACTACAGTATGCCCATGCTCCACAAGGGCATTAAAGGAATTCATCAAGACCTGTATATCATGAGTATGCAAACCAGTAGTCGGCTCATCAAAGATAAAGAGGGTTGGCACCTTCCCCTTGTCCTTGATCTGGGATGCCAACTTTACCCTCTGACTTTCACCTCCTGAGAGGGTACTCGAGCTCTGACCCAGCTGTATATACCCCAGACCGACAGCCTCAAGGGCTCCCAAGCCTACCAAAATACGAGGGATATGCGAGGACTTCTGCTCGTGCTGACTAAAGAACTGTATCGCATCAGCAACAGTCATAGACAGGATATCAGCTATATTCTTCCCTTCGAACTCTACCTCAAGGACCTCTTCATTGAAACGCTTACCATGACACTCATCACAAGGGATCTCCATATCAGCCATGAACTGCATCTCTACCGTGATAACCCCCTCACCCTGACAGGTCTCACATCTACCTCCATCTGTATTGAAGGAGAAGTACTGCTGAGTGAATCCCATCTGCTTAGAGAGTTGCTGATCTGCCATCAACTTACGAATACTATCGTATGCCCCGATATATGTCACAGGGTTGGATCGTGACGATGTACTTAGAGAATCCTGATCCACATACTCAATCCTCTTGATACTACTTATACTTCCAGATATATCCCCACACGCAATCTTTCCTAAAGGGGCTTTGTCCAAAAGTCTCGAAACACCTTCATAAAAAATCTCTCTAACCAAAGTACTCTTCCCCGACCCACTCACTCCAGTCACCACTGTAATAACTTGCAGAGGGATTGAGACGTCTATATTTTTGAGATTATGCTTATAAGCCCCTTCTATCTTGATGGCACTTTTGCTGTTTCTTCTTATTTTTGGCCACGGAATATGCTTCCGACCAGAGAGATACTCTACCGTGTAGCTATTAGACCGCTTAGGTAAATCTGTTGGAGGACCGTAATATGTTAGTTCACCTCCCAGAGAACCAGCATTCGGCCCTATATCGATGATTAGATCTGCAGCCTTTATAACATCCTCATCATGCTCTACTACCACTACAGTATTGCCCAAGTCTCGCAACTCCTTCATCACATCTATCAATAGGTGTGTATCTCTAGCATGCAGACCAATACTTGGCTCATCCAAGATATAAAGCGTCCCTAGTAGTCCTCCTCCTAATGATGTCGCCAACTGAATACGCTGCCCCTCACCCCCTGAAAGTGTACCAGCTACCCTATTAAGAGTGAGATAACCCAAGCCGATTTCATCCAGAAAAGCCACCCTACGTCTCACCTCCTCAAGCAACCTTTCGCCTACCTTCACGTCACGTTCATCAAGGGTCAGTTCTTTCAGCCAAATATTTAGTTTACTGATGGACATCTCGGTCAGTTCACTAATATCTTTTCCGCCTACCTTAACATAGAGAGCCTCCTTACGCAACCTTTTACCCTTACAGTCAGGACAGGTCGTCCGTCCTCTATACCTTGCCAACATGATACGATAGTGCATCTTATACTGCCGCTGTTCGATATATGCAAAGAAATCATTAATACCCCAAACCTTAGGCGACTTAGAGCCATTCCAAAGCAAATCTCTCTGCTCATCAGATAACTCCCGATATGGCTTATGTATAGGAAAATCCATCTCCATAGTATCTCTAATGAACTCCTTTTGCCACGCAGACATCTTAGGTCCTCTCCAAGGCATCACGCATTCCTCGTAGAGAGATAGGTTTTTATTCTGAATCACTAAGTCTTCATCTATACCCATCACCTTGCTATACCCCTCGCATGTTGGGCAGGCTCCAACGGAGTTATTGAAGCTAAAGAGCTTATCCGTTGGCTCCTCAAAAAGGATCCCATCGGCTTCAAAGCGGTCACTAAACTCCTTTTGTACCTCATCATGAATGATGACAGCAGTTCCACGTCCCTCAAAAAAGGCAGTCTCAACAGAATCCCCCAAGCGGACGTCCATTGCATCATTATCATGCTCTACGACCATACGGTCTATAATCAAAAGCATCCCGCTCTTCTTCATCTTCTCTACCCCGACTCCCTCTAGCAGGTCTTGGATACGCACCACCTTATCATCGATAAGCAATCGCACATACCCATTAGCCAACTGGAGCTGTAGATGCTCCTCAAGGGGACGACCTTTAGGCACTTCCAGAGGAGCACCTATCATGTACCGCGTTCCTTCAGACAAAGTATGCACATACTCACGAACATCTTTAGTCGTGTGTCTTTTCACCTCCGCCCCACTAATAGGGCTAATGGTATGACCTATCCGAGCATACAACATTCTCAGATAATCATATACCTCGGTAGAGGTCCCGACCGTACTACGCTGATTCTTGCTAAATTTTCGCTGCTGAATAGCGATGGCAGGAGGGATACCAGTAATCACATCTGCTTCAGGCTTACCCATCTTACTTATGAACTGACGGGCATACACACTTAAGCTCTCCACATATCTACGCTGACCTTCAGCATAGAGCGCATCAAAAGCTAGTGAGCTCTTGCCTGACCCACTTAATCCAGTAATGACAATTAATTTATTTCGAGGAATCCGAAGAGAGATATTCTTCAGATTATTGACCCTCACCCCTTTTAGTTCTATATATTGATTTTCAGTTTGTTTCATCTAAGACTGTCATCTATGATATTGCTATATGCACTAAAGACAAAGATACCTCTTTTCAAAAAGAAAAGAGCAAAAAAAAGCTCTGAGGAAATACAAAGTAACCTCAGAGCACCAAAAACCAAAAACTTACAATCTACTAAAACTTGTGCGGCTGAAGGGACTCGAACCCCCACGGATCACTCCACTAGATCCTAAGTCTAGCGCGGCTACCAATTACGCCACAGCCGCAAATTAATCAAATCAGTGACTCACCAGCCACATCCTTTTTGAAATTGCTTTGCAAAGATAAGAAGAAATCTTGAAACAAAAAAATATATTCATGCTTTTCACACCAAAAAAGCCTCAATTAACGATATGCTAGCACTCTAATACTGAATACAACAATCTAAATAACAGGGTATTATAAAAAATACACCCTTATATCATATTTTTTCTACAAATCTCTAAAATCATAGTGTCTTTTTATACTCTTCCATATAAACGCTATTATATTCACCCTTAAAATCCCCAATAAACTGACATGCATTGAAGTAAAATAATGCTCGCTACTGGTCGTTACACTTTTCTACGGAATTAATAAAATGAATCTTGTGAAGCCTATCAACCTTCTACAATCAGCTGATTTATAGAAACATATTAAAGTATCAAAACATCACTAATGGGACCTAAATGAACGAGGAGAAGGGGTCAATTTTTTAGTTATTAGGGGGGAGGGAACGAAGCGTACTTGGATAATATAGGGGTTTAGGGGTCGTATGTGTTTATATGATAGTGGGTTATGATGGAATGATGGAGAGGTGATGGAGAAAACGAAATGTTTATTTTGGTTGATTTTGGGTTAATTTTGGGGGTGGATGGTCGAAGGATGGTCGAGTAAATGTTAATCGGGTGATGCTGGAGCATTGAAATAGCATCGTAATTGTGGGTAAAAAGGGCGGAAAGCTGGCTTGTGGGCTGGCTTTCCGCTTTTGTTGTGTCTGTGGTCGAGGGGTGGTCGAATGGTGGTCGTTTGGGCGAATTTTGAGCACCGATTATTGGCGATTTGAGGGGTGGTCGGAGGATGCTCGAGCGGTGATTTTTACCCTTGGGTGGACAGTAGGGTGGACAGTAGGGTGGACATTTTGAAATGTTAAATCAAAACGAAATGGGATTGTAGGGTGGACGGTAGGGTGGACAGTTGAGCGCACAAAGTGTGTAAGTAGGATATGGACAAATGCACCTTTTGAAAACGTAAACAGGTGAAATATGGTTTTAAGGTACCCACTAAGTACCCCCACAAAATACACACTTTTTCTCGAATAAATGGCTTAACATACTGTATATTAGTTATATATGCTTTGTTGTGCCTATTTTGGCGAATTTCCATGAGTACGAGTCGTTTATTATGGCTGGGAAATAAAGGGGTTGGGCGTGCCCTATTAGCCCATTGAATTGTATCGAATGGAGAATTTAATGAGGGCAATTTTGTGGATGTGCTTGAGTAGGACATCTCGTGGCGAATAATTCGGATTGTGCGACTCCAGTACCGCCTTTTCAGGATCGCTTGGGTGCTTTTTCACCCACTTTACAGTGATATAAGTATCCCCATCCTCATTAATAGATACAAGGTACATATCCCCAAAGTGAATATTATTGATATCATGGACCACTTGAAATGCCACGATGTCTCCCGATTTTAGAAGTGGATACATGGAATCTCCAGTGATTGAAACTGCTCCATCGCATCTGGGCATATTAGGAATCATAATTTGCCCAATTTGGTACTCTGCAGAATTATCAAGATGCTCCAGAACACCTGCAGTTGCTTCTATTGAATAGTATGGAATAGATTGTTCTTCAATAATTGACTCTTGAAATTTTGGAGTATATAGTCTTTTAGTGTTAGTGGGTGGCATTTTTATATTTTCTCGGAGCATGCTTCCATTACCAGAGAGAAGCCACTCGGAAGATACATTTTCGCATTTCGCGAAAATTAATTCAGAGTCAAAAGTGCCACGAGAAATCCAAGAGTGTATTGTTTGTGGTTTTACTCCAATCTTCTCTGCAAATGAGGATTTACTACCATCTGAATAGTAATTCACAAGGTCTTCAACCATCATGCTTTTATTCATATTCTCAAATTGCATATAAAATACTTCGCGAATTGCTTTGTTTTTATTCTCACTTTGCGTATCTTTGCTTTAGAAACCTTATTAAGGTTTTGGTTGTAAATATAATCAATTTATTTATTGGTATGAAAAAGGTAGTTGTTACAAGAGCATTACGAAGCGAGCTCGTTAAATTATTTTCCGTGCATCCAGATACGGTAAAGGGTGCTTTGAACTTTAAGACGAACACCGATTTATCACGAAAAATACGAAGTTTAGCAATACAAAAGGGTGGTGTCTTAATAGGTGGTGAAAATGAGATGGAGACAATATTTAAATCCAACGGCGATATGATTCAGTCGTGGGGTGGACAAGCTCAGATCATTGCTAAGAAAAGTGGTCTTGTGAAAATAATCATTGACGGTGAAGTTGATCGAGAAGTAAAAGACATGACCGTCAATGAACTCATGAGAGAGCAAAATAGAATTTCCACACTTATCGCAAGCCGTTAATAGTGAAGATGGAGTATTACCAGGGGCGTATATGTATGAGTTTTGATGACCTTACGAGTGGCGAGCCGCCCATCGTAAATTATCAAACACTCAAAAGCTGGCTACGTCGCAAAAATGCGATCTATGCCCGTAAGGCGTACGGTGAGGGTGTAACTGCCCTCGTTGACTACGATACCCTGCCCAAAAAAGCCAAGGCGGCAATCATAGAGAGGTATGGTGATCCGCACGAGCTCCTCCAGCCTAAAGGTGAACTGGCTTGGCTTCCAGAGGATTTTGACGCAAAAATATACTTCAATTATGAGTTCCAATATGAGTTGGGTGGGCAAATGGTTGGTCTTGAGGATCACATCGCGGATGAATATGAGCTTAATGCCCGAGTTCTGAATGCGATCATCGCCCGCCAAGCTGAGCTCCAGCAGATGACTAATAAACTCAACAACAGACGCACGAATACTTGGAAATTGCTCCACCAGTATAGCGAGGAGCTACGCCAGGACTACGCCCATACCCTCCCTAAGAGTATGAGCCGCCTACAGAAGAAGGTGAACGAATATAAGCGAGAGGGGTACAAGTGCTTGATTAGTGGCAAAATTGGCAACAGCAATACGGCGAAGATCACCCAAGAGGCAGGCGAATACCTCATTGCCCTGATGCGCAATCGTGAGTATGTGCATGACTTCGATAGTGCCCTCTTGGCATACAATCAATTTGCCATCGAAAAGGGCTGGGAAACTATCCAGAGTGTCAGTACCATCCGTGATTATCTCAATGATCCCGCGATTAAGCCCTTGTGGCTCGGACAGCAGGTGGGCGAGAGCGAAGTCAATGCTAAGTATGGTGCACAGCTTATCGGACTCGAAAAGCCTAGATACGCCAATGCCCTATGGGCGGCAGACGGCACGAAGTTCAATATCTACTACCTCAATAAAGAGGGTAAAAGGGTCCACACCGATATCTACATGATATTCGACGTCTGTACAGGCTATTGCGTTGGGTGGTCCTTGGGTCAGGAGAGTGCCTTCGGTTCGCAGTACCAAGCGTATCGGATGGCGATGGATGTAGCAGGGGTGAAGCCCTTCCAGCTGGTGATGGACAATCAGAGCTCACAGCGTAAGCTTGATAGAGTAGGATTTTTCTCGAAGATGACCGAAGTTGGGGTTCGATTTAAGGCTCCATACCGAAAGCAAGCTAATCCAGCAGAGAATTTGATTGGTCAATTTCAACATAGTGTGCTCCGCCACTACCCATATTTCACGGGATTTAATATTACTTCAAAGAGTGAGCTGAGCGCAGCCAACCTTGAGTGGATTAATGCTAATCTCGACAAATTACCGACCTATGAAACCTTGAAAGAATTTACAAGTAATTGCATCCATCAGTGGAATAGCCAAGTGGTAGAGGGCGAGTTTACCCGTGAGCAGCTGTACAAAGTAGAGCGGGTCAATCCAGATCGTATGGAGCTCACCACCGAAGATTATGTGGAACTATTCTGGGAGAAGCGACCAAGGCAAAGCACCTTCCTGCAGGGCGGGCTTACGATTACAGAGGATAATAAGGAGTATTATTACGAAGCCTATACACCCGATGGCGAAATTGATATCGAGTGGCGTATGAGCAACACCCGCCGACAATTTGGCGTGAAGTATGACCCTCTGGACCTTACGAAAATCGCCATCTACCGAGTGGATAAGGGCGATGTGTGGAGGTTTGAGCGTTATCTACACCCAGCCATTAAAGTGGCTATGGCGGCAGAAGACCGCACCGCGAAGGATGACGAACTAACCAAGAAGGTCCTAGATGCGGATAAGGAGATGCGGGTGCGTAGGGATGCGATTGGCAAGGCCATCGACATCAAGTATCAGCAACATCAGCAGAGCAATTACCCACGTATGCTTGGGGCATCCAAGGCGGATAATGAGCGTGCTGTGGAGCTTGCACAAGAGCTTGCCAAAGTGGATGATGTTACTATTTCGCTTAAAAATGCCACCACATCGCTGGCGGTGATTAAGAAGGTAGAGAGTAAGATGGATTGGTCCGATGTACGACCACTCACCAATCAAGAAATAGAAGGAAGACTAATTGATAAATTATAATATAAAAACATTACTACTAATTATGAATAAAGAACTTATTAGAACTAAACTTAAAGAGCTGGTGGCACGACTAGGCTCACAGCGCAAGGCCGCTAACCACCTCGCTATCGGTACCACCACCGTTGGCGATATCATCCGAGGCAATAGAGATGAGGTGATATCGGATGAGATGTGGAGTAGCCTATTTGCCAAGCTCTGCACCAAGAGCGATGGATGGGTGGAGGTGGAGACTGCGGCATATCAGGAGATATGTGCCGTGATCAAAGACTCACAAGATAAATCAAGCTGTACTTGGTTGGTGGCTGACGCTGGAGCAGGTAAAAGCACTACTGCCCGCAATTACTCTGCCCGCAATGCCAATGCCGTATATGTGTTGTGCAGTGAGGATATGAAGCGTTCGGATTTCCTCGATGCTTGTCTATCCGCCCTCGGTGAGAAGAGTGTGGAGAGTGGTTTGCGGGCCCGACTTGAATTTTTGATTGAGGTGCTTAGGAATAAAAATAACCCAGTCTTGATACTTGACGAAGCCGACAAGCTGATAGATAGCATCCTACTCTATTGCGTTACCATTTATAATCACCTCGAGGGGCACTGTGGTATCGTGATGCTTAGCACCGACTACATCGAAAAGCGTATGAATAGCGGGCTAAGACATAACAAACGAGGGTACAACGAGCTACACTCGAGGATTGGTCGGAGGTTTTATGTGGTGGACAAAACCACTCCGAGCGATATCTACGGTATCTGCAAGGCGAATGGCATCCTCGATGACTCCACCATCAATAGCGTGATTAGAGATGCCGAGCAATTTGATTTTGACCTGCGACGAGTAAAGAAGTGTGTGTTGAAGTTAAGGGCGTGAGTAACGGTGTGTACAAACGGAGAAATCCGTGTGTACAAACGGATTTACCCGTTTATAGAAACTGATTAACCCGCATTTATAAATGTTGAACTCCAAGAAAAATATAAAACTCTCCGAGAGCGTGAAAAAACTCTCCGAGAAAAAAGAAGTGAATTATGGATATTAAAGTAATACAGACGAACGAAAGAACAGAGGTAAATATATCAGCGATAAGTGCTGATGACTCTAAAACAATTGATTTTATATTGAAGGTAATAGAGGGGTGCCGTCCAATCGCAAGTCCAGATTTGAGACCTCAACATTATCCTTCGGCATGCAATACTGAAGGGACGCGTGTAGCTGCTCCATTAGGGCCGACATTCGATAGGCTTTACTTAGATTCTCGACCTGTATTTCCACATCAATGTCCCAACAATGAAAGTGCGTGCACTCTCTTGAAAAACGTGGATGTATCTCGTCCTCAGGAGCAGAGCGAAAATCAAAAGCCCAGTTCTTGTACCCAACCTGTAGAAGTTCAGGGTCAAAACCAAAGAGCTCAAGGATGTAGCGGAAGCCCTGAAGGGTCTGCTTTAGTAGATGAACATCTTCGGAAGAGAGCTCGGACGCACCTCCTGAGACATAAACCTCTGTAAACATACTTAATTGTACCATGGTGAATTTGTTTTAGTTAATAATGCTACAAAGATAGTGAATTATGAGTAAGCAAGCATTATCGGTGAGTCAGGTGCTCAATCAGAAGCTGGAAACCTTTGAGCTGTCAGAGGAGTGGCAAGCCTTTTTCGGCAAGCCAGAGCAGTGTGGAACTTGGATTATATGGGGAAAGTCAGGAAATGGAATAACAAATGAATCAACTATCAATAATGTGATTAGAGATGCAGAGCAATTTGATTTTGATTTGAGGCGGGTGAAAAAGTGTGTGTTGAAACTTAGGGCGTGATATGGAGTTGGATTGGGGCTTAGCGAAAAAAGAGTTTAATCGGTGCTTTCCAGAGATCGCACACGAGCTAGGAAGTATCAACTATATAGATATACAACTAACAAAAATGCATAAAAGACCAGTCTTTGATATCGTTAAAGTGATAGAAAGGCTTGAAAAGGTGGGTGCCTTAAAAGAGGATGAGAGTCTTGCAGATTATGCAAATAAAAGACCTAACAACGAAGAAAAAATAAAAGAAATACTAGGATTATGATATACGGTTATTTAAGAGTGAGCTCTTCGGAGCAGGATATAAATAGTCAAAAGCAGGGGGTTGATGAATACGCGAAGGATAAGGGGTGGGTTATTGATGAGTATGTAGTGGATGATGGCGTATCAGGTGGTGTTGATTACGCAAAAAGACACTTAGGGGAGCTTCTTAATCAAATGGAGGCGGGTGATATACTCATTTCTAGCGAGATCAGTAGGCTCGGTAGAAATCTCTTAATGGTAATGGAGATCCTGAATAAAGTGATGAAATTGGGAGGGGAAATTCACACTGTAAAGGAGGGGTATCACATGGGTAATGACATTCAATCTAAGGTACTTGCATTTGCGTTTGGATTGGCATCCGAGATTGAGAGACAGCTCATACAGCAAAGAACGCTGGAAGGTTTGGCACTACGAAAAAAGATGGGAGTGTTATTAGGACGCCCTCCACGAAAAAATGCGGGTACGTTTACGAATGCAAAACACGTAGAGGAGAAAAAGGATACGATTGTGACACTCTACAGATATGGGGTGTCTATCAACGAAATATATAGAGTTACAGGAATTGATAGAGCTACGATTTCTCGAAGTCTCGTCCTTTGGAAAGTTCATAAAAATTGGGAACAACTTTATGATGCCCGACAGAAGAGATGGGAGGAGGAGATGGAGCGTAAGCGACTACTCTCAGAGGCTCCAGAGATTGATACTAATAGGCTTAAAGTGCTTATCGAGTCAAATATGACGTTACCTGAGATAGCAGCAACTATGCCAGAGTACACTTACGATCAGGTCTACTATACTGTGCAGGGTTCACGAGAGCTTCATCTACTATATCGCGATCATGGGCATAAGAGATTAGCGAAGGAAGCAAATAAAATAAACAAGTTATTAAAAGATGAGTGGGAAAATGCTAAAGCATCAGTATAGAATGCTGAAATGTATGGTGAATAGCATCAGGAAGGCATCCGCGTCTATTAGCGGATTTATTGGGAAGTACTAACGGATTTATCCGCGACTATAAACGGATAAATCGGACGATATAGGAGAATAATATGGCAAAGCAAGCATTATCAGTAAGTCAGGTGCTCAATCAGAAGCTGGAAACCTTTGAGCTGTCAGAGGAGTGGCAAGCCTTTTTCGGCAAGCCAGAGCAGTGTGGCACTTGGATTATATGGGGCAAGAGTGGCAATGGCAAGAGTTCGTTTACGATGATGCTCGCCAAGGAGCTCTGCAAGTATGGCATTGTGTTATTTAACTCGCTGGAGGAGGGCACAGGCCTCACGATGGCGAACACCCTCAAGCGATTTGGGATGATGGAGGTGAACGGCTCTCTACGAATTATCAGCGAAAGTATGGAGGAGCTCGGAGAGCGACTCGAGAAAAAGCGTAGCCCACGCATCGTGATTATCGACTCCTTTCAATACACCCGCATGAGTTATATCGATTACATCCAGTTCAAGGAGCGTTTCCCGAAGCACCTGCTTATTTTCATCAGCCATGCCAGTGGAAATAATCCAGCAGGCAACGAAGCAGTGAGTGTGATGTACGATGCCTCACTTAAGATATGGGTGGAAGGGTATAGGGCTTTCAGTAAGGGCCGCTTTATCGGTGAGCGAGGCGAGTTCGACATTTGGAAGGAGAAGGCAGAGATTTATTGGGGAAAAGAGCAATAAAAAAGGAAACGATGAATAGTATAGAAGAAAGAACAGTGTACAACAGCCGTCTGCGGATTATGCACGAGAGAAAGAAAATGAAGTTATCCTTTGCTGAACTAAGAAGTGTGGCGATGGTCACACTTATAGCTGTCTCCTTTTTCGAGGCAGAAAGCTCACTCAGGAAGAGGAGGGACAATTCTTCAACCTCGTTCAGCTGTCACAGCGACTCGGTGAACGTCTCCTGAGTCAGAAGGAAAAGTACACTATCAGTATGAATTACTCTGAGGTGGCGACTATTGCGATGGTCTATCGGATGGTGACAGGAGTGATGATGGGGCCTTACGATAGGATGGTGGCCTACACTGTCAGTGAACAACTAAATATAAGAGGGTAATGAGAGGATATAGCGACATCTGGGCGATGATTAATAAGCTAGCAGGAGAGCTGGAAGCAGAGGAGCTTAAACGTGTGATGTGCGAAAGTGTTTCCGATGGGAGGACAAATAGTTTGCGTGAGCTCACAGGTGGTGAGCTCGTGAAGCTCAGGGCAGAACTGAGAAAGCAGACAGGCTTCAAGCCTTCCAAAGCCAATCCCGAAAAGAGGCGTAAACGCTCGGCTGTGCTTAAGCTACTGAAAAGCTATGGCATCGATACGAGCGACTGGGAGGCAGTGAATCGCTTCGTAAGTCAGTCGCGAATTGCGGGCAAGGAGTTCCACCAGCTCAATGAGGAGGAGCTCGAAAAACTCAGACGAAAGATGTACGCGATCAACCGAAAGAAGAAGAAAGAAAAAGAGGAGGAGGTGACCGTGGTGGAGCCCCAAAAGGATAAAAAGAGGAAGTGCGTCTATTACACGAATGTGACTACGGCACAAATGATAAAAAGAGGTAATTATAATTAACAATCAAATATGATATAACAATGAGTACCATGACAGAGCAAGAGAGAAAAGAATTTGAGGAGTACAAGGCGTGGAAAAAGAAGAAAGAGGAGGAGAACACTCGTCAGCAGAACCGCGACGCCTATCGTGAACTAGTCGATGAGACGTTACAGGCCGTGGTGCCAAGCCTTCAGCAGGTCAGTGATGGGCTAGGCATGAGCAAGGAACGAGTATTTCAGCAGTTCGAGGAGCTGATTCGCATGAAAGGCGATGTACTGGGCTTGGTCAGCGAGGGGCAGCGCTCACACACTTTCACCAATTCCGATAGCACCATGAGGGTAACTCTTGGTTATCACACTATCGACGGATACCGTGACACAGTGGACGACGGTATTCAGATGGTCCGAAAGTACCTAGAGAGCCTAGTGGGCGATGACAAGAGCAAAGCCCTGGTGGATATGGTATTCCGATTACTTTCTAAGGACAGTAAGGGGAATCTCAAAGCTAGTCGAGTGATTCAGCTGAGACGTATCGCCGAAGAAACAAAATCGGAGGAGTTCCTGGAAGCCGTGAAGATCATTGAGGAAAGCTATTTACCTACCCTTTCGAAGCGATACATTCGCTGCGAAATCAAAGATGACCATAACGGCTGGACAACAGTCCCCTTATCCATGACAGAAGTGGGCGAAGTGAGTGAAATGTAAGGAAAATGTAACTGTTATGGGTAATATTGAAATAAGTAACAATCAGCGTACGACAAGTAGTCATATCGATTCGCCGAAACGTAATAAGAAGGAGTACCTCCTTCATCTGTGGGAAATCAATCGTCCATATTACTCAGCGCAAGAAACTCTTAATTTGATTGCGCCAAGGGCGAAATATCGCAATAGCGAGGCTAAGAAAATCATAAAGGATGAGAATATGTTTTGGTAATTAACATGAGGGGGTGAAATGCAGTGGCATCAACCTAGGGAGCAAAGCAGCAAAAAATCACTCCTGGCACCCCCTCAATATTATAAACGATATGGAAAAAGATAGGAATAGCATAGAAGCGATTAGGGCGGACCTTTCATTTATAAATGATATGCAGACCTCGTTAAGAAATGCGGATTATGAGGCTGTGACGGTCAGCTTAAGCGACTGGAAAAGTGAGTTAAGAGACAGATTGAGAGAGAAACAAAGGGAGGTTGAAGATGAGTATGAGGAAGATGGTAATAGCAGTAGATTTTGATGGCGTAATAAATGCCAGCCCATACCCAGAAGTTGGAGTAGTGGTGAATGGTGCAAGGGATGCCATGCAGGAGCTGAAGAGGCGGGGGCATCATCTTATTATATGGACGTGCAGAGAGGGGCAAGATCAGACCGATGCCATTAACTTTTTGCTGGAGAAGGGTATCCCCTTTGACAACATCAATTGTAACGCTCGAGAGAACTTCGAGCGCTACTCGAATGATTGCCGAAAAGTGTATGCCGACCTCTACATTGATGATCGTAACCTCGGTGGCTTCCCCGGCTGGAAGGAGGCTCTAAGGCTCATCGATGAGGGCACGAACGAGGAAAAATGCAACCCCTATGAGGGATGTTTTGGATATTAATAATTTC